>NC_014829.1:3344051-4012861 GCF_000177235.2 Evansella cellulosilytica DSM 2522 | reverse complement strand
ACGCAGTCCTCGCATTTTTCACTTAAGCAGCAAAGCGATTTAGCAAAAAAGTACCCTGAAATGATCTTTATCAATGTCCGTTTCCATGATCACCAAGAATTAGCTAAATTCTTTTCTATAACGGAAACCCCCTTTAAGATTATTTTTAAAGATGGCGATTCAAAGGTTGGTTTTTCTGGATTTATGGAGATGACAGAGGTAGAACAACTTTATCATGATGTGTACAACGATAAATATTAGTTGAAAAAAGAGAGGTGACTTAAAAGGTATATTTCTACCTATTAGTCGCCTTTTTTCATCCAACGCATCAATTCAAACGTGAGAAGCGATGAGTATGTAGACTATCTAACTTTTAATCCCGTATCAAATGACAACATAAGGTTAAATCACTTCATAATTCATACTTGACAAGTATGGATTATCGGAATAATATAAAAAGTAATTGTTAGAAAAATAGAAACAGTCCTCTAATGCAGTATCAATTCCGAGTTAACAAATGTGTTTTATAAACTTAAAATAGTGTTGTGTCATCATTACATATTAGGCATATCGTAAATAGGAGTGATTGAGTGTGGGGGAAAAGGAATTACAGTACTTAGAGGAAATAAAAAAACTCATTGAAAAAATTGATTTTGGTTCTATTACGATAACGCTCCACAACGGAGAAGTAACTCAAATTGATGCAACAGAGAAAAAACGTTTTGATGTGAAAAAGAAAAAGTAAGTCTAGCGGATAACCGAGGGCTTCTCATAATCACTAGTAGAAATAATAACGAATCGAAGAGGAGTACGGAGGGGAAAGAATGGCAGAAGAAAAAGATGTGAATTTATCAGAGGCGAAGCCGCCAGTAAAGAAACACCCGTTAAATACAGAAGATTGGTGGGCAGTTTGGCTAGGTTTTGGATTAATTAGTTTAATCATTTTCATTTCTTTTCCTGGAGCGACGCTGCCTAGTCGCTGGGGAACAGAAGGTAGCGAAAGTATTTTTAACGCGATTCCAGGAGAAAACTTGTTTGGAATTATATTAACAGGAGTCATTGCACTTATCGTATTTTTAATTGCAGTCAGCTTTTTAAAAGGGAAATTTCAAAAGCAGTTTTTAATAGGGTTTCCAATTCTATTTTTACTTACACTAGTCGCTTATGTTATCGGTCAGTATGCCCCTTTTCGACATTATGGCTTTAACGATGTCATCTGGGCACTTGTCATAGGTCTAGTTATTAGTAACGTTTTCAAAACACCAGCAATCTTAAAAAGTGTTTTAAAAACGGAGTTGTATATTAAAACAGGACTTGTATTATTAGGTGCTTCTATTTTATTCGATAGAATGCTAGCTTTAGGCATGCTCGGTATAGGCGTAGCCTGGGTTGTGACGCCAATTGTTATCATTGTCATGTATATATTCTCACAACGTGTTTTAAAAATGAACGACCAACGAGAGTTAGCAGTAACGATCTCTTCTGCAACGGCAGTGTGTGGTGTATCAGCGGCAATTGCATCTGGTACAGCAGCAAAAGCAAAAAAGGAAGAGATCACGCTAGCGATCTCTATAACACTGATTTTTACGATTCTCATGATGCTTGGTATGCCTGCACTCGTTTCACTATTGGGAATTGATCCGATAGTTGGTGGGGCATGGCTCGGGGGAACTATTGATGCAACAGGTGCTGTCGTTGCAGCTGGATCAATGCTAGGTGACAATGCAATGGAAGTAGCCTCCGTCATCAAGATGGTACAAAATATATTAATAGGTTTTGTAGCGGTAGCTATAGCGATCTTTTTCGTTTCACGTCAAAATGCAGCGAATGGGCAAGGCACGGAAAAAAAGAAAGTGAAGGCGAAGGAAATTTGGACGCGTATGCCTAAATTCATTATTGGATTTATTGCAGCATCTTTAATTTTCTCATTTTTACTACCACAACAAACAGTAGACGCATCAGGCTCAGTAGTTGATAGTTATCGCAATCTATTTTTCACACTTGCCTTTGTAAGTATTGGATTAGAATCCAATTTTAAAGAGTTAGCTAAAGGTGTCCGTGGTGGTAAACCAATCGTTTTATATATTGTAGGTCAATTACTCAATATCATTTTAACTTTAATTGCTGCATATGTGTTCTTTAGCGGCGTATTCTTCACTTTACCTTTCTAGGAGAGAGGAGCACTAGTTTGAAGAAAAAAATTATCTTTCTCGTTGCCATTTTGGGCATAATAAGTCTCGTCTTATTACTCCCTAATCCAGATACGAACGAACCAGGCGCTGGTGATATATGGTGGATGAACGTACCAGAAATTAATGAATCCTACTATAAAATAAATGGAAAAAATGATTAGCTCTAAAAGGGATACTCAAAAGGTTGATTTTACCTATTGAGTATCCCTTTTACTAGTCAATCGGACACTATTTTACTTATAAAACTGGACTTATATTTTATACAAATTATGGTAAAATTCATGTAACTCAGTGAAGTCATGCGCAACTTAGTTGAAATCATCCGAAACGCAGCAAATAATTCTTCACAACCTCGAAAAAATACTGCACAATGAAGTTAAAATCCCTTCATAAGGAGAACGAAAGATGAGTTTTCAAGACCGGGTTAAGAAGGAGACAAAAAAGCTTGGGGAAAAAGTAATTGATGGTGCGAAAAAACTCCATGAAAAGGATAGAGTCCTTAAGGAAACGACAGGAAAGGGCCTCGTACATACGACAGGAGAGAGTGTAGGTAATGCAGCTGGCTTCTTGTTAGGAAAGCCGTTAGAAAAGGTTGGTCAACGATTTCATAATAAGTTTTTCATGGAATTAGGTGAAGGCATTCATAAATCGTCCCGTTTCACAGGTGGTGTTGCCGGCCAACTTGGGCAAGGAGCATGGAAAACGACAGAGGGGTTGATTCGTTGGGACGGTTCAGTTGTATGGGAAGGATTTGGAGAAATAGGTCATGCAACAGGACGGACAGTTGTCGGTATTGGAAAAACGGCCATTTATACGCTCCAAAATAGTGCCCAAATTGTAAAGGGCTTATATAGCAAGGATTATGAACGAGTGAAAATCGGAGCAAGTGGTGTCGCTAAAGTGGTTATTATTGGTGGCATTGCTTTTACTGTTATTGATCTCGTGGATGGCGGCAATATTGCAATGGCGGAGGAAGGCACCTTTATTAACACACATAACAGTAGTCTCGCAGGGCAGCTTCATCCCGAAACCGGTGTCCCATTTGAAGCACAAGCGATTGCGCTAGAGGATGGGACAGAGGTAGTTGGCGTATTTCCAGTGTTCGACGCTGTTGCCGAAGTTGTACTGCCAGAGGAGCTGTATGGAAGCAGCGATTACTTGCATTTTTCCTATGCAAACGGAGAGCTTATCGATATGGTTAGTGAAAACGAGACGATTGCTGCACAATTTTCAATCGATCAATTAGAACAAATTTATGCTGGTGAAACACCAGATGGCTATACATGGCATCACCATGAGGACCTTGGAAAACTAGAGCTTGTTGATGAAGAAATTCACGCGAAAACAGGACATAGTGGCGGCCGGTCTGTGTGGGGAGGGGGAACCGATGGAAGGTAATACGAAGCTAGAGTGGCGTTTTGTAAAAAATCCTGCTACGGAAAAAAGCTTAAATAATTTAGAAAATGAATTCGACATTCTTTTACCGAGTACGTATCGTATATTAATGAAGCTTTATAATGGAGGACGTCCAAAACCAAATAAGTATTATATACAACAGGAAGAGCGTGTAGTGAAATCATTTTTGAATGTCTACCCGGTAAAAGGCGGTGTGAAGGATGTTGTTAGCTGGTTAGAACTACCACAAAAAGTCATTCCGTTTGCGAATGATCCGTTCGGTAATTACCTATGCTTTGATTATCGTAACATTTCCTATATGGAGCCAACTATAGTATTGTGGGAGCATGAAAAGAATCGATTAGTCATTGTTGAGCAATCATTTGAAGCTTTTTTAAGAATGCTAAAAAAGGGAGTTAACAATTAGATGAAACACCCTGGCGGAGTACCTCATCTCTGTGGTAACAGTTCGGAAGCTTATTCCTAAATTCGCCAATGTGATAAAAATGTTACATCTATAAATAACTTACCTAAAACAAGACAATTTATTTTATAATATTCTTCGGTTAGAAAAATAGACTGTCAGCTATATAGAATGAATTTTATGCTATAATTTGGATATTACTCGTGTAAAATAAAGAAGAATGTAGAAAAAGAAATGAGGTTGTATTTTACAATGAAAATAGCAGTTGCGGGAACAGGGTATGTTGGATTATCGAATGCAGTGTTATTGGCACAACATAATGAAGTAGTTGCAGTTGATATAGTGGAAGAGAAAGTCGATATGGTAAACCGTAAGCAATCACCGATCGCAGATAAGGAAATTGAAGAATTTTTAGCGACGAAGGAATTAAATCTTGTTGCTACTACTGATAAATATAAAGCATATGAGAATGCGGACTTCGTTATCATTGCGACCCCAACAGACTATGATCCAGAAACGAATTATTTCAATACAAAGTCTGTGGAGAGTGTTATAGAGACAGTATTAGAAGTAAACCCTAATACGGTAATGGTGATCAAGTCTACGATTCCGGTCGGTTATACGAAAGATGTAAAAGAAAAGTATAATACAGACAATATTATGTTTTCACCAGAATTTTTACGTGAAGGCAAAGCATTGTATGACAACTTATATCCGTCAAGAATTATAGTAGGTGAACAATCAGATCGTGCAAAAACATTCGCCAACCTATTATTACAAGGTGCGATTAAAAAAGATGTACGCATGTTATTTACTGATTCTACAGAAGCTGAAGCAGTGAAGCTATTTTCTAATACTTATCTAGCTCTTCGAGTAGCTTATTTTAATGAACTTGATACTTACGCGGAAATGAAGGGTCTAAATGCAAAGCAAATTATTGAAGGTGTTGGATTAGATCCACGTATTGGAGATCATTACAATAACCCTTCCTTCGGTTATGGTGGTTATTGTCTTCCTAAAGATACGAAGCAATTAAGAGCGAATTATGAAGGCATTCCAAATAACATTATTAATGGTATTGTTGATGCAAACAGTACAAGAATGGATCATATTGCCGCACAGATCATTGCTAGTAATCCGAAAGTAGTAGGTATTTACCGTTTGACAATGAAAACAGGGTCAGACAATTTTAGAGCATCCGCAATTCAAGGTATTATGGAGAGACTCAAAGCTAAAAATATCGAGCTAGTCATATATGAGCCTGGTCTTCACGAAGAGACTTTCAATGATTATAAAGTAATCAAAAGTTTAGAAGAATTTAAACAAGTTTCTGATATTATCGTATCAAACCGCCTGGACGCAGAAATAGCTGATGTGAAGGAAAAGGTGTATACGAGGGATTTATATCAAAGGGATTAAATAGGAAACTCCTAATGGATTCATGACATTGATGGATCATTAGGAGTTTTTATGAATAAAAAAGCATATATAGCGTGTGGCAAATAACGGAGAATAATTGTCAATACATGCTGGCAAACGGTGGTGAATTAATTAAGGAAAATATTTAGAAAATAAAAACTTTAATTCATATTGTTTTTCCCCTATAGGATTAATGTCAGTCTCCTTTTTTCATTAAAGTCATTAGCCTACTAAGGTCATTATGTGTATTAATCTATGTTTTCATCATTTTTAATACATTTAAAAAGTATATTACATAATACAAAAATTGCATAATCACACAGAGGTCTAAATAGATGATGACGGTGTAAAAATACTATTTCTATATATTGTTTCTCATTTGTTTGGAAAATATAATATTGTTTTGCTATGAGGTGTGCTGTAGTATAAATTAACATGTATTATTACGTAAAGAACAAACGCTTATAAAACAATATGGTGTACTGGGAAAAATGATAGAAACTGCTGGGAGATAAAATAACGGTAACTTCTTAGGGAGATTAGCCCTTTCTTTAAAGTCTTATTAATGTTACTCATAACAATAAATATTTGGTCATATTAGATAAAATAATTGTGATAAGAAGAGGAAGGAATATGGCAGAGAGTAGAGAAAGTCTTAAAACTAAAATTGAAGATAAGAGAAAAGAAATGATAGAAAATGGGAATGAATACGGTTTGAATCATAGAAAAACAGTAACGAATAGTATAGAGCTAGATAGCTTAATTGCTAAGTTTTTAAAGCAGTATGGCGAAAAAAAATAATAGAGTTTCTTCTCCTTTAGTGATATGTTGGAAATATTACAATCTATTGCCTTTGCTTGTGTTCAAGGTACATCGTAATAAATAGAGGGTGTTTATCGTTCTCTTAAAGGTACGAATTAGGCAATATGATAAACAGCGAGGAGGAAACATATGGAATACTACGTAGCAAACATATTAAGAATCATCGGTATTGCTGAAATGATCATTGGTGTATTGGTTTCAATCTTTATTGGTTTTCAAGGAATCACATTTTCATTTTTTATCATGTTAGTTATATCGAGTGTAACGATCGGCTTACTGTTAATCGGTGTTGCTTACATCATAGAATTTCTTTCGATGATCGTTGACCAAACAAATACAACAAACATCGTTAACAATAAAATTTTGAAAGAATTAGAGAAGATAAATGCCCAAGAAAATCAAGGACAGGTTCGTGATCATGTTTGGAAAGGTGCTCAGCATTCCAATAGAAGCATGGTTGAAAGTGAAAACAGAAATGAAACAAATCTCACTACAGAAATAGTAAATTTGAGCGACATCCAATTAGATGAGACAAAAGAAGTGCCTTTTAAGTTAGTAGTAAATATACTAAGCTACTATAAAGCTAAGTACGGGGCAAAGCCGGAATCAGTAAAAGCTACTAACGTAAGAAATTATTATATTGTTACTTTCCATGCAGACGATAAAAGAATCGTAAAACTAGATGGAAATGGCGTTGAGGAAATAGAGGGATAAGTGCACTTTTACTTTTGTTATTTACTGTGTTATGCATTTCTAAATTTGCATAGTAGTTTAAATACACATCTAGTTGTTGGCTATATTTAATCGTTTCAGGATGGTTAAGCCCTTTCGCATTTCCTATGAAGATCATTTTAGATTTTAAAACATTTATTTGCGTATGTAACTCATCTCTCGTCATGCTTATCCTTTCCTTTCATGATCAATATATGGACAACACTATTTTAATTTATATATCTGTAAAGTGTAAATAATTGCTAGGCATACTTCAAATAATGTTCATAACTTTTATAGAAGAAGGTAGTCGGAATTGGGGCGAGAACGCCACAATTAAACGACCGCCTTCTTTTTTTTGAGGTGGTATTATCAGGAGGTGGCTTTCATCTCTCGTTAGAACGAGCGTGCCCTCGTGAAAGGGAGAAAAAACCATCAGCGTCGATTTCGCTCTACTTATACACAATCAAAAGATAGCAAATAACTTTGGAAACTGATGGAATAGTTAAAAAAAGTAATATCTTCCTAGTTAAAAAGTATTATAATACTACATAATAAGACGTTTTTTGCAGAGGTGACAGCGTACATGTTTGGGGATGCATATGAAGTATTAGGAATATCGAATGATGCTATAGAATTAGAGATTAAACGCGCATATAACCGGAAAATCAAGGAATTTTCAAACGAAAAACACCCTGAACAGTTTAAAAATATACGTAGAGCATACGAAATATTAATTAATGAAGCATCACGACAAAAGTATGATACGATGAGGACTTTTGGTCCAGAAATTAATAGATTAGAAGCGGACGCTGAGCATGCATTAAGTAAAAAGGATCTACATTCTGCAACATTAGCTTATAAGAAAATATTGATGATTGAACCTTCCTTACATATTTATCGAAACGAGCTTGCGTTAACGCTCGTGCAGCAAGGAGACTTAGAGAAGGGGCTCATTCAATTTGAAAAGTTAGTCACAAAGTATCCGGAAAACGCATCGTACCGTTGTAATTATGCACACTGCTTACAAAAACTCGGGAAAACAAATGAGGCAGTCGATAGCTTTAAGACTGCGCACCATCTTGATCCGAATGATGTCAACATTGTGTTTTCGCTAGTAGAATTGTATATCGATAATCATGACTACGAGAAAGCAAGATTCACCATTGAAAGTGCTCTTGAAGAAAAGGAAAATGAAGGCTTCCATCGTTTTTACTATTTGTTTAAGCTCATTCATGTTGATATTTTTGAACGGAATACAGAGCAGCTTGAAAGATCCCTTGCTAGAGTAGAGACGTTAATATCAGCACATATAGAGGAGTCTGCTTATGTCGCGAATGAATTTGCAAGACTTGCCTTCCAGCTTTATGAAGTAAAGCTTTATGATTGGGCGAAGCGATTAACAGAAAGGGCCATTGAATTAGATCCAGAGAATGAATATATTCAAGCACTGCACGAAAGTAATGAAGAAAATAACGTGAAGTCCAAGGAATTTCAATACTTGATGGACGACGAAAGAATACTGAAGCCAGTAAAGCATCCATTTTTTCTAGCGTTTCATAAGGATGAGATGAGTGATGAGGAATTTGAACAATCGCTATCGATCATGTATGAAAATGTGGAGTACATCGCGAAGTTTGATCCACATGAAACGATTAAATCCTTAAAAAGAGTGTTAATAAAATACCCTCACTTATACGAGAGCCGCCAAGAATTTTTAGAAAAAATACAAGGTTTGGCAAATCGGTCGTTAGAAGAGCAATCACAATACGAACAGTTAAAGCACGATCATCAAGTGATAAACGCATTGAAACGATTAATTGCACTATATTTATCGGATGTTAGTGAAGAGGAAAGAAAGCATTACTTCGACGATATTATCGATGAATTAACCTATGAAAGAACACGGGCAGTGTACCAATCGGTAACGAGGATACAATCAAGCTACCCATTACTATATAGATTGAATGAAAGCTTTTTTGATGAGCTAAAGAGGAACGCGAGATAGATGCGACATAGGAGGAAGCAAGGTGGAGCAACGATTAAAGCTCATATATGAGTCGTTTTATGATTTAGAGAAGGAATTAAAGCTAGCAATACATGACAATGATGTTGAATCTATCCGTTATCAATTGTTTCGTTCTACAAGACTCCTTGCTAGAACGAATAGTTTAATAGAACAAGCAGTTGAAAAGAAAGAGTTTGCACATGTAGCTGATTACTTATCTTGCGTGAACACCATGAAGGAAACGATTAGCGCTTGCTATGAATCGTTAGCACATATGTATCAAAAGCAAGGGGTAGACGACTTTGCCGAACGAGAATGGTTTGCAAGTATTGTAGAGTCTGAAGCAAAGCCAGAGCGCTTTATACAGTACGCTCATGCATCGTTACGTGTTCACCACCTTTTTGTTAACAAGGAAATAAAAGAAAATATGGAAAGAGTATCGCAAGGGAACGTGAGAGAAATCATGCACTGTATTAAACGGGTGCGCTTAACGATCAATGCGATTACGAGTAAGCACGGATTTATGGAGGACGCCAATTATATTGTTGCCTGGGTCGATGAGTTGGAGAAAGCGATAAATGAGCGAGAAGACTTAAAGGATGCTCTAGAGAAAACGAATGAGATTGCATCTTTAGAAAAAGCGATGGCCCAATTAGATGAGTTAATTGGATTGACTGATATGAAACGGAAGATAAAGGATATAACGAACTGGGTTACCTTTAATGAGCTACGCAAAGAGCAAGGGTTTAAAAAAGAAGAGATTAGTCTCCACATGATTTTTTCCGGGAATCCTGGAACAGGAAAAACGACCGTGGCCCGTATCGTCGCAAACATATTGCAAGCGGTAGGTGTTTTAAGTAAAGGGCATTTAGTAGAGGTTGGACGATCTGATTTAGTTGCGGAATACATCGGGCAAACAGCAGTAAAGACGATGAATAGAATAAACGAAGCAAAAGGTGGCGTTTTATTCATTGATGAAGCCTACTCCCTCGTGCGTGGACAATCAGGTGGCGATTTTGGGATGGAGGCTATCGATACACTCGTGAAGGCGATGGAGGATGAACGGAAAAATTTAGTCGTCATTCTTGCTGGCTATCCAGAGGAAATGAAGGGCTTTATCCGGGCAAACCCAGGGCTGCAATCCAGATTTAAAAATCAAATCGATTTTGAGGATTATAGTCTTGATGAGCTAGTAGACATCACGAAGCTACTTTTAAAGCAACGCGATTATAAGATGACAGATCGAGCATTAGAAAAATTTCGTGCGATCCTCTCATCTTCTATGACGAAAAACCCTGATACACATGGGAATGGTAGGCTCGTAAGAAATTTAATAGAAGATGCAATTATGTGTAAAGCATCCATCATTATTGCAAGAAAAGATAATGGGGTAGAATTAGGGGAGCTTGATTTGCTAGATGAAGAGGTCATTGGATTGTTAAAAGAAAATATGAACATACCACAGGAGATTCGTCAAAATTTAATCAGGACATTTACGTTATAAAGCGGTTTTATTGGAGGTCATGAAGTGGAGTATGACGATAAGAAGCATAAAAATTCACTTTTTTTCTCATTTTTACAAGGCAAGAAAACGGATGTAGAGGAGAAAACAGTAAAATCGTCCTCCTTTACCCGGTCAAATAAATGGGTAGATGCAGTAGTTGGGGTAAAGCAGTATCAAGAATTTACAGCGTTATTATCACAGCTCATTGTTATTGATTTGTATATAGAGACAACCAATTATGTAAAGCAAATCAACAAGATTTTTCTAGAAAACGGTTATGCTTCATGGGCAGAAGAAGGTAGGAAAACAGAAGAGAAGCTACTGAACATGAGTAGTCATTTCAAAGAGGGTGAGGTTTTAATGATGGATGCATCTTTAAAAGCGCATTTAATTGATCAATTAGTACAAACGAAACCATTAGAAAGCTTTTACGTAACAGAAGAGAAGCTAGTTGAAACGAGCGGTGACGTTCATGAGCTACTCAGTGCAGTAAAAGACGATGTTAAAAAAGGAAATCGCGCTTCCTTTAAGCTTTTTCAGCAGCTTGAGGAAAAATTTGAGCAATTCACAGCTCAAATGCAGCAGGATCAACACGATCAAATGGAGGAAGCGGTGCAATCTGTTAAAAAGGACTACGATAAGCTGCAACAGCTTTTGTTAGAAATGTTTGACCAAGTAGATGTGATTTATCAAGCTTGCACAAAGCTAAATGATGAAGTCATGTGTAATGAGGTTGCGAAGGTGATCAATAAGGGACTTCTATTACTAGAAGAGCATGGCATTGAGGAAATTAAAGTGGAAGGCGAACTTATTGATGGGAAAACGATGATCAGCTTAGGAAATGTTCCTCGTGAAAAATACGCGCCGCATTTAGAAAAGTATGAAGTATATTCTGTACAGCAGCGTGGGTTTAGACGAAAAGATACGAAAGAAATTATTAGAAAAGCAACGGTCATTACAGTAGATTAATAGAATTTTTTACTATGTGAGGAGAATGTAAACATGACAGTAGTAGGTATAGACTTAGGGACAACAAACTCAGCAATTGCATATTTAAAGGATGGTAAGCCAGCGATTATAGAAAATGTAAATGGCCATAGAACGACACCTTCTGTTTTTCAAATTAACCAAAATGGAGAAATTGTTATTGGTCAAGAAGCAAAGGATACGTATGCTACGTTAACGGACCAAACGGTAATGGAAGTAAAACGATTAATGGGTACGGATAAAAAGGTGACGGTGGCTGGTAAAGAATATCGTCCAGAGGAAATCTCCGCGTACATTTTAAAATATTTGAAGTCAGCGGCGGAGGACAAGCTTGGAAAGCCCGTGACAGAAGCTGTCGTTACTGTTCCAGCTTACTTTTCTGATTCACAGCGAAAAGCGACACAAAAGGCGGGGGAGATCGCTGGTCTAAAGGTAGAAAGAATCATTAACGAGCCAACGGCAGCAGCGCTAGCGTTCGGAATTGAAAATATGGATAAAGACCAACATATTCTCGTTTACGACTTAGGTGGTGGTACGTTTGACGTATCCGTTGTGGAAATGTTCGAAGGTGTTATTGAAGTAAAAGCAAGTGCAGGGAATAATCACCTTGGTGGAATGGACTTTGACAACGCGATCGTTGACTGGGTGGCTGAAAAATTCGAGCAGGAAAATGGGTACAGTATTTTTATTAACGCAGAGGAGTCAGAGCAGCTATCAAGAACCGCAAAGCTGAAGGATGTAGCAGAGAAGGCGAAAAAAATCTTGTCTTCCCAAATGTCTACAAGAATTCAAATTCCTTTCTTAGGTATTCACAATAATGCACCAATTGGTGTTGACTATGAAATTACACGTGCAGACTTTGAGAAAATTATAAAAGAGAAGGCACAATCTACACTTGTTGAAGTGGATAAAGCACTAGCTGATGCGAAATTATCTCAAAATGATATTCAAGAAATTTTACTCGTCGGTGGCTCAACAAGAATACCACTCATTCAAGAACTAGTAGAGAAAAAGTTTAATAGAACTCTTCGTAAAGATGTAAACCCAGACGAAGCCATTGCATTAGGTGCTTCTGTTCAAGGGGCTATAAAGAGTGGGGAAATTGAAGCGAAGGATGGGCTCATGGTCATTGACGTTTGTCCATACACACTAGGAACGGAAATCGTAAAGGATGTTGGTGGACAAGTCGTTCCTGGTTACTTTGATCCAATTATCCCACGTAATAGTACGATTCCAATTAGCGAAACGAAGCGCTATTACACCGCTTACGATAATCAAGATGTCGTTGTTGTTAATGTGTATCAAGGTGAAGATCAGTACGTGAAAAATAACATCTTTTTATCTGATGACATCGTTCTAGAAAACATTCCGAAGCGTCAAGCAAGAATGGAAGCAATCGACGTGACATTCACTTATGATATTAACGGGATGCTTCAAGTTGAGGCAAAGGTATTAAGTACAGGCCTCGTTAAAAAAGAAGCGATTCAATCACAAGCAGGAGTAATGTCTGACGTAGAGACAGCGGCGTCTGTAGAAAGAGTAAACGAAGAATGGGATCAATCAGCATTATATCAAGAGGTCAAAAACGTCATGTATCGTGCTGAGAAAATGCTTGATGAAGTAGATCCAGCAAATAAAGTGAAAATTGAGCAGCTATTGCAACAATTAAAGACAGCTTTAACAAACGATGATACAGCTGGGGTTAAGCGTTACGAAGAAGAATTAACAGATTTATTAATCGAATTAGTATAGTAGGTGTCATATGGATTATCTATCAAAATATAACGATGCTATATCCCTTATTCACAACGAACAGTACGGAAAAGCAGAAGTACTTTTGTACAGCATACTTGAAGCCGATCCACACCATTCATTCACGAATTGGACATTGGGACTTTTAGAGGCTGCTACAGGAAAGCCTTACGCTGCTCTGAAACGTTGGCAACACGTAAGCCCGAGCGATGTTCCGTATATTGAAGAGGAAATAGAAAAGCTTACGCAGTCTTTGCCAACATATGAAACGCTATTCGCAAAGAATAATGAAGCGTTAAAGAAAGCAGCAAATAAAGACTTTATCGAAGCTAAAAGGTTATTTGTAGATATTTTATTGGAGGGGGAGGCACTTCCTCTTCCAATGGAAATATACAAAAGCTACTTTTTAACATTACTTATTAACGAGGAAACGGCTGTTTTTCACGATGAATATGATAAAGCACCTAGCTATGTAAAGGATGCAGCTGAGATTACTGATATTTATTGGAAAATAAAAAATGATGAAGATGTAGGTGACAAGCTCGTAAAATATCAATCGAAAAATAAATGGATGCTCGTAAGTGCTAGTACAGTAGCAGCAGCTTCTATCGCTTTTACGGTTTTGCTGTTTACAACGGATTTATTTGAACGAGAATCAACACCAGCTTCTGCTTCTCCTACAGTAGAAGTAGTGGAAACAATTATTGAGGATACGGAAAAAATTGAGACGCTTGAACAACAACTAACGCAATTAAGTGAAGATATTGAGATGAGCGCACATTTACACGATGCAGAAGTGCAGCGTAACGAACAATTACTTTCATTGATTGATGCAGCCGGACTATCCGAAGCTGAAATGAAAATAAATGCTGCCGAGTCACTATTTCGTATCGGATATTCAGCGTATCAGGCTGGAAATGACGTCGAAGCAATCGAAAGCTTAGGAGAAAGTGTTCAATATAGTCAACAGCACTACGTTTCAGATGATGCTCACTTTTTCCTTATCCAAGCACTGTTAAGGGAAGAGGAGACAACGAGGGCTGAACAAGAGATGGACTCATTTTTAACTGCTGCGGATGAGTATTATATAAATTCTCCATATATCGATGATGTCTTACTCTTAAGAGCTCAGCGATATATACTGAACGATGAAATGGAAGAGGCATTCCCTTTACTAACAATGATTCAAGAACAGTATGCTGAGGAATGGACAGCTCATGAGGCTGAAAGGTTATTGAAAAATCAATAGGGGTGCAGTAAAACATGAATGAGAACATGAGCTACTATGAAATTTTAGGCGTTGAACCATCAACACCTTCTTCAGATATTCGTAAAGCATACGTTCGGAAGATAAGACAGTATCCTAATGAAACACATCCTAAGGAATTTCAGCTTATTCGTAAAGCATACGAAGTACTTAGTGATGAGTCGCAACGTGCAGCTTATGACAGCTCTGGCCAAAATGATGATGAATACGAAAGACTTTTCTCTGAAGCGATGGCGATGATGAATAACGGTAAGTATTATCAGGCATCAAACCTTTTTAACGACATTATTGTCCGTTACCCAGGAGATCGTGTTGCCCGTTATTATAAAGCCTTGTCACTCATCGAAATTAATAGCTCAGATAAGGCTTTAGCAATAGCGAAGCAACTCCTTATTGAAGATCCAAATAACGTTGACTATATGGAGTTGACGGTGCTTGCGCATGAGAAGGAGAAAAATCATGATCAGGCAATTCGTCTACTGGAGAAGTTAATTGATCGTTATCCAGAGAAGTCTGAATACTACTTACGATTATCTAATATCTTTGTAGATACACATCAATATACGATGTCAGCACGAACGTTAGAGAAAAAGCTAATTAAAGGCGAAACTATTCAAGATTTTCCTTTACTGCAAGAGTTGTTTTTCATCTACTACTTAGATAACAGCTATGAAAAAGGTAGACGTGTACTATACAGACTTCGGAATCTACCGCAAAATGAAAATGAAAGGCAGCAAATGTTAGATTGGTTAATGGACACTTGTGACGGGATTACCCCAAGGCATCACTGCTACGACGATTTAGTAGAGCTCATACGTACAGTCAATGCAAGCCAGTATCAAGTCGTCAATAATTGGTTGCGTCAGGCGGATGCTGCTGTTCAAACGGCTGCAACGAGTGCCCCTGTATATAACGAAACGTACAATCAACCGAATAATCACAATAACACAACAACTTACAATCAAAGTGGAACTGTTGATGATGGAAGAGGCTCTGTTTTTGCAGCTGTAGTTATTGGTATTATTGCGTCTTTAATATTCACACCATTTGTTGGAATCATTATCGGTTTTGTCTACTACTACAACGCAAGGTTAATAAAAACAGTAGTTGGCTGCTTAGTAGGTATTATTATCTTTATTATATTTGTTATGCTGATAGCGCTATAGATAGGGGGTGACTCAGAAGGTTTTTACCTTTTGGAGTCACCCTTTCATTATTGTCCGGTTGGAAGTGGTTCTCTCTCAGAGAGCCATTCTACTGCAAAAATCAGATGAGAAAGGCCAGCAAATAAGAATAGCGCCCCATTCCTTTAAAAAAATCAGAGGGTAAAGGGCAGCAAACAAGAATAGCGCCCCATTCCTTTACAAGAATCAGAGGGTAAAGGCCAGCAAATAAGAATAGCGCCCCATTCCTTTACAAAAATCAGAAGGTAAAGGCCAGCAAATAAGAATAGCGCCCCATTCCTTTACAAAAATCAGAAGGTAAAGGCCAGCAAACAAGAATAGCGCCCCATTCCTTTACAAAAATCAGAAGGTAAAGGTCAGCAAATAAGAATAGCGCCCCATTCCTTGACAAAAATCAGAAGGTAAAGGGCAGCAAACAAGAATAGCGCCCCATTCCTTTACAAGAATCAGAATGTAAAGGGCAGCAAACAAGAATAGCACCCCATTCCTTTACAAAAATCAGAGGGTAAAGGCCAGCAAATAAGAATAGCGCCCCATTCCTTTACAAGAATCAGAGGGTAAAGGCCAGCAAATAAGAATAGCGCCCCATTCCTTTACAAAAATCAGAGGGTAAAGGCCAGCAAATAAGAATAGCGCCCCATTCCTTAAAAAAATCAGAGGGTAAAGGTCAGCAAATAAGAATAACGACCTATTCCCCTACAAAACTCAAATGAAAAAGTGTCGATTTCAACAATAACACTACAAAACAAAAGAAAAATCAAACCCAAAATGCCGCACCATCACTCGCTCCCTCATATTCAATCACAACATATAACCGTACACCACAGAAAAGAAGCACGGCTCGCCGCTATATGACTAGCTATGGGTTTATTAAGCGGATGATTTTTAAATTTATGGAAACGTTAATAGTGGACACAGTTTTATAGGAGGATTTTTCCCTATGTGGAATGCAATTTTTTGGGGAACATTTGCAGCTTCAGCTACCCTCTTAGGAGCGCTAGTTGTATTAAAATTTTCCATCCCTAAAAAAGTGATCGCGTTTATTATGGCATTAGGGACTGGGGCGCTTATTGGTGCGACTGCATATGAATTACTTGAAGATGGTAGCTTAGAAATTAGTAGCATTAAAGAGGTAGCTATTGGCTTTTTAGGAGGAGCTTTAATATTTACTGTTCTAGATATGCTCATATCAAAAAAAGGAGGTCACAAACGAAAGCATTCGGACAGGTCGGAACACAAAAAAGAAATCAATGAAAAGCAAACTTCTACGTCGGCCTTTACGAGTACTTCTGCTAAGGTTGCCGGGGGAACATCAGGTGTTAGTATATTTATTGGGACAGTAATGGACACTCTTCCAGAGTCAGCAATGATAGGGATGAGTCTCATTGGTGGAGAATCCGTAAGTCTTGCACTTGTTGTTTCCATTTTTATTAGTAACATACCAGAAGGATTATCGAGTACAGCCGGATTACTAAAAGGAGGATTCTCTAAGAAGAGGATACTATTTTTATGGCTGCTCGTTGTCTTTTTCTCTGCACTCAGCTCGCTTGCCGGTGCCGTACTTCTAGAAATGGCATCAGACAGCATTAAAGCAATAGTAAGTAGCTTTGCTGGAGGAGCGATTATTGCTATGATCGCTTCAACGATGATGCCAGAAGCTTATAAAGAAGGTGGGCCAATAGTAGGGTTTATTACTGCAGTAGGTTTGTTCTTGTCACTATGGTTACATCACCTATAGCTATTGTACGATGAACCGGGCAAATAAAATGCTCGGTTTTTTTACTTGTGAAAATATAATTTTTTTTGCGCTGAATATGACTTAACAATTAATAGAAGGAAGCAAACGTTTACGACTCCTACTGCGGCCACACAATATACAAATGGCGATAGGAAATATCCTCATTTTTTTCTTTATCGCTTTCATTCTTGTCAAACCTTTGATTTAATAAAGGGTAAAATAGGAGAGAAGAGGGATACCATTGGCAACTGTAAAAGATAAGATTGGCCAAATGTTTGTCGTTGGATTTGAAGGTAAACAAGTGACTGAACAAATGAAGGAACTCATTCATGAATATCGTGTAGGCGCTATCATTTTATTTAGCCGTAATATAGGTTCTCCAGAAGAAGTACTCACACTTACAACAGAATTGCAAAAAGAAGCTAAGATTGCTAGACATAAGCACCCATTGCTCATATGCATTGATCAAGAAAATGGGATAGTTCGAAGATTAGGGGACGGGACGACAGTTTTTCCGGGTGCGATGGCGCTTGGAGCAACTCAAAAGCCTAACCATGCTTATGACATCGGAGTTGCAACAGGAAGAGAACTAAAAGCGCTAGGGATAAATTGGAACTTAGCCCCGGTTCTCGATGTGAATAATAACCCTAAAAATCCGGTTATCGGTGTGAGGTCTTTTGGAGAATCAGCAGAACTAGTGTCGCAGTTTGGAATAGCCGCAATGAAAGGTATGCAAGCAGCGGAAGTAGTTACTACACTAAAGCACTTTCCAGGGCATGGAGATACAGATGTCGACTCCCATGTTGCGCTACCAGTGATTACACATGACCTAAACAGGCTAGAGGAAATCGAATTAGCTCCTTTTAAAGCGTGTATGGACGCGAATGCGGATGTCGTCATGTCTGCACATATACATTTCCCAGAAATCGAGAAGGATCCACAAGTTCCCGCAACGCTCTCAAAGGCAATCATAACGGGGCTGTTAAGAGAAAAGCTACAATACGATGGTGTTGTGACAACAGATTGTATGGAAATGGACGCCATTAGTGAAACTATCGGAACAGAACGGGGGGCAGTTGCAGCGATTGTTGCTGGTGTTGACTTAGTTATGATTTCTCATATAGCAAATCGGCAAATTGGTGCACTTAAGGAAGTGTCAACAGCAGTCTCGAACGGAGAACTTGATATGTCTCTTATAGAACAAGCTTTTGAGAGAGTAATGAAATTAAAGGAAAAATACTTAAGCTGGGAAGACATTCAGCTAGAGGGAGAAATCACCGTCCCACCTATAATCGCGAGTGATAAACATAAAAAACTTGCTGAAGCTGTATATACAGACAGTGTTACAATAGTAAAAAATGAAGGTATTCTTCCATTAAACGTGAATGGCAATGACAAAATCCTTGTCGTTGAACCAGAGTACAATAATACAATAGTGGAGGATAAAAGCTATGAAAGTGGCTTACTTACTAGACTTGTAAAAAAGCAAACCTCAACGGTTGATGTATATCATCGTAACAGTGTTTATCAAAATCTAAAGGAATACAAAGCTGCTATCATTGGTGTTGTTTCACCAGATACGAGAAAATTACCAATTATTCAAGAGTTAATAAATAATGGCGTTCCTATCATTATTATCGCTATGCGAAGTCCTTACGACATTGCACATTTACCTACAGGCATAAGTGCATCTATTGCAACGTATGAGTATAGTGCAACTGCAGTAGATGTTGCGGTCGCAGCTATTTTTGGAACAGGGAATGCATATGGAAAACTTCCCGTAACGATTAACGTATAGTGATATGTATTTACTATTGAGTTGATCAATGTAAGATATCAACAGAAAAAAGAGCCAAAGTCCATTTTTCTTTTTAGCAGTACCTTCCTTAATGCCATTGATCCCCCCTCTCCCCTCTATAATTTATAGGCGCTGAAAAAGTTGATCTGTAGTTTTTCAGTAGCCTCCCCTCTTCTATAAGTAGTAAACCGATTATGAGTAGTATTCCCAATAACCCTAACGAGAAAAAGGTAGAATTTTGTCAAAAAATAGGCCTATAATTTCGCGACTTTGTTTGAGATAATAGTCTTTATATAGGTAAATATATCTAATTATTTTAATGGTATATAGTTCGAAGGGTTCAACCTAAGCCGTTGGGAATAAGTAGATATCCCTATTAGGCTATTTGTGAAGGGGGGATAAGTGTGCATGTTTTTTCTAAACTATTCAAAAATAGAAAAAAGCTAAAAGGTTATGATCTAGTCTACCTCTTTCAAGCATTATACGATTGTAATAGTGATCCAGCTTTTATCCTTACTGAAGAGGGTGAGGTAAAAAGTATTAATAGAACATTACAGTTATTATTAAACTGTTCGGAAGATGCGATAATAGGAAAGCCTCTTTCATCATTACTTAATGAGCGTAGTAGTGATAAAATGTCACACTTAATAAAAAAAACCTCCTTAATCAAGCCACAATCTGCACATATTACTTTTATAAATGATCGTAACGAACAATTATTACAATGTTTAATTTATATAGCACCTAATGTTGTAAAAAATAAGCAAGTTGGTTTTATTGGGATGTTAAGTGAGGTGTATGAGAAGAAAGAGATCTCTGCTCAAGTGAAAAGCAAAAGGAATGCAATCTTCGACTTATACCCGCATGCCCTTTTTTCTATTAATCAATCTTGGGTAATAGAAGATGTAAATGAGGCGTTTACATCTTATACACATTTTGAGGGTAATGATGTATCTGAATCATATCGTACATTTATAAGCCCCGAACATTTAGAAGATACATATGAAAATTTAAATATTGCTTTTTCAGGTGAAGCCGTTCAATATAATACGAATATCATAAATAAGGAAGGGAAATTTATTCACACTCATGTCATTTTTATCCCTTATTTTCATGAAGAAAACGTGATAAAAGTTTTTGGAATAATGAAAGAGATTTCTATGTTAAAGGAATATGAGAAACAAATTTATAAGATACGAACGAGCTGGGATTACGGGCAACATATAGAAAAGGAATCAAAGGAAGAGTACGAACTAGCTGATAAAGAGATAATAGATGCATTAGATCAAAACAATATGCTTATCGAATACCAACCGAAAATTGTTGCAAAAACAGGAGAGCTAGCCGGAGCTGAAGCGTTAGTTAGATGGGAACATCCAACGTTAGGCATTATTCCGCCGAATGAGTTTATCCCAGTTGCTGAAGAAAGCGGCGTTATTTTTAAACTGGAGGAATGGGTTATTGAAAACATTTGTGTGCAAATGAACAAATGGACTAAGAGTGGTTATGATCCAATGCCAGTATCTATTAATATTTCTCCACAACATTTATGCAAAGACAACTTTTCAAACAAGGTGGAAGAGATACTGAAAAAGTTTCAAGTTTCACCTAGTTTGATAGAGTTAGAAATAAGTGAAGATGCGCTTATTAAGGATGCTGACACCGTCAATGCGAACATTCAGCATCTGAAGAAACAAGGAATAACAGTGACTCTCGATGATTTTGGACAAGGGGTATCTTCTCTCACACATTTAAAGTCATTGGAGCTAGATCATTTGAAAATTGATAAATCACTCATTGACAATATTACAACAGACAAAGAGAATGGGGTCATTATAACTAGTCTTATCCAAATGGCTCATGGCCTCGGTGTAAAAGTCATTGCAGAAGGAGTGGAGAATGAAGAACAGCTTCATGCACTTGTGGAAAAAAACTGTGACCAAGTTCAAGGCTTTTTGTTTAGTAAGCCCGTGAAAACGAACGATTTTGAAAAAATATTAATGTCAAAAGTGCTGCAGCTTTCATCAATCGTAAAAAAGAAGCGTGAATACAATAAAAGAAAATATTATCGGCTTCACTTTCCATTTGCTTTATTGTCTCATATGACAATTACTGAAATAGGTGGGAAGAAGGTCGACCTCGGAACGACTGAGGTGTTACTCGAGGATTTAAGCTTAGGCGGTATGCGAATATTATCACAAATCAACTTACCTATTAGGAACGACCTTCTCGTTTTAATAGAAACGAAATTACTAAACAATAAACAGCAATTTTTTGGACATGTTGTTTGGAAGCATGAACCAGTAGAAAATATTTATCAATATGGCATCAAGTTTACGATGCTAGAAAAAAAGATTGATTTGCTAGCACCCATTTTAAACGAATTACAAATTGAGATGAAAAAGCGCAAGTATCTTCCTAACTGTAATTGCGTGAAGGTGAGTAGTATTAAGTATATGAACAAATTAAAGCACTTCGCATAAGCAGTGGAATTTCGCGTATCTCTTAAAGCTGGTGAGCCTCCTCAACCTGCGGTCTGTGGGGTCTCACCCCTGCCCTTTTTCCCACAGGAACGAGCGTTGCTTCGTCGCTAATGCTTCGAGTTGTCTCGACGGATACGCCCCGAAGCATATGCTCGTAGAGGAAGAGACAGTTACCTCGCTTGCTCCAGTCTCATCAATTCGTTCTCAAATTATAGATTATGAAAATGAATATTAATACACGGTACAATGTTGATTTTTACTTTTTCAGTGCCCTCAAATATCACCCTTTTTCAGTGATATAATTACGTCTTCGTCAAATTTCACTATTCAAAATGTATAAATCTGTCAGATTTTCTGACAGATTTTTTCAATTTTGATTAAAAAAATTCAGAAAATTCATTGACTATCATGATAACCTGTTCTAAAATTGGTATAGACAACTGTACAGAACAACTTTTGTCTATGAAGTAATTTTAATAGGGGGGAATACGATGAATAGCTTTAAGGTAACATTACGGTTGGTGTTTATGGCATTGGTTTTACTTCTACTAATTACAGCGTGTGGGCAAGACGATGAAGTTGATTCAAATGCAGATAATGACGGTACGACAGAAACAGATGATGGGGATGGCGACAGCGATGACAGTGATGATAGTGGTGATGAGGCAGCGGCACAAGATCCAGTTGAACTGAAAGTTGTTACGACAATGGCTGGTACTGACCCTGCTGGTGAAGTATTTGAAGCAGTATTGGAAGAATACATGGAAGCTAATCCACATGTCACATTTGTTAATGAATCCCAATCAGCAGATGCTGGAACGATTCGTACGAAAATTAATACGGACTTCACTTCTAACAATGAACCAGACATTATGTTTTACTTCAACACGATAGATGCACATGGGATTATTGAGAACGGACTTGTAGTAGATTTAGAGGAAGCAGAAGGCATTGATTTGTCAGGCTACAATGAAATGCTAGAGCAGCAGAGACATACGGACGGCAATATATATGCTGCACCTCAAACAGGTTTTTACGAGGCTTTATTTGTAAACACGAGATTGTTTGAAGAACATGGCATTGAACTTCCTACAACGTGGGAGCTTTATGAAGAGGCAATAGAGAAGTTTGCAGAAACGGATGTTATACCTGTAGCAGTATCAACAGAGGACTCTTACTATGTTGTGGAGCACTACGTTTTAGCAGCTGGTGGTATAGAAAACTATCGTGCTGAATTAGCAGATGAAAATGCAGCGTGGGCGGAAGGGTTAGATATGATAGCTAAACACGCAGAAATGGGAGCGTTTCCAGTAGATGCTGCGACGATTGATTTAGGTATGGCAACAAACTTATTCCGTGAAGAAAAAGCAGCAATGCTCTTTGAAGGTTCTTGGGCTTGGGGTGGACATCCAGAGGAAATTGCTGAGGACATTGCAGTGCTTCCAATGCCAGTATATGGAGACGGTGGCCAAACTGGTGACTTAGTTGGTGGATCTTCTCAAGGTTGGTTTATTAGTACGAAAGCTTACGAGGATGATAGTAAGAGAGATACAGTAGTAGATTTCTTTAACTTCATTACATCAGAAGAAATATTGCTACGCATTGCAGGCGCGACTGGTCAAATCCCTGCAAAAGGACAATTAACAGATTTACCTGATCACATTGCAGCAGGTCATGCTTTAGTGGCTAATGCAACAGCAGTAGAGATGCCTATCAATGACAGAATTCTACCTGAAGCATTCACACATATTCGCACAAGCGTACCTTCCGTCGTTAACGGTTCGAAAACTGGTGCGGAAGTAATAGCAGAAGCAGCAGCGATGGAGTGATCGTAGTTGAGGTTGGTTCAAAAGGCTGAATTTTTACCTTTTGAGTCAACCTCTCTCAAATAGAATGATAAAACATAATCTATATCAATCTTTGAAATAAATTTCTAAAAGGAGCATGCTATGAAAGGTGATAAATTATATGCGTTCCTTTTCCTCACACCAGCATTTTTAATCACGAGTATTTTTTTATTTTATCCGTTTTTTGATAACGTCCGGCAAAGTTTTTATAGAACAGATGGATTTTTTAATTCGACCTTTATCGGCTTTGATAACTATGTAAGGCTATTTAACGATGAAATAGCGATAGGGGCAACGTTAAACTCACTTGAGTTAATGGCGTACGTCGCTATTTTTCAAGTTGGTATTGCGCTTATTTTAGCAGTGATGGTTGACTCTATTAGACACGGCGTGCGCTTTTTTAGAACGACTTTTTTCTTCCCTGTAGTCATTTCAGGTGCAGCAATCGGTCTTTTGTTCACGTTAATTTACAACTATCACAGCGGGTTGTTAAATGAAATATTAGTGCGCTTTGGCTTTGAGAGAGTGTTATGGTTAACCGAGCAATCTGCTCTTTACATGGTGGCCATTCCTACAGTATGGAGCTATGTTGGCTTTTATTTCATCATTATTTTGACCGCAATTTCTAAAATCCCTAACGATTACTATGAAGCAGCGAGGCTCGATGGGATTACGGGCATTCAGAGATTAATTAAAATAACGATTCCGCTTATTGTCGGTGATTTAAAAACGTGCTTAATTTTGGCCATAACTGGTGCTCTTAAAATATTTGAACTCGTCTATATTATTACTCGTGGTGGGCCAGCAAGGTCTTCGGAAGTGTTAGGAACGTACATGTATCAAAAGGCATTTGAGGATATGGCAATAGGTTATGGTGCGACGTTGGCGGTGCTGATGGTTGTAATCGGCCTAACTTTAGCTTTTATAACGAATAAATTATTGAAAAGGGAAGAAGTGACGTATTAAATGTTTGAAAGCGTGGTGAAAAAGCATGGCTAACAAAGATCGTAATAAACTAACCTACTTTGAAAGATTCCAAGAAAATTATATACGAAATTCTCGTGCCGGACGATTATTTGTTTATATTATTCTCTCTATTTGGGCCATCTCTACTATTTTTCCCTTTGTTTGGGTAGTGATGAATTCATTTAAAGATTCACGGCAAATTATAAACGCAACGTTTCAATTCCCTACAGATCCCACATTACAAAACTACATTAATGCATTCAATACGATTGATATAGGGCGAAGCTATATGAATAGCTTCATTATGTCAGGATCGGTTGTATTTTTCACTTTATTTTTCGGAGGCTTAGCCGCCTTTGCTATCTCAAGAATGAAGTTTAGGTTAAGAGGATTTCTGCAAACATTATTAATTATGAGCCTTCTTATACCTGCCTTTGCAACGATTGTTCCTGTGTATCGAATGATGATCGGATTCGATTTAGTGAACACTTATTGGGGACTCATTATTCCACAAACAGCTGGAAACCTTCCATTTGCAATATTAGTTATCTCAGGATATATGGCAACAATTCCGCGTGAACTTGAGGAAGCTGCCGTTGTCGATGGATGCAACCGGATAAAAATGTATTTTCGAGTGTTTCTACCAATCTCTCTGCCGGCCTTCGGAACAGTAGGAACTTTTGTATTTTTATGGTCCTATAACGATCTGTTTTCCTCGCTTGTATTTGTAGAACACGCAAATGTGCGACCTATTGTTGTATTACTAGCTCAAGTAAGCTCGCAATACGGTACTGATTATGGACTTATGACTGCAGCGATTACGATGACCGTTATTCCTATTATTCTCTTTTACTTATTAGCACAAAAAACGTTTGAAAAAGGAGCAACATCAGGAGCGGTTAAAGGATAAATGATAACGATAAAGGTGGTAATATTGTGAAAATATCATTAAGAGGAAACGTCAGCTCACTTCTACATGGTATTGAGGAATTACAGGAGGATTATGCGTTTACGTTAAGCGACAACGGATATCCATTAGCAATTATACAACAAAAGAACGCACCACTTACCGTTTCGGCTGATAAGGAAGCAGGTAAAATTATTTATGATGAGCGCGCGCATTTTTTCCGGGCTTTCGGGCTGTTTCTAGAAAACCTGCAATCCAGTAATGAGTTTCATATTGAGGAGGTACCACAATTTACAACTGTTGGTCCAATGTTTGATTTGTCTAGAAATGCCGTCATGAAGGTAGAGGCTTTTAAGGGATTAATAAGAAAACTGGCTATGATGGGCTTTAATTCAGCCATGTTATATATGGAAGATACGTATGAGGTAAAAGAGGAGCCGTATTTCGGCTATATGAGAGGAAGATATACACAAACAGAGTTGAAGGAGTTAGACGATTATGCTTTTTTCCTTGGTATTGAACTAATTCCGTGTATACAAACGCTAGCTCACTTAGAGGAGTTTTTAAAGTGGGATGCGACAGCTCATTTGAAGGATACGAGAGGTGTATTACTCGTCGAGAGTGAGGAAACGTATTCCTTTATTGAGAAAATGATCGTAGCTGCTTCTAAACCATTTCGTAGTAGACGGATCCATATAGGAATGGATGAAGCTGAAGAACTAGGGAGAGGGATTTACTTAAATAAACATGGCTATAAAAAAAGGTTCGACTTAATGGTCGATCACTTAGAACGCGTCATGGCAATAGTGAAAGAAAAACAGCTTGAACCGATGCTATGGAGCGATATGTTTATTAAGTTAGCCTCTTCTACAGGAGAGGATCATTACAATTTATCAACGGCTATTTCGGATTACATCGTCGAAAAAACGCCAAAAGATGTCCAGCTAATGTATTGGGACTATGCCCATACGAAGAAGGAAGAATATGTTGAAATGATTAAAAAGCATAAGGCGTTTAAAAGCAAGCCAGCATTTGCAGGTGGAATATGGGTGTGGAATAGCTTTGGAACGAATTACAACCTCTCATTAACTGCTAGTGAAGCAGCACTTCAAGCTTGTAAACAAGAAGGAGTCTCCGATGTATTTGTCACATTATGGGGAGACGACGGCTATGAAAATAATTATTATACAGCTCTACTAGGTTTACAGTTTTATGCGGAGCACGCATATAGTAGAGAGTTAAATAGAGAGAAATGGAAGCAAAGGGTGAAATTTTGTACTGGCATAAATGCCGAGGCGTATTTATTATTCAATGAGCTAGATCAAATAACTGGTGTGATAGAGGAAAAGACAGAGCAGACAAATCCGTCTAAGTTTTTATTGTGGCAGGATGTTCTTCTCGGTGTTTTCGATAAGCAGATTGAAGGTATCGATATAACAAGTCACTATGCTTCATTGGAGAATAAGGTGAAACGGATTAGAAATGCTGACAACGAGATAGATTTTATTTTTGATGTGCCAGAAAAATTATGTGCTGTTCTATCGATGAAAGCCAACTTAGGCATTAGGCTGAAGGAAGCCTATGATCGTGATGATAAAAACACCTTACAATCAATAGCACAATCAGAGCTACCTGAGCTGATTAGTCGTGTAGAGCAGCTACGAAATGCCCATAGAGAACAGTGGTTTCGCATGCATAAACCGTTCGGTTGGGAAGTCATTGATATTCGCTACGGAGGGGTAGTATCGAGGTTAGATACTGCTAGTAAGCGGATCGAAGATTATCTCAATGGTCACATTGCGCAAATAGAGGAGCTAGAACAGGAGCGTCTCCGTTTCAGTAACAAGCCAACAGAAAACTTAGGTTGGTGCAGCTATTATTATCGAATGGCAACTCCAAATGTATTTTTCCACGTACTACCAATCTATTAAACAAAGACGGGGTGCTGAAGAGAGTGAATAAACATCGCTACTATTATATCGTAGTAGGATCGTATGGAAAAAAAGAGGAAGAGTCGATCCAAATCCTGCTTTTTGATACAGAACAAATGACTTTATCGAAGCAAATTGGAATCACTGGTATCGAGAATCCATCGTTTTTAACGGTGAATCGAGACGGCACACACCTTTATGTGTTAAGCGAAGTTGAAAAGGGTGAAATCATTGTTTTTCAAGTAGATTGGGAAAAGAGGGAAGCGATTGAATCGAGTCGGTGCGATACGAATGGTGCCCACCCATGCCATATACAGTTAAGTGAAGATGAGCGCATGCTATTATCTGCAAACTACGGTGGAAGTAGTATCGGCATTTACTCTTTATCTGGAAATGGGGAAATAGCTTTATGTGGTGGAGACGTATATGAAAAAGACGGTGCGATAGTTTCAAAGCCACATATGGTCAAAGCAGTTCGTTCAGAGGGCTCAGCTTATGCTGTTACTGATCTTGGTAAGGATAAGTTGTACCTTTATCAACGAGTAGAGGGAAAGCTGGAAAATAGGGTGACTATTCCAGTGCCTACAGGAGCAGGACCACGTCATATCGAAATAAACGAGGAAAAAAATATGATGTACGTTATTCACGAGTTTCAATCCTCTATTAGTGCCTACCGTTTTAACAATGCAGTGACATCGCTTGAAAAGATCCAGGAAGTGAGTACACTACCAGAAGGCTATGGAGGAGAAAGCTTCGGGGCGCATTTACAACTGAGCAGTAACGCGGACTATTTATATGCGTCTAATCGTGGGCATGACAGCATCGTGCGTTTTCAAGTAGACGATAGTGGGTTGCTAAAGGAGCCTAGCTTCACACCAACGTATGGGCGGTGGCCGAGGCACTTTGCAGTTCTTGAAAATAATGAGTTTGCTCTTATTGCAAATGAGCATTCAAACGACATAACCGTATTAAGGTTAAATGAAAATGGGCAACTGCTAGAGAAAGTTGAATTGCGCTATACAATCAAAAATCCAACTTGCATCTATGTCCAACACGTATGAGTAGGGAGGATTGAAAAAGGTACATATCAGAGGGCACTGTAAAAGTGGTGTTCTTTCACTTTTTCAGTGGCCCTAATATCAACCTTTTTCAGTTCCTATAGTTTGAAGGGCAATGGCTCCGTTCGTTGCGCGACTACTATGAGAAAACCACTCATAGTAGTCTTTCAAAGATTGCAACGACTACGCTCATTGCTTTGAGGGAACTGAAAAAGGTAAAGAGCGACCTTTTTCAGTTCCCTCATAAATGATGGCAAGGAGTGTTGCTTTTATGAAGGTTATCAAAAACGCGATGCTTCCGAGTGGATTGCGTCGTGACATTGTAATTAACGATGGTGTCATTGAAGACATCGTCAAAGATTACGACGGTCATGGCGATGTGATTTACGTAGAAGAAGGGACGTATGTTTCGCCAGGCTGGATTGATATGCACACACATACTTTTCCAAAGTTTCCGCCATATTGTGCACATCCAGATGAAATCGGTTATATGCACGGTGTAACGACCGTTGTTGATGCAGGATCAAGTGGTGCGGACGATATTGACGAATTTTATACACTTGCAAAGCAATGTAAAACGAATGTGCTAGCTTTTTTAAATATATCTCGAATTGGCCTTAAAAGAATGGATGAACTTAGTCGAATAGACGATATTTCTATCGACGAAGCAAGGAAGGCTATCGATCGATACGAGCATTTTATTGTAGGACTAAAAGCAAGAATGAGTCAAAGCGTAATCGGCGAAAGCGGCATAGCGCCTTTAAAGCTCGGTAAAGAACTATCTGAAAAAACGTCATTACCTTTAATGGTTCATATAGGCAATGCACCGCCAACGTTAGATGAGATGCTACCTTATTTAAAAAAGGGAGATATTATCACTCATTGCTTTCATGCGAAGCATCAAAACAACATTTTTCACGAACAAATATTGGATGCTATGCTTGTGGCAATAAAGAAGGGCGTCTACTTAGATGTTGGGCATGGAACAGCTAGTTTCTCTTTTCAAATCGCAAAAGTGGCAAAGAGGAAGAACTTGCCGTTCCATTCAATAAGTACCGATATATATGAAAAAAATAAAGAGGAAGGTCCAGTTTATAATATGGCCACGACGCTCACAAAATTTTTAGCATTAGGTTATTCGTTAGAGGAAGTGATACGTGCCGTTACGGAAGTTCCTGCCGAAATACTAAAGCTTCATCGGCGAGGAAGATGTTCACCAGGAGCGATTGCTGACTTCACATTTTTTTCCATAGACGATGAGGAAATAGCGTTAAAGGATAGCGAAGGCTATATTCAACATCACCGAGAGCAAATCAAAGTAAATGCAGTCATGTTAGGGGGAGAATATATTGAGCTCTAGTTCATTACAATTGAAAAAAGTGATTAACGCAAGTGGGAGAATGACCATTTTAGGAGTTTCCACTTTATCAGAACGGGTACTGGAGGAAATGGCATTCGGTGCACAAAATTATTTTGAAATGGACGATTTAGTGAATAAAGCAGGTAAAAAAGTAGCAGAAATAATTGGCACAGAGGATGCACTCATTACGAACTCCGCTTCCGCCTCAATTGCTTTAGCGATAGCGGGTGTAATCGGAAAGGATAATGTGTCTTTAGTCGATCACTTACATGATGGAAGTATTGATTGTGATCGGGAAGTGCTTGTCATGAAGGGACATAATGTTAACTACGGTGCCCCAATTGAAGTGATGATCCGGCTAGGGGGCGGCGAAGTAAAGGAAGTAGGCTACGCTAATGAATGTACAGTGAGTCAAATGGAAGCTGCAATAAGTGAAAAAACGGCAGCTGTAATTTATGTTAAATCGCATCACTGTGTACAAAAAAATATGGCTAGCCTATTTGAGGTTAGTGAGCTATGTAAAAATAAAAAAATACCTTTATTACTTGATGCAGCAGCAGAAGAAGATATCGATGCGTATGGAGAGGTAGCAGATCTTATTATACTGAGTGGAACGAAGGCGATTGGCGGCCCGACATCAGGCATATTAGCTGGAAAAGGTAACTTCATCACGTACAGCAAGCTTCACTTGAAGGGAATCGGGCGCGCAATGAAGGTAGGAAAAGAGCAAATTTTTGGTTTGCTACAAGCTTTAGAAGATTATTCACATAGTGGAAAAACGAAGGAAGAGCAAAGGGATATGATCATGCCTTTAATGGAGCTAGACCAGCTACCTGGCGTTCGAGTCACGATTGTGGCAGATGAAGCAGGCAGAGAAATATGCCGAGCGAGAGTTCAAATTGACGATAGCTTGACGAACTGCCATGCACTTGACGTTGTAAGACAGTTGAAGGAAGGGGAAGACATCGCCATTTATACGAGAGATTATCATGCGAATCTCGGCAGCTTTGATATAGATCCACGCCCATTATTAGACGGAGACATAAATACCATTACCGAATCGGTGAAAAATATCGTATCAGGAGAGGCTTGAGATGGGTAAAATCATCGCATTTGGTGAAGTAATGATGCGGTTGGAGGTAGAAAGGTATAAAAAACTAGAGCAAGTAAACACGCTGGAATATTCGTTTTCCGGTACAGGGGTTAACGTCCTTGCATCGTTAGAAAAGTTTGGCTGTGATACTTTGCTGCTTACAAAATTGCCTAGCAATCGGCTAGGCGATGCAGCCGTTGCATACATTAATCGTTTAGGTATTAATACTTCGGCCATTGCAAGAGGTGGCGAATATATAGGCATGTATTTTTTAGAGCATGGCTTTCATCCGCGGCCTTCTACTGTATGCTACTCCAATAGGGAGGAAAGTTCCTTTTGCACCTCTTCTATAGAAGACTACGAGGTGTTTCAGGACGCTTCCCACATACATTTTTGTGGAATAAGCTTAGCAATCTCACCAAAAATAAGAGAGATTACCATTACATTAGCCGAGAAGGCAAAAAAAGAAGGATTAACGGCCTCCTTTGATTGTAATTTTCGTCCAAAGCTATGGAAGGAAGAAAAGGATGTGATTAAACGAGCATATGAACAAATGCTTGAAATAAGTGATATTTGTTTTATGACTGAAAAGGACGCGATTCATACGCTAGGTTTAGAAACGGAAGAGAAAAAGAAGAAAAAACAGATTGAACATTTACTACGCATTGTAGCAAGAAAGTATGATATACCAATCATTGCTGGTACAGTAAGGCAACATGTAGCTAGCAATGAACAAACACTCCAAGGTTTTATTGTAAAAGAAGACAATGTAGTATATTCACGGAATTATCCGTTGACGGTGTATGACCGAATTGGTGGAGGCGACGGTTTCGCAAGCGGTATTTTATATGGATATTTTCATAGATTCGATTTGAAGAAAATGGTAGAGTTTGCGACAGCAGCTGGTGTTCTTGCACATACAATAGCGGGAGACTCCCCATTATCGACAGCGAAAGATGTTTGGCGCTTAGTGAATGATTTACATGATGAGCTAGAGCGGTAAAGTTTTTCAAAAATAATAAAAAAACATTCATTTCTTTTCGGAATTGCTAAGTTTCTTTCATTTACAGGCTAAAACGATTTCGTCCACTATTATGTAATAATAGCGGACGGAAAAAAAGTGAGTTAACGGTGCATTTGGATTTTATATTTATATTTATCTGCTCGGTACGTCGTACGACAATATTCAAACGGTTCATTATTAGATAAAAATGTGACCCTGCGTACGAGCAATACTGGATCTCCTTTATGAAGGTTTAAATGCTTAATTTCTGAGTCATTCGCTAAAACAGATTCTATTTCTTGCTCACCATAGCCGATCGATAGATTCAAACGCTTCTCAATAATGTCATAAAATGAAGAAGTGAATTGTTCTTCAGAGATACCTTCAATAAACTTCGCTGGAGTATAAGTAGTTTCTACAGCGAGTGGAATATCATTTGCTAGACGAATACGGTGTATTTTATAAACAGGTGTGTTTGCTTCGATTTGAAGCTTTTTAGCAACAACAGGCTCAGCAAGTTCCTGCTGAAAGGAGATAATTTTAGTGGAAGGTTTCATGTTTCGCGCTTCCATTTCTTCACTAAAACTAGTAATCCCTTTAAGTGGCTGCTCTAATTTTTTTTCAGCAACGAATGTACCTTTGCCTTTTTGGCGAATGAGTAAACCTTCTGATACTAAATTTGTAATAGCTTGTCTTACAGTCATGCGGCTAATTTCATACTTTTCTGCGTAAACGCGTTCAGAAGGTAACAAATCGCCAGCTTTCAGTTGACCAGAGTTAATTAATTCACGTATTTCTTCTTCTAATTGATAATAAATCGGAAGTGGGGAATTTTTATCTAACATCAAGATCACTCTTTTCACTAAAATTTTCTTTCTTTTATTTTACCAAAAATTAAGATAATTGTATACAACTTGTACAATGGTCTAGACAACTATAAATCTTGTATGGTATTTTAGTATAAGATAAAGTTATAGAGTAATGTAACTTAGGGGGAGTGAACCCAATTGAAAGATCAATATTTATTCATTAAGAATATTCAAATATATATGGAGACGAGCACAGTGCCCGATGGATGTCTCCTCATAAAAAACAATCAAATCGAACGGATCGGGATGTCGAATGATTTCACCAATATGGAAGAAGTAGAAACAATTGATGGTCAAGGACTACACGCAATACCGGGCTTTATTGATGGGCACATTCACGGTGTCAATGGTACGGATGTCATGGACGGAACACCTGAGGCACTAGCAAATATGTGCGAAACGCTCCCAAAGGAAGGAACAACAAGCTTTCTGGCGACAACTATTACACAATCAACTGAAAACATAGAGAAAGCACTCAAGAACGTCGCTCGATATGAAAACAAGAGCGGTACAGCTGAACTCATTGGTGTTCATTTAGAGGGGCCGTATATTGAAAAAAAGAAAGCTGGCGCACAGCCTCCTATGTACACTGTACCGCCAAATATTCTCCAGTTTAAGCATTGGCAAGCGCTCTCAGGCAATGCAATCAAAACGGTGACAATGGCTCCGGAAAAGGACACAGACGGTAGTTTTATACAGTACTTGTATGAACAAGGAATCAATGTCTCTGCTGGTCATACGGAAGCGGGAATCGCAGACATGAAGAAAGCACTAAAGCATGGGGTGAAGCAAGTAACTCATCTATGCAATGCAATGACAGGTCTTCATCACCGAGATATCGGCGTTGTCGGTGCAGCATTTTTGTTTGATGAGTTGAAGTGTGAGCTCATCGTTGATGGTTATCACGTCTCAAAAGATATGGTCCACCTCATCTATAAAAATGTAGGCGTCGATCGGATTATGCTCGTTACCGATTCCATTAGAGCAAAGTGTATGCAACCTGGGAAATACGAGCTTGGAGGCCAACAAGTTGTTGTTGATGACGAGGTAGCAGCTTTAGCCGATGGAAGGTTAGCGGGGAGCATCTTGAAGCTCATTGATGGTGCGAAAAACATGGTCGAGTATAGTGGCGCTTCCATTGAAGAGTTGGTCAAAATGACTGCGCTAAATCCTGCGAAACAGCTTAATATTTTTGATAGAAAGGGTAGTTTAGCTGTAGGGAAGGATGCGGATATTTTGCTCATCGATGATGATTTGGCACTTAAATACACAATCTGCAGAGGCAAGGTTGCTTTTAAGGAGGAAGTGAAAAGTGGAGCTAGTAACGGTTAGCGATTATGAACAAATGAGCAAAAACGTTTGTCAGCAAATTGTTGATAAAGTAAATATATTAAAAACGCCAGTTCTAGGCTTAGCAACAGGAGGAACACCTGAGCTTTTATATGAACGATTAATAGACGAGTATAAAAGCAAGAACGTGTCCTTTGCAAACACGTTTACGTTTAACCTTGATGAATATGTAGGATTAAGCGGTGATCACCCTAATAGTTATCGACATTATATGAATGAAAAATTATTAAAGCATGTCGACATTTCAATCCATCAAACGCACATTCCAAATGGTATGGCAGAAAACTTGGAAGAGGAATGTGCGAATTACGAGGCGCTTATAGAAAAAGCAGGAGGCATTGACATCCAAATATTAGGTCTCGGTATGAATGGCCATATTGGTTTTAATGAACCTGGAACATCGTTTCATTCTAAAACGCACGTTGTCACGTTAGATAGCTCTACTAGACAAGCAAACGCAAGATTTTTTCCAAATGCTGCAGAGGTTCCTCATAAAGCAATTACGATGGGGATTAATACAATTCTTTCAAGTAAAAAAATCATTTTGATGGTATCTGGCGAAAAGAAGGCGAGCGCATTGAATCGGTTACTCAATGGAGAGGTATCTCCTGAGTTCCCTGCATCAGTGCTGCTAGAGCACCCAAATGTAACGGTAGTAGCTGATCACTCAGCCCTTTCTTTGTTATAACGTGATGCAGGGGAGAGCTCACGTAGGTTTGGGCTGATTGCATATACAGAGCGGGCGGTGTCTCGATAGGAATTTTTTTTAGGACGGATTGAGGCGTCTATGTTTATATAGATTTTGTAATGGAAATGGAAATCTTTATAGCATCGAGCACTCTAAGCTGAGCAATCTAATTATGTGCGCCATTACTAGATGGGAATTTCAATAGAAAGGGCAGCAAGTTAATTTTGCGAGCCATTGTAAGGTGGAAAAAGCATAAGAAAGGGCAGGAAATTAAATTAGCGAGCCATTGTAAGGTGGAAAAAGCATAAGAAAGGGCAACAAATTAAATTAGCGAGCCATTGTAAGGTGAAAAAAGCATAAGAAAGGGAAGCAAATTAAATTAGCGAGCCATTGTAAGGTGAAAAAAGCATAAGAAAGGGCAGCAAATTAAATTAGCGAGCCATTGTAAGGTGGAAAAAGCATAAGAAAGGGCAGCAAGTTAATTTTGCGAGCCATTGTAAGGTGGAAAAAGCATAAGAAAGGGCAGCAAATTAAATTAGCGAGCCATTGTAAGGTGGAAAAAGCATAAGAAAGGGCAGCAAATTAAATTAGTGAGCCATTGCAAGGTGAAAAAAGCATTATAAAGGTCAGCAAAATAAATTAGCGAGCCATTGTAAGGTGGAAAAAGCATAAGAAAGGGAAGCAAATTAAATTAGTGAGTCATTGTAAGGTGAAAAAAGCATAAGAAAGGGCAGCAAAATAAATTAGAGAGACATTGTAAGGTGAAAAAAGCAAAAAAAGGCAAGCAAGTCAAAGTAGCGAGCCTTTCACTTTTTCATAGCATTTAATAAAAATTACCTGCGTTAAATCCTCAGCAACAGTTCTGTTTTTCACATATGTATAAACGAGATGCAATTCAACATCACTGTATTGATCCATTAAATCATCAATGGAAAACGCATACTCTTGCTCCTGTGAAGCGAAGTAACTACTATGCTCTAGATCCTCCATCGCTGTATCACCTCTTCCTAATTATTAGACGATAGTCACCTACTTTTTGTTGGAAAAAGTTTTATTATTATTCTTGTTTTTTCCATTTGTTTCGTTTATTCTAGCAAAAAATCAATCTCATATTTTAAAAAAGGAGATGCTACTATGCGGGTTGCTATCGACAACTGGGTTAATAAAAATGAAGAAATCATTATGTCTACATACCATTACCTTCATCAACATCCAGAGATTAGCTGGGAAGAGAGGGAAACGACGAAGTTTTTAAGTAGCCAGCTTGACGAACTTAAACTCTCATATGATTTGTTTGAAACTATGACAGGATTAGTAGGGGAGTGGGGAACCTCAGATGTGGGACGGACGGTTGCTGTTCGTGCTGATATGGATGCGCTATGGCAACATGTAAACGGCGAATGGAAAGCAAATCATTCGTGCGGCCATGATGCACATATGACAATCGTCCTCCTCGCCGTACGCTGCTTATTAGAAATTGGCTATGAGCCAAAAGGATTGTTAAAAGTTATTTTTCAACCAGCGGAGGAAACGGGTAAAGGAGCAAAAGCACTAATACGTAACGGGGTGCTTCAAGGTGTTGAACGCCTTCTCGGTATCCATCTCCGCCCATTGCAGGAATTACCTATCCACACAGCATCACCAGCAATTTATCACGGGGCAACGACTTTGTTAAAGGGAAAAATAAAAGGGGTACAATCGCACGGAGCTCGCCCACATTTAGGGATTAACGTCGTAGATTCGTTGGCAGCGATCGTCCATGCCGTCAACGCAGTGAAAATGGATCCGACTATTTCATATTCTGCAAAAGTGACTGTATTAAAGGCGGGCGAACAAAACATTAACATCGTCCCTGACTATGGGGAATTTGGCATTGATTTACGAGCGCAATCTAATGAAGTGATGCAACAGTTAATGGAGAAGGTCGAGCACGCAGTGATTGCTGCTGGTTCTATGAACGGAGCAGAGGTAACGATAGATGTAGAAGCAGAAATGGTAGCAGCGACGCCAAGCCCACAAATGGAAAACATAGTGGGTAGTGCAATTACCGAAGCTCTAGGTGAAAAAAACTTGATGGAAGCCTCTGTTACACCAGGTGGCGAGGACTATCACTTTTATTCAAAGGAATACCCTTCATTGGAATCAACGATGATCGGTCTTGGAGCAGGGCTGGAGCCCGGACTCCACCATCCTCATATGACATTTGAAGAAAGCACATTGCTGGATGGGGTAAAAATAGTAAGCTTAGCTATTATCAAAATGTTCGAAGAGTGATAGTCGTAAATCAAACAGATCAAATAAATGGTGTGATAATAAGGAATGTATTCGAGAATGAACAATGCAGCAAATAAATGTTTTATACGAAGTCAATGACACATGAGAATAAAGAAAGAAGCAAATAAAATGTGTCATACGCCGCCAATGACACATGAGAATAAAGAAAGAAGCAAATAAAGTGTTTCATACGAAGTCAATGACACATGAGAATGAAGAAAGAAGCAAATAAAGTGTTTCATACGAAGTCAATGACACATGAGAATGAAGAAAGAAGCAAATAAAGTGTTTCATACGAAGTCAATGACACATGAGAATGAAGAAAGAAGCAAATAAAATGTGTCATACGCAATCAATGACACATGAGAATGAAGAAGGAAGCAAATAAAATGTGTCATACGCAATCAATGACGCACGAGAATGAAGAAAGAAGCAAATAAAGTGTTTCATATGCATTTAATGACACGTGAAATTGAAGAAAAAACCAAATAAGATGTGTCATACGTCAACAATGACACACGAGAATGAAGAAAGAAGCAAATAAAGTGTTTCATATGCATTCAATGACACGTGAAATTGAAGAAAAAACCAAATAAGATGTGTCATACGTCAACAATGACACACGAGAATGAAGAAAGAAGCAAATAAAGTGTTTCATATGCATTCAATGACACGTGAAATTGAAGAAAAAACCAAATAAGATGTGTCATACGTCAACAATGACACACGAGAATAAAGAAAGAAGCAAATAAAGTGTTTCATACGGAGTCAATGACACGCGAGAATAAAGAAAGAAGCAAATAAAGTGTTTCATACGAAGTCAATGACACATGAGAATGAAGAAAGAAGCAAATAAAATGTGTCATACGCCGCCAATGACACATGAGAATAAAGAAAGAAGCAAATAAAGTGTTTCATACAAAGTCAATGACACATGAGAATGAAGAAAGAAGCAAATAAAATGTGTCATACGTCAACAATGACATACGAGAATAAAGAAAGAAGCAAATAAAGTGTTTCATACGAAGTCAATGACACATGAGAATAAAGAAAGAAGCAAATAAAATGTGTCATACGCCGCCAATGACACATGAGAATAAAGAAAGAAGCAAATAAAGTGTTTCATACGAAGTCAATGACACATGAGAATGAAGAAAGAAGCAAATAAAATGTGTCATACGCAATCAATGACACATGAGAATGAAAAAGAAGCAAATAAAGTGTTTCATACGAAGTCAATGACGCATGAGAATGAAGAAGGAAGCAAATAAAATGTGTCATACGCAATCAATGACACGCGAGAATAAAGAAAGAAGCAAATAAAGTGTGTCATAGGCAATCAATGACGCACGAGAATGAAGAAAGAAGCAAATAAAGTGTTTCATATGCATCCAATGACACGTGAAATTGAAGAAAAAACCAAATAAGATGTGTCATACGTCAACAATGACACACGAGAATGAAGAAAGAAGCAAATAAAGTGTTTCATATGCATTCAATGACACGTGAAATTGAAGAAAAAACCAAATAAGATGTGTCATACGTCAACAATGACACTTGAGAATAAAGAAAGAAGCAAATAAAGTGTTTCATACGGAGTCAATGACACGCGAGAATAAAGAAAGAAGCAAATAAAATGTGTCATACGCAATCAATGACACGTGAAATTGAAGAAAAAACCAAATAAGATGTGTCATACGCAGCGAATGACACGCGAGAATAAAGAAAGAAGCAAATAAAGTGTTTCATACGAAGTCAATGACACATGAGAATGAAGAAAGAAGCAAATAAAATGTGTCATACGCCGCCAATGACACATGAGAATAAAGAAAGAAGCAAATAAAGTGTTTCATACAAAGTCAATGACACATGAGAATGAAGAAAGAAGCAAATAAAATGTGTCATACGTCAACAATGACACACGAGAATAAAGAAAGAAGCAAATAAAGTGTTTCATACGGAGTCAATGACACGCGAGAATAAAGAAAGAAGCAAATAAAGTGTTTCATACGAAGTCAATGACACATGAGAATGAAAAAGAAGCAAATAAAGTGTTTCATACGAAGTCAATGACACATGAGAATGAAGAAAGAAGCAAATAAAGTGTTTCATACGAAGTCAATGACACATGAGAATGAAGAAAGAAGCAAATAAAGTGTTTCATACGAAGTCAATGACACATGAGAATGAAGAAAGAAGCAAATAAAGTGTTTCATACGCAATCAATGACACATGAGAATGAAGAAAGAAGCAAATAAAGTGTTTCATACGCAATCAATGACACGTGAAATTGAAGAAAAAACCAAATAAGATGTGTCATACGCAGAGAATGACACACGAGAATAAAGAAGGAAGCAAATAAAGTGTTTCATTCGCAACCAATGACACACGAGATTAAAGAAAAACCAAATAAGATGTCTCATACGCCAACAATATCTTCCGAGACCCAAAAGCGCACCATCACATATTAAAACCTAATCATCGACCAAATCACCATTAAGCACTAATAAGCGTCCAAATGCCTGAGGCAATAATTAAGTACAACGTAATCCGTTTAAACAATGACTCATTTACAACCTTTAACATATTTATTCCAATAATAAGGCCGATGATCATAGCAGGGATAAACGTAATAGAATAGGTTAACACTTCGGAATTCATCATTCCAGAATAGCTGAAAGAAGCGATTGTCATCATATTTAAAATGAGTGAGTAGGTAGCGATGTTTGCGCGGAACACTTGTTTTTCTACTTGTTGATTATTTAAAAATAAAGCAACTGGAGGACCACTTAAAGAAAGACTTCCGTTGAGAACACCGCTTAAAAACCCAACAGGAATTGAAGCGATTTTTTGATTGTCAACGTGAAATGTTACCCCTTTTAGCATGAGGACGGCGACACAAATAATAATGACTCCGATCGCTATTTTTAATAAACTAATATCGACTATGATTAAGAGACGTACGCCGAGAGGGACAGCAAGAGTGCTCGCCAGCGTAAGGATCCAAATTTCCTTAAAATGAATGTATCTTCTCACTGTATATACGATAAAGGCATTACTAATTAAACATAGCAAAGTAATAATAGGAACAACGACATCAAGCGGGATAACTTTAGAGAGAATCGGAATGGAAAATAAGGCGAAACCAAAGCTAGTAAGTCCTTGGATAAACCCGGCAAAAAGAATAATACTGATCCCCAATATTAAAATAACGAAAAGTTCATTCATTTTACTTTCTCCTAATCAATGAAACAACCAACAGGTCGTCCAATATGTATTTATACTATTGTACGAAATAAGAGTTTATTTATTCTCAAACATCTACTATTCTATCACGTAGAAAGGGGAAAAAGGGTATTCCTCTGTTTTTGTACAAAGGTAAGAAATTTGGCAGAGAAATTTTATCGCCGTGCGTACTAGCGAGAAGAGCACTCAATAATACTTTAAGAGCTACGGCGAAATTCCACAGCTTCTAAGAAAAGACTAAAAACGCGCTTCATAAAGCTCGCTTTTAGTTTTTCTTAATGTGTAAATGAAGAGGAGACGAAGAAAGGAGCAGGTTCCATGCTTATGGAAAAAGTGTATGAGATTGCTGCACAAAAAAAGATTGAACTCGATTATTGGTGTAAAAATAGTGTAGCTAAACACTTTTATGCGAAGCAAGCCATTACATAATATAGGTAATTCGTTTATAAACAAATGTAACTTCTGTTCCATCATTGAGGATAATTGTTCATCATCATACAAATAATGAAAGTAAATATTTTTCTCAGGAAGTGAACAGGATGAGTCATATTAATTTAACATCTGGAGAAATTGGTTCGTTATGGACTACATATATGAATGATAGTATGTCTCAATGTATATTAGGTTATATGATTAACCATGTACAGGATCAAGACATCTTTCCTGCTATAAAAGAGGCACTACATATTTCAAATGAACATGTACAGCAGCTCGAAAAAATATTTGAGGAAGAGAGCTATGCGAAGCCAATTGGATTTACGAATAATGATGTTAACATTCAAGCACCTAGCTTATATACAGATGTTTTTTGCTTAACTTACATCAATCACATGGCAAAGTTCGGTATGCTTTCCTATAGTGGATATTTATCGATGAGTGCAAGGGAAGACATGATTAATTTTTTTTCAGATGCTTTAGTAAAAACGAGTAATCTTTATCATATGACGACAAAGATAGCATTAAAAAAAGGTGTATTTGTTCGTGCACCTTATATATCTGTCCCAAAAAAGACGGATTACGTTGATAGTAAAAGCTATTTCAGTGGATATAGTCTTTTTAACAAGCAAAGACCATTAAATGCGATTGAGATTTCTCATTTGTTTATGAATATACAAACAAACCTGATAGGATCTAAGCTGTGTTTAAGTTTTGCACAAACGTCTCCGAATAAAGAAGTACAGGAATTTATGCTCAGGGGAAACGAAATTTCATTGAAGCATATGAAAGTATTCTCCTCACTCCTATTAAATGATAATGTCCAATCCCCAATTAGCTCAGATGTTTGTATTACAGATTCTACATACTCACCTTTTTCGGATAAGCTGATGATGTATCATATGAGCCTTTTAAGTGCGGCAGGGACTGGAAATTATGCCACAGCGGCTGCTGCAAGTCAGCGGAGTGACTTAATACTAGATTATGAACGGTTATCGATAGAGATTGCACGGTTTGCAAAAAAAGGGGCAGATATTATGATAAAAAATAATTGGCTAGAGCAACCGCCCGGTACGATTGATAAAGTACAATTAACAAAACAAAAAAATAATTGATAATTGTTATATGAAAAGGACATTAATAAAATAAGGAGGCGATGAAAATGCTAAATATAATGACGTTTATTGTAAAATCACTCTTCCCTCATGTTTTACGATGGATTCAGCAAATGCGTTTACATTTGTTTAGCATTTTTTACCTTCTGAGACTCAGACCGAGTAGTTATGCTGTAAAATAACTACTCAGCTAGTCTAATGAAACTGGTTCTTTCCTATACGGAGGGGAGCCAGTTTTTTTTAGCAGAAAAGCCTTTTACAAAAGATAAGTTAAACTTAGATGGTGATTTTCGACTTCAGGATGCTTGCTTGAGGTGGGGAATGAAACATATTACGATAAAAACAATATTTTATAACACAGTATTTTGGAAAAGAATGTTAGAATGTTTTTGAGAGATGATTTATGTTTTATCCATATACTATTATATTTCGGTCAAATAAATGTTAGGAGTGGAATGAGATGATTTTAGTTACTGGTGGTGCGGGGTACATAGGAAGTCATACGTGTGTTGAGCTTTTAAATGCTGGCCATGACATAATCGTTCTTGATAACTTTTCAAACAGTAAATATGAATCGATTAAGCGAATTCAAGAGCTAACAGGGAAAGAATTTAAAGTGTATGAAGCGGATTTATTAGATAAAGAAGCATTAGCAAATATTTTTAACGAAAACGATATTGAGGCCGTTATTCACTTTGCTGGCTTAAAAGCAGTAGGAGAATCGGTAGCGATTCCTCTTCATTACTACCACAACAATATTACAGGTACGCTGCATCTTTGTGAACAAATGAAAAAACACGGCGTGAAAACGATCGTATTTAGTTCATCTGCAACTGTTTATGGAATGACTGAGAAGATGCCAATAGTCGAGACTGACCCGCTTTCAGCAACAAACCCATATGGAAGATCAAAACTGATGATCGAGGAAATACTTCGTGATTTATACGTTTCTGATAATGAATGGAGCATTACATTACTACGCTATTTTAACCCTATTGGCGCTCATGAGAGTGGAAGAATTGGTGAAGACCCAAATGGTATACCAAATAATTTAATGCCATTTATTACGCAAGTAGCAATAGGGAAGCGCGATGAATTAAAAGTATTTGGTGATGATTACCCAACAGAAGATGGGACAGGTGTCCGTGATTACATTCATGTTGTTGATTTAGCAAAAGGGCATTTAAAGGCGTTGGAAAAAGCTAAAACGACTTCAGGGGCGCATGCATACAATCTTGGAACAGGGAATGGGTATAGTGTATTACAATTAGTGAACGCATTTGAAAAAGCAGCTAATCAGAAGATTCCGTATTCAATCGTGGATAGAAGGCCAGGTGATATTGCTACATGTTACGCCGATCCGACGAAGGCGAAAGAAGAGCTAGGCTGGACCGCGGAAAAAGGAATTGATGACATGTGTAACGACTCCTGGAAGTGGCAAAAAAACAATCCGAATGGCTTTGAATAACAAAGTAATATACAATATAAAAGAATTGCAAGAACAATATGAATTCCTTACTAAAAATGTGATAGTATATTTTATAAATATAACAAAAAGATGGGTGGATTATATGGAAATAATTAATACTAAATTAGAGGGAGTAGTAATTATCGAACCCAAAGTATTTGGAGATAATCGAGGATTCTTTATGGAAAGTTATAATCAAGAGAAATTTCAGCAAGTAGGTTTAAAATATAAACTAATACAAGATAACCATTCATTATCTGTTGAACCTGGAGTGTTAAGAGGACTTCATTATCAATTAAATCCCAAAGCCCAAACAAAGATAGTTCGGGTTGCAACAGGTGCAATCTATGATGTAGTGGTAGATATTCGGAAAGAATCACCAACTTTTGGTGAATGGATTGGGGCAATTCTATCTGAACATAATAAGCGACAAATAGTGGTACCAAAAGGTTTTGCACATGGATTTTGTACATTAGTTCCTAACACAAATGTATTGTATAAAGTAGATGAGTACTATTCTAAGGAACATGACCGTGGAATTTTATGGAATGATCCGGATATTGGTATAGAATGGCCAATATGTAACCCAATACTTTCTGAAAAGGATAAAGTCCATCCGCCTTTAACTGGTGCTGATATAAATTTTCAGTATGGTGATAAAATATGAAAATATTAGTAACAGGTTTTAATGGTCAATTAGGATTCGATGTTGTGCGTATTGGTAATGAAAACGGAATGACGATGATTGGAACTGGTATAGAGGAATTAGATATAACTGATCAAACTAACGTGGACACATATGTGAAAAAAATAAAACCAGATGCCATTATTCATTGTGCAGCCTATACTGCAGTTGATAAAGCAGAGGACGAAAAAGAACAATCTTGGAAAGTCAATGTTGAGGGCACGAAATATTTAGTGGATGCTGCAAAGAAAAATGAAGCTAAATTTATCTATATTAGTACGGATTACGTTTTTAATGGTGAGGGAGAGAACCCCTATATCGAGACTGATCAGCCGGATCCTGTGAGTTATTATGGTATAACGAAGTATGAAGGTGAAAAGGTGGTAAGAGATTCTCTTGAAAAATGGTTTATTATTAGAATTTCATGGGTTTTTGGAATTAATGGTAATAACTTTATAAAGACAATGCTTCGTTTGTCTGAAACGAATTCACAACTTAATGTAGTAGGGGATCAATATGGTTCACCAACATATACATATGATTTGGCTAAATTGTTAATTGATATGGTAAAAACGGAGAAATATGGTATATATCATGTTACTAATGAAGGATTCTGTTCTTGGTATGATTTTGCAAACGAAATATTTAGACAAGCAAACAAAGAAGTTAAGGTAAATTCTATTACAACGGATAAATTTCCAACAAAAGCAAAAAGACCTGCAAATTCAAAAATGTCAAAGCAAAAGTTGGTAGATAATGGTTTTAAATCTTTACCTGACTGGAAAAATGCAGTAAAACATTACTTAAACGAATTATCTAACGAGGTGAAATAGGATGGTCACAAAGAAAGTTCTTGTTACTGGAGGAGCAGGATTTATTGGTGGTAATTTTGTACAGTATATGGTCAAAAAGTTTCCTCACTACGAAATATATAATTTAGATTTATTAACATATGCAGGAGAGTTATTCAAACACAAAAATATTGAAGAATATAGTAATTACCATTTTATTAAATTAGATATTGCAGATAGAGAAAAAGTAATGAAATATTTTGAAAGTGAAAAATTTGATTTTGTTGTTCATTTTGCAGCTGAAAGTCATGTCGACCGTTCAATTACTGATCCAGAGGTATTTGTTAGGACTAATGTAATGGGAACGCAAGTTTTACTTGATGCGGCTAAAGAGCACTCTGTATCAAAATTTTTACATGTTTCAACTGATGAAGTTTATGGAGAGCTAGATTTTAATCCAAATACTTTTTTTACTGAAGATACTCCTCTTCAGCCAAATAGTCCATATAGTGCGAGTAAGGCAGCATCTGATTTATTAGTACGTTCTTACCATGAAACGTTTGGTTTGCCTGTTAATATAACGCGTTGTTCTAATAACTATGGACCTTACCATTTTCCAGAGAAACTGATTCCATTAACTATTTCTCGAGTACTAAATGATCAAAAAGTTCCAGTATATGGAGATGGAAAAAACATTCGTGATTGGCTACATGTGCTTGACCATTGTTCAGCGATTGACCTAGTTTTACATGAAGGTTCGAACGGTGAAGTTTATAATATTGGTGGGCATAATGAGAAAACTAATCTTGAAGTGGTTAAGACAATAATAAACACCCTTGGCAAATCAGAAGATTTAATCGAGTTTGTTACAGATCGTTTAGGTCATGATAAACGTTATGCTATTGATCCTTCTAAATTAGAAAGATTAGGATGGAAGCCTAAATATAATTTTGATACTGGCATTAAGCAAACAATTGAATGGTATGTACAAAATAAAGACTGGTGGCAAACGATACTAAGTGGAGAGTCCAAAGAAAATTAAAAGGTGTGTCAAAAGGTGGTTTTTATTACCTTTTGACACACCTTCTATTATGTCGTCTTTTAAAAAACACAAGTTCGTGTAAAAATTGCAAATATCATGTAGTTCTTAACCAGAAAATATAGAAGATAATACATGGAATATTAATGAGAGTTATTGGAGTGATATTAAGTAAGGTATGTGAATTCAACTAACAGAAGCTACTCTATGCTATACCATTACATATGTTAGTCAAATTCCAGCGGAAACTTCAGGATGATATTTTATGGAATACTTAAAAGTGAAAAATAAACAAACCTGCACCCTAAATTTAACATTGTCATAAGGTGCAGGTCTATTTTTAATGGTAATTTATAAAAATGGCAGTGGAATAATTCCGCCGTGCGTACTAGCGAGAAGAGAACTTACTAGTATTTGAAGAGATAGGACAAAAATTCACCTCTTTAAAGAAAAGAGGGCAATAACAGCTTTGTGAGCAGTTATTTAGTATTACTTTAACTCATAATCACATCGACTATTCGTCTTCAGTTCTCTGCTCGAATATAGCAGTCATTGTTTTATTACTATTCATAGTGATCTGGGTGGGTGATTGACCATTTGTCTCCTTCCACCCAGCAAATCGCCATCCGCTATCAGGAATAGCTCGTAGTTCAACGACGGTTCCTTCATCAAATTTACTACCGCCTCCAATAACTTCCACTCTCCCATTTCCTTCAACGGCAGTTGTCAACGTAAATTGCTTTGGCTTATCCTCTTCAAAAATAGCACGCACAGTTTTATCCTTATCCATTGTAACTGTTACGGTTCTGGAGCTGCCCGAAGCGTCACCTTCCCAACGGATAAACTTCCATCCTTCATTCGGCTGCGCAGTCAAAGTCACTTTGTCACCTTTTTTATGGCTACTACCAGATTGTGCACCGTTAATTTTCCCGCCTGAAGCTGTTGAAATAGTTAAAGAAAACGTAGCTTCGGCATTCTGCTCTTGAGATTCTTGTTCATTTTCATTGTTTCTCTCAGCCTCGTTACGATTTGACGTTTCTGGCTCATTATTACCATTACTAGAAGAAGGTACTTTTTCGAATACTGCAGTGAGCGACTTATTACTGTCCATGATCACCGTGATCGTTGGCGTTGTACTTCGATGACTTCCTTCCCAACGAACAAACCTCCATCCTGATTGTGGATTGGCAGTTAATGTGACTGCGTCCCCATCATCAAAACTAGTATTTGTTGAACTTCTTTGAATACTACCTTGGCCTTCCGTATTCAGCTCAAGTGAATGGGAAAGAGGGGTGAAGATGGCTTGAAACGCTTTATGATCATCCATCGTAATCGTTATTGGGTTAGTAGACCCAGACAAATCACCATCCCAGCTAGAAAATTTCCATCCATCAGCAGCAATTGCTTCTATAGTCACTTCACTGTCGATCTTATATTCTTCTTCTTCGGGAGAAAAAATTAATGTACCTTCTCCTGTTATCTCATAGTTTAATATTTTTGTATCCCCATCAATGCGTATATGTATTTCTTTTTGTAAGTCCTCGGCAGCTATGACGATTGTTTCTAGTCCGCTTTTATTTGCAGTGAAATGTGTAACAGTACCAGTTTCGGTGCTTACATGACCAAGCTCATTCTTAACTTCCCAACTAGGTAAAACAGGTATTGCTTCTCCGGCATAGTCGATACCATTGGCTGTTAATGTTAGCTCCTCACCGACTGAAATGTGACCACCTTCATACGGACTGTTATTGTTTTCAATCAGCAATTCAGCTAATACTTGCTCTCGTACGTCAATTTCTTGCTTTATAGAAATCGATCTAATTGACGCTTCTATCGTAGCAGTGCCAGTGTTTTGTGCGGAAAAATAATAGTCTTCCTCCTCTGCCACAATAACGCCAACTTCATTGTCGTCTACCGTATAATAGGCTTGTACAGGAAAGTATTGCTCGTCTTCATCAACCCATACAACCTCTAGCAAACGATTAAAATCAACTTGTACAGAAGACCTTTCTATTTTTATATGTAAATGTGATTCTATTTCATTTAGCAAGTGAGATAGTTCAGTAGCTTCAGTCCGAAAAAATCCGTTTTCAGCTGTTTTAATCGCTTCGTCAATATCACGTTTGTACATGTAAAAATAAGACAAATCGATATAATATTGTTCCTCAAATGTATCCAGCTTGATGCCATCGAGTAAGGTTGATTCTACTAAATCCCAGTTTTCGAGGGAAAAATAACACTTTGCTAAGCTTAAGCGAGCTTCAAGATGTTTATTATCTTCAGCTAAAATGTCTAAATAAATAGCTTTGCTTTCTTCATATTTTTCTTCATTAAAGTATTGCTCGGCAAGCGCTAGCTGCTCTGCAAAATCATTTGATTGTACAACTGTATATGTAAAGAACCCCATCCCAACAAGAACGAGTACACTTACAATTAAAACGATTCCTTTCCTTTTCATATGTAGCCCCTTCATCATTCGACATAATTATGTAAATTATACCATGTTTTTAGAGGGGCATAATGTAGTTAATCAAATAAATGTTCACACACTGGATTAAAAAAGAGAAGCAGTCGGACAAAATGATAGGGATCGACAAGGAAAGCAGTTCAGAGCCGAGCAGAGTTCGCCGGAAATGACAAAGCAGCTAAGCTTTTTTTGCAGTATAATAGGTACAAAAGAAAGGGGGGAGTACTATGAATGACAAGCAAATGTTTGATGGGAGAGAATGTGTCGTAGCGACAATGCATCAAAAGGAAAAAGTAATTGCGCCATTATTGAAAGAAGAGCTTGGCCTACAAGTCATTACCCCACAAAATTTTAATAGTGATGCCTTCGGAACGTTTTCAGGGGAAGTGAGTAGAAAAGGAGATCAGCTAGAAGCTGCGAAAAGAAAGCTAAAAGAAGCGATGGATATGACAGGTGTGAGTATTGGGGTAGCGAGTGAAGGATCTTTTGGTAATGACACATTATTTCGGGGTGCAGCAGTCAATAGAGAGCTCATCTTGTTGATAGATAAAAAGGAGGAGCTTGAAGTTGTAGGCTATGTGAAAAATAACCATACCAACTATGCCCAAAGTGAAGTAGAGAATTACGAAGAGGCTTATGCATTTGCTAAGTCTATCGGCTTTCCTGAGCATGCTGTGATAGTAAAAGCTCACCGAAAAGCGAAAAAGAAAGCGGATATGGTAAAAGGAATAACGAGTGCTGAACAGCTAAAAAAAGCCGTCACGACGTTGTTACAAAAGAAAAACACCTCTTTTTCCTTTTTAAAAAAGAGGCAAAAAAGCTTATGGATTGAAACGGATATGCGCGCAATGTACAACCCTACACGAATGAAAAACATAGAACTGGCGACAAGAGATCTTATTACAAAGCTTCAATCGACTTGTCCATCGTGTCAAGCACCAGGATATGAAATTACAGAGGTCAAGGATGGCTTGCCTTGTGCTGGTTGTGGCATAGAAACAGCCTCCACGCTCTCGCATACGTATACATGTCAAAAATGCCATTATACGGAAGAAAAGCTATATCCAAATGGTGTAACAAGGACAGATCCAACTTATTGCTCGATATGCAACCCTTAAAGGGAAAGCAACCACGTAGTCATTATGAAACATTTCTTCTCCATTTTGAGGTGGCGGCAAAAAGAAATCTTCTTAGCTTTATGATCCCAATAAAGAAAACGAGTGCGCTGACAGCGGAAACAATTCCTAACAAGTTAATATACACATCAAGTATCCGACCACCTCGGCTAACTAGAAAGTATTGGTGAACTTCATCAATTAATCCAATTGTTCCAGCTAATAAAATCGCTAAAAATGACTTGATCAATAACCGTTTCGTAGGAATAAACAAAAATAATATGGCTGCTAAAAGGCCATATAACATAAAATGTCCAACTTTCCTAAAAAGTAGAGGTGGGTTATTTCTTACTGAAAACGTATCATAAAAGGAACTATTTCGATCAAATAGAAAGTAAGGTGACGCATCATCCCGATATACAGCGTTCATCGGGATATCTTCTTGGAGCGTGTCCACCTCAACGGCTGTACTTATGCTAATAATTGTCATCGCGAGAAAAACGGTTAAAAAAACAACGTTTCGCATCTTAAACACTCCTATCAACTAGTAATCTAGTTTTCACAATGAAGAGCGCTTTTATACGAAACGTTGTTTTCAGTATGTAGCCAAAGGCTAATTAAAAAAGATGACGTTAATTAGGAAAAGCACAATGATAAGCACGTGTATAAATCCTTTTGCGACAGTACCACTTAAAAACGCAAACAAGGTGCCGATGGACACTTTGACTGCTTCTTCGAATGTCTTCTTTTGATATAATTCTGTACCTAGTACAAATAAAAATGGAAATATAAGAACGCCTATTGGAGGGATAATGAAGCAACCTACTATAAGGCCAGCGGTTGCAGCATACATACCTAATTGAGAGCCGCCATACTTTTTCACAAAAAATAAGTTTGCTAGTAAATCAGCAACAAAAACTAAAATTGTTAAAATCGTTAAACTAACCCAAAACCACCATGCAAGGTCGCCAGCAGGAATGAAAAATTGGTATAAAGCAATTCCAATCCAAATAAACAAAATGCCTGGGATAATCGGATAAATAAGGCCAATAAAACTTATAACGAAGCAAGCTATAATAAGAAACCAAATTAAAAAGCTCATGCATTCACCTCTAATAAACATATTCCATATCATTATACGGTTCATCGCTAACTTTTCATACTGAAAAGAAAGAATTGTGTATTAGAAGGTTAACTGTTTTAATTAGGAAAACAACTTAATGAATATATGTAGCAGGATTTTTTTAACTAGTGGGGAATTAATATTTAGTTCAACTATTTTTAATATAGGGAATCGGTTTTGAAGAGGGGGGATTGTGTTGCCATTTAAGAAAAAAATAGTCGAGGCGTCCAACAGTGTTGTTCACTTTTTAGAATGTCATGAGGACAACTTTATTGATTTATGGGAGAAAAGTATTTTACTTCATGACGGGGATATCCATCAACAAAAGGTGAGAGAAAATGGGTATAAAATGTACGATCTAGTAAAGCGGGCACTCCGTAACACAATTTCTGAAGGTGAGATGAAACAGTTAGCTGAAAAAGTAGCAAAAGAACGGATGGAGGCGGAAATTAACATTGGTGAGTTTGTTTACAACAATAATGTAGGAAGAAGTATTGTCGTCTCCTACGTTTTTCAGTCAGGCTTATCACGAAATGATTTACAACTTATTATAGATAAAGTGAATACTTATTTTGACCACTTTTGCTTTCTAGTCGTAAGTGAATATACGAGTTTAAAAGAAAATGAAAAGTGTTAAATGAGGGAAGGGCAATAGTGTTCCTAATAAGGGTGGAAGTATTGCCTTTAATATTAAATCGCTCTACGTAAAATTAGGCCGCAAACATCCATCACAGCAAAAAGAAAAAAGAGGGTGTCCCAAAAGCTATAAAAAGTTTAGAGGTTGACTCAAAAGGTAAAAATTGACCTCTTGAGTCAACCTCTTATGATTAATTCTCCAGAAATTAGTGCTTGTTTAAAGTGATCGTTGGAAATGGGCTTACTAAATAAAAAGCCTTGTATGTGATCACAGTTTTTTTCCTCTAAAAACAGAAGTTGCTCTTCCGTTTCAACCCCTTCGGCTAAAATCGTTAACCCTAGGCCGTGGGCCATTTCGATAATGCTCGAGATAATGACAGCATCATCTTTTTCTGTCGGTACTTTGCTAATAAACGACTTATCTATTTTTAAAGTATCGAGTGGGAACTTCCTAATATGAGTTAAGGAAGAGTATCCTACTCCAAAATCATCTAACGACAGTTTTACACCGAGCTTCTTTAAAGATCTAATAGTAGAAAAAACGGATTGATTTGGTTGAATTAATGATGTTTCCGTAATTTCAAGCTCTAATAGTGAAGGTGAGACATGGTTTGCTTTTAACGCTGTAAAAATAGTATCAAGCAAACTCGTTTTTAGTAGGTGCTGAGCCGATATATTGATAGATACAGGTACTGTATTTATTCCTTCTAGATGCCATTTCTTCAACTGTTTACACACTTTTTTAATAACCCAATTCCCAATATCACAAATCAAGTCACTCTCTTCTGCGATGGGAATAAACTGAGCAGGAGAGACTATCCCTCTTTTAGGGTGCGTCCAACGGATAAGTGCTTCACATCCAATTACTTTTTTTGTTTTTACATCTATTTTTGGCTGATATTCTAGGTAGAATTCTTCCTTTTCAAGGGCAAGCCTCATGTCTTTCTCTAAAAAATATATATTATGCGAATCCTCATTCATCTCTGGTATATAATGCTTGTAATTATCTTTCCCGTCAATTTTGGCAAAGGACAAAGCGGTATCAGCATTTTTTAATAATGTAACTGCATTTTCACCGTCCTTTGGGTAAAAAGCAATGCCAATGCTCGCGGTGACATAAGATTCTACCTCGGAAATATGGAAGGCTTGCCTCATCACATTGACAATGTTATGAGCAAATACGATGACCTCTTCCTCGGTAACGTCATGCAAAAGAACTGCAAACTCATCCCCACTCGTTCTAGCGATAAAGTGAGACTGAAGTACTTGCTTTAGTCTATAAGAGATTTCTTTTAATAAATCATCTCCATAGTTGTGCCCAAGCATATCGTTCACGTGTTTAAACCGGTCTATATCTAAGTAGAATACAGAAAAAATTGATTTTGTCTTTTTGGCATGATGTATCAATTCATGAAGCTTGATGTCGAAGCTCCTTCGATTAGGCAAATTTGTAAGGTGATCATGATGGGCAATATGATGCATTTTAGCATCGAGCTTTTTTTTCTCTGTAATATCACGAATAATACCATCAACGCGAATGAAGTCCCCTAAGTCATCAATGATCGGAAGCGCTTTAATTTCGATCCAGCGAACCTCCGCAGAAGTATGTTGAACTCGGCATTCAAATTTCAATTGATTCCCTTGTGAAAGGGTGATTAGTTTTTCAGGAATACCTTTTATGTCTTCCTCGTGTATCACTTTTTGCCATAACTGACGCTCATCTATTAAATCATCAAGGCAATAGCCAAAAAGCTGTTCAAATCCATTTGAGCAAAAGATCACTTTTCTAGATGATATATCAATGGACCAAATGATTTCGTCTAAATTATTGAAAATAATTCGTGCTTGTTTCTCGTTATCAACTAACCTTTGATTAGCTTCCTTTTGTTCTGTTATATCATGTGTATTACCAATGATTTTTACGACATTACCTTCGTTATCAATGATAGGGTTCCCTTGTATTTTTACAATACGTTTCATACCGTCTTTTCGAAAAATTCGTGATTCATAATTAAAACTTTTTTTCTTTTCCATTGCATCTTGTATTGCAACAATATCTCTTAAACGGTCATCATGATGTACATATTTTAAGTATTGCTCCATACTAGGTGCAGTGTTAGTTTTTTCGTCTAGTCCAAAGATACGAAACATTTGCTTAGACCAGTACAGCTTGTCATTATGGGGGTCATAGTCCCAGCTTCCGATATTAGCAATATATTGCGCGTTATTTAGACTTCTTTCAATAAAAGATAAGTTTTTCTCATATATTCGAAGTTGAGAGATATCTCGAATTACACCATAAATCCCTTCTATTCTTTCATTAACTGTAATTGGGATAAGCGAAAGAAGTACTTCTATCTCTTTTCCTTGTTTGTTTACGATAAAAATATTTAACTGGTTTGCTTCACCTGAAATGGCCTTTTTCATACAGTCAGTAGTATATGCTTGTTGAGATTTACGGATGAAAGTATGAAAATTATCGTGAATTTCTTCAATTAAATAACCAGTTAATATGTAAAAAGCATCGTTACATGAATCCAACATGAATGAAGAGTTCATAGTGAATATAGGAGTTGGATTATTATGAAATAAAGATTTATATCTTTGTTCTGTCCTAAGAAGCTCATCCTTTAAGTTATCTTCTGTATTTTTAATACCGTTAAAGGTGCTTGTTTCAACTAAAGAGGGCACATGTTTCAAAATAAAACCTCCTACTACACAATGTTTTTTCAAAAAAGGAAATTTATAACAAGTGATAACGTTAACATCTTCTTGTTAACTAGAAATTTCTTTTACGTTAAAAGCTGTTTAACTTTAATGACATTGGCTTTTCTAACAAAATAACTTTATCGATACCTATATATCACCTATTTTATAATAGATAACTCCAAATAACCACATTATTTGTCATTTTACTACATTTTCAGTAGAGTTATAGGTTAATAGTCTAATAAAGAATTCGTTATCCGTTGTTTTTTACCGAAAAGTCAGAAAATATTTGTTTATCTATGTAATATTTGTTAACATATATAAATACCTGTGTTCCCGAGTTTTTTCTTATATAATATATGTAAGAATCATCACTAAGCTAACGCTGGGTGCTTGACCCATGGTGCGTTACAAAAATCACGCGCCGAGGGTCAGGTAGGCCAATCCGCACATCACTATTGAATATAGGAGGACAAAGTATGATACAAACTGAAGATAAAAACTCTCTATTACGAAATGATGTCAAAAAGCTAGGAAATATATTAGGTGAAATTCTTGTTCATCACGGTGGGATTTCTCTTTTCAACAAAGTAGAAGAAATACGTGAAATGACAAAGGATCTTCGTAAAAATTATAATGAAGAAGCATACAATAAATTAAAGGAAAAGATTAATAGTCTCGAAGCACCGACACGTCAAAATGTTATTCGCGCATTTTCAATCTATTTTCATTTAGTTAATATTGCCGAGCAAAATCACCGTATACGTAGACGTCGTCAATATCAACTAGAGGAAGATCATGTTGTACAACCGGTGTCGATTGAAAGTGCAGTTCTATCTATGAAAGAGCATAATTACGATCGAGACGTCATTCAGAAAGTATTAAACGACTTATCTATTGAACTTATTATTACAGCTCACCCTACAGAGGCTGCGAAGCGAACAATTCTAGAAATACAAAAACGTATATCAGATATACTTAAACAATTTGATAATCCAATATTAACAAAGCGAGAAAAACTATCATTAGAGGAAAGTTTATTTAATGAAGTGACCGCTTTATGGCAAACGGATGAACTCCGTCATCGCAAGCCTACAGTAATTGATGAAGTGAAGAATGGACTATATTACTTTGATGAAACGTTATTTGACGTGTTGCCGGAAATTCATCAAGAGTTAGAGGATCAACTCGATTCCTATTTTCCTAACAGTGAGTGGAAGGTACCTAACTTCCTGCACTTCGGTTCCTGGATCGGTGGAGACCGCGATGGGAATCCTAATGTAACTCCAGAGATTACATGGGAAACGTTAAGATTACAAAGAAAGCTTGCACTGAAAAAGTATAAACAAGCAATCGTTGATTTAATGAGAAAATTTAGTCAGTCTACATCCCGTGTCACTATTAGTGAGGATTTAATCTCTTCTGTAGAGGATGAAGAAAGAATCTTCTTAAAAAAGGGAGAAACATGGCCAGTAGATTCAGAAATTTATCGCCGAAAGTTTGCTATTATGCAAAAGCGTATTAAATATGTTGGTCAATCTACAGAAATCGGCTATTCTCATGCAGAAGAGCTATTAGATGATTTAAAGATGATTCATAAAAGTGCACAAAATCATCAATCGTCTCACCATAAGTTAAAATCATTAGAGAAGCTCATGCGCCAAGTTGAACTATTTGGCTTCCACTTAGCAACTTTAGATATTAGAAACCACAGTGGTGAGCATGAATCAGCGATAGCGGAGATTCTTAAATCTGTAAACATTACAGATGACTATTCAGCGCTTCCTGAGGACGAAAAAATTAACATCTTAAATGATGTGTTACAGGACCCAAGACCAGTGATGCTGTTCCATGGCGATTATTCAAGAGAAACGCAAGAAGTAATTAAAGTGTTTCAAATGATCAAGGAGGCACACGAAGAGTTTGGAAGTCGTTCTATTCAAGTTTATCTCGTAAGTATGACACAATCCGCTAGTGACCTACTAGAGGTTCTCGTTCTTGCAAAGGAAGCAGGCATTTATCGACTACACGCTGATGGATATGTCGAAAGTGGCCTTCATGTAGCGCCTCTACTTGAAACGATAGATGATTTAGTTGCAGGTGCAGAAATCATGAAGCAATTATTCCAAATGGACGTGTATCGAAACCATCTTGAAGAGCGAGGTAATCATCAGGAGATTATGCTCGGCTATTCAGATGGAAGTAAAGATGGCGGTACGTTAACAGCTAATTGGAAGCTTTTTAAAGCGCAACAAGAAATTCATGATATGGCAAAAGAATTTAATGTTCGCTTGAAATTTTTCCACGGACGCGGTGGTTCTTTAGGTCGAGGTGGTGGACCTTTAAATAGAAGTATACTATCTCAGCCTGTAGAAACTTTAGGAGATGGCGTAAAAATTACCGAGCAAGGTGAGGTCTTATCTTCTAGATATTTATTACAGGATATTGCTTATCGTAATCTAGAGCAGGCGTCTTCAGCACTGTTAGAAGCTTCTGCAAAGGTTGCAGGCTCTAATGATCATGACCATTTCCGTGAAAAATCATGGGAATTGGCGATGGAAGACATATCGAAAGTCTCACTAGAAAAATACCAATCACTCGTTTTTGGTGATCAAGATTTCTTAACTTATTTTAAACAAACGACACCGTTGCGTGAGCTTGCTGCGCTTAATATCGGCTCCCGTCCGATGAAACGTAAAGGCAGCGAGAGATTCGAAGATTTACGTGCCATTCCGTGGGTGTTTGCTTGGACGCAATGTCGTCAAAACTTACCAGCATGGTATGCTGCTGGATCGGGACTACAAGCATTTGTTTCAAAAGAGAAAGAAAACTTATCCCTCTTACAAACAATGTATCAACAATGGCCATTCTTTGAAGTTACGATTAACAATCTTCAAATGGCATTACTAAAAGCTGACTTAACAACGGCAAAGGAATATATTAATCTCATCGAAGACAAAGCCATTGGAGATAGAATCTTTGGAAATATCACTGAGGAGTACCACCGTACAAGAGAGGTGCTTTTACAAATTACAGGTAATAATGAATTACTTGATCACACTCCAAATATACAAGAGTCCTTCCATAGAAGGAATCCATATGTTGATCCATTAAACTTCCTTCAAGTCGATCTTATTCAAAAAATGCGTTCTTTAGATGAAGAAGATCCACAAATGGAAGAACTGCTAACCGAGGTTTTATTAACTATTAGCGGTGTCGCTGCAGGTTTATTAAATACTGGATGATGAAAAAACTGTAAATAAAAATGGTGACTGAAAGGGGAACATTTACCTTGAGTCACCATTTTTTTGGTACCGATATATGATGTATGAACAAACACGAATAAAAAGTTGGGGTAATAAACCAGATGCAAAAACGTACTATTAGTTGAAAAGTGATGGGTGATTGTCTTCAACGCATCTAAGAAAACTATAAATTTGGCGGTGGAAATGCTGCCACGCGTAGTAGTGAGAAGAGCGTTCACTACTACTTTAAAGATAAGTGGCATCATTTCTTCACCGCTTCTAAGAAAAAACTAAAAACGGGCTTTACTAAGCCCGTTTTTAGTTTTTTCTTAGGTAAGGTATAAAGTAATCAAAAATTGACCAATATATTATTATTCCCCCATTAATATATAGTTTGTTAAAAAAGTCTCCTCATAGTAGGAGGCTTTTTTATTACATTTCATATTATGTATCACTTAATAATAAATATTCATAAATTAAAAAGTATAAAAAGTAAGAAAATTATTGAAATTCTATATATAGAATTATAAAATCGTTATAAAGAACAAGAGTGTCCTATGGAAAGGAGTTAGCTATGGCGGTAGCAAAGCGTGAAAATGACGTAAATATTGAATCGAAAAAATATAACATTACAAATTCGTTAGTTATGTGGATTATTTTATTAAGTTTTACAGATGCATTGTTTACCGACGTTGGCTTAAGATTAAACTTCATCGCAGAGTGGAATCCTTTCGCTAGATTTTTATATGAATTAAACGTAGGCATATTTTATTTATATAAATTACTATTACCAATTGTTTTATATATCTTATATCAATATGTATACGGTAATAGATTGATTGACATAGCGATATACGCTTGTTTCGGATTATATGCAGTAATAAACCTATATCACTTATATTGGTTAGGGATTGTTGTTTTTGTCTAAATACTATAGGAATCTATATTACATAACTGAGTGTATTTTATAGAAGGTTTCACAAAGCTATGAAAAAAATGAAATCTGTATTCCTTGGAAATCTGGAAATCTAGTAAAAAAATTTCTGTTTATAAGTATAAAAGTAAAACTATTAGACTATAATTCTAATAAAATGTTGGAGAGGGGTTTCTAAATGACAAAAGAAAGAAAAGATAGCTGGAATGAACAGGAGCAGATTGAATTAGCAAATATAGTACTACATCACCTACAAAATGGAAGCACACAGCTTGCAGCTTTTGAAGAAGCTGGGAAAAAATTAAACAGAACTGCAGCAGCATGTGGCTACCGCTGGAATACTACGTTAAGAAACGACTATAAAAATGAGTTGAAGAAATTAAAAGGCGGTAATAACAAAACCGTAAACAGTTCAAAGAAGCAAAATAAAAATAAAGTGAAAGCAGCTCCAAAAACAAAAGAAAAACCAGTTAATAAAAATAAAAACATACATATCGATAAATTAACAATAAAAGAAGTATTGCTTGCACTACAGCAACTAGATAGCGAATTAACCATAGAGGAGTTAAAACAGTTAAGAACTGAAAATGACTTGCTCGTTGAGGAAAATGAAAAACTGAAAGAAGAAATTCGATCTGTTTATCTCATTTTAGACCGAGTGAGAAGAACAGCTAAAATAGATGTAAATTTGGAGCAAAAAGCAAATTAGTTTTAACTAGATAATGAAAAGAGGGTGCCTTTATTATGAAGGCACCCTTTAGGTATTTGTTAGTTGCACCATCCACTTGAAAGCCCACTCTAAGGTTGTTCCTTATAGTGGGCGCGACGAGTGTAGCCATAATAGAAGTTATAAAAGTCTATGGTACACCTTCGTTCTTATGTACTTCTGGATAGTCTAGCTAAGCTAATCGTGGTTGACTTTAATGTTGCTCTGGGAGGTCATTTTGAGGCTGTATTAAGGAAGCACTACTAACAGGAACATCTACTTGTAAAGGACTACATAAGAACAATAGGTTTAGTACGATAAAAGCAGCAACGAGTTTCTTCTTCAATATTCCCCCTCCTTATGATTTAAATATAGATCAAATGGAATGATTTAGCGAAACACAAAAAACGTAAAAATAGGCGCTTTATCCCATAATTTGTGAACATATGTAGAATTTTTGAACTATATAGTAAAAAAATATAAATTTCGTTATATTGTAGGAAACGGAGTAAGGGATGGTGCTCATGGTTCCTATTGGAAAAAAGATATTACACTATCGTAAAAGCATTGATATGTCACAAGGTGAATTAGCGGAAGGCATTTGTACACAAGCGTTTGTAAGTCAAATTGAAAGTGGTAATGCGATTCCGAACATTGTTATTTTCAGAGGACTTCTCAATCGTTTGGGCGTATCTTATGAGTACTTTTTCCAAGAGGAACGACCATATGCTTCTTATTTTGATGAAGTAGAGAAAGCAATAGATACCCTTAAACGAAAGAGGGATTACAAAGGAATAAAGCAATTTATTTTAGGAGAAAAAAATAAACCTTGTTTTCAGCATGTAAGTGGTAAACAATACATGCTTTGGAATTTAGGGATTTGTTATACTCATATCGACCGGAATATAGATATCGCAATCAAACACTTTCATGACGCTTTAGCTGTAACAGGCAAATCAGTTAACAGTAGTGTACTTAGTGAAAGGGAAGTAGAGATTTTAATAAGCATAGCCATCACAAGTGGAGAAACAAAAAATTATGATTACGCTATAAAATTGTACAAGAAAGCGCTTCATGTGTTACGTGACAGAGATCAATTACTCGATGAAAAAATTTTAATTAGAGTGTACTATAACCTTTCTCGAACCTTTGGATTAAAAGGAAATTTTCAAGATGCTTTAAACCATGCCTGGCGAGGAAAAAGCTTATGTGAACAATATGACTTATTATATTTACGTGGTGAATTATTATATCAAGTCGGCATTAATAAGGTCGAGTTAGGCTATCTTGAGCAAGGGATTTCCTACATAGAAAAGTGTTTGCCTTATTTTAAATTAGATGAAAAAAATAATCCTGCGATCTACGAATACGTAGAAAACAAGCTGAAACTGCTAAAAAAATCATTAAAAGTTTGTGATTTGTGATATGTTGGTATGTTTAATTTTATGTACTTTGGGCAATAAATAAAATGCACGATAATTTAATTCATGTTTAGGTACATGCAAGGAGGAAAATCAGAAATGGAACAAGGTAAAGTAAAATGGTTTAACAGTGAAAAAGGTTTTGGATTTATTGAAAGAGAAGATGGAGACGATGTTTTCGTTCACTTCTCAGCTATTCAAGGAGAAGGCTTTAAGACCCTTGATGAAGGACAAGAGGTTACGTTTGAGATTGAAGAAGGACAACGTGGCCCGCAAGCTACAAACGTAAACAAAGTGTAATAAAATAAATGCGAATAATCACTAACCCGGATAAGCACCACTGTGCTTTATTCGGGTTTATTTCAGTTCATCATTATGTGAGTTAATTACCCTTTTAGTATTTTAGATGAACTTAATAAAAAACGATGGTACGATAGAGGATATGAAATTCAGAGGGGAAATCTAAATGGGGAACTTTATATTTGCACTATCGATTATTGTTTTAGGTCTTTTAGTAGGAAGAGGCATTCGTTTATTATTTGACAAAGGAAAAATACAATCATTTGAAAAAACGCATGCTTTATTAAGAAAATCAACAATGACAGCACTTTTAGTCGTGAATCCAATCATACTCTTCGCTGCATTTTGGTATGTACAATTGGACGATCTTCGCTTAATCTCCTTGCCTGCCTTAGGGCTAATTACCCTCATCATGGGAGGTACATTAGCTATATACGCATCGAAAAAAGTCTTAAAGCTTCCCGCTCATAAGACAGGATCAATGTTTACATCCGGCATGTTCACAAACTTAGGCAGCTTTGGCGCACTGTTTTGTTATGTCTTCCTAGGGGAAGCGAGTTTAGCCTTTGTGGCGTTATTTCGTTTATTCGAGGATGTTCTATATTACACAGTAGGCTTCCCAGTAGCTCAATCTTACGGAGAAAAAAAGAAAGAAGTAAAAGAAAAATCAGCATTTATGAAAATCATAACAAATCCTTTCATTGTCGTTACCTTTGTAGCAATATTACTCGGTACAATATTAAACCTATCACCGTGGGACCGTCCTGAATTTTTTGCAACATTAAACGGCATTTTAGTTCCTTTATTTACAATATTACTAGTCGTGCCAACTGGCTTTAGCTTAATGCTAAATAAAACACGGGGCTACTTAAAAGAGGGCTTTACTATCACAGCAATTAAGTATGGTATCGTTCCTTTAATTGTTATTCCTCTCGGCTTGATTGTGGGCCTTCACACAATCTACGATGGCATTCCATTTAAAGTACTCGTCATTTTAGCTTTTATGCCACCAGGATTCTCATCGTTAGTACCACCGCAGTTATTTAAACTAGACGTTAATTTAGCTAACTCAAGCTGGCTAATTAACACAGTTTTGTTAGTAATTACTTTACCGATTTTGTATTTAGTTATATCGTTTTTATAGATTAGAGAGTGGAGTAGTAGAAGGTGAGGGAAGTGAACCCGGGTTAGAGTGAACCCGGGTTCAAAAGTCTCACCTTCAAAACGCGAGGAAACGTGAGCATGAGAGCGTTTGAAGGTGAGGGAAACGAACCCGGGTTAGAGTGAACCCGGGTTCAAAAGTCTCACCTTCAAAACAGGAGGAAACGTGAGCATGAGAGCGTTTGAAGGTGAGGAAAACGAACCCGGGTTAGTTGTAACCCGGGTTCAAAAGTCTCACCTTCAAAACGTGAGAAAACGCGAGCATGAGAGCGTTTGAAGGTGAGGAAAATGAACCCGGGTTAGTTGTAACCCGGGTTCAAAAGTCTCACCTTCAAAACGTGAGGAAACGTGAGTATAAGAGCGTTTGAAGGTGAGGAAAACGAACCCGGGTTGAATGTAACCCGGGTTCAAAAGTCTCACCTTCAAAACAGGAGGAAACTCGAGCATGAGAGCGTTTGAAGGTGAGGGGAATGAACCCGGGTTGGTTGTAACCCGGGTTCAAAAGTCTCACCTTCAAATCGCGAGGAAACGCGAGCATGAGAGCGTTTGAAGGTGAGGAAAATGAACCCGGGTTAGAGTGAACCCGGGTTCAAAAGTCTCACCTTCAAAACGTGAGAAAAAGCGAGCATGAGAGCGTTTGAAGGTGAGGGGAACGAACCCGGGTTGGAGTGAACCCGGGTTCAAAAGTCTCACCTTCAAAACGTGAGAAAACGTGAGCATGAGAGCGTTTGAAGGTGAGGGAAGTGAACCCGGGTTAGTTCGAACCCGGGTTCAAAAGTCTCACCTTCAAATCGCGAGGAAACGCGAGCATGAGAGCGTTTGAAGGTGAGGAAAACGAACCCGGGTTGAGTGTAACCCGGGTTCAAAAGTCTCACCTTCAAAACGTGAGGAAACGCGAGCATGAGAGCGTTTGAAGGTGAGGAAAACGAACCCGGGTTAGTTGTAACCCGGGTTCAAAAGTCTCACCTTCAAATCGCGAGGAAACGCGAGCATGAGAGCGCCTGAAGACGAGGTACATCTAGCTGTCAATTAAATAAATCACATTTTTCAACAAAATTTTAATTTTTTCGACAATATCTCCCTATTCCAAATCTGTTTGTGATACCATATATCCTATATATCTTACCGACATATTATTTAGACAAAAAGGATGGGTGTTAATGTGAAAAAAATACGTTTTGGTCTTCAGTTCAAACTAAGTATTGCCATTATTTTACTAATATTTATCGTTATTTCGCTTCAAAGTACGATTTTAGGTTATGTGTCTAGTTATGTGGAAAATCACGTTTTGATAACTGTACTAACCGCTATTGCAAGTATTATGATTACGGCGTTAGGTGCTTATTTTATCATTCGCATTGTGCTAAGAAAGCCACTTCAAAATCTGATGGAAATGGCAGAGGCATTTGCAAACAACGATTTTACTCAAGATTTTTCTATCAAAACGAAAGATGAGTTTCAAGTGATCGGGGAGTCATTCCAAAATGCATCAAAAACAATTCAAAAGATTACGAAGGAAACACAACGCTTAAGTGGACAATTGCAGTCAGAAAGCGATGTTCTAAGAACGACGACCGATGAAACGAAAATATCATCGGCACAAATTGCTTCGAGTATGGAGCAGGTTGCATCAGGTACAGACCAAATTGGTGAGGACATTAATGCGATTGTGGAGAGCGCACATGAAATATCAAGCTTAAACCAAGAAATTTTAGCAAGTTTAGAAGAAGCAAATAAATCTTCGGAGGATGTCATTACAGCCATTTCAAACGGGCACGAAACGATAAACTATTCTTTAAATATCGCAGAAGAAGTGAAAAATACACTATCTACTACGAATCAAAGTGTCAAAAGGCTTGTAGGACAGTCTGAGAAAATTGATGCAATTATTAACATTATTAACGATATTGCGGAACAAACAAATTTGTTAGCTTTGAATGCTTCTATTGAGGCGGCAAGAGCAGGGGAACATGGTAGAGGATTTGCGGTAGTTGCTGATGAGGTGAGGAAGTTAGCTGAACAATCGTCTCAATCGACGTCAGATATTCGTGAGCTTATTCAAGAAGTGCAGCACGGCATTAGTAATATCGTTAATGATAACAGTGAGAGTGAAAAAGGAATTTTATCGCTGTCAAACTCTGTGAACGATAATCATAATGTCATTAAAGACATTCAGTCTTCTGCTACTGTTATTCAAGCGCAAATTGCGGAAATCAACGACTCGATGAAAGGGTTAGCAGAAGGAAATGACCAAATAGTTCAATCGACAACGAATACAGCTAGTATTATGCAGCAGTCAAGGGCTAGCTATCAGGAAGTAGCCTCGGCAGCACAACAACAAAAGGAAGCGATGGAGGAAGTCAATGCAATGTTTACATCCATTCATACGTTAACAAAAAACATGGACAATCTTTTGCGAAATTTCAAATCGTAGGTAGATAATAAATATACTAGGCGAGTGATTCAGAAACGATTCACTCGCCTTGTTTATGTTTAACAGCAGAAGAACTACCCCTCTTTTATATAGTAAAACCGATGTGCAAAATATCCGACTGTCCCAAATAATAACGCTAAGGCTGTGGAAGTGAAAAATAATGATGTGGCAGAAAAACCTAAATGGACATAAATATAGTCGCTAAAATTAGTATGAAACGTCAAGCTGCTAAGATGTGCAAATATGAAGTGAAAGGCACCTATAGTAACACTATAAAGGATGATCCAATGTAAAAAGTTAGTATGATGCTTTATACTGCTGTAGCCTCCAAGCCATCCAGCTAATAGATGAAGGAGAATTGGAACGAATACTGATAAGTAAATATAGTTCCCAAATAATGAAGCAATGATTGCTTCGTAACCACGCTGATCCTCGCTTGCATTAACGCCTTCAACAATCGAATAGGAGACTGTGAGTTCTTCCTCGTACACCTCAGGATTATACATGTTTAGTTCAAACTGAAGTGTCCCTAATTGAGATATCCCCCAATAGTAGTTGCTAAATTGAGAGGTGAGAAGTGCTTTCGTTTGTAATGTGTCGTCTGAAAAATCATCACTAATGGAAATCGTGATAAACGAGATGCAAGACAAGATGAGGATGCCAATAAATGTACTGATAAACGCGATATAAACTGGTTGTTGTATAGTTTTCGTTTTATTGTGCAGGTGACGAACTGTATACTCGGTAAATGATCCAAATGAACAAAATAAACTACTAATGAAAAAACCGTTCACTGCAGTTTTCCATAAAGCGTAGTTCTTATCTAAAGACACAATTCCTCCCATTGAATCAGAGGGAATAGACAGTGCAATATCGGAGTTTGCAAAAATAGATATAACGCATAGGGTAATGGTATAAAAAACGGCAAAAGTAATCACAGAAATCATTCTATCTAATGGCGTTTTGTCAGTGCTACGATGTAACATATATCCACAAATGAAAATTGGAAGGGCCGGAATGATGATAAATAGTAAAAGTCCACCGTTGCTACTAAGGAAAAACATATTCGTTAAAATATGAAAGACAAAATCTAGTGCTGTCAAATGGCTCAACATCAAAATATCGTAAAACGTAACAATGTTCACTGTACTAACATATTCACTAAACATCCCAAAATGATCTGCTAATATGCTTTGTACAAATGTGTTTATAAACATACTTGCTATGAAAGAAATAAAACCAATGATAACGATAGAAATAAAACTAAATTTAGCGATATGGATCAAGTTTTTCAAGCCTAATCTGGTAAAATGATTTTTTATTTTTGAAAAAAGCAACAGAAACACCCTCAATACAAATCAATAATGATAGTTAATAATATTTCACTATTCCCTCGCTCGCGTGATGTAAACTGCGAAAACGCGCTGACAAAATAGAAAGACAGCTTTCACATCTATGAAAGCTGTCTCAATCATACTAACATCTATAAAAAGGGACTGTAAAATACAATAGATGCTAATGTTCGTCCATTAATGGCTTACTTAAGTAGTGTGCCTCCATGGAGTTAACACAGCAACCAAAATAGCAAAGAAGTCACTTCACTGCGAAGGTGAAATACATGCCGTTACATAATATTCACTATTGTTTTAATTTAGAGAGTGTTTGATTTCCGACAATACCATCGACAGTGATGCCGTTTGTTCGCTGAAAGCTTTTGACAGCACGCTCTGTTGCAGGACCAAAAATGCCATCAATGCCACCAGTTTCATATCCTAGAGAATGTAAATCTGACTGTAGCGAACGAACGGCTTCCCCACGGCTACCTCGTCGCAATGTTGTACTCGAAACTGTAGCTGTCGTTTTCTCCAATGCCTGTAATGTGTTTTGCCCTACAATACCATCAATAGTTAATCCACGATCCCGCTGAAATTTACGGACAGCATTTTCTGTTGCAGGACCAAAAATGCCATCAATAGAGCCTAAATGATAACCTTGATTCGTTAATTTCTCTTGCAAATCTCGGACAGCCTGACCACGGCTACCTAAGCGAAGCACTTCGGACGACGATGATTCACTACTTGTTACAGTGTAGCCATGCATTTCAGCAATAGCAGCAAATGATTGAGAAGAATTCGTAATGATGACAGGTGTATTGATTTTTACTCGATCGTATAGCCAATGTACTTCGCTATTGTGCATACGAACACAGCCTGCGCTTACATACCCTCCAATCGAGCTAGCGTCATTGTTCCCATGAATGGCATACGTTGTTCCCCAAGTGCCACGGGCGTTTATTCCTAGCCAACGGTCTCCTAGTGGGTTTTGTGGATCACCCCCGGCGATATTACCGCTGTAGTATGGACGATTTTTTATCTTATTTACAATCTTAAATGTTCCTTCGGGAGTCATCGAGTTCTCACGACCAGTGCCTACACTAAACACCTTCTGTAGTTTGCTGTCTTCAAAAAATGCTAATTCATTGCTCGCTTTGTTAATAATGATAAACTGATTATTGCTTATTGCACTGACAGATGGTGAGAAAAAGAAAGATAGAACTAAACTTATAACACTCAATAAAATAAACCCTTTCTTCATACATTAACCCTCCTTTATTGCTTATTAAACGTCTAAAATAACGACATAGTTTCGTTATTAAGAACATTTTATATGTAAAAATTCGATATAAAGTTTATTTATTCCTTTTTTTTTTAGGGAAAACTACATGAATGTGGATGGTGAACGAACGCATACCTTTTAATCTTGAAGATGTTTATCGAAATATGGTATGGTCAAGTATAGGAAAGTTAATATAGAAGGGAAGACCATTTATGACAAAACAGCAAATCGGTGTCGTAGGCGTTGGAGTGATGGGGAAAAGCTTAGCTTTAAACTTTGAAAGTAAAGGTTATTCCGTAGCGCTATATGACATATCCGCAGAAAGAGTAAAAGAAATTGCAGATGAGCACAAAGATAAAAATGTTTTAGGTACATATAGTGTCGAGGAGTTTGTGAGCTCGTTAGAAAGCCCTCGCAAAATTATGTTAATGGTACAGGCAGGAGAAGTAACAGATTTAGCAATTGAGTCATTACTTCCTCACTTAGCGAAGGATGATATTTTAATCGATGGGGGTAACACGTACTATCCAGATACAATCCGTCGAAATAAATATTTAGAAGAGAAAGGCATTAACTTCATCGGTGCTGGTGTATCTGGTGGTGAAGAGGGAGCACTTAAGGGTCCAGCGATTATGCCTAGTGGTCAAGAGGAAGCGTATAACCTTGTACGCCCGATGTTTGAAGCTATCGCTGCAAAAGTAGATGGAGATCCTTGTGTTACGTACATTGGACCTGGTGGTGCTGGTCACTACGTGAAAATGGTGCACAATGGCATTGAATATGGAGATATGCAGTTAATTTGTGAAGCATATTCTTTAATGAAAAATGTGTTAGGGCTATCGAATGAAGAGATGCATGAAGTTTTCTCTGAATGGAATAAAGGTGAATTAGATAGCTATCTCATAGAAATAACAGCCGACATTTTCACTAAAAAGGATGAGGAAACTGGTGAATATATCGTCGACCTTATTTTAGATACGGCTGGCCAAAAAGGAACAGGTAAATGGACGAGCACGAACGCATTAGATCTAGGAGTTCCATTACCAATTATTACTGAATCTGTATTTGCTCGTTTCTTGTCTGCTATGAAAGACGAGCGTGTCCAAGCGAGTAAGCTTTTAAGTGGTCCTGATAAGGGAGCATTCACTGGTGATAAAAAAGAAATGATCGAAGCTATTCGTAAAGCGTTATATATGAGTAAGCTTTGCTCTTATGCACAAGGCTTTGCACAGCTCAAGGCTGCTTCAGAAGAAAACGACTGGAACTTACAATACGGTAATATTGCGATGATTTTCCGAGGTGGCTGTATTATTCGAGCTGGCTTCTTACAAAACATTAAAGATGCTTATGATCGTAATCCCGAGCTTCCGAACTTGTTGATGGATGATTATTTCCGCAATATTGTTGAAAGTTATCAAGGCGCATTGCGTGAAGTAATTACACTAGCTGTTCAAGCTGGTGTTCCTGTACCAGGTCTTTCTGGTGCAATTTCGTACTATGACAGCTATCGCTCAGAACGTCTCCCTGCGAACCTATTGCAGGCACAAAGAGACTACTTCGGTGCTCACACATATCAACGTGTAGACAAAGAAGGTACATTCCATACAGAGTGGTTGAAGTAAAATACTACATTGACACCCCAACTTTTGTTGGGGTGTTTTACTTGGAAACTAACCTTAAACACACATGAAATAACCAACAAATGAAAAGGGCGACTCAATAGGTAAAAATCAACCTTTTGAGTCGCCCTCTCATATCACACTGATTATTTTAATTCGTCAAATAGAAGCACTCTTGCTGGTGATGCATCTGTTCCTTGTAGCTTAAGTGGAGCAGCAACCATGAAGTAGTTACCTGCTTCTACCTCCGCTAAGCGAAGACCTTCGATAACAATGACGTCGTTGCCGAATAAAGCTTTGTGAGTTGGGTGTCCTGGTTGTGCACGTTCGACACCTAAAGCATCCACACCAACGCCTCGTACACCTTTGTCAGCTAAAAATTTAGCAGCATCTTCTGCTACGAAGACGAAGTCAAAATTAAATTCTTCATCGTCAGAGTTTGTTGTTTTAAATAAAACAAAATCGTTAGCTTGAATATCTAAGTTTTCAATATCACTAGCTGTGATTTTATCTTTTACGGATGTTAAATCAAATACTTTACTTTGGCCAACAAGCTTTTCGATGTCGATCGTTTCAAATGTGTCACCGTCGTTAATCATATGTAGCGGTGAATCGATGTGTGTTCCAGTATGTACGTCTAAGCTTAAGCGTGATTCAGTGACATGTCCATTCGTTACAGTTTCAATTTTCGGCTGCTTTTCCGGTTTGTTTTTATAAACTGGCATACCTTCAAAAATTGCTGAACTAATATCGTAAACCTTCATGCTATCATCTCCTAATCAAAATTTTAAATCACAATTATAAACAAATTTAAGCTTCATGCAAACAAGTAGAAGGGGGATGGTGCCCCTTTCTACTTTAAAAATGTGTTGTCTTTCACGAGTTCGGGTTCATCCTAAAATAAGAAATTAATCTTCTATCGGCCACCATTTAAAGCCGTCTTTTGCTAGCAGGGCGTCTGATCCTTTTGGCCCCATTGAACCTGACTCGTATGTTTCAAGATTGTTTCCATTACCTTCCCAAGCATTAGATATTGTATCAATTAATTTCCAAGACAATTCCACTTCGTCCCAATGGGTAAAATTGGTAGCGTCACCTTTCATGCAATCGTAAATTAAACGCTCATAGCCTTCTGGTGTATTCACAGTGCTTTCACCATTATTGTTGTAATCAAGCTGTACTGGAATGGAGCCACCATTTGGCCCTTGTTTTTTTCCATTTAGTACGAGAGATACACCTTCGTCTGGTTGTATATGAATTGTAAGTAAATTTGGGTGCAGCTCGTCTTTATTTTTGTTGTAGTATATGTTCATTGGCAGATCTTTAAATTGTACGATGATTTTAGTTGATTTTACACTCATCCGTTTTCCAGTTCGAATATAGAATGGCACGCCAACCCAACGGTGGTTTTCAATCATAAATTTACCCGCAACAAACGTTTCTGTATGGGAGTTTGGGGCAATATTGTTTTCACTTAAGTATCCAGGCACTTCATTGCCATTTTGTAGGCCTGGTCCGTATTGTCCTCTTACGAAATGTTCCTGAACCTCATCTGTGCTTATATTTTTAATGGAACGTAGTGCTTTAATTTTTTCACTACGAATCTCATCTGGGTCTAATTTAATTGGTGGATCCATCGCGAGTAACGCTACCATCTGCAGCATATGGTTTTGCACCATATCTCTTAATGCACCAGATTTTTCATAATAGCCACCACGATCCTCCACACCTAATGTTTCACTCGATGTGATTTGAATATTCGAGATGTACCTGTTGTTCCAAAGGGGCTCGAATATAGCATTTCCAAAACGAATGACTTCGATGTTTTGTACCATTTGTTTACCTAAATAATGGTCAATTCTGTAAATGTCCTTCTCAGCGAATGCAGCGCTAATTTCTTCATTTAGCTGTTGTGCAGAGGATACATTATGTCCAAAAGGCTTCTCAATAACAAGGCGAGTATATCCTTTTGTTTCTGTTACCCCTTCAGACTTCAATTGAGATGCAATGGTACCGAAAAACTCAGGTGCCATAGCCATGTAAAAAATGCGATTTCCTTCTGTTTGATATTGTTCGTCTAGCTGATTTAACAATTCGTCTAACTCATGGTACGATTGCTTATTTGTCACATCAAATGGAAGGTAGTAGAAATGATCTTTAAAATCGTTTAATTTTTCTTCATCATTTCCTTCTGATTGAATGGACTTTTGAACATTTTCACGGATAATTTCATTCGTCCATGGTTTCCTACCGAGTCCAACAACAGCAAAATTATCTGAAAGCATGTCCTTTTTATAAAGATTATAAATGGAAGGATATAGCTTTCTTTTTGCTAGGTCACCAGTAGCCCCGAAAATAACGAGAATAGTTTTAGGCTCTTCTATTTGATTCATGACAAAACCTCACTTCTTTCAAAATTCGAATATTGCAACAATGAAACCTTACATCCAAGCTAAAAATCGAAAAGTTTCTGTAATACTCTTGTAATAGCATACTATGATTTCGCTTTTCCTACAACGAATTGAATTTTTTGTACCTATTTAACTGTATGAAAATGGTATTAGTGTAAAAGTATGATTTTTTGCACTAATACTAGGAAGTGGTTAATTTTGTCGAATTAGTGGTGGAATTGTAGAGTTGTGTCGTATAGAATTGTAATTAGATATGAATGAGGGGAGTATTTCTATGCAACAATCACGACAGCTACGCACTATATTTTTATTAACTATTATTGTTGCAAGTATTTTTATAGCATTACTAGTTTTTCAGATCGCAAAAATCTCCTTATCCTCTAAGGATTCCGACGTTGAAACGAAAGTAACGATTATTACTTCTGATGAAATAGTCGATCAAAGCTGGGGGAGCCTAGCATTCAAAGGGAAAATAGAGATTGAGAAGCAATTCCCAGTTAATGTGACTTTATTTAGTGAAATAAATACTGAGCAATTAAAGCGTGAAACGATAGATAATTCTGTAAGTGAAGGGACAACACTGATTATTGGTCATGGTAGAGAGTTTTCAGAAGTGTTTACAGAAGCAGCACAGGCGTATCCAGAAACACACTTTGTCACAATCCATGGATATTCAGAGCATGAAAATCAATCAGTATACACGTTTGAGCAAGGGGACGTGGAATATTTTGCTGGGTTAGTTGCAACGCTGTTTACTGAGTCGAACAGCGTTGCAGTGCTAGATTCTTTCGAGGCGAGAGATCGCAATCCACAATTTGAAAAAGGATTAAACTATTACGACCCTGACATTCGTTTTTTCTATGAAGCTGTCGGAAGCCGCGATGATGGTGAAGTCGCTGTAAACTTGATGGATGATCTTCTACAAAAGGGTGTTGACGTATTTTATGCAAAAGGAAATGCCTTTAATCGCGATGTCATCGAGTATGCAAAAAAACAGGATGTATATGTAATTGGGTATTTAGATGACCAATCCTATTTAGCAAAGGATCATGTTCTGACGAGCGTATTAAACAACGTCCCAAAGGCGTATGTTGCGATATTGGATGACTTTTTCCGAGAGGATGGAATTCCAGCGGGAGAAACGATACTAACGGAAGAACACGGTGTCTATCAGTTAGCGCCATTTGGCCCAATGTTTAGCGATGAAGAGATCGAGTTCATTGAAGATGAAATGCTGAAATTCCAGCTAGGGGAATTGAACTTTTAACTTTGAAGAAGGAGGAGCAAGCGATGATAAGAAAAATGACGTTCAGAAGCAAAATATTATCTACACTAATTCTATTAGTGTTGCTGCTCACGAGCTTCTCCTTCATTCTTGTGCAATCTATAGGAGATGTAAAGGATGTTAGTAATGAAATAAATCATACAAACATACCAGAAATCGTTTGGATTTCACACTTAGAAAAAGAGTTGGCACTAAGAGAACATTTCGTACAGAATGAATTAGATAATGGACTAGACGAGAGTTTCATAGCCCATTATGAAACGTTAAGAAATAGCACTTTGAGTGAGGATATTGTAGAAAAACACGATGAAATACCTAGTAGCCTAGCGGATATACAAAGACATATTTCCTTGCTAGATCATTTGATTCTAAATAATGTTAGAGGTCTACTCACTATTGGAGACAATGTAGGTGCAGAAACCTTTATCGATGAAAACTATATACCTGAACTAGAACAGATAAATGAGTCATTAAATAACAAAAAGAATGGAGTGTTTTACTCGTTAAATAATCACTCCGATTCATTGTATTCTATTATAGAAAGCTCTCTTTTATTTTTGCTTCTATTAACGATCGGAGCAATTATCATTTCCATCCTCTTTGCTTTTAGAATTAGTAAAAATTTGACGACGCCTATTGAAAAGATGATCAATAAAGTAAACAGAATTTCAAATGGAGAGTATGGATTGACAATAAATAATATTGAGCAGATCGAGCTTCAACAGTTAACATCGTCAATTAATGAAATGTCTCTTCGCTTGCGACAATCTTTTTCAACGATATTAAAGGACAAAATATCAAGGGAACAAATTTTGAACTCACTTCCTGTAGGGATTATTACGACTGATGAAAAATCGAATGAAGTCTCTCTCAATCGAGCAGCAAAACAGCTTCTGCAAATTAACAAGGAAACAATACTACAACTTAATAAAAACGATAAAAATGAACCGTTTTGGGAAATCTTTAAGTCGAAAAAGATTGTTCAAAACGTGAAAGTTCCTTTCAGTACAGGAAATACAGAACTTGCTCTACTTGTATCACAAGTCGACTTAACAGACCAGTATGCTGAAAGAATCGGAAAAATTTTCTATTTTGTAGATATTACCGAAACGGAAGCACTAGAAAAGCGAATACAGCAATCGGAAAAGCTAGCTCTTGTCGGGGAACTGGCAGCAGGTGCAGCGCACGAGATTCGTAATCCACTTGCAGTCATTGATGGATTTATGTCTCTTATGAATGCATCATTATCAGAAAAGGAAAAAGAGAAATACTATGTTCCTTTATTAATAAAAGAATTAGAGAGAATTAATACGATTATTGAAGAAATGCTCCTGCTAACAAAGCCAAGTGCACCATCATTTAAAATGGCTTATATAGAAGACGTACTAAATGACATCCTCCCATTAATATGTAATGGGCAGCCTAAAAATAGTATCTCTTTCGATGTAGACCTACAAAGAACCGCACTTCCTATTGATCAGAAACAAATGAAGCAAGTATTGCACAACTTAATTAGAAATGGCATAGAAGCGCTGAATGGAGATGGAAAGATAGCACTTCATTCGAGAATAATAGGTGATCATTATCAGCTTTTTATTGAAGACAACGGCCCTGGAATTCCAACAGAACTAGCCGATACGATATTCGATCCATTTCTAACCTCTAAAGAGAACGGCACTGGGTTAGGACTAACAATCGTTCAGCGAATAGTAGAAAACCATAATGGAAAAATCGAGCTAATAGACACAGAAAAACAAGGAACCACTTTCTTAATAACACTTCCACTAAATAAAAATATGAAGAGTGCCTAGAAGGTTGGCTCAAAAGGTCGATTTTTTACCTTTTGAGTCAACCTCTAAGCAATGAGCGTAGCCGCCGCAATCCCTTAAAGACCACTATAAATATTTTTTTTATAGTGGTCGTGCGGTGAGTGGAGCCATTGCTTCCTTTTACGAACAGTGAATGTTCATATTCATTTCTTTTCTTATAAATTATGTTCAATTATGCGTAACTCGGCCTGAATCATTCGTAACTATGTTAAAATCATCCAAAACCTAAAAATACAACGGCCGTACCTTCTTACATAAAACACAAGTTTGGTAATAAGTATCTCCTTTGAATTCATGATTACAGTTACTTTGAATGGAAATAATCTTTTCTTCCAATAGATCGATTTCTTTGTACAATTTTTCAATGTCAGCTCTTATTTCCTGGACATTCTTCACGAATTCACCTCCAACAATAACTGTTTATTGACGGCAACTAACTTAAATTAGTTATTATGTTTGCAATTTATGTTAAATCATGTGAAACTCAGCCCGAATCATGCGCAACTCCCCGAAATCAGCCACAACTCAGACCGAACCAATCACTCCCCACCTAAAACTTAAACCTTATTGTAAAGCTGACTTCCACCTTCTTTGAACTCCTTCGACTTTTCTTCCATCCCTTTTTCTATTGCTTCTGCTGTATCTAAATCATTTTCCTTCGCGTAAGAGCGAATATCATGTGAAATTCTCATACTGCAAAATTTCGGACCACACATCGAACAGAAGTGTGCCGTTTTTGCCCCTTCTGCAGGTAAAGTTTCATCGTGATACTCCATTGCGCGCTCTGGATCTAATGCTAATTTAAATTGATCTCTCCACCTGAACTCAAAACGCGCTTTCGACAACGCATCATCGCGTTTTTGTGCACCAGGGTGTCCTTTTGCTAAGTCAGCGGCATGGGCTGCGATCTTATAAGTGATTACACCTTCGCGTACATCATCACGGTTTGGTAAACCGAGGTGCTCCTTCGGTGTTACGTAACAAAGCATCGCCGTTCCGTACCAGCCGATCATTGCTGCCCCAATAGCCGACGTAATATGATCGTAACCAGGAGCAATATCCGTTGTTAACGGTCCTAACGTGTAGAATGGCGCTTCTTTACAAGTTTCTAGCTGCTTATCCATGTTTTCCTTTATTAAATGCATTGGCACATGTCCAGGGCCTTCCACCATTACTTGAACATCGTGCTCCCAAGCGATTTGTGTTAGTTCACCTAACGTCTCTAGCTCTGCAAACTGTGCTTCGTCGTTGGCGTCTGCAATAGAACCAGGTCGTAAACCATCACCAAGAGAAAACGCAATATCATATGCTTTCATAATGTCACAGATTTCCTCGAAGTGAGTATATAAAAAGTTTTCCTCATGATGGAATAAACACCACTGTGCTAATATGGAGCCCCCGCGAGATACGATTCCCGTCATGCGCTCGGCAGTTAAAGGGACGTAGCGAAGAAGGACTCCTGCGTGAATAGTGAAGTAGTCAACGCCTTGTTCTGCCTGCTCAATGAGTGTGTCGCGGTATACTTCCCACGTTAAATCCTCTGCAATCCCATTCACTTTTTCAAGCGCTTGATAAATGGGTACAGTTCCAACCGGTACAGGAGAGTTCCGAATGATCCACTCGCGCGTTGTATGAATATTTTTCCCGGTAGACAAATCCATGATCGTATCGGCACCCCATCTCGTTGCCCATGTCATTTTTTCAACTTCTTCAACGATAGAGGAAGATACCGCAGAATTCCCAATATTCGCATTAATTTTCACGTGAAAGTTCCTACCAATAATCATTGGCTCTGACTCAGGGTGATTAATATTCGATGGAATGATTGCGCGTCCACGTGCCACTTCATCTCGAACATATTCAGGTGATAAGTTTTCACGTATCGCGATATACTCCATTTCAGGAGTGACGATTCCTTTTTTCGCGTAATGAAGCTGGGTCACATTTTTACCTTTTTTTGCTCGCAGTGGCTTACGGTTCAGCCCTGAGAAAATTTCATGATTGCTCCTAGGATCATTTTCGTCTTTATAGCCATTATCCTCTGGCTTTATTTCTCTACCGTCATATTCTTCCACATCTTCTCGTTCAAGAATCCAGCTCCTACGTATTGGTTGAAGTCCTTTTCTAACGTCTACCTTTGCATGAGGATCTGTGTAAGGACCACTAGTGTCGTAAACACGCACTGGATCGTTTTCTTCTTCACCAAAAGTGCTTGACGTAGGATCTAACGTAATTTCTCGCATAGGTACTCGAATATCCTCACGTGAGCCTTGTACGTAAACCTTTTGACTTCCTTCAAAGTTAGACATAATTGAAATGTTTTGCTCTTGTAAAGATGCTTCTTTTGCCATAAAAAAATCTCTCCCTTTTTTTGTAATGAGGACAGATTTAGCACAGTACGTAGCGTTGGAAACTAATGACAACAAACAAAAAAGCCGGAATCCATTATGGACGGACCCGGCTTCGTAATAGTAGAAGTAGTTTTCAAGATAGTAACTGCATGAACTTCCCTACGCTAGTATGAACTAGATCAGGTCCTGAGGGTCAAAAAGCTTCAACGTGCTTTTCTCTCAGCCCAACTCATTGGACACCCCTAGTTATTGCTATTCAATTTTCTTTCAATTTAAAGTATACAGACATTTCCGTAAAAATGGAAGAGGAGATTATAATTTCCTTTCCGCAATAAGAGGCAGCTAATATCAGTATGTCTAAATCAAAGTTTCTTTAGGAATACAATGAATCGCATGATTTTACAAAAAATATAAAAAATAAACATATTATTTCCAGGGGAATATCGTAAAATGGTGAGGAGATGACTACTACTCGCATTACCTGTCAGAAATTGTTTCATTTATGATGAAAAAACAGTATGATTATTGTTATGCAAGTGCAAAAGAGTGATGAATGTTTGGAGGGGAAGGATGTTACGGTCTTTATTTCAAACGCATAAGCAGGAGTTTGTGAAATTTATAAACTGCATGGTTGATGCTATTTATGTAATGGAAGTGAAAAATAATACTTTTTATTACACTGTCATGAATATAGAAGGAATGAAGCTTAGCGGTTTAACTGAAAGGGCAATTGGGGAAACGATAGATACAGTATTGCCAAAGGATAGAGCAGAATATTTGATGAATCAATATCGCCAAGTACTTCAAGAGAGAAAATCCATTACATTTGAGGCGATTACAGCAAATGGGGATATAGGAGAATCGATATTAACCCCGATATTTGATGAAGAGAAAAAAGAAATTACATATATTTTATCCGTTACACGTGATATATCAATACGAAAAAAAATGGAGAAGCGACTTGAAGAAAGTGAAGAGAGGTATAGGTTAATTGCTGAAAACTCAACAAACTTAATACAGTTGGTTGATAGTGATGGAAACCTTATATATGCATCTCCTTCATTTAAAAAAATATTAGGTTATCATCCTATAGATAAATCCCACTCTGTATTTGGACAGTTTCATGATTGTGGCAAAAAGGAAGAATTTAAGAAACAATTTGAAAGTGCCTTATGTAAAAAAGAGACAGTTTCTATAGAAATGGATGTTCAGCATGAGAATGGTAGCATCTTATGGCTAAAGGTTGATATTATTCCTATTTTTGAAATTGGAAGTAAAATAAGTAAGATGCTAATAGTGGCAAAAGATATAACAGAAAGTAAAGAATATGAAAAAGAAATACGCTTTATGGCTTACCATGATCCGTTAACTGGATTGCCGAATAGAGGTTTTTTTAAAGAATATATGCTCATGTCACTTGAAAGAGCAAAAAAGAATAGTGAAAGCATGGCATGTTTGTTTTTAGACTGCGACAATTTTAAACAATTAAACGATGCGCATGGTCACGATGCAGGAGATAAGTTTTTGCAATCTGTCGCAAAACGTTTACATTCTGAACTGCAAAAAGATGATATGATTGCGAGGATAGGTGGTGACGAGTTTAATATTTTGTTGTCACAAATGAATAGTAAACAACATGTGAGTGATGTTGCACAACGTTTGTTAAAGGTCATTAATGAGCCATGGCCACTTTCCGGTGGAGAATGGGAAATTACTGCAAGTATAGGCATTGCTCTCTATCCAGAAGATGGTGATACGATGGAAACGTTGTTGAAGCATGCTGACATTGCTTTATATGATGCAAAAAATAATGGACGTAATCAATATAAGTGGTATGACGCTAGTTTATATTAATGGTTTATTATTGGTGAAACGAAATGATGTATGTTCAAATGTGTTTTTTTGATAAAATGATAATGATAATTTTATGTAAAAAGGAGATATTTAGATGAGCTGGAAGCAAAACTATGAAAAATGGATGAACACACCGAATTTATTAAAGGAGTACAAAGACGAGCTTGATCAATTAAAGGATAATGAGGCAAAGCTAGAGGACGCATTTTACAAAAACTTAGAATTCGGAACAGGTGGATTACGAGGAGAACTAGGTGCTGGTACGAACAGAATGAATTTGTATACAGTACGTAAAGCTACAGAAGGTTTAGCGCAATATATACTTGCAGAAGGTGAAGAGGCGATCAACAGAGGTGTCGTAATTGCTTACGATTCAAGACATATGTCCCCAGAATTCAGCCTAGAGGCTGCAAAAACATTAGGCTATCACGGTATAAAAACTTACGTATTCTCTAGCCTACGTCCGACACCAGAGCTTTCTTTCGCTGTAAGATATTTACATGCATATGCTGGAATTGTCGTCACTGCTAGTCATAACCCTCCTGAATACAACGGCTATAAAGTGTATGGTCCAGACGGTGGACAAGTACCACCAGAAATGGCGAATGAGATCATCGACTATGTCAATAAAATAGAAAATGAGTTAGAGGTTCCTGTAAAGGAAGAAGCAGAACTACTAGAGGCTGGTACACTCACATACATAGACAAGCAAGTTGATGAAGCTTATTATCAACAACTAATGACACTTGTCGAAAACCAAGAAGTCATTAATGAAATGAAGGACGAATTGAAAATTGTCTTTACACCACTTCATGGTACAGCTAACCACCCTGTCCGAGAAGGCTTAAAACGTATGGGCTTTAACGAAGTGACAGTTGTGAAGGAGCAAGAGGAACCAGACGCGAATTTCTCTACTGTAAAATCGCCTAACCCAGAAGAGCACGACGCCTTTACGATTGCAATTAGTTATGGAGAAAAAATTGATGCAGATATACTAATGGGGACGGACCCAGATGCAGATCGCGTAGGTGTAGCTGTAAAAAATGCTGAAGGAAAATATCAAGTATTAACTGGTAATCAAGTTGGTGCCCTATTACTGCATTACTTATTAGAGCAAAAGAAGAAAAAGGGAGAACTTGATCGTAATTATAAAGTGTTAAAGTCGATCGTTACCTCTGAAATTGGAAGAAAAATAGCTGATCAGTATGGAATTGAAACGATTGATACGTTAACAGGATTCAAATTTATTGGAGAAAAAATTAAAGAGTTTGAATCAGATGAGCGCAAATTTTTATTTGGCTATGAAGAAAGCTACGGATACTTAATCGGCGATTTTGCACGAGACAAGGATGCCGTACAATCTTGCTTAATGGCAGCCGAGGTTGCCGCATACTATAAATCTAAAGGGAAAACGTTACTCGAAGGGTTAAACGATATTTTTGAGGAAGTTGGCTACTATAAGGAAGACTTAGAATCGTTAACGTTAAAAGGGATAAAAGGTGTTGAACAAATCAACACCATTATGGAGGACTTCAGAGCAAATCCACCTGCTACTTTAGGTGGTCAATCTGTTGCTATTCTTGAAGATTATCAAGCACAACAAAGTACAGCATTAGAGACGAATGAAAAGTCTGTCATTGCATTACCGAAATCTAACGTTCTTAAATTTAAGCTAGGTAGTGATTCATGGGTAGCATTAAGACCTTCAGGTACAGAACCAAAAATTAAATTTTACTTTGCTGTAAACGGAAGTTCCGCAGCTGAAACGAATGAGCTTTTAGAAGCGTTAAAAGCAGATGTCATGAAGCGAGTGCAGGCATTAGTGGAGTAAATAAAACGATAAAAATGAATGAGAAGACTATCCTTCCAAACCAAATAGTGGTGCAGAAGGGTAGTTTTTTTTATTGGAATTTGTACATTTAAACGCTGTGTATCTTAAGAGAAGTTTCATCAGTAAAAGGTGTGAAAGTAAGAAGGTGAGGTGATTGAACCCGGGTTGCGGGAAACCCGGGTTCAAAAGTATCAGGTTCAAATCGAGAGAATAAGCGAGAAAAAGAGAGATTGAAGGTGAGGGAAACGAACCCGGGTTGAAGGGAACCCGGGTTCAAAAGTATCAGGTTCAAATCGAGAGAACGAGCGAGAAAAAGGGAGATTGAAGGTGAGGTGATTGAACCCGGGTTGCAGGAAACCCGGGTTCAAAAGTATCAGGTTCAAACCGAGAGAATAAGCGAGAAAAAGAGAGATTGAAGGTGAGGGAAACGAACCCGGGTTGCAGGAAACCCGGGTTCAAAAGTATCAGGTTCAAACCGAGAGAATGAGTGAGAAAAAGAGAGATTGAAGGTGAGGGAAACGAACCCGGGTTGGAGGGAACCCGGGTTCAAAAGTATCAGGTTCAAACCGAGAGAATGATTGAGAAAAAGGGAGATTGAAGGTGAGGAAAACGAACCCGGGTTGAAGGGAACCCGGGTTCAAAAGTATCAGGTTCAAACCGAGAGAACGAGCGAGAAAAAGAGAGATTGAAGGTGAGGGAAACGAACCCGGGTTGCAGGGAACCCGGGTTCAAAAGTATCAGGTTCAAATCGAGAGAATAAGCGAGAAAAAGAGAGATTGAAGGTGAGGGAAACGAACCCGGGTTGAAGGGAACCCGGGTTGAAAAGTATCAGGTTCAAACCGAGAGAATGAGTGAGAAAAAGGGAGATTGAAGGTGAGGGAAACGAACCCGGGTTGCAGGGAACCCGGGTTCATTTCAGTGCCTTTTATTTGTATTGCAATGGCTATGCTCGTCGCTCGCCTGGTAGGAGAAACCCACTCCTATCAGGCTTTTAAACGATTGCGACGGCTACGCACATTGCTTACGGACACTGAAAAAGTGAAAGAACACCACTTTTTCAGTGCCCTTCTACTACCACGGTAATCCGTTTTTATTTCCACGTTTCAACGATAAGCCTAGCGAATTAATTTTATGTATCAGTGCTTCGTTTGGATGAGGATCAATGACGTACACAGTAGTTCCTTTTTTAAGTCGTTCTAAATACTGATTTATTTCCTTTTTATCAGCATCACTATAAGAAAGGCCTACGATAATAAGGCTGTCGATATTGTTTGCTCGTTGTAAAAATTGCCTTATACCGTTTTTCACCCAACGTAAGTGGCGCTGATAGTTTTCTTCATGAGGAGGAATAATATCTGCTTCATAGCGTGGCGTTAACCATTTTTCCCTTGGGATAGAAAGGACATATCCGACATCATTTAAATACGTAGTTTCCTTTAACTGTATTTCTTTCGTCGTAGAAGTAACCGAATGTAGGTCAATATCAAAGTCAATAGAACCGTGCGGCTTTAATATTGGAATACCATTCCTTTTCTCATTTGTGCCAGTACGGTAAAACGGAATAGTAGCTTCTTTAAAAGCTTTTTCCAGTATGAGATCGTAATTAAAAGAAATAGCAAAACGCATTTCACTCTTATTATTCTTAAACCATCTCGTCCACTTCCAATTCTGAATGTCGTATTTATCTACCTCCAATTGAAATCTTGCGTATGATAGCGAAAGAAAGCGCCGTAATGCACAATCCTTTTGTTCGTTATATTCACTACTTTCCATAAATTTCTCTATTGCTACGTACTCATCCTTATCTTGTTTAGCTAATGAGAAAAGTTCACGGATGGAAGGGAGGTCCTTTAACAGTGCATCATACGATATTTGTTTTTGACCGAAATGAGAAAAAGGAATGGAAGGATTTAAGCCGAAATGGTTTGCAAAATCTATAGAAAAGCCATTACCGATGAGAAGACATATGTTAGACATGTTAACGTTCTCCTTCCATTGACTACTTCATAAAACCGAGTGTAATTATCCTCTACTATTTTTAGTGGAAGGGAAATTATTATACAACAAGTCCAATGTTCTGATACAATTTAAAACTGTTGGTTAAAATAAGTACTTAAATATGAATGTAAAAAATGGAATTACAGTGTTGGAGGAGAATAGAAAGTTGAAGACGATAGCATATTATATTTCAGATTATGGCTTCGGCCATGCGACGAGAAGCATCGCAGTGATCAGTGAACTTATGAAGGAAGACGTGAATATCATTATTTCTACGAGTTTTCCAATGCCTATCGTTCAAACGGCATTTGAGAAAAAACACGAAGGAAAAATCACATATCGCTACAATGAAAATGACCTCGGTTTTATTACAAAAATGAACTCAATAGATGTTGATATCGATAAAATGAATGTTGCCTATGATGCGTATATATCGACGTTACCGGAACGTGTAATTGAAGAAGAATGGTTTTTAGAAGAAAACAATGTTGACCTCGTTATAAGTGATATATCACCTGCCCCATTTTTAGCTGCAAAAAATAAAGGGATTCGCTCTATTGGTATATCTAATTTTACTTGGTACACAGCATATCTCCAGATTATTGAGGAGCACAAGTTAACACCGTTAAAAGAAGCGTATGAAGCGATGGATTATTACTTTGCTTTAGCTGGTGTGAATGAACCAGATTGGGCAAGAGAGAAAACAGAGGAATTTGGTTTTTTCGCACGCAAAACAAATCATGATGAAAAAGATAAGCTACTGGAGCTTCATAACCGTGATGGAAAATATAAGCTTATTTATTTAGGTCTTGGAATGAAGATAGATATAGAAGATCTAGATCACTTACGATTATTAGATGATCCAAATGTAAAGCTCATCGTATCAAGTAATATAGACATTAAAGGTGAACGGATTATTAATATTCCGGCTACTGAACCCGAGGCGCATCATTACACTGCGATAGCAGATGTCGTTATAACGAAACCCGGCTGGGGAACGGTTGGAGAGGCTATTTGTAATAACAAGCCACTCATTCTTATTAATAGAAGCCACATGCAAGAAGATGCAAACACGATAAATTTCCTCATGGAAAGAAAGCGGTGCATGCTCATAGAATGGGAAGAGCTATTCGACCTCCGCTTGACAGATGAAAAGTGGCTTGATTTGAGCAAACAAATGAGCGTTGAAAAAGTTGACAATCAATTAAACAAGCTTGTAGATTCTATTAAAAGTAAGTGGTAATATAAAAGTATAAGCTCCACCTAAATTCAATAAAAAATAGCATTATTTTGGAACAAAAAATTTTTTTGAAAATATAATGTATAAAACCCTCTTTTTTCCAAATACTATGAAAAAATAGTTTTGAGGTGAGTAAAAATGGGTTTATTGAATGCAATTGCTGAGTGGAGTGCAGCTAGATACGAAAAGAAAGTTGCAGATATGAAAACAAAAGGACTTTGCCCAGATTGTAATGGATATGGCTACCATATGTTCTCAAATGAGTATTTTTACATGGCTTCACACAACGAATGTCATGGCTGTAGCGGTAGCGGTGCTTACGATGATTGGCATGAGACACAACAATAATGACCATACAATTCAAGGGTACTTCATTATGAAGTACTCTTTTTGTTAAAAGATAAGTATAATTCTAAGAAAAGACTAAAAACGAGCTTCAAGCTCGTTTTAGTTTTTCTTATTTTGTTAAGAGGCAGAGGGTTAGCTTGTAGTGATAGCCAGCTTAAATGGAAAAGGGAAGCTTTTTAGTGAGTGCCCTCAAATATCAAGCTTTTTCACTCGCCTCTTATTAATTTGTAATGTAATCTAAAATAGTGCTCATATAACCTTCTTTTACTTCCTCAAATGTTTCCTTAAAATATGTCGCTTTCTCTGTCGACATTCCGTTTTCGTTTAAGTCTTCAATTAACTTATCGTACTTTTCAAAGAACTGGTCGTCAATGCTCTCTTCTATTGACTTTGCCTCCTCATAATACGTGCTAAAAAGGCTAAATAGTGAAAGCGCGTTTCCTTCCTCTCTAAGTTGTTGATAATCTGAAAGAGCAGATGATACTAATTCACCTAATTTTTGGACGGCTTCTTCCTCTAGAAAGCTGAACTCTTTTTCGTATTGATTCACGATATCATTGTTCATGTTTTCATTGTGGTTATCGGAAAAGGCTTCTTCTATTTCTTCATTTTTATCTTTTAGCTTTAATTCGTTTAATACTGTTCCATCGGATTCGTTGTTCTCATCACTACTTACTTCTGTTGATGAGTGAATCAGACCGGCTGCGCTCGCAATAAAGAAGATGAATATTGCAAGCCAAATGAATTTTTTCATATTATCCCTCCAATAAAACTGTAACAACATCCTTGCCCAAAATAGAAAAAAATATAACGGTAATTTAAAACGTATCGATATTCAGGGTTCAGTATAATCAGCCAGTAAAAAGCTTATCTTCGATACTTATCAATAAAATCGGTATATAGTAAAATAAGTGAATGATAGAAAAATTACAAACGTTGGGGGCATTACTATTTTTAAACGAAAATTTTACTTATATTATTTGTTGCCGCTTTTATTGTGGTTAACGGTTATTTATATCTCGTCATCGCAATCATATGAGACTCAAAACGTTCAACCTATGTTAGGAGAGTTTAATTTATCATGGGTTGAAACATTTGCTAAGGACATATCATTTCAATACGGTGATTCTGAAGTTAGCTTAGAAACACGTTCGCCTGCAGCCTTTGTAGAGTTTTTCTTAAGGAAAGGTGCACATCTCGTCGTTTTTGCCATTTTAGCTATTCTTTCTTATCGAGTTTTCTACTATATGAAAGCCCATCAAGGTATTGCTAGTTTAGGAGCTTGGACTTTTGTTACTTTATATGCGGCTATAGATGAGTTAAGGCAGCATTTTCATCCGTATCGATCAGGTATGATAGAAGACGTCGTGTTAGATTCAATTGGGGGATTACTCGGTATTGCTATCATAGTAGTATGGAGAAAGTGGAGAGGCAGAGATAAATCATAAAACTTTCAGAATAATTTTAACTTCTATCACCTTTAACAGTAAAATATTGTTATATTAATAATAACTTGTTTCTTTGATAAAATAGTGCCATTTAGTTAGTCGATTTGATTCACATCTAAATATGACAAATTTACGAATTATTTTAATGAACTTAGAGAGGTGAGCATGTTGCGGAAATTTAGCTATATCATTATTGTTCTTATCGTTACGCTATTATATGGTTGTTCAGACGAAGAAGAAGTTGTTAATCCAGAGGACAGTTTAGATGAGTACATAGAAGCTTGGCAGACGTTTCAATTTCACAATATGACAGCTCCTTTGACAGAGGATTCACTTCAATTGATACAAAGTCAAGAGTGGGAACTTCATGAAAGAATGGAAAATGTATATGGACAACTTGGTATTGATGATATTGTTGTAACCTATGAATCTCGAAACTTTGAAGAGGAAGAGATCAACCTCGAAGAGATAGAGGAACTCACCTATCCTATTGAAGTGACGATGAATACGATAGCAGGCACGCTTCGTTATCATACCGATGTCACTTTAGTAAAAAAAATAGAACTGATGGACGAAGAAGAGGTAGAGCATTGGCTTGTTACATGGCATCCAACTCATTTTTTCATTGGAATGCAAGAGCCAACAGATCGCATTTCCATTTCAACGTCGCAGCCTAAAAGAGGAGAAATTTACGACCGCCACGGAATAGGGCTAGTGATGAATGGCGAAGTTAATGAGGTAGGATTTGTTCCTGACTTTATAGAAGATTTTGATAGCGAAACGGAAGCGTTGGCAGAAGCGTTAAATTTAGATTTAGAGAGAGTAAAGAATGCAGCCAATCAATATCCAAATAACCCAGATTGGTTTGCACGGGTCGTCGAGATTCCTCTTGATGATACGCGAGTAAATGGGTTAGCTGATAGTATTCCTGGGGTACAGGTTCGCCAAAGCAATGGGAGAGTGTATAACTTAGGAGCGGAACTTTACCAGCTTGTCGGTTACGTTGGACCAATTACAGGAGAAGAATTAGAAGAAAGAGAAGGAATGGGATATAGCAGTAGTTCAATTTTAGGGAAAGCAGGATTAGAATTAGTACTTGAGGACGAATTACGTGGAAGTCAAGGAGTAACGATTTCTGTTGAGGATGAGAATAGACAATTGCGTGACGTCATTATAAAGACAGAACCCGAAAACGGAAAGAATTTCACATTGACAATAGACCGAGATATACAATCACTTTTAGCTGAAACGTTAGGCGATGATGTAGGCTCAGCGGTAGCGATGAATCCAACGACAGGTGAAGTGCTAGCACTTGTGAGCAACCCAGCTTATGATTCAAACACGAGAAGTTTGGGCGTGAGAGACCCGTTAGCTGATGTGTATGAACATGAGGATCTACACGAGAGGCGATGGCAGATCCCGTATTCAACAGGCTCCATTTTCAAGCCATTTACAGCAGCAATTGGTATAGAAGAGGGAACACTAGATCCTGAAAAAGTAGAAACAATTACAGGTAAAAGGTGGCAACCAGAAAATAGTGATTGGGGTAACTATCAAGTTACGAGAGTGAATGAGCATATTAATGAAGTTAATTTAAATACAGCTATGAAGTTCTCAGATAACATATATTTTGCCCGACAATCATTGAATATTGGTGCAAACGCCATGGAGGAATGGGCCGATAAGCTAGGCTTTGGAGAGCCAATGCCTTTTGCTTTTCCAATGAACGCATCAACTATTGCAAACGAGTCTATAGAATCTGAGATCCTTCTTGCCGATACGGGGTATGGGCAAGGACAAGTGCAGCTTAACGCCTTACACGTTAGTGCTTTATATACGATGTTCATTCATGAAGGTAATATTATTCAGCCAATATTGTTTGATGACGAAGAAAAAGGTGCGTACTGGATTGAGGAGATCATCTCACCAAATACTGCTGACGCCGTACTAGATTCGATCATTTCAGTAGTAGAAGATTCAAATGGTACTGCATTCCGACCGCAAGCTGATCATGGGAGATCAATTGCTGGGAAAACTGGAACAGCAGAATTAAAAACGTCACAAGAAGATGAAGATGGTCCACAGTTAGGTTGGTATGTTGCAATGGACTATGAAAAGAAAGACATTCTTGTTACAATGATGGTAGATGATAAAGAAGGAACATTAGGTAGTGGGTATGTTGTAGATAAAGTGAACGAGTTTTTATCTAGACTAGATTAACATGGAAAAAGAAATGGTTGACTCCAAACGTTAGAGGGGCACTGAAAAAGTGGTGTTCTTTCACTTTTCAGTGCCCCTAAGCAATGTGCGTCGCCGTCGCAATCGTTAAAAAGCCTGATAGGATTGGTTTTCTTTCTCCTGTCAGGCGAGCGACGAGCGTAGCCATTACCAATACGAGAAGTTTATGTGAATCGTTTTTTTTCTATAAAAAATGAAGCGCTTACTTCCAAGAAAAACATATTTTCATTTTTTCGTATGCAGTTTACAATGGAAGTATAATATTGCAACGTTGGAAATATTTAATAAAGGATGGTTCATAATATGAAAAAACTAATTGGTATCGTCTTTATATTGGCAGGTTTAATTTTTGTTGGTACTGCAGGGTACCAAATTTATCAAACCAATGCAGCGCAAAAGGATGCACTTGATTCTGCGAGGGAAATCGTAAACCGTTCAACAGATGAAAGAAAAAATTTAACTGAGCCGGTTGAATTTGAACCTGATCATGGCGAGACGATTGGGATACTGTATATACCAAAGCTTGATGCAGAGCTTCCTATCGTTGCAGGTACAGACGAGGATGACTTGGATAGAGGAGTAGGACACTTTACTGGTACAGGCTTCCCTACACAAGAAAGACAAATTTTATTATCAGGTCATCGAGATACCGTTTTTCGTAATTTAGGTGATTTAGAGATTGGCGATATATTCGAAGTGCAAATGGAATATGGGACGTTTCAATATGAAATTGAAGAAACATTTATTGTAGATGCTGATGATAGAACGGTCATTGATTATTCGATTGATGAAGAAGTATTAACTGTCTCTACTTGTTATCCATTCGGTTTTATCGGAAATGCACCAGATAGATATATTCTTAATGCAAAGCCTGTGAATTAATAATGAGAAACGTTTGAAAGCTTGCAATTAGCGACTTTTAAACGTTTTTTTCTTATAAAAATAGTAGAGTAGATATAAAAATTAAACGATCGTTTAATAAAAAAATAATCTATACCAGCCCACGATAGATACCCAAAGCGGAATGCTAAATATGATGCCCCAAAATAACCCCTTGAATATATTTCCTTCGTTTTGCATAAAAGTCATTCCTTCGTAATGATATTAAAATTAGTATTGGAAAATATACAGAAACATAAACATTCCTATTTAAGTATGGGTGGAAGGTTTTTTCATAGAGGCACTATTAGTAAATTACGTGTTTTACTTTTACTATAAGTATAGTATGATGAAAGTAAAATTTTGGGGATTTAGGAGTTAAACATGAAAAAATTAGTTGCTTTACTTTTAGTTTTAATATTTTGTATAACCGTCATTACAGGGGGGAGATTAACCTATAATAAAAAACTCAATAACATAGCTAATTCAGCTGTAGATGAGTATAAGGCTGCATTAATTGAATTAGAACAAAAAGAGATGGAAGCTATTGCGATGGAGGAAGCAAGAATCGAAACGCTTCTACATACATTAACCGAAGGTCTCAACAACCAAATAAAAGAGCTGATATTAGAGAACTATCATCAAGATGGTGATGTAAAAATACTTGTATTTGGAACGAACAATGTAATATTAGAAAATGAAGATGGGAAATCATGGCCAAAGATTGCGGAAGATAGATTAAATGAAGCGTATGAAAAGGATATGTTCGTATTTGAATCAAAATCGTTTGGTGATCGAACGAGTATTCAAATCATAGAGGAAGGGCTTCATGTACAACTGGCAGAGAATGATGCGGACATTGTTTTGATAGAATCGAGTATTTGGAATGATAGTATTGGACAAGTGGCTCCCGCAGACACGCGCACTGTTCTTAGTATGAAGATGAATGCGATAGAACGTGAAAATGAAGATGCAGTTATCCTTGTTCACCCTGCACCACCTGTTTATGATACACAATTCTATCCTATATATGTTGAGGAATTAAAGGAATTTGTCATTGAGGAAGGTTATTTGTATATAGATTATTGGACAGATTGGCCAAGTATAGATGATGAAGTTCTATTAAATTATGTTAATGATGGTGGGAGTTCACTTACTGATCTTGGAAAATTAAGTTTAAGTGAAAACATTTTGGATATATTTATGAATAAATAAAAGAAAATGACATTTCAAACTGCTAAAAAAGCAATTTAAAATGTCATTTTTTATTTACAGTTTACTAACTTTACTAAATAAGCAGAATAGCCCATATAGCACTTAGGGCATTGAAATGGAAAAGAGATTTTCTTATCAAGTGCTGCGTGTCTAATGTCAGGACTATTTTCACCGTATGTTTTTATTGCAATATCGTTCCATTCTTCTACAGTTGATTTTTCATTGCAGCTAGGACACAATACGTGGGTACTACGTTTATATTTTTTTGATTGTAGTAATTTTAAAGCCAATATGTTCACCTCATGATCTGCTAGAAAAAATAATTTACGACAAATTATAACATATTCATTACTACTAATTATATTGGAAATTGTTTATTTGTGAAGGGTTTTTTTAATAATATAGATAAAAAGCCTATGTTTCAAAGAAAATTCGACAAAAATGTAGTCTTTAGTCATAGACTATTTTGTTATCTTTCTAAAATTTTCATTTTTTGCTATGATATAATCGGTTGTTTTGCGTTCTTTGTTACTTTTTGAAAGGAATCGTCGTCTAAAAAAGAGTATTATGTAAATGTAGCTTGATAAAAAAAGTCCGAGCAATCGTTTTTTACGGAAAGGTTGTATTATTGTGGAAAAGAAAAACGTCTTATTTTTTATATACCAAATGGGTGGCGGAGGAGCTGCTCGAACGTTACTCAATATCATTAACAACTTAGACCGGGAAAAGTTTGCACCCAAATTAGTTACTTTAAATTTTGATGGTTCCTACGAGCACGAATTAAAAAGTGATGTTGAGTTTATTAAATTACGAACGACTCGTTTAAGTAGATCTATTTTTAGTTTGTCAAAAATCATAAAAGAAAAAGATATTGATATTGTTTTTAGTACAATCCCAAGAGTGAATACAATCGCTATCCTTGCTACGCGGCTAAGTTTTTCAAAAGCAAAATGTGTCGTTAGGGAAGCGGATAACTTAGGGGGGACCTTTAAAGAGGACTTACAGCTTCGTGGATTTGGAATGATGTATAAGCTATCTAATCAAGTTGTATCTTTGTCTGAAGGAGTAAAGGAAAACTTAGTCAGTAAATATAAAGTAAAGCCCTCTCATATAGAAGTCATTTATAACCCTGTTGATATTCAGCATATTAATCATAAAATTGTGACTGGGAAAGTGGATAGCCAATTTCAACCGATTTTTGAGACAGGGGATAAAGTCATCATAACCGCAGGACGGTTAGTTGAACAGAAGGATCAAACGACATTACTAAAGGCTTTTGCAAAAGTAAATGAAGAAATAAGCAGTCAACTAGTAATACTTGGAGAGGGACCTTTAAAAGACAGTTTAATCTCAGAAGCGAAACAGTTAAATATCGAAAACAGGATACATTTTATTGGGTTTCAAAGTAATCCTTATATCTATTTTAAACATGCAGATGTTTTTGTGCTTTCATCTATACATGAAGGCTTTAGTCATGTCATTGCGGAAGCACTAGCGACTAAAACCCCAGTCGTATCAACAAATTGTAAATCAGGTCCATCTGAAGTATTAAACGGGGGAGAATTTGGCTATTTATGCCCTGTTGGTAGTGTCGAGGAAATGAAAGCGTATATTTTGAAAGTGTTAAAGAAAGAAAAAGATGAAGTAAACCAAATGATAGAACACGGTTATAGACGAGCACACGATTTTGATGCGAAAAAAATTGTGAAGCAATATGAAGAAATATTTTTAAAAACACTTCGAGAGAAATGATATAAAAAGGAGGTGTTGTGCTATGAGCAACACCAAGTCTGTCGTGCACTTAACGACTGTCCACCACCCTTTAGACCCGAGAATTTATTATAAGGAGTGCAAGTCTCTTCATAAAGCTGGGTTTAAAGTATCGTTAATTGTACCAGAAGATCATGATAGTAAAGAAATTACTGATATAACAGTCGTGCCAATCAAAAAGCGTAAAGGTAGATTGAAACGAATGGTTTTATCTACGATCGAAGCATATAGAAAAGCGCGTGCGCTCCAGGCAGACTATTACCATATTCATGATCCCGAGCTGCTGCCATTAGCCTGGCTTTTAAAGAAGAAATCAAATGTCGTCATCTATGACATTCATGAGGATTATGAAACGAGCATGCAGCAAAAGGAATATATCCCAAAGTCAATTAGAAAGCTAATGGGTAAAACGTATAGGCTAATAGAAAGGTTTTTTTCAAGAAAGCTAGCACTATGCTTAGCGGAAAAATACTATAAAGAGAAATATCCTTCCGGAACCTGTATTCTTAATTACCCTGTATTAAACGAGCAACTCATTGATCACAAGATTGATAGTACAATGGAACGGGAAGACAAGCTCATCTATACTGGTAATATGACTGAGGAGAGAGGGGCAAAAATCCATGCTCGGTTGCCATTAATTGACGAACAAATAAACGTTAGCTTTTACGGAAGGTGTCCTCGAGCACTGGCAGAAGAAATGCTTCATTTGGCTGGTGAAAAAAAGGATCAGTTGCATATTGAAGGCATAGATCGTTACGTTCCTAAGTCGATTATTGATCAGTCTTACGTAAAACACCAATGGTTAGCTGGTATTGCTTTATTTCCGCCAACAGATCATTACATGAAAAAGGAGCTTACTAAGTTTTTTGAATATATGAGTGTAGGATTACCTATAATATGCTCCAATTTTCCGATGTGGAAGCAGTTTGTCGAAGAATATTCATGTGGCATTGCAGTGGATCCTTATAACGATGATGAAATAAGATCCGCCATTGAGTTTTTGAGAACAAATAGGAATTTAGCTTTGGAAATGGGCAATAATGGGAAGAAGGCTGTAATGGAAAAGCTAAACTGGCATGCTGAAGAAAAAAAGCTAATCAACTGGTATAAGGAATTAGCATTAACAGTTAATGATGGAAATATCTCATAATGGTGAGTGATAACATGGAAAGAGTTGAAAATAAAAGCATGCCATTAATATCAATTATTACTCCGACATATAATTCGGAAAATTATATTGCTGATACGATCGAATCTGTATTAGCTCAAACGCTAGACGATTGGGAGATGATTATCGTTGATGATTGCTCGACAGATAATACAACGAGCGTGATTAGGTCGTATGTGGAAAAAGATGAAAGAGTAAAGCTTATTCAGCTCGAAAAAAACAGTGGTGCAGCCATTGCGAGAAACACAGCTATAAGCCACTCCGTAGGTAAATATATCGCCTTCCTCGATGGTGATGACCAGTGGTTACCAGAAAAGCTAGAAAAACAATTGCAATATATGCAGGAAAAAGGTGCTTCTTTCTCTTTCACGAAGTATAAAACGATGGATCAAAAAGGCGAAGAAACGGGGACAATTGTAGATGCGCCTGAAACAGTAAACTATCACCAATTATTAAAGCATAATGTGATAGGCTGTTTAACGGTCATGCTTGATGTGGAAAAGGTTGGACAAGTTAAAATGGTCGACATACGTTCTCGCCAAGATTACGTGCTATGGCTCGAATTATGCAAAAAAGGGTTTGAAGCCCACGGGATACAAGAGGTACTAGCAAAATACAGAGTGAGCCAACACTCCTTATCGAGTAACAAAGTGAAAATGGCAAAGCAAAACTGGAAGGTATACCGGGAGATTGAGGATTTAAGTTTATTAAAAAGTTTATGGTATTTTATAAATTACGCATTTTATAAGTTAAGTAAATCTCTTTTTAATAAAATTCTATAGTGAAATTTAGTAATGACTATACCCGATTTTACAATTTTTACAATAGTGTTCACTGCTACCATCATCTAATGATTTTACTATTTATTTTATTATGCACTTTGTTGTTAAATAATATGAAAATCAACCTTTATGAGTCTCGCTGCAAAACTGTTTAAATATGTAGGAAAATATTGTGTGATAAAAACTTGTAATTTGTCTTGTTGAGAAGTATTATAAAAAAAATATCATATAGGATAGTGGTTAATTATCAGATATTGTAGGACGAAATTTAATTAATATCAATTATTAGCAGAAATAAATTAATCTATATTAAAAATGTAACTTATTGTATATGTACAGGTTTCATTCTATCTATTTAATTTAGTAGAGAATATACAATTCTAAGAATAAGTGATTATTGAAGTAGTAAAGTAAAATGTACAGAGTTACATCTATTCAGAAGAAATCATTAATTGTAACATGTTAAATAGAGAATATGTTGTAATGTGAAAAATTTGGTTAGTATGATCCCGGTGGTGGTATTTAAGGGTTTAGTAATAGTAAAAAAATATTATTGGTAATGTTGGATCGAGGGGAAGCTATTTTCAATATTAAAAAAGGATTTGTATACTATGAAAAGATGCCTTTTCTTTTATTGAAAAAAATTACAAAATAGGAGAGATTTCTTTGACAATATTGAGGTGTTAGAGAGCTCATTATGTACATAAGTAATTGTTATGCACAATTATTACCTTTAAAAATTAAGGATATATACAATAAGGGGGTGAAAAAATAGACTGTATAGGAAGTTAATAAATGAATGTATGAATGAACTATAAGATTAAATAAACATAGAAAAAGTTTGAAAGTTTGAAAAGTTTAAATTAGCGTTTTTTGATAATAATAATGTATGTTATAGATTTTTATTTTAAGGCGGTGTAATACAATATAATGCAAGAATATATTAAAGAAATGTTAAAAAGGAAAGATCTTTTATTTTATCTAGTAAAGTCAGGTCTAAAGGCAGAACACCGTAATAGCTATTTAGGATATTTTTGGTGGCTGTTAGACCCTTTGCTAAATGTTGTAGTGTACTACTTTTTAGTAATTGTAATTCTACAGAGGTATTCTGATGTACCAGAATACCCTGTTTACTTAGTAATTGGTATGGTTGTCTGGCGTTGGATGAATACTACTGTAAATACGTCGGCAAAAGCAATTACAAAGTATTCTTCAATTATTAACCAAGTTTATTTGCCAAAGTCCATTTTCCCATTAGCTATGACTTCTACTCAATTGTTTAACTTTGCATTTGGATTAGTGGTAATAGCTATATTCTTAGCTATCTTTGGAATTGTACCAGGTTGGCATGTTATTTTATTACCAGTTATAATATTAATTCAATTAATATTTTTGACTGCTGTAAGTTTATTCTTAGCTTATATATGTGTTTTTGTTCGAGATATTGATAATATTCTATCACATATTTTGCGCTTGTTTTTCTACTCTTCTCCAATTATATGGATAGGGAGCCGTTTGCCAGAACAGTATGATTGGATTGTGGCAATAAACCCTGTAGCAATAATAATTGAATCATACAGGGATGTACTAATGTATAATACAGCTCCATCATTCACCGGTTTATTTATAATAGCATTATTGTCAATCATAGTTATTTTTGGAATGCTACGTCATTATAGCAAGAATGAACACAAAATAATTAAAGCATTATAAAAGAGGTTATTTATTATGTCATTTAATAAGATGAATAGACTGAATGAATATGATCAAAATAAAGAAGTAGTAATAAAGGCAGAGAATCTTGGTGCATCTTTTGTTTCTGGATATAAAGATGATTATAAATCACACGTAATTAATTTTTTTAAGAAAAAGGAAAATGATGAAGATGCCGAAGGTAAAGTAGTGTGGCCAATAAGGAATTTAAACTTTAGAGGTTATAGAGGTGAAATATTAGGTATTATTGGCTCAAATGGCTCTGGTAAAACAACACTGTGTAAGATACTATCAGGTATTCTTAATCCTGATGAAGGAGAAATTCAAGTTAAAGGAAAAGTGTCAGCTTTATTTTCCTTAGGGATGGGATTCAATAAATCTCTCACTGGACGCGAAAATGTATATCTTAATGGAATGATGTTGGGTATAGACAAAAAAAGAATTCATGAATCTATAGATGAAATTCATGCATTTTCAGGAGTTGGTGATTTTATGGACCAACCAATGAAATATTATTCAAGTGGAATGAGGGCTCGTTTAGGTTTTAGCGTTGCAGCATATCTAGAACCAGAAATTTTAATTCTTGATGAAGCTTTAAACACAGGTGATAAGGAATTTAGTGAAAAAGCAGCTGTGAAGATAAAGGAACTAGTTAAAAAAGCAAAAATGGTCATTTTAGTAACACATAGTCTAAAATATGCTGAAACTAATTGCGATCGCTTGATTTGGTTGGAAAAGGGTATTATTAAAGAAGTAGGAAATCCAAAGGATGTCATAGAAAGATATCAGTCTACATTACCAGAAAAAAAAACAAAGAAAAAGAGAAAGTTAGATCTAAAAAAAACAGAATCTATAATAAGAGACACTACAATAATTAAGGCTGAAAATCTTAGTGTGTCATATAATATAAAAAAAGGGAAACATTGGGCTTTAAAAGATATTAATTTTAAGATTAATGAAGGAGAAGTTGTTGGGATAATTGGGCATAATGGTGCTGGAAAAAGTACTGTTTGTAAAGTATTAACAAGAATTCTTACTCCTGATAAAGGCGTTCTTAAAGTAAATGGTGAAACTACAGCACTATTGGGGTATGGGACTGGATTTAATGCACAATTAACGGGTAGTGATAATATATACTTAAACGGAATGTTGTTAGGTATACCAAAGGATAGAGTGAATCGGGATTATAATGATATAGTTAAATTTTCTGAACTTGGCAAGGCAATAAATAAACCAGTTAAAGAATATTCAAGTGGAATGAAATCTAGATTAGGATTTAGTATTGCAGCAACATTACAACCAGATATATTTATTATAGATGAAGCTTTATCTACTGGGGATATATCATTTAAACAAAAAGCAAGTGAAAAGATCCAGGAGATGATGGAAAGTGCAAAAGCGGTTATAATTGTGTCACATAGTATGGGGTTTGTTGAAAAAGTTTGTACAAGAGCAATTTGGATTGAAAACGGCGAAATAAAATTTGATGGAGATTCAAAAGAAGCAGTAAAGCTTTACAAGGAAAAGGTTAGAGGTACAAAAGATAAAGGTAAATAGACAAGGTGTTGAATATGATGTCTAAAAGGGTATCACGAAAAATTGCTGATTTTTTTCAATGGGTTTATGATAAAGTACTAACATCGGAGCAAAGAGGTAGAATAAAAAAATTTCTGAGTGAGAATCAGAAACAGTTTTTAAAAAGTAAATTTAAAAATGGAAAAAAACAAATACAATTAGATAAGATAGATAGAGTTAAATATCGTCTAACATCACTTGGTTTTAATGGAAAAGCATATGATGATCTTAAAATGATGTATAAAAACAGTGAAGATGACAACATGAGAAAGCTTGCGGGATGGGAGCTGGCACTCTGGCATGCAAATCAATATACTTCGGACGATGCTGAACAATGTATTAAGTATTTAGAAGGTACATTTAAAAATGAAAAAGAATTCGGCAATATTAAAAAAAATGCGATATTACAAGCAGAATGTTTAGACTTGCTAGGTAAAATTGAGGAAGCAAAGAAAGTAATTTTGAAAGCATTACAGATTAAAGACGATCCGGATTTGTTTTTATCCTATGCTAACCTAGAGCCGGAGTTACAGACAAAAATAGAGTATATTAATAAAGCGTTAAGTATAAAAAAATTATCAAATATATCAATATCTGATTCAGGCAAGACAATGTATGACAGGTTAAAAGGAAGAAAAGGGGAAGATCCTAGAAAACTAATTAAAAATGTAATTCCAAAGGTAACAGTAATTATACCTGTTTACAATGCAGAAGAAGGGCTGACCACAGCACTAGACTCTGTGTTGTCACAAACTTGGACAAACCTTGAAATTATTGTAGTGGATGACTGTAGTACAGATAGTACTGTTACCATAGTTAATGAATATATTAAGAAAGATTCAAGAGTACTTTTGATTAAGACAGAAACCAATAGTGGTCCCTATATTGCTCGTAATCTAGCTCTTAAAAAATCTACAGGAACCTATGTGACAATAAATGATGCTGATGATTGGTCCCATCCTCAAAAAATTGAAAGACAAGTAACACACTTGGAAGGTAATCCAAAGGTAATAGGGAATACCTCTCAACAATCAAGAGCAACTAATGAATTGAAGTTTTTTAGAAGAGGGAAACCAGGCCATTTTATTTTTAGTAACATGTCATCATTTATGTTTAGGCGTGAACCTGTTTTGGAGAAAATAGGTTATTGGGATTCAGTAAGATTTGGGGCTGATTCTGAGTTTATAAAAAGGGTTAAGTTAGTTTTTGGTGATAAGTCTGTAATTGAATTAACAACAGGTCCCCTTTCTTTTCAAAGACAAACTAATACTTCTTTAACTGGTAGTTCTGCTTTTGGATTTCCTGGTTACTTTATGGGAGCCAGAAAAGAGTATACAGAGGCTCAAACCTATTATCACTCTAATACTGAAAACTATTATTATAACTTTCCGCAAAAACAAAGACCATTTCCTATACCTGAACCTATGTTACCATCTCGTGAGTCTACAAATGATGAAAAACGGAAATTTGACGTAATCATTGTTTCAGATTTTAGACTTGATGGAGGCTCAACTATTTCAAACTTAGAAGAAATAAAGGCTCAAAAAGAAATGGGATTTAGGACAGGACTAATTCAATTAGCTCGTTATGATTATTCACCAAAGAAATTTATCAACTCTAAAATAAGAGACACCATTGATGGAGTTAATGTTCAAATGCTTGTTTATGGAGAACAAGTAGCCTGTAGATTATTAATTATAAGGTACCCACCTGTATTGGAAGAATGGCAACGCTTTGTACCAAGTGTAGAAGCAGAATTTGCTTGTGTAATAGTTAACCAAACTCCAATGAGCGATTATGGGGATACTGGTATAAAGCGATTCGATATCATAAAGTGCAATCGCCATTTGCAAGAGTATTTTGGTGTTTCTGGTACTTGGTATCCGATTGGACCATTAGTGAGAAAAACTTTATATAAACATCATAAAAAAGAAATAGAAGAGATATCTTTAGGAAATGATGATTGGAATAACATAATTAACATTAAGGAATGGAGACGAGAGTCCTACGAACCAAATAAAGAAAAAATAAAAATAGGAAGACACTCTAGAGATCATGTAGTTAAATGGCCAGAGAATAAAGATGAACTCCTAGAGATTTACCCTGTGAATGATAATTTTGAAGTTCATGTCCTAGGAGGGGGCGAAATCCCCAGGGGAATATTAGGAAAGTTGCCAGAAAATTGGCGTGTTTATAATTTTGATGAAAAAGAACCAAAGGAATTTTTGGCAACTCTTGATGTATTTGTTTACTATACTCATTCGGATTGGGTCGAATCTTTTGGTCGTGTTATTATTGAAGCGATGGCTGTTGGGGTTCCAGTTATACTTCCTTATGAATATAAAGAATTATTTGGAGAAGCTGCTATATATGCATTCCCTTCAGAAGTGCAAAAAAAGGTTGAACTATTAATAGCAGATGAAAAGAAATATCAAGAACAGATTGAAATTGCCAACGATTACGTTGAGAAACATTTTGGATATACAAAACATGGGCAAAGATTGGCAAAGTATACAAAGATATAATGTTTGTAGGAAAGACCCCGGGAATTCTGGGGTCTTTTAATTTTTGGCCTGCCCAGCACAACTATTAATAACTTCTCCTTATTGATATGGTGCAAAACCTTGGATATTGACTTCCAATACCAAATAAGACATCTTACTCTCTTTTGTGGATTATATCTCTGCTCTTTTAGTTCCAACTAGGATTCATTGAGTAAAACCATCTTCTATGAACCATGTTATCTTCCAAAGTTGTTCTTCTGTTATTTTCTTGGTTTACATCATCGAAGGTTTCGTTAGGAAAGAAAAGGTGGTCTTTCTTTATATATATGAATCACACACCTCAAAAAGGCCAAAGCAAAAGGTGCTAACTTTAATTAAGGAATTCACCGAGCTAAGACATAAATTATATATGACATTTGCAATTTAGATAAAGGCTATAAATCAGTTTAAAACGACTTAATATCATAAGAATAGACGAAATAGAAAAACTAAAGTAAAGAAACTTTGGAAGAAGTTTAATACTGTATTAGTGAAACTGGAAAGCTAATGTCGAAAAGTCAAAGAAAGAAGAACGTCAGAAAACCGTATAAGTAAAAATAGCAATTACTGTCTGAATAAAGAGAACTGAATGTCAAGAAGAAATCCAAAGGGATATTCTATAAAAATCAGTTTTAATCTCATTTGGAAATAATTTATCTTAAAATCAAATGACATAAAATTTCAATATATGATAAAATCTACGATAGAACAAATCAAATGTGTTTTTTGTATTAAAATTGATAATTATTTGTATGAGAATGAATATATATATATTTTTTTTGTCACTTTTGTTAATAAATATTAATAATTGCTATAATATTAGGGGAGATAAATAATCAAAATACCTAATAAGTAGGTGAGTAAAATAGATACAATTGAAAAAATAAATAATGCAAAAAAATTAATGAAAAAAAGAAAATGGTCAAAAGCAATAGAGGAATGGAAAGATGTTCTAGACGTTCAAAAAGGTAATCCAAAAATATATTTAAATTTAGGGAAATGTTATCGTGCTACTGGTAAATATGATGCTGCAGAATTAGCAATTAAAGAGGGGATGTATCAAAGTAAAAAAACAAATAAAGAGCAAACAGAAGTACGTGTTATGTTTTATAGTGAACTATTTGGAGTATATAAAAAACAGAAAAAATGGGATGAAGCAATCAATGTTGGGGAAAAGTTGACTAACTTAGAGCCTAAAAGTGAAAAGTATTATCGATGGATAAGTCGAATTTATGAAAAGAAAAACATGAAGGACTTAGAATCAAAATACATGAAGGAAAGTTTAGAAATTAGACTATCCCCATCTTTGAATGAGGTGATAAATCATGTCGAGTGTGGTTTGGAAGCTCAAGGCTATCTGTGCAAATCCAATTACAGATGTATAACGGGAGCAAATAATCTCGGTGTTATTGAGCACTTTCCCATTAATAACGAAAGTAATAAAAGGGAATATATTACGAAAATTATTGAGAACTTTAAGATAGGAAATGAATCTTTATTTTATTCTAAAATACGTAATACATTTTCAGTATTACAAAACGTTACGCCTAGAATGGTTCATTATACTGAATCTAACAATATTAAATTTTTGACATTAGAGAAAGTAGAAGGCGTTCATCCAACTAAAGAAGAATTAAAAGAGATTTTAAATCTGCATAAGGCAATAACTTCTATTAAATTCGACGATGTTAAGGGTTTATTTACAAAAAATGAACATATTTTTAGAAACAACGAACCTGAGTTGGCATATTTCTTTCAAAATATGCATGATGGATATGTAAATGAAGAGATATTTAAATGGCTTTTTATGGAAATAAATAAAAAGCAATATTCTGTTGATATCTACACTCTAATTCAAAAACTTAAGGGTTTAATTATAGACAATAAATTATTTAGTATTTTAGAGCCAAAACAGAACTACACTCTAATGCATGGAGATTTCCATCATAAAAATATAATAACTAGTTCTCAAGGGGTTAGTAAGGTCATTGATTGGGCCTTTTGTGGCGTGGGCCCAAATGGAATTGATCTCGTAATATTATTTAGAAGATTTCAATACAAATTTAAACAAATAGAAAAAAATTTCCTTTCTGACTTAGAGAGTGGAGGAAAGCTTAAAAATATTGAGAAGATATTTTTTTGTTACGGACTAATTGTTACATGGTTTAGATATCAAGAAATAAAAATGATTAATTCAAATGACCAAAATCTTGAAACAATTATTAATTATATCGAATCATTAGTAAATCAAGAATTAGAAAATAATAATCAAGATCAAATATTAACAATTAATAGTAAATTTACAAATAAAGCATTAAAAAATAATAATAGTGATTTACAATTATCTCAAGACAATTCGAAAACTACTAACATAAGTATTTTAACTCGTTTAAAACAATTGTTTAACAAAGATAATTAAGTCAATGTATTTGTTAAATCTTAAACAGTAAAAATAACTTGTAGTAAATATTTAGTCTAGATTGGAGAAATTTTATGAAATGGATAATTAAAAATCCAGCACCAACTGACTGGAGACAAGATAAGTGGGGAGACTTCCACTTTGGGAGATCTCTAACAAAGTATTTATCAAGGATGAATCAAAAAGTTGAAACAGATTACCATGGGGAATGGGATAATAATAAAACGGCTGATGTTGTTCTTGTATTAAGAGGAAAACATCCTTACACAGTAAAGAAAAGTGATTTTAATATAATGTGGAATATTAGTCATCCTGAATCAGTTACACTTGAGGAGTATCAGTCTTATGATATAGTTTTTGTAGCATCAAATTCCCATGCCGAATATTTAAGTTCAAAAATTCAGGTTCCAGTATTTCCGTTGTTACAATGTACTGATACAGAAGAGTTTTATGAAAGTTCTTCTAATTATCACGATAGGAAAGATATTATCTTTGTTGGTAATACTAGAGGCGTTGAGCGAGCTTGTGTTATTTGGAGTTCTGAATTAGGTTTACCCCTTAAAGTATGGGGGAGAGGTTGGGTTGAGATGATTAATAAAAAACTTATTGTCGGAAAGTATATAGATAACCAAAAGTTGGGTGAACTATATTCTAATTCTAAGATAGTATTAAATGATCATTGGGAAGATATGAAGCAATATGGGTTTATTAATAACAGAATTTTTGATGCAATTGCGTGCGGTCTGCCAATTATATCTGATTATCACGAAGAACTTTATAAGTTATTCGGGAATAAAATTTTATATTACAAAGATAAAGAAGAATTTAACTTATGTGTGGAAGAATTCTTTTTAGCATATCCTCTTCTCAAAGAAAATGTAGATGAATTAAAAGAAGAAGTTACAAGCAATTACTCTTTTCAAAATAGAGCACAATTTTTAGTTGAAACTGTAGAAGAGCATATTAGAAAAAATAAAGTATAAGACTTCAGAAAAATTCTTAGATCGAACTACAATAATTTTTTGTAGAATAGGAGGAAAAATATTGAATAGATATTGGGAAAATCTAATGCAACCTATATTAGATATCACAAAAGCAAAAACGATTGTTGAAATAGGGGCACAAAAAGGGATTAACACAAGGAAGATTCTAGAATATTGTACAGAGAATGGTGGGAAATTATACACAGTTGATCCATTGAAAATACCTGAATATGATATATGGACAGAAGAAAATGGGGAACATTTTGAGTTTCTACAAGAATTAAGTCTTAATGCATTACCGAAAATTGAGGATTATGACGCTATTCTAATTGATGGAGATCATAATTGGTATACAGTTTATAATGAACTTAAAATAGTGGAGAAAAATTTTAAGGGCAAAAATAAATTCCCAATTATATTTGCACATGATATTGGATGGCCATATGGGAGAAGGGATTTATACTATACACCAGAAAATATTCCACCTTATTATCAGCAAGCTTATAAAAAGTTAGGGATGTTACCAAACAAAAATGAATTAGTGGAGAAGAATGGATTAAACGGACATTTATTTAATGCCATATATGAAAATAACAATAAAAATGGAGTTCTAACTGCCATTGAAGATTTCATACAGGAAACTAGCCTCGACTTAGAATTGGAGAAAATTCATGGTTTTCATGGTTTAGGTATTATCTATGAAAAAAATGATAAAAATCGTAAAATAACAGAGTTCATTTCTTCTCGATCTTTTCAAGATAGCCTGTCAATGAAATTAGAAGGAGAAAGACTAACGTATTTAATTAAGACTAATAACCTATCCATTAAGATAAGGGAGTTAGAGGAAATAAAAAATAAGACTGCTAGGGAAAAAGAACGCTTATTAGAAATATCAAAGGAAATGGACGTACTTAATGAAAAGTTAAGAAACTTATCTCAAGAAAAAGACAATTTAAGTGGTAAATTAGAAGCTGTATCAACTGAAAAAAATACATTAAAAAATAAAATTAATAACTTAGAAGTTGTTAATAAGGAACAAACTAAAAAATACAATTTGGTTACAGAAGAATTACGTAATATGCGTCAAGATCTAAAGAAACAGAGTAGAGAAACTGAGAAAGTCTATGATTCAATAAAGTATAATCTAGGTGATCTTTTGATTTCATCTGTCAAATCACCAAAAAATTTATTAGCATTACCATATCGTTTACTTAAGCTGTCAAAAAGGGCTGTTAGCAAAAATAAGTCTACGACTGTAAAAGAAAAAAAAAATAATAAGACTTTTAGGAAATTAAATTTTCACAATAAAAAATTTGATAAAACCCTATTTTACAAAGTTGTAGATGATATAAACAAAGAAAATCCAAAAGGCAATTTTTATAAAATATTACAAGATAGTGAATCACAATTAAAGGAAATAACCAGATATATTGAAAATGAGCCTTTAGTAACAATTATAATGCCAACATATAATAGAGCAAATGTAATTGGACAAGCTATACAAAGTATAGTTGAGCAAAGTTATACGAATTGGGAACTCATTATATGTGACGATGGAAGTAGAGATAAAACAGAAGAGGAGGTAAAAAGATTTAAAGACGAAAGAATAAAATATCATAAATTAGATTGGGGCGGAGCAGCAAAAGCGAGAAATTATGGACTATCAGTTTCTAAAGGTGAATATATAGCCTATTTAGATTCTGATAACGTATGGCATCCACTTTATCTTACAGCTAATATTGGAAGGTTACTTGCGAACCCAGGGTATTACTCTGTGTTCAATAGATATATTGATGTTTATTATTACGATAACAAATACAAAATTAAAACCTGTAAATCACTAACTTTTGATTACGAAAAATTAATGGAGAAAAACTTTATTGATTTAAATTCCTTCGTTCATCGAAGAGAATTATATGATCATTTTGGAGGTTTTAATAACGATCTCGTTAGGCGTCAGGACTGGGATTTAGTTCTTAAATATACTTTTTTGAGGAACCCACTATATGGAGATCAACTTCTTGTTATTTACCGCAGAAATGAAAATTGGGGACAGATATCAAATTTACAAAGTAATGACCACCAAAGTTTGAGCACAATCCAAGCAAATGTTTCTTCCTATTTTGAAAATGGATTACCAGCACTTAAACCTTCTGTTGATCTTCCTAAAATAACCATTATTTCATGGGATGTTAGTAGGAACCATTTTTCAAAAGCATATAATATCGCTGAATCATTATCTTCATTTTATACAGTTCAGTTACTTGGATTTAGATTTTTTGATGAGAAAATTTTTCCGCCTTATGAAAATGAAGTGCCAAATTTTGAAATGACTATACTTGAAGGAAAAGAATTCCCCGATTTCTTTAAAATGATGTCTGAGGCTTTAACAAAAATTAACGGAGATGTTGTTTACGCTATAAAACCAAGATTATCAAGCTTAGGTTTGGCTTTATTAGCAAATTATCATTTAAGTAAACCTCTTATATTAGAATATAATGACTTGGAAACTGTTGTTTCAAGCCCACAAAAAGACAAGGAGCTTCAAAAGAAATTTAAATTAGAAGAAGTAGATTTTACAGATAAAGAATTACAAGTTCCTTATAGTTTGCAATGGTCAAAAATAATGGAAGAATTATCTCATAAAGTACCAGTTACTACTACTCATAATAAAACACTTGACCAATTTTTTGGTGGAAAAAGCTTTTATATTAGAAATTTGAAAGATGAAAGCTATTACGATCCAGATAAATACAATAGAGATGAAGTTAGGGAAGAACTAGGATATACAAAAGATGACAGAGTTATTTTATTTGGTGGACTCATAAGAAAGCATAAAGGTATATATGAACTAGTTGACCTTATAGATAGACTAAATGACCAAAGATATAAATTATTGTTTGTAGGTTCAAGAGAAACACCAGATCAAAAAAAATTAATGGATAAGTATGGGGATAGAATTAAAGTTTTACCACCTCAAGGAAGAAATGAGATGGCAAAAATTAATTATGCTTCAGATCTTGTTATTTTATGGCTTGATCCAAGTATCCCAGCGAGTCACTACCAAATGCCATATAAATTTACAGATGCAATTGCAATGAAAGTTCCTGTTATAGCAAATGATATTTCAGATTTGGGTGATTTAGCAAGAAGTGGATACTTAAAACTTGCAAAACATGGTGATTTTGATGAATTAATGTATGCTATTAAAGATGTTTTTGATAATCCAATGAAAACAAAAGAAATTGTAGATAAAGCTCGTAGTTTATATATTAGGCAGTTCTCTTATAAGGCAGTAAAAAGTAATTTAGACTTAATTTTTGATGTAGCTAAAAAACAAGAGAACACATTGGATGTAGCTAACGAGTTTGTTGATTTTATGAGTAACTATTATAAACAATACAAAAATTAGTCTTAATGGTATGTTCCAAAATAAATGGGAATAGAAAAATTATTAAAATATATTATATTCCCTCTTTTCTACAAAAATGAGTCTAAGTATAGAAAAACAGGGTGATTAATTTGAAAGGTATTATTTTAGCAGGAGGTAGTGGTACGCGATTATATCCACTTACACGTACTGTCTCAAAACAACTTTTACCAATTTATGATAAACCTATGATTTACTATCCAATCTCAATTTTAATGTTAGCAGGAATTAAGGAAATATTAATTATTTCTACTCCAACTGATCTACCGAGATTTCAGGAGTTATTAGGTGACGGGTCTGACTTTGGAATTTCATTTAGTTATGAAGAACAGCCTTCTCCCGATGGTTTAGCTCAAGCCTTTATCATTGGTGAGGAATTTATAGGAAATGATTCCGTGGCTTTAATTTTAGGAGATAATATATTTTATGGAAGTGGTTTATCACAAACACTTCAAAAGGCTGCAAATAAAACAAAAGGAGCAACAATATTTGGTTATTACGTTAACGATCCAGAAAGATTTGGAGTAGTAGAATTTAACAGGTTTGGTGAGGTATTATCAATAGAAGAAAAGCCTACTGTACCAAAATCAAATTATGCTGTTACTGGTCTTTATTTTTATGACAACAGAGTAATTGAAATTGCGAAGAGTATTAGACCATCAGATCGTGGTGAATTAGAAATAACTGATGTTAATAAAGCCTACCTTCAATTAAATGACTTACAAGTAGAACTGTTAGGAAGAGGCTATGCCTGGTTAGACACAGGAACGCATGAATCTCTTCTAGAAGCTTCACAATTTATTGGTACAATAGAGAAGAGACAATCACTTAAAGTAGCATGCATTGAAGAGATTGCTTTCAGGATGGGTTATATTAATAATCAAAAACTTATTGAATTAGCTAAGCCATTAAGAAAGAATAATTATGGGCAATATCTGTTAAATATAGCTAATAGCAAAAATTAGATAAGCAAATAAGTCATGGGAGGAAGTCCTTATATAAATTTTTAAGGACTTCCCAAACATTTTTTTCACTTCTGTTTAAACTTCTTGAAAAATGTGTCGATAATAGTAATAGAGATTTTCTATTTATCTCAAGTTCACTATTAGAGACGGAGGGGAAAAGGAGATTTGAAGATTAAAAATAGTAGAGGGGATTGAGATGTTGTTATTAAATAAAAGAATAAACCTTATAATATTCTCTTTCACATTGTTACTTTTCGTAGGCTTTGTAAGCCAGCCTTCATATGTATTTGCTGATGAAAACCTTAATACAGCAGACGAATGGCTTGATTATGCTAGACGTGAGCCAAATTCATCTTCGCAGTTAACAGCTTATATTCAAGGTTATAATTTATACCCTGAAGACACAAGATTCACTGATGGAATAAATGATAGAGCTAAATCATTATTGAATTATGCTAGTAATCAACATCAATTAGGCCACTTTCAATCGGCTATTTCACGATATAATTTAATATTGTCAGCACCATCTCTTCATGAAAGTATAAAATATGAGGCATCCTTAAAAAAGGAATTAGCTGAACAGGAGAAGAAATTTCCAAATGCAGATGATTTAGTAAGAACAGCAAGAAATCAATCGAATTCATCAGCACAATTAACAGCATATATTGAGGGGTATTACTACTATCCAAGAGATAGTCGTTTTAAGGATGGAATAAATGACCGTGCTACCTCATTAATAAATTTTGCAAGAGGACAGCATGAAGCTGGAAACTTTGCTTCTGCTCTTATAAGATATGATCTAATATTATCAGCCCCCGTTCTTGATGAAAATATAAAAAATGAAGTTGTAAGTCTAAGAGAATTTGCGGTTCAAGGTAAACAATACAAAACAGCAGATCAACAGTTTAATTTTGCTAGAAATGAACCAAACTCTTCGGCCCAATTGACAGCATATATAAAAGGCTATGAAATGTTTCCACATGATAAAAGGTTTGAGGATGGAATTAATGACCGCGCTTCATCATTGTTTAATTTTGCCAGTGGACAGCACCAAATTGGTAATTATGGCTCTGCAATACTCAGGTATAACTTAATTTTGTCTGCTCCAGTACTAAATAAAACTATAAAGAATGAAGTGGAAAAAAACTTGCAGTATGCTTTAGAAGGAAAAAGAACTGCTGATTTACAATATTTATTTGCAAAGAATGAACCAAATTCATCGGCCCAGTTAACTGCTCACATAAAAGGTTATGAGATGTATCCAGAAGACGGGCGTTTTGAAGATGGAATTAACGACAGAGCACAATCATTATTAAACTTTGCAAGTCGACAGCATGAATCAGGTAATTTTGGCTCTGCAATTTTAAGGTATGAATTAATTTTATCTGCGCCTATACTAGATTCACAGATTAGAAGAGAAGTTGAAACAAAACTGGATTTTGCTAATAGAAATAGAACATATCCATCTGCAGATGATCAATTCGATTTTGCAAAAAATGAACCCAATTCATCAGCACAATTAGTTGCATATATTGAAGGATACGAAATGTATCCACATGATCAAAGATTTGAAGATGGTATAAATGATAGAGCTCGTTCTTTATTAAATTATGCTACTAACCAACATGAATTAGGTAATCTTACATCGGCTAACATGAGATATGAATTAATTCTATCATCTCCAGTACTTGATAAATTCATAAAACAAGAGGCAGAACTGAAAAAATCATTTGCTGATAGAAATAAAAGTATTCCAACTGCAAATGAAATGTTTAATACTGCACGTAATGAACAAACTAGCTCAGCCCAATTAACAGCTTATATACAAGGGCATGTTATTTACCCTGAGGATCAAAGATTCGTAGAGGGTATAAATGACAGAGCTCAATCTCTATTGAGATGGGCAAGTGAACAACAACAAGATGGTAATTTCTCTACAGCGGTAAATAGATACAATTTGATTTTAACAGCACCTGTTCTAGATCCAGGGATAAAGTATGAAGCTGAAATTAAACTTGAATATGCTCTTCAGCAAAAGAAAATTCCTACAGCAAATGATCTATATAATCTTGCAGTAGCTGGACCGAATTCATCAGCTCAGTTAACAACTTATATTACAGGTTATGTCTTATATCCAGATGATAGTCGTTTCGAAGAGGGAATAAATGATAGAGCGCGTTCCTTGTTGAATTTTGCTAGCAATCAGCATTTATTAGGTAATTATGGCTCAGCACTTTTAAGGTATGAATTAATTTTATCTTCACCTGTTCTAGATGATAGGTTGAGATTGGAGACTGAGGCTAAAAAGGCTTTTGCTAATGATAGAAAAATATATCGAACTGCAGAAGAACAGCTTATTTATGCCGAAAAACAACCGAACTCATCAGCACAATTATCTGCATATATTGATGGCTATATTTTATATCCAAGTGATGAAAGATTTATAAGTGGTATAAATGATAGAGCTCATTCACTACTAAACTATGCAAATAATCAGCATAGAGCGGGTAATTTTAGTACAGCAATTCATAGGTACAATTTGATACTAGATTCATATGGAGTCGATGAATCAATTAAAGAGAACGTAAGAGTTTATTTAAGATTAGCTGTTGATGGTGATATCTTAGGAAGTGAAATAGTACAATATACTACTTATAATGTTACCTTATCACAAGCAATAAATACTCAATTGGGTCTAAACCCTCCACCACAAACGGATAAGTATCGAAATACACCTGTGTATATACACAGTTCACTTCTTGATATTATTGAGAAAGGAGTTGTATCTTCAGGAGTAAATGTAAGAACATCTCCTTCAACTGGAGGGAATAATATTGACTTTACTACTACTTCTACTATAACTGTAACTATAGAAGAGGAAGTAGAGGGAAGTTCAGTAAGTGGTGATACTAAATGGTACAAAATTAAGCACAATAATAAAACACTATATGTACACAACTCAGTTATTAATGTTAGTGATGTAGCTATAGTCAAAAGCACAGCAAATATTCGTCAATCTGCTAGCTCAAGTAGTCATAGCTTCGGAACAGTAAGCTCTGGTACTGAGATGCGTGTTCTAAGTAAAAGAACTGGTACTTCTGTTGGTGGAAATAATGTATGGTACCAACTTGACTTTAATCGTACTTGGAGAAATGCAACTATTGATGACTTTAAAGCATATTTAGATCCAAATAACCATGATATATTTCAACATTTAGTATTGTCATCAAGTGTGGGTGTACCTTCCACTGAATTAAATAAACTCCTTTCAGGGAAAGGGATATTACATGGAACAGGACAAGCTTTCATTGATGCTGGCAGAGAGCATTCTGTAAACGAAGTTTACTTAATTTCACATGCTCTTCTTGAAACAGAACATGGTCGTTCCACATTAGCAACAGGTGTTGAAGTAGGAAGAAATAGTAGTGGTAATGCTGTTCGTGTCACTTCAAGTAACAGAAGTAACTTGACGAATATAAGAACAGTATACAATATGTTTGGTATAGGAGCTTATGATAATACTGCAGTAACAAGTGGAGCAATCTATGCTTACAATCAAGGGTGGTTTACTCCAGAGGCAGCGATAATAGGTGGTGCGAAATTTATCGGAGAAGATTATATTCACAATAGAGATAAACAAAACACCCTATACAAAATGAGATGGAACCCAGCGAGGCCAGGTGTAAAACAGTATGCAACAGATATGGGATGGGCAGTTAAGCAGGTTAGCACAATTAAGAATTTTTATAACCAACTAGACAATCCAGTTTTACATTTTGATATCCCAGTGTATAGGTAATCTAAAAAATCTAAGTTCACTATAGTGAACTTAGATTTTCTTATATATCATAATAAAGTAGAAATTGAAAACCATTCGTATTATAATACAATTGTTATAGGAATATTTCTTTTTTAATGCTGAAAGTATAATTAGTAAATCTATGCTAAGAGAGGAAGAGAAATAATGCACGTAAAAAAAGCCATTATTCCAGCTGCAGGTCTTGGAACAAGATTTCTTCCAGCAACGAAAGCGCAACCGAAGGAAATGCTACCAATCGTTGATAAGCCGACTATACAATATATTATTGAAGAGGCAATTGCCTCAGGAATTGAAGAAATTATCGTCGTTACCGGACGAGGGAAACGTGCAATTGAGGACCACTTTGATAAATCATTTGAGCTTGAAGAGACATTAGAGAAAAAACAAAAGCATAAGCTACTGAAGGAAGTACAAGCTATTTCAAGCATGGCTAATATTCATTATATCCGTCAAAAGGAAGCGAATGGATTAGGACATGCGATTTGGTGTGCACGTCAATTTATAGGTAATGAGCCTTTTGCTGTATTACTCGGTGATGATATCGTACAATCAGATACCCCGTGTTTAAAGCAATTAATTGAAGTGTATGACCGATACCATTCTTCTGTCGTTGGTGTACAGGAAGTTCCTGATGAAGATGTATCAAAATACGGTATCGTATCTCCAAAAGGGGCTAGAATTGAAGAAAACGTTATTCATACGGATACATTTGTAGAAAAACCAGCCTTAGAAGATGCACCGTCCAATTATGCGATAATGGGTAGGTACGTATTACGCCCTGAAATCTTTGATATTTTAGGAAACATACCACCAGGAGCTGGTAATGAAATACAGCTCACAGATGCAATTAAGGAGCTTAATCAAAGTCAAGCAGTATTAGCCTATAACTTTAATGGGATTAGATATGATGTAGGTGATAAGCTAGGCTTTATTAAAGCGACAATTGACTTCGCGCTTCAACGAGATGATTTATCTGATGATGTTTCAGAATATATAAAAGAAGTGTATGAGTCCAAGTTTGCCTCACCTGGAAATAGATAAAAAGTGAAACTATTTTGCGTTAATATCGTCTAACTCTTTGAGGCGATAAACAACATTATTTACTAAAAACTAACAGCATACAAGCCTCTCTTACGTGAATAACTAATAAGAGAGGTTTAATTATGTAATTTTTTGTTATTAATAAAAATGTATAGTCATGGTGAAAAATTTTTAGTATAGTTAATGATGATTGTTTTTTAAAAGAAAAAAATACGCAATGTAAACAACACGTTGATCAGCTAGGATGTAGGAAAGAGGGTTGAGCATGTCAACGATAAGCGAATTAAGAAATCATAAAATTTTAATTATCCTGGGAGACCTATTATGTATATTAATTGCATATGTAGGAGCCTTTTATTTAAGATACTTTGATTTTCCAGAGAGAAATTGGGAATCTTTTATATCATTATTACCATGGATATTGCTAATCGGTTTATTTTTTATATCGGTATATGAGTTATATGCATTAGATCGTAAAAATACACTCTGGGATATCGGAGTTAAAGTGTTTATTGCGGTTACGTTTATGGTATTTTTAACGATGTCTGCTTCCTATCTCTTTAGGGAGTTTGCAATGCCACGTTCCGTTATTTTAATTGCTTACTTTTTAATGATCTTTCTTCTATTAAGCTTTAAAGGGATTTATTTAAAGCTCACGCGAGGAAATGTCGTCGGAAATGTTTTGTTAATTGGCAATGATGAAGACTCAGATCGACTGATGGCTAAAATTAAGCATCCTATGCTAAAGGGAACAAGAGTGAAGCACATTTCACCAAATATGTCGATAAATAAAATAGACCGCTACTTGAAGGAAACAGACTATGTCATTCTTTGCCCAAGTATAAGTAAAGAGCAAAAGTCAAAAATTATTTATCATGCAATGGAATTCAATAAGATTGTTTATGTTATCCCAACGCTTTATGAGCTATTGCTACAAAGATCAACTGTATCTCCATTGGATGACACAATGGTCATGACGGTAAAGCCGTTTGGACTGACTTTAGATCAAACCGCCGTTAAAAGAGTTTTTGACTTTTTAGCAGCTAGTATGATAACCATTTTAGTTTCACCAATCCTGTTGATTGTGGCAATAATTATTAAGTTTGAAGATCCAAAAGGAAAGATCATTTATAGTCAAGAACGTCTTGGGAAAAATAATAAACCGTTTATGATATATAAGTTTCGCTCTATGATTGAAGGTGCAGAAAAAGAATCAGGACCAGTATTAGCAACAGAAAACGATGCACGGATTACGAAAGTTGGTAAATTTATGCGTGCAACTCGTCTTGATGAACTGCCACAGCTATTTAATGTTATTAAAGGAGATATGTCTTTAGTTGGACCAAGACCAGAAAGAGGTTTTTTCATTAAACAGCTTTCGAAAGAGCATTATCATTACATGTATCGAAATACAGTACAGCCAGGCATTACGGGCTATGCACAAATCATGGGTAAATATTCGACTAAGGTAGAGGATAAGCTCCGATTTGACCTTTACTACATTAGAAATTACACATTTTGGTTAGATATAGTTATTTTGCTTAAAACGTTTATTGTATTGTTTGACAAGACTAAAGCAGAAGGAACAGAAGACCCATCTTCGCAAAAATCTAAAGAAAAAAGTGTGAAATATACGTTGGCGAATAAGCCATAAAAACAACATGTTCTAAAACTTCATGTAGCCTCAGGTAAATATTACTGGGGCTTTTCTTTTTTCATTTTTCCATTCGATTCGGAACATCATCATTTGACAGATACACATATTTTTTATAACCTTGAATTGTATTTTTTGTAAATCGGAGGACACTTCATGTCTATTAAAAAGAAGAGAATATTAAAAATAATGATAGTAACTGTTAGTTTATTAGTGCTTTCAGGCGTGTCATATGCTAGTTTTGTAGGTTATAAAGTTCACCAAACTTTAAATGACATACAGGATACAGACTTTAATAATGAAGACGATATAAGTGAATCAGAGGATGAAAAACAAGAAACGAATAAACAGATAAATAATAGTATAGAAGAAGTAACTGAGAGAGTGAGACATGGGAACACAGTATCCATTCTTATTGCAGGTGTGGATAGTGAGCACGGGAGGTTTGTTGGGAGGTCAGATGTATTAATGGTCGCTGTCATTGACCTAGATAGTCAAGAATCGACATTACTCTCAATCCCGAGAGATACGTATGTAGAAATGGCTAGTACTGGTGAATATGATAAGATTAATCATGCCTATGCTGAAAGTGTAGAAAACTCAATGAAAACAGTAGAGAATTTTTTAGATATCCCAATTGATCATTATGTAGCTATTAATTTTACAGGCTTTGAAACTTTTATTGATCATATTGGCGGAATTGAACTAGACGTGGAAAGAACGATTTATCATAATCTTCACCCTGATCGTGTTTACTTATACCCTGGTGTACAAAAAGTGAATGGCTCTAACGCATTAGAATATGTTCGGTTTAGAGCGGATGGTGAAGGAGATTTTGGTCGTAATCGACGACAGCAGCAAGTAACAAAAGCAGTACTAGATCAAACATTGAATATAAGAACTGTTACACAAATTCCAGGGATTTTAGACATTGTTGGGAATAATATTAGGACGAGTATGGACACAAATACAATGCTTTCATTAGTTAGAAATTTATCATCGCTCACAGGAGAGAAAGTAGAAACGTTACGCTTAACTGGTGACGGAGAGATGATTGGTGGCATTTACTATGTAATGGTAGACGAAGATGAGCATGAGGAAGTTGTTGAAAGACTTCATAAGCGAATGGATATAGAGTATGTAACTTTAGAGAGATAAAGGTACGTCTTTAGAGGACGAGGGGGAAATGGTGCAATAGCCCGTCTTATTAATAGGCGATAGAGTTTAAATGAAGCAGTAAAATTTTTTTCATTAATAATAGTAGTGAGAGCGCAGTTCCTGCTAGATTTAAGCAGGTTTTACTTCTTATCATAAGGATGACTCTAAAGGTTGATTTTTACCGATTGAGTCATCCTTTTTCAATGATCGAAGCCCCTAAGTCACAAAAAGCCGACTAAAAGAGGGTTCCTACAGTGGTAGCACGAACGAAGTCTTTATCCATTGCCAATACTGTTGATAGTTTATTCCTCATCCTCTAACCGCTCTTCTATTCTTTTGAGAATAGCTTTAATTTCAACAAGTTCTGCTTTATTTGTATATAAAAATTCCTCGAGCTCATTTTTATATTGACCAACAATCTTTCTTAATTCTTCTAAAATAGATGACTTTTCATCTTCGTTAATCGTTGAAGCGATTTGTAAACGTGTCTTGTATTTACTTAATTTTGCCTCGATTGTTAGCTGTCTGTTTTCAATCTCTGCTTTCCTCGCTTCTAATTCTTCTTTCCACATTGTGAGTTCATTTAATTGGTCAGCATCCATGAAATACCTCCGTCAAAGAATATTACAGATATTATCTCATGCTCACCTTCTAATATCAAAAAAGGTGTTCAAAATGGCATTTGCCAATTTGAACACCTTTTTTCATTTTGAATATTAATTTATTGTTCTGTTTCAGCTTCTACTTCGTCAGTTTCAACTTCAAATTCTGCGTCTACTGCTTCAATAATATTTAAATGAACCTGTAATCTTTGGGAAATTTCTCGAACAGATTCTGGTCGAAGCTCGTAAAAGTAAACGCCACCTTCCGTCAAGTTATCACCTTCAAATGAAAGTGATTCAATGTCACCTAAGTCAGTAGCAAAAGTGTGCATAGATAAAATATTGTTAAAGGTAATATTAGTTTTTAAGTTACCTTCCAAACTATCCATTATTGGATTGAAGCGCGTAATAGAGCTAAAGCTTGCAGTTTTTTTAATAATTGCTTCAATTACTTCTTTCTGTCTATCTCCTCTTCCTAAATCACCACGAGGATCAGATTTTCTCATTCTTACATAAGCTAATGCTTCTTCACCATTTAATGTTTGAACACCTTCATGAAGCGTAATTGTGCCATATGTTTGGTTATCCTTCTCAGTAAACGTAAATGGAACATCTACTTCAACACCACCAAGCTCATCGATGACTTTCATAAAAGCATCGAAGTTTAAGGAAACGAAGTAGTCTACAGGAATATCCAGTAAGTTTTCTACTGTATCAATTGTCATATCAAGACCACCAAAAGCATGTGCGTGGTTTATCTTGTCTAGGCCAGGTCTTCCGACAATTTCTACGCGTGAATCACGTGGGATATTTAAGATTTTAATCGATTTATCTTCAGGGTTAAACGTAGCAAGCACCATGGCGTCTGTTCTTCCTCTTAAATCTCCATCTCTACTATCTAATCCTAGGAATAAAACAGAGATTGGATCACTACCAGGCTGAACGATATTTTCTCTAAAATCAGAGCGATCACCACGTTCTAAATCGGTTTGAGCACTTGAAACAGCGTTAGCTGCTTGGATAATCATATAAGCTGCCACACTACCAGTTAGAAGTAAAACTCCCAATAAAGTAAACAATGAAACTCTGAGAAATTTATTTGGCCTTTTTTTGTTTTTTCTTTTATATTCTGTTCTTAATTGTGCCATTTATCGACACTCCTCTTTTTTTGACTTTACACATCTTTTAAATTTGACGATGATTGACATGGAAAGTTTCAATTAATAGACAAATAATTTAACATTACTAAAGTATTTTACATCATAACTAATCGATAGTAAATATAATTATTTCTATTTTAATTACCAACATTAGTAAGCATTTCCGAGTTTACTATTTTATGAATATGCACGAAATGATGAATTGTTTCAGTATATATTCTTGTGTAGGTACATTCTCCTATAGAGAAGTAAACATTGATTATTTTTGGAGAATATAATTGGCATATAGTAGCTTATGTGACAAAATTCTGTCAAAGATTACAATAATATTCCTTAAATAACGTTACAAAAGTGTAAAAAAGTAGTAGAATAATAACTAATTAGTTACATAAATGTTATATCATTTGGAAATTTGTAGTAACTTGTGTAAAACCACTAGTTATATCGATCAGGGAATGTTCACTATTTAGAACGAAAACGATTTAGTCTAAAATAAAGAGCGCTAAAAATTGTTAGTTTCAGCATGATGCTCCCCTAGACATATTAAACTCAAAATGTGTTTGAGAAAGTAAAGGAGTTAAGTAAATTGAAAAAATATAAGTTTGCTGATATAAAAACTAACCATAAAATAACAGTAAATCCCGAAAATAAAGAGGTGTGGGATCACCGGACAGAACAGCTTGTTCAACAAATTAGTGTAAGGTACGCACACGAAATCCTCAATGCGCTAACACCTGTTTACGGTGTACTACAAATGCTTAAGAAGGATGCTAATATAAATACGAGTGATAAGCATAAGCAATTATTAGAAATTGCTGAGCAAGAGGTTTTAAAAGGGAAAAATTATGTGAATGATTTCATGAACATTAATATTAATCCGAATCCACATCGGCAGCTTTTAAAGGTCTCTGAGTTAACATCATACATACAGAATGAGTTGGACCGCCAATCGCCCGAGTTTTCACCACATGTGATTTTTCACTACGAGGAAAATGAGGATGAATGTGTGTATGTTGACCAAAAACAAATTCGACTAGTACTTCAGTTGATCGTCAAGAAGTGGATCGATTTTGTAGATGGTGTAGCACAACTGAAAATTACATTTGATGCTACTGAACCGAACTTGTTTCTGATCCACTTAAATATGGTTGGAGATGACGATTTTTTATTTGAGAGTGACCATGAATTTTTATTTTATTTACATTTAATTGCAAGGAATATGAAAAAACATGGTGGGAAAATGAAAATCGGTCATGGTGTAAGATTAGAGTATGCGTATCAATGTGATGGTGCAAAAGAACAGCTAGTAACACAAACATAAAAGTATCCACCTAGAACAGGGGATACTTTTTCTTCTTTAAAGGATAAAGTTTTTGTGGTTGAAAACACGCATCGCAAAGTAACATAGAATGATGAGTATTACTAAGCTTAGATTTTCCTTCTAGACAAAAGCTTCTTATAAACGAATTAGTTTTTAATTGAGTTCTTTCCTTTGCTCTAAATATTGTACATCTGTTTGCTCGATTATGGCTTGGCCATTTGTTAAGTTCGTTATCCATTCCTCAAACATAGACTCTTCTCCAGTCATCACGAAAGCTTCTACTTGCACTTTTTCTAAATATTGTATTTGATCAAGAATAAAGCTAGAGCTTCTTATTTCATTCTCGACTTTTCCAAGGTGATGATAATCTATCGTGATCTTATATTTTTGCGTAAGTTTTCTTTCAACGACTCCTGTAGCTTTAATCCCTTCAGAAGTAGAAGTGCTATACGCGCGGATAAGTCCCCCAGCACCTAATTTTACACCGCCATAATAACGGGTGATAACAACAACCGTATCCTTGAGCTTCATTTGTTTTAACACTTCTAGTATTGGTACTCCAGCAGTTCCAGATGGTTCACCGTCATCATTCGCTTTTTGGATTTGATCGTGCTCCCCAATCATATACGCAGAGCAATTATGTGTTGCGTTCCAATGCTGCTTCTTAATTTTTTCTATAAAAGCTTGTGCTTCCTCTTCAGTATGTACTCTATCAACGTAAGCAATAAATCTAGAACGTTGTATCGTTATTTCATGTTCCCCGAAACCTGCAACTGTGAGATAATATGATAGCATAGTGAATCTCCTCTAATATAGATTGTTGTCAATAGGGTATGATTTCTGTAAAGGTTTGTCAAGAAAAGAACAAATGGATAAGAATACCTAAGTAATCGTTTGTAATCATAGTATTTCTGTACCATTTAGACTAGTTTTAATAACTACTATTTAGGACTTTAAAGATCATGAAAATTAGCGAAAAATAATGTATAATTTTAGAAAATAGATTATTATAAAGTTGAAAGAATATTTGTTCTTTTTTATAACAAATTGTTTTATTATGATTTGAAAAAAAGAAATGGTATAGGTATTTATTAATGCCTATTTAGACCATACAATTGAGTAAAGTGGACAAGTATATGTGTTTTATCACTTTTGTTCTTCTTTCACTTTGGTATTTAGTCATCTGAAAAATGTAATAGGTTTTGGTGAAAGAGGGGATTGTTATGACTCGTGGGCACTCTATACAAAAAGTATTAGAGAAAATGATGGAAACTGTTGGCGATAGTCGTGAGAAAATATTTGAAATTGGGGAAGAGTCCAGAACGGAATACAATCAATTGAAAACAGAATTAGCACGAGTGCAATCAAATGTTATAGATATTATTGAAAGAAACGAAAGAATGGAAGTACATTCTCGATTTGCACGTAATCGCTTATCTGAAGTAAGTAAACAATTTGGAAACTACTCTGATGAAGAGGTTCGTAAAGCATACGAACAAGCAAATGATTACCAAGTACAGCTTGCAATACTAAGGCAAGAGGAAAAACAGTTAAGGGAGCGTCGCGATCAAATAGAGCGAAGGCTGGTTAAGCTAAAGGATACAGTTGAACGCGCAGAGACGTTAGTTAGTCAAATTAATGTCGTTATAAACTATTTAACTGGAGATCTCAAGCAAGTAACAGAAATGGTTGAAGATGCTGTTGAGATGCAGAAGTTTGGCCTCAAGATAATTTTAGCTCAGGAAGAGGAAAGAAAACGCCTTTCACGTGAAATACATGATGGACCAGCGCAGATGATGGCAAACGTTATGATTCGCTCAGAGCTAGTAGAAAGAGTATACGTGGACAAAGGAATCGATGAAGCATTAAAGGAAATTCACGATCTTCGTAAGATGGTTGGTGATTCACTTGCTGAGGTGAGAAGGATCATTTATGATTTAAGGCCAATGGCATTAGATGATCTAGGCTTAGTCCCAACGTTAAAAAGATATTTAAAGCATATGGAAGAACGTACTAAAACGATCATTACGTTTAAAAGCCTAGGAAAAGAAAGACGTCTGCCAACAGATTTGGAAATAGCATTATTTCGTTTCGTACAAGAAGCTGTTCAAAATGCGAACAAGCATGCATCAGCAACTCGCATTGATGTTAAGCTAGAACTAACTGCTAATAAAGCGCTTGTCATCATTAAAGATGATGGCATCGGTTTTAACCCTAATGAAAAGAAGGAAGGTTCTTTCGGATTACTCGGGATGAGAGAAAGAGTAAATATGCTTGATGGTGAGATAGGCATTGATTCGAAGGCAGGTGCAGGCACACTGATTATGGTTCAAGTGCCTATAAATAAGACAAAATGATAATTGGTTTATAGCAAAAATTCGAAAAAAATACAAGTTTTCAGAAATCGTATTTCTGGGGAGGAGAAACAATGAATATAGAGAAAAAGTTACGAATTGTGTTAATAGACGACCATCAGCTTTTTCGTGAAGGTGTTAAAAGAATTTTAGCAATGGAGCCTTCCTTTGAAATTGTCGCTGAAGGTAGTGATGGGGATGCGAGTATGGAGCTCGTTCAAATGTATGAGCCAGATGTTGTATTAATGGATATTAATATGCCTAACGTTAATGGTGTAGAAGCAACGAAGCAGCTTGTTGAAATGTTTCCTGGTGTAAAAGTACTCATTCTTTCCATCCATGACGATGAAACGTATGTAACCCATGTATTGAAAACAGGTGCATCTGGTTATTTGTTAAAAGAGATGGATACGGAAGCTTTAATTGAGGCTGTGAAGGTAGTCGGTGAAGGTGGTGCTTACATTCACCCTAAAGTAACACATAATCTTATTAATGAGTATCGTAAACTTGCAAACGAAGATAGACTAGAACCTGAAGTAGGATTCCGTGAAGTAGAATTCCGTCGTCCACTGCACTTGCTTACACGCAGAGAATGTGAAGTGTTGCAGCTTATGACAGATGGTAAAAGTAACCGTGCTATAGGCGAAGCACTCTACATAAGTGAAAAAACAGTAAAAAACCACGTTAGTAATATACTGCAAAAAATGGGAATGAACGACCGGACACAAGCCGTTGTTGATGCGATTAAAAATGGCTGGGTAAAGGTAAATTAATAAATGGAGACTATTAATCTTCGTAATGATTAATAGTCTTTTTTTGTATAAACCAAGGCGGTTGTGACGATTTTTGGCAAGTGTAGTGGCGAGAGGGGTACTCATTACCACTGGTGGGAACCCTTTTTAGCGGTTTGGGGATAGGTTTAAAATTCGCTTATTTGTTGACAATTTTCATTATGTTAATGTGCTCGATACACAGGAGAGCTTGAATTGTTAAGTGCGTTTTTTGTGAGGCGAGAATTCCGTTCGTGAATGGAATAGTATGCTGAACGGAAAGGAAAGCTGGAAAGTATTCCGTTCGTGAATGAAATAGTGTGCTGAAAGGGAAGCGAAGTTGCATAGTGTTTCGTTTATGCATAAATCTTTACCAGCAAATGAAGATAGCGAGCCATTGTAGTAGGAAATTAGCGTTGTAAAGGCATGCAAAAAGAAATAGTGTCCCATTGAAACAGGAAATCTAAAGTGAAAAGGCCAGCGAATGAAGAAAGCGAGCCATTGTAGTAGGAAATTAGCGTTGTAAAGGCACGCAAAAAGAAATAGTGTCCCATTGAAACAGGAAATTTAAAGTGAAAAGGCCAGCAAATGAAGATAGCGGGCCATTCATAAATGAAAACAGCGTTAGAACGTCCCGTACCCTATTGCGAATCCGCACTAGAAACGCACCACGAGTAGAGTGGAATAAGAGAGAGCCAATACGGTACCGTATAAAATTCCCTACGTCCATCGAGCAAATAAAGATTGTCCGCAACGAGTGATACACCACCCTCAACTATCCCTTACTGCAGTACTATTAAATCGATATTTCCAATTGTCGGAAATTTCCTTTATAATTTATTACCTATTTAATAGACAACCTTCATACTATCTTGATACTATAAATAAAGATATGTTGTAAGAAAAGAATATGATAAGAAAGAAGTTCAACGGATTTATTAAATATAGTTATAGCAAAAAACTTACTAAGAGAAGGTTCTACTACATTGAAGGAAAGAGGTTATCTAATGAGTAAAGTAGCGATAATCACTGACAGCACATCCTACATATCAAAGGAAACTCGAGAAAAAAACAACATAACGATGGTACCATTGAATGTTGTTTTTGGTGAAGAAGCTTATAAAGAGGAAGTTGAAATTACAACTGAGCAATTTTATAAAGAAATGGAGAATGTTGATAAACTCCCTAAAACGTCGCAGCCTGCTATTGGCTTATTTGAGGAAACTTATCAGCAATTAGCAAAAGATCATGAGGAAATCATTGTCGTTACTTTATCTAGTGGCATTAGCGGGACGTACCAAACAGCAGTAACAGCGTCCTCTATGGTTGAAGGGGTAAAAGTACACGTTTTTGATTCGGAAATTAGCTGTATGGTTCAAGGCTTTTACGTGTTGAAAGCTGCGGAGTTAGCTGAGCAAAATAAATCAGCTGAAGAAATATTAGAAAAGCTAAACGAAATGAAGAAAACGATACGTGCCTACTTTATGGTTGATGACCTTAATCATCTTCATAGAGGCGGACGTTTAAACGGTGCGCAGCTCATTGTCGGAAGTTTACTGAAGATTAAGCCTGTCCTTCATTTTGAAAACAAAGTGATCGTTCCTTTTGAGAAGGTCCGTACTGAAAAGAAGGCATTAAGTATGATTCTAGGAATGCTTGATGATGACGCTAAGGATGGTACGCCAATCGATGTTACGGTTATCCATGCGAATCGCCTTGATAAAGCTGAAGAAATTGCTAACGAGCTAACAGAAAAATACGATAATGTGAATGTGATTGTAAGTCATTTTGGCCCAGTTATTGGAACGCACCTTGGTGCAGGTAGCGTTGGTGTAGGCTGGGTTAGACGATAACAACGGAAAAAACGATAGCAACTGTTTTATACAAAGATGAGTGGGAACTAACGGAAGAATGGTTTACTACTCGTCTTTTTCTACATAAGCATTGTATTATTTTTCTTAATACCACGAGAACACGAATTTAAAACGTAAAATTCAAATTTTTTATAAAGGGGCTGTTGCCACATGCGCTTTTTTGCTCCGACGATGGCTGAACTCTTGACTTACATGGAGGAGATAGGAGGGACAATAGAGGATTACCGAAAAATACTACCATATGCCATTGACACTGCACAAAAGGACACCGTATGGTTGATACCCGAATTCCCCACAAATACTGAACATGAACCATTACATGAACCGACATTAAGAGAAAAGAAGCTAATAAAAAAATTAAACGATATCCACTCACCATTATCCCTGCACAAACATTCCTTTACTGAAAAACAACATTACACCCTCACAGAAAATAAACTCTTTACAATTAATTCCAAATTACGAACAATTCTTTTAGGAAGATTACTTTTACTTGATGAACTTCCGTTTTCCTTACATGAGATACATGCACATGTCAGTCAAGGCATGATCACATATGAGCAAGGCGTTGTATACGAGGATTATCGGTACAGTTGTAAAAGATGTGGAAATAACAAGCAAAGCATGTTTGCGACTTTTTCCTGCTATCGCTGTAAAGACGAATGTACGTATTGTCGAAGCTGCATCATGATGGGGCGTGTAACGACGTGTACACCACTTTTGAGATGGACTGAAAAAATAGAAGAGGAAACTAGAACCATACACACACTACAATGGCATGGAACTTTGTCTTTTTTTCAGAAGAAAGCTTCATCAAAGCTAACCGACATTATATCCGCCATGAAGGAAAACACCGAAACCCTACATGCTGAGTGCTTAATATGGGCAGTGTGTGGTGCTGGAAAAACAGAGATGCTCTTTGAAGGCATTCAATTAGCTTTAAATAGTGGATTAAAAATAGCGGTTGCAACGCCTAGGACAGATGTTGTACTAGAGCTCGAACCACGCTTTAAAGAAGCATTCCCAGAAACGCACATTCATGCCTTTTATGGCGGTGCTGACGATAAATACGCACAAGCGGAATTTGTGATAAGTACGACGCATCAATTATTACGCTTCTACAAGGCGTTTAATATTGTCATCATCGACGAAGTGGATGCCTTTCCATACTCATACGATGAAAAGCTGCGCTACGCGGTTGCAAAAGCAAAAAAAGATGATAGCCTTACCGTCTATGTGACAGCTACTCCAGAGAAAAAGATGAAGGAGAGAGCAGAATTAGGTATCCTTCCATGCATGAAGGTAGCACGCCGCTATCACCGATACCCATTACCAGTACCACACTATTTATGGGTTGGAAATTGGGAGAAAAAACTAAAAAAAAATGCGCTTCCTTTTCAAGTAGTGCTTTGGATAAACGAAAAAATGTCATTAGGAAAACAAGTGTTTTTGTTTGTCCCTACAGTGAAAGTGATGAAACAAGTAGTAGATTGCCTCTCACGTTACATTCAAGTGGAAGTGGAAGGTGTTCATGCTAGTGATGAATGTAGGCGTGAAAAAGTACTGAAATTCCGGAAAGGCGATATAAAAGTACTTGTCACTACTACGATTCTTGAAAGAGGTGTTACAGTAAAAGGCGTTCAGGTTGCGGTGTTAGGAGCAGATGATCGCATCTTTACAGAGTCAGCGCTCGTGCAAATTTCTGGTAGGGTAGGGAGAAGTCCTGACGAACCAGGCGGAGACGTAGTATTTTTCCATCATGGGAAAACGAATGCAATGGTCGAAGCGAGAAAACATATCGTTCGAATGAATAAGCTTGGAGAGGCTGAGCTGCAATAGGAAGGGCACTGAAAAAGTAGTGTTCTTTCACTTTTTCAGTGGTCTCTCAGAAAGGAAGGAGCGTCTCATGCGGTCGATAGACATAAATGGGGATGAAAGATGCCTTTGGTGTCATGAAAAATATAGTAGTAAGTTAAGTTGGAATTGGTTTGTTGGCTTTGAAACATATAGGAAGCTATGTGGGGAGTGTAACGAGCAGCTTGGACAAATACATGATGTTGATTGCCATGTTTGCGGCTGGCCAGCTGAAAAATCAAAGGGTAAAGCAAGTTTGTGTGGTGATTGTGAAAGGTGGAAGGAAACAAAACCGTGGGACGAATTACCTTTTGTTCATCGTTCACTTTATGTATATAATCCGTTTTTACAGGAGTTGTTAGCGAGATACAAATATCGTGGTGATGTAGCGTTGCATCAAATTTTTTCTCATCATCTAAAAAAGTTAGCAGGTAGAATAGGTGATTTTGATATAGCGACATATATACCTTTAAGTGAAAAAAGAAAATGGGAACGTGGGTTTAATCAAGCTGAAGTGCTTGGAGCGGCTTTTTCAAACAAGCTATCTTTATTAGAAAAAGTGAGTAAGCGTGACGTGGGAGAAAAACAGAGTAAAAGATCACGTGCTGAGCGGCTTCGCTCGCTTGACGGAGCATTTACTCTTTCAAAAGATGGACAAGGATTAACTATTGCTAACAAAAAGATATTACTAGTCGACGATATTTATACGACTGGTGCGACTTTAAGAAGTGCGGCAACAGTTTTATATCGTGCCGGTGCTAAAAGTGTGGGTGCTGTAACTGTCGCACGATCTGTTGCAGGCTTAGTGGAATAATTTGGTCAGGTGAGAGTCGAAAGACCTATTCAAATGTTGTGGAAATTTGTCGATATAATTAAAAAGGATTGGGGAGGAGACTTTTTAATGCCAGATTTAATGAATTGTCCTAACTGTGGCAAAGTGTTTATAAAAGCGTTAAGACCAATATGTGATGAATGTTATCGTGATGTCGAAAATAAATTTGAGAAGGTGTACAAATTCATACGAAAGCGTGAAAATAGAAGAGCTTCGATGGATGAAGTGCATGAAGGAACTGGGGTTAGTAAAGATTTAATCGTGCGTTTTATACGCGAAGGAAGACTCCATTTGTCGCAGTTTCCGAATTTAGGATATCCGTGTGAAAAATGTGGTGTATCGATTCGGGAAGGAAGACTCTGTAAAGATTGTGCGAAAGGTTTACAATCTGGACTTAATCAGTTAGAAAGAGAAAAAGACTTTGAGGGTCGTAAACTAAGAAGAACGAAGAACGAGGAAACACTCACATACCATACGTTTCGTGATGAAAGAAAGAAATGAGATAACGTGAAGTGCTCCAGCTGAGGAGCACTTTTTTTAGATAGCCTTTAAGTATTTGTTATAGGCTAATTTTTGGTTAGCTACTATGAGAAAAACCACTCATAGTAAAGTTTCAAAAGCATTGCAACGACTACAATGCATGGAGGGACTGGAAATAGCTAGCATTAGATTCGCTCAAAAACACTCTTCATTGAATTCATTCAGTAGCAATAAATAAACAGTTTTGTACAGTTAGTGTTGATTGAAACGAAATGGTACGAGACGCCTACGGGAAAAGCAAGAGCTGAAGATCCATCGGGGTGGGGTTCCCCGATTAGCTGAAGCCTTGCCCGAGACAAGCGAGTATCCTGAAGTGAAAATAAACACCGAAGTTAAGTTAACAAGAAATTTTATAATAAGGGATATTATTCTGAGTCTATTTATGAAACTGATTGAAATAAAAATATATAAATTTCTTATTGCTTTTACTAAACTTATAAGCTCTATGGCCGATATATACAGTAGATAAACGTGAAACGATGTAGAGTTGACCGTAAAAAGATGGGTATTATATACTGTATAACCTTATTAAAGGAGGTTCGGAGCATGAAAATAAATCCAATTCATTCTGTTAATGCGTATAAAAAAGTGCAAGAAGTAAACGTCAAACAAAACCAAGATGTTGCTAAAAAACGTGACGACGTACAAATTTCGTCAGCTGCAAAGCAAATGCAGCAGTCAACACAAGTCTCAGTGGATCGCCAAGAAAAAATTGAGAAGCTAAAAGCACAAATTGAACAAGGGGAATATAAAGTTAACCCAAATGAAGTAGCAAGAAAGTTTTATGATTTTTGGAATGAAAAATAACAGTTTAATTAAGCAGTAGGAGGGCGAGAGAAAATGGACCAAGTACAGAGCATCATTCGAATTTTTCAAGGACTCGTGTTAATCCATGAAAAGTTAAACGAACAAGCCCTCGCAAAGCAAACAGTAGTGACAAAAGGAGAAATCCCTGCTTTAGAGAAGCTCATGAAGGAAGAAACGGTATTAGTGAAGCAGCTTCAAAAGCTTGAGATTACGAGACGAAACGTTGTCGAACAGTGGCTACAGGAAAAGGGACTTGTGAAAGAAAACGTAACGATGCACGAGCTTATCGATCTTTTTCCAGCAGAACACAAAAAAGAACTGCATGAATTAGAAGAAAAACTCGTGGCAGAAATTGAGAAGTTAAAGCAGCAAAATGAATTAAATCAACAGCTCATTGAAGAGTCTTTACGATTTGTCAACATGTCTCTCGGTGCAATGTATCCACAAAAAGAGTTTGGTAACTATCGTCGACCCGATCAAAGAAGTGAGCACGATGATGACTTTGAAGCAGGTGGCCCATCGATATTTGATTCAAAAGCGTAATATGACGTGAAAAGTAGACTTACGTTCCAAATCGGAAGAGTGAGCATTCATATAGGGGAGATTACATTATGGCAACATCAACATTTCATGGATTAGAAACAGCGAGAAGAGCAATGACAACGCATCAATCTGCGTTGCATACAACAGGACATAATATTGCAAATGCAAATACGCCGGGGTATTCGCGTCAGCGCGTTAATTTTTCTACAACTGAGGCGTTTCCTACGCCAGCGTTTAACATGCCGAATATGCCAGGGCAAATTGGAACAGGGGTAAAGGCTGGAGAAGTACAGCGTATTCGTGAAGCCTTTTTAGATACACAGTTCCGTTCTGAAAACAATAAGAACGGGTACTGGACAGCGCGTCATAACGCTCTTGAAAAAATGGAAGACATTATGAACGAGCCTACTGAAAGTGGACTAGCTAGCACGATGGATCGCTTTTGGCAGTCTTTACAAGATTTATCTGTGCATCCAGAAGATGCTGGTGCCCGCTCTGTCGTAAGACAACGAGGAATTGCTGTTGCAGAAACATTCCAATATACGTATCAATCATTACAAGCGATTCAAGAGGATTATCGTAGTGAAATTGGTGTGCAGCAAGACCGTATTAACTCGTTAATTCGCCAAATTAATAACATTAATAAGCAAATATCTCAAGTGGAGCCACACGGACTTTTACCGAATGATTTGTATGACCAACGTGACCTTCTCGTTGATGAATTATCCGGGTTTATGAACGTGACGGTGGAAACGGTAAGTAGTGGTGGAAATGCAAGTCCACAAGCAACTGGAAGATATACGATTAAGCTAGCGGATGAACACGGTCGTGATATGGGTGTTACGTTAGTAGATGGCGCTCGACTAGAGAGAACGGAGCTGCACATTTCTTATTCGGATGATGGATTAGTACAGGGGCTACACGTAGCTAATGAAAGAGCGCTAAACCAAGTAGAGAATGCGAGTGAAATAAAAGATTTAACATCTGGTGTTGTACACATGAATAATCTCGATGCTTTTCGTTCTCCTGGCGCGCTCCGTGCAACGATTGAAACGCATGGATATATTGATAGAAATGGACAAGTAAGAGGCGATTATCCTGAAATGATGGCAAACTTGGACTTAATGGTATTCACTTTTGTTGAAGAGTTGAATGCTGTCCATAGTTCAGGATGGAGCTTATCTGAAATTGAAGCAGGAGTTAAAGCCAATGATGGAGAGGGGATTCCATTCTTCACATTTGCAGAAAATGCGAACATTAGTAGTGATAATATGAAGGGAGCGGCACAATTCCTTCAAGTAAATCGCGCGATTATAGAGGAGCTAGATAATATCGCTGCATCTGGATTTACGAGTAACCCTAATGAACCGTTATCAGAGGGCTTTGCCGGGGATGGATCTAACGCGCTTGCATTAGCAAACGTGAAAGATAAAAACTTGAGCTTTGGTGGATCAACAACGAACGTACAAAGCTTTTATCAAAGTGTCATCGGTAATATGGCAGTAGATTTAAATGAAGCAAACCGAATGATGAAAAATACAGAGACACTACGGGACTCTGTAGAAGACCGTCGTCAATCAGTGATGGGTGTTTCGTTAGATGAAGAAATGACGAATATGATTCAGTTTCAGCATGCGTATAATGCAGCTGCAAGAAACATTACAATGATCGATGAAATGCTAGATATTATTATTAATAGAATGGGCGTCGTTGGACGTTAAGATTTTTCATAGAGTAACATATTGATAAAGTAGGTGAACCGTGATGCGTGTAACGCAATCGATGTTAACAAATAGTTCCTTAAGACATTTAAGTCAAAGCTATCAAACGCTTCATGATATACAAAACCAATTAGCGACAGGGAAAAAAATCTCGCGTGCTTCCCAGGACCCGGTTATTGCGATGAATGGGATGCGTTACCGTACGCAAGTGGTGGAAACGGAACAGTTTAATCGTAACTTGACAGAAGTATACAACTGGATGGAAAATGCCGATGCGACGTTAGATCAAGTGACGAGCACGATGCACCGTATTCGCGAATTAGCAGTACAAGCATCTAATGATACGTACGAATCTACGCAGCGTGCCAACATTTCAAAAGAAATTGAGCAGCTTCGTGAGCATCTTCAATCATTAGCAAACACGAAGGCAAATAATAAATATATTTTTAACGGAACGAATACGACAAATGCACCGCTCGACGCTGATCAAATGAATGTTGGTTTTAATGCAATTGAGGAAGCTTTAGCTGATCTACCGAACTTTAATGCAGATGAGGCTGTCCCATTTACTCACGTATTGACACATAATAGTGGAAGATACGAGCTTGTTGAAAAAAATGATGACGGCTATATTTTTCAAGACGTTAATAATCCTAATAAATCGATTACAGTAGCTGTCGATGGCGAAGGGAATCCAGAAAGCTTTACACACGCACATACGTATGTGAATAATGCTGGAGAAACAGTGACAGATACGAAGGATCTTAAAGAACGCCAGTTTGTCGTATCGCGACTAGACTCTGTGTCAACGAATACGCAAAAAGTAGAAATCGAACTATTAAAAGGGGTAAATGTGGCAACGAACATTAACCCTAGCAACGTGTTTTCTACAGATTTCTTCGGCGATATTTATCAGCTTGAAAAAGCGCTCAATGATCCTGCAGCAACAGGTAAGGAGCTAGAAGAACTAATCGCAAACTTTGATCGTCAAATTGATAAAGTCGTAAACGAACGAGCTGAACTCGGTGCTCGCTATAATCGTGTTGAAATGATTGATGACCGCATGAAGGAACAAGAGGTTATCGCAAGACGAATTCTCTCTAACAACGAAGATGCAGATATAGAAAAAGTCATTACAAATCTACTCTCTTCAGAAAATGTTCATAGAGCGGCCTTGTCTTCAATGGGACGTATTATGCAACCGACATTAATGGACTTTTTAAGGTAGAATAGTTGCAGTCGTCGCACGATGAGCGCTACTGTTAGAATAATAGAACAAATCCAAAACTCCTGCATGACACAATTGCAGGAGTTTTGTTGAAATTGTTAAATAGAAAAAGGAGGGGGAACAATGGAACTAGCACGCTATCATATTCAATCAGAGCGAGCGATAACTGGTATTGCATCGCAACGGCCAGAAATGACAATCCGTCAACGTCCAGCTGATATGGAAATAAAGCAGGAGCTTAACGGAAACTTGCGTATTAGCTCAACAGCAGCGAAGCTATTCATAAATCAAACGGAAGCGTTTGCTGATGCTGACTTAAAAGGGCCATTACGCCGATCGAACGAATGGCATTCTTCTACTAAGCAAAAAGTGTACCAATATATTGCTAAAACGATGCGTGAGGGTGAACAATATAAAAGTATAGAAAATGGAGGAAATGCAATCGCTAACGTAGCGAGACAGAACGGCGAAAGAGCACCAAAATCGTATAATGTATCTACTGTTCCACAACCGTTTCGAGTGAAAATTGACCATGTCCCTTCGGAAGTTCGCGTGCAAGCGGATTGGCCAGAGCCAAGCATACGTTTTCATAAAAACGAACCGGATATAACGATTCCAAAGTGGCAAAGTAATGTATATATACAACAAAAAAACGCAATACATTTTTCTGTTACAGGTAATCAAGTCGATCGTGGCTTATAATGACGTAATATGGAGTGATAAAAAATGAAATTAGAAACAAAATATTCAGGTGAAATAGAAATCAATGAGGAAAATATTATTACGTTTGAACATGGTGTACCAAGCTTTGAGGATGAGAAAAAATTTGTTCTACTACCTTTTAGTAATGAACCGAGCCCATTTTATATTTTGCAATCCGTCAATACGCCTGGACTTGCCTTTGTTGTCATGACACCATTTCAATTTTTCCCTAACTATGAAGCAAAGCTTTCAGATAGTGTCATTGAACAGCTAGAAATAAATGATCAAGAGGACGTGGCGTTGTTCGTCATCCTTACTGTACGTGAAACTTGGGCAGAATCAACAGCGAACTTGCAAGGTCCAATTGTGATTAACGGTAAAAAACAAAAAGGGAAGCAAATTGCATTGAATGATTCTGAATACAAAACAAAGCATCCGTTAGGTGATGTACTTACAGCTACTGGTGAAAAGGAGGGGTAAACAATGCTTGTTCTTACTCGCAAACTGAATGAATCGATTCAAATAGGTGACAATATAGAAGTGAAAGTGATCGGCATTGAAGGAGACCAAGTAAAACTTGGAATCAATGCCCCTCGTAATGTTGATATTCACCGTAAAGAAATATATTTAGCGATACAAAAAGAAAATAGTGAAGCTGCACATGCATCGGTAGACATACTAAAGCAATTAACAAAAGCTTTAGATAAATAAGGTTTGACAAAATCGTGAAGAGTAAATTGGTATTTTAGGATCGGTTAGTTTAGTTTTAATGGAAAAAAATTCTCATACCTAAATCCTCGCTCACGATAGTCTGTCTGTTAATTAACTGCTTCATCGTTAGAGGAAGTTGTGACTATCGAACTATGTCAAAAATTGTATTTTTTTGATAATTTTAAAGCATGTTCACTTTACTTTCTTTCACTTGGGAGGGTTAACCTTGCAGACAACTTACTCAAATAAGTCTAATAAAACGAAGCAAATCCTCTTTTATGACATAACTGAAACGATCTCAAGAAATAGCATAAGGAATGTGGAAAGTGTTTTACATACTTCCGTATCGATACAGCATACTATTCCTGAACACCTTGACGTATATGATCTCATTATTTGTTATATAGATGGCGATTATAATGAAAATAAGAAAGTAATTCATGAGGTAATGGCAAAGTCAAATAATCTGGAGGTTCCAATCCTTTTAGTAACTGGCCATTCCGTACAGCGTGTACTCCAATATTTATCATTTCCGATTAGCGGAATTGTTACTTTACATTACTTTATACGATACTGTCCGATAGTTGTGAAGGACTTGTTAAAGGAAGGAGTTTTTCTAGAACCTTCTTTCCAAAGAGAGTTAGCGAAGCAAATTGATGAGAGCCAATCTTCAAATAAGCCAATCAAAAAGCTGTTATTATGTCATGACCGTATACATATTAAGCTATCTGAAAATGAAAAAGATGCACTACAGCTCATTCTGGATGGCTATAACAACCGGACAATATCACAGAAAATGTATTTAGCACCAACAACGATAAACACGATCATTAGTAACCTACTAAAAAAAATAGGTGCAAACGACCGCACAGACGCAATGATAAAAGCGATTCGAAGCGGTTGGGTCGATCCAGTTAGGTAATCAATGTAAGTATCATTCACAATAATGAGTGATGCTTTTTTTATTGGAAAAATTTTCAGGTGAAAAATCGCCAAAAAACATCAAAAAAATTTATAAAACTACTAAACATTCAATCAATCGATCCGATAATATATATGTAAAGGTCATTAGAGAAAAAGGCGGCCGACTTTTTCCCAATAGACCAACCTTTCCAATCACAAGGATGTGGCTGGAGTAAAAAAACAATATAATTTCAAGGAGGAAATTCATTATGATTATCAACAATAATATCCCTGCGTTAAATACGTTCCGTCAAATGGGCGCGAACCAAAATGCAATGCAAAACTCTATGGAGAAGCTTTCTTCTGGTCTTCGTATTAACCGTGCTGGTGACGATGCTGCTGGTCTAGCTATCTCTGAAAAAATGAGAGCGCAAATCCGTGGTCTTGACCAAGCTTCTCGTAATGCACAAGATGGTATCTCTATGATCCAAACAGCTGAAGGTGCTTTACAAGAAACTCAAAACATTCTACAACGTATGCGTGAACTAGCTACACAAGCAGCAAACGATACTAATGTAGGTGTAGACCGTAACGAGATCCAAAAAGAGATCAACGAATTAACTTCTGAGATCAACCGTATTGCTAACACAACTGAGTTTAACACTCAGCCAATGTTAAATGTTAGTGGAGCTGGTGGAGCTGGATTTAGTTCTACATTCCAAATCGGTGCTAATCAAGGTCAAAGTATGACTATCGAAATTAAGAGTATGACTGCCGAGTCATTAGGTTTACAAGGTGGTAGCGGTGCAAATGCTACAGCAGGTGCTTCTATCTCTGCATTGAACACAGGAAAAGGTGCTGAGGATGTAACTGGTGCAAAATTTGCAGCTGCGTCTGGTGTATCTAACGGTACAAGTAATAATAAAACAGCAGCAGGTTTAAGTGTAGCAAACCATACAGAAGCTTCAGCGTCTATCCAAGTAATTAATAACGCAATTGAAGCAGTTTCAGCTCAACGTTCAAACCTTGGTTCATTCCAAAATCGTTTAGAGCATACAATTTCTAACTTAGATAACTCTTCTGAGAACTTACAAGCTGCCGAGTCTCGTATTCGTGATGTGGATATGGCTCGTGAAGTAATGCAAATGACTAAGAATAACATTCTTTCTCAAGCTTCTCAGTCTATGCTTGCTCAAGCTAACCAACAACCACAATCTGTTCTACAGTTATTAGGATAATTACTAATTAAAAACAGAGTGTTTCCCGTTTATAAGGGAAGCACTTTTTTATTTCCAGTAAACTACTAAACATTTTTCAACAAAATCCGATAAAATATATTGTAGGGTATCACTTATTTTGGAGGGATATGAATGTTTTTAATTATCGAAGAAGAAATCTTTGAGTATAAAAATAATATTAATGAAATTAATAATATAATCTTAAAAATTAATAAAAAAGTCGAAGAAGGAGATAACTATTTTAGCCACTTGATAGTAGATGGTAAAGAGGTTTATGAGAATCATGATAGTTATCTTTTAGAAAATATTAATGGGATTTCTGAAATTCGGGTTATTTGTAAATCTGTCAGTGAATTAACAAATGATATTCTACTGTCGACAGAAAAATATATAAACTCAGCAGTGCCAGAAATTAAATTATTAGCTGAAGAATTTTATAACACACCAACGGATTTAACGTGGAAAAAATATGATCAATTACTTGAAGGACTTCAATGGATTACTCATATGATCGTATCGGTAGACCGTCTAAAGCATAATATAAGAAATTGGAATGAATATTTACAAATAGTCTCAAGTGTTGATGAAGAACTTAATCATATATCAGATGCATTAGAACATAAAGACTACGTATTAATAGCTGATATTATCCAATATGAAATCATGGATATGCTAGAAAAACTTAAAGTTCGTATAAGTATGACAATAGATAGTGTAGGTATAAGGGAAAACTTACTATAAAAGGTAGGGAACGTTTGTATGTCATTATATAGAAATAAAAGTATTTTAATTATTGGTGGCACTGGTACAATTGGCCAACATTTACTTAAAGAATTATTGCAACATAGTCCAAAAGTAATTCGAATTTTTAGTCGTGATGAACATAAGCAATTTGAACTGCACCAAGATTATTTAGCTCATGATAATATTCGCTATTTAATAGGTGATGTACGTGATGAAAGACGATTATCACGTGCTATGGAAGATATTGATTATGTATTTCACTTAGCAGCAATGAAGCATGTTCCAGCTTGTGAATACAATCCATTCGAAGCAGTTCAAACTAATGTATTAGGAACACAAAATGTTATTCAAGCAGCTGTTCAAAATAAGGTGAAACGAGTATTATTTACAAGTACTGATAAAGCAATTTCACCAACAAATACGTATGGAGCTACTAAATTAACTGCAGAACGTTTAATATCTGCCGCTGAATATCAAAAAGGACCAAACAAGACAATCTTCTCATCTGTTCGTTTTGGAAATGTTATGGGATCTAGGGGCTCTGTTATTCCACTATTTAAAAAACAAATATTGAACGATAAGAGAATTACTTTAACTAATGCCAATATGCTTCGTTATATGATGACTCCTAATCAAGCAATACAACTAATTTTAAAAGCAAATTCTATTGCACTTGGAGGAGAGGTATTTGTATTAAAAATGCCAATTATAAAAATGCAGGACTTAGTGGAAGTAATCATAGAGGAAATGAAAGATAAATGTTTTATTAATGAGGAAATATTAATCGATACTATTGGCCTACGTCCAGGTGAAAAACGATATGAAGAATTAATGACAGAAGATGAATATAGAATTTCCATAGAAACAAAAGAAATGTATATCCTACCACCACCATTCGGAGGCAAAGGTCGAAAATACAAAGGTCAACTTGAAATAGATCATTGTTCTGTAATGGACAAACCAAGAATAGAAGATGTCATTACTAAGAGACAACTTAGAGATTGGATATGTAATGAGAATTTATTGTATTAAAGGGAATGTGATTCAGGAGGAATCCCATGATAAAAAGTAATCAAAAAGAGTTGAAAAATAATCATAAATTACTATTAGATTTAATTGTAAAAAATGAAAATTTTTTGTCAGAAGAACCATTGAAGATTGGGGATTCAAAGACAGGTGATAAAACATTAGAAGTAGATATTAATGGGCGTCCACTTTCAATTCATAGTAAATACAATCCTTTGAAAGAAGCTCAAAAGGTAGTGGATCAATATAGGAATGGAATAGATCAGTACAATCATATTGTCTTCTTAGGTTGTGGACTGGGTTATCACATTGAGGAGTTCATAAATCAATACCCTGATAAAAAGTACACCATATATGAACCATCTCCAGCAATATTTTATCAGTTACTATGTACAAGAAAAGTTGATACAACTATTTTAAGTAAGGTCAATAATATATGTCTGGATTTTGACCCAATTTATTGGGAACAACTTATTAATGAATTAGTACATGATTATGATAGTAAAGTTTTACTTGTTATATTACCATCCTATACTAGAGCTTTTTCTGAACAAATTGAAGAGTTCACGAAACTATATAAGGAAAAAATTCAACAAAGAGGCATGTCACTAACTGCCGATCTTCATTTTTCAAAAAGATGGACATTAAATAGCTTAATCAATTTACCTGAAACGATAAAATCTCCAAACATCCTTATGGATAAGAAAGAAGTTTTTTATGGTAAACCGGTAATTATCGTCTCGGCAGGTCCTTCTTTACATGAGGAGCTAGAAAACCTTAGGGAAATTAAGAAAAATGGAACAGCATATATTATTGCAGTAGGTTCAGCAAATAAAGCATTGATAGCCAGTGATATCTTACCTGATGCGGTTAGTACTTATGATCCACAAAAACATAACTACCGAGTATTTATGCCAATGCTAGAAAAGAATATTGATACTGTTCCAATGATCTATGGAACTAGCGTTGGTTATGAAACAGTTGAAAAGTATAAGGGGCCAAAACTTCATTTTGTTACTACACAAGATACTGTCTCTCCTTATTATATTGATTATGGTGATAGACCAATAGAACTAGTTGATGATGCATTTTCAATTGCGACTGTCACATTTGAAATTTTTGCTAAGCTGAAGGCAGACCCTATTATTCTAGTTGGCCAAAATTTAGCCTTTAAAGATAACCTTTATTATTCAAAGGAAATTCGTAGAGGGAAAAGTGGAAATGCAGAAATAAAAGAAAAAGACCTAACAAAGGTGTTAACAGTAAAAGACGTTAATGGAAAAGATATAAAGACAAATATGTCATTAAATCAGATGCGATTAAATTTAGAAGAAAAAATAAGAATATATGATAATGTTCAAGTTATTAACACAACTAAGAATGGGGCTAATATTGAAGGTGCAAATTTTCTATATTTAAATGAAGTTATAGAGAAATACTTGGATATTAAAGTTGTAAAAAGGAATTGGTATACATTAAAAGATTCTCATCCTATAGAAAAAACGCTTCATAAAATAAGTAAGATGGAAAGAGAAGAAACTAGTTTTAAGGGTCTTTATGAAAAAGTCCGTAGGATAATAGAAGAAATATCAAATGCAACTGAAAATTATTCTATAAATAAGCTCGAAAATTTATTAAGTAAACTTGATAAAAGTATGAAAAAATTAATGAATAATAATTTTTTCCAATTTATAATTTTACCGATATCTAGAATTGATTATGAAAAGCTACAATTTGAAGTTAAGAAACTTCAAACTATTGATGACATAACAACGCGGTCTAGAATTATTACTAAGGAATTCGGTGGTTATTTGATAATCTGTAAAAAAATATACAACGAGTTGCTTCCTGAAATGAAATTAAATACCCATTCTAAACTTAGAACATTAAAAGGGAAATATTACTCTTCAGACTGTGGGGTATTTAAATATACAAGAGGATGGAGCACACATAGATATTCCAATGATATCAATAGAGTAGATTCTAAAATCTACTACAATACGAGAAAAAATGCGGAAGCGATTTCCTTTAAATTTAGTGGATCATCTATAAAGATATTCGCAGGTACTCGTAATGACTTCACATCTAAAGTAAAAGTAACGATAGATAATGAGGAATATATCGTATCATCAAAAAGTAATGAAAGTACTGAATTTATTTTTGAACCTGATTTTCCAATTCTAGAAGTAAGAAACCTAGAAGAGAAGATGCATTTTATTACTATAGAATTACTAGATGATAACCATTTTGTGTTTAACGGTATTGAAATTGAAGCCAACGCTAGAGTTTTTCATATTGAAGAAGTTACGGAAATCAGAGATTTAGAAATAGGGAAAAGAATTAGGTGCCATTATAAAGCTAATTTTAATAAACCAGGTGTATTTAGTGGTCTAGGAAAGGAGACTAAATTATTTATATCTTCTCAATCTAATGATTATCCAAACGGTGATTTCTATTTAATCATGGTTGATAAAGACGGTGAAAAATTGAAATTAATATCAGATAGAAATGTGCAAAAAAATATTAGTTGGAGTATCGACTTGACAAACCAACTAAACAGATATAAAAAATCTGATCAAATAAAAGAGACTATACAAATAAATTTGTTGGAAAGTTCTGAATGGGATTATTATATCGTTAATTCGGAGATGCTGGAATTAAATAAAATACCGAAATCTGATTGGAACTTATTACCTGGGAGTTATTTCTGGACTGAAACACTTCAAAATAAGGGTGTTGTCTATAGAGGGATGAACTATGAACAATGTAATAATATAGCGTTTAAAGGTGTTACACCAAACTATGAAGCTAGAGATAGTGCGGGAGCAAGGATAAAAATGTTAATTATAATGTAATTTATTATGAGGTGCTATATGAAAAAAAGTAGAAACTATACACAGAAAGTAATAATTGATATCTTTAAAGATTTGGTTCATTCTAAAATAATGCTATATGGGGGAGGTGAACATACAATTACATTACTGAGATTATTAGAAAAAAATCATGTGTGTATAGACAATATTATAGGAATTATTGATAAGAATACTGAAATAACGAAAATAAAAAATATTAAGTGCTACCCTCCTGAAAAATTGAGCGAAATAACTCAAAATGTTGATAAAATTATAGTATCTTCGTTTCATTATCAAGAAGAAATTATAAATAAATTAAACGAGTTGAATTTATTAAACAAGGCAGTAAAATTATACGATAAAACAGAAAATAAATGTTTTTATTGGGTTGTTAATAAAGAAGTCATACTTAATATTAATGATATTCCCAAGACTCCAATTTCAAGGGAAATAGCAATTAAGGATTGTTCATTTCAAATAAATTTGTACCTTCGGGATGATCTACAAAGAAAAATATTTAATAATGGTTATTATGAAATTATGGAGAGTAATTTTATAATAAATAATTATAAAAATAGTAAAATTGTTTTTGATATTGGTTCAAACGTAGGGTATTACACTTTATTATTATCAAAAACTCTAAGAGAAAAGGGGACAGTTTATTCAATCGAGGCGTCTACTGATAATATAAAATTATTACAAAAAAACCTAGTTTTAAATGATGTTAAAAATGTAATAGTAATGAATAATGCAGTTGGAACTGAAAAGGGAACACTAAAATTATATAATAATTCAGAAGAAAATTGGGGCCAAAAATCATTAATAAAATCTTTAAATGAATTAAATAAGTTTGAAATTGTACAAGTAGACTCATTAGATAATATTATCAGGTCATTAGGTTTAAGTAGTGTAGATTTAATAAAGTGTGATATTGATGGTGGGGAATATAACGCATTCAAGGGTGCTAGTAACTTGTTATCTAAAGCAAAAGCTCCAGATATTTTATTTGAAGTTAATCATCACAACTTAAACCAAATGGGGTTAGATTCAAATAACCTCGTTTCGTTAATAAATAGTTACGATTATTCTGTATATACTTTCTCAAAAGAAGGAGACCTAATACCTTTACAGGAATGTGAAACATTAGACACTAAATGTAATTTATTTGCCACTAAAAAAGGGATAGATAGCTTTGTTTTCTCTCGATAAATCAGTATATTTTAATACAATTTAAATATTTATTAAATCTTTGAAATGGGTGAGGGATTTTTGAATCTGATAATACTTGCAGCTGGTAGAGGTAAAAGACTAGGAAATATTACTAGAGATATACCTAAACCTCTCTTAAAAATAAACAATAATACTACTACAATATTAGAGAATAATATTAAAGGTGCAAGAAATTTTGACTTTATTCAGACTATTTCAGTTATAACAGGTTATCATGCTGATTCAATAGATTCTAGGATAGAAAAGTACAATGGAGTAAAAACGCTCTATAATCCCAAATTTTCTGATGTAGGACCATTATTATCCATTTGGACAGCCAATTCTTTGATCAGTTGTGATGATAGTATCATTATTAATGGTGATACGGTTTATAACAAGAATATATTTTCAGAAATAAAATCAAAGTGCGAAAAAGAAGGGATATATTTACTCAGTAGTACAAAAAGAAGCTACGCTTCAGATGATGTAAAAGTTAATATAGAAAATGGATTAGTTATTCAAGTATCCAAAACATTAGATGAATCTCTTTGTGATGCAGCCTCTGCGGGAGTACTAATTATAAAAGGGAAAAATAATAGAAGAGATTTTGTTGATGAACTAGGTCAAATAATAAAAGAAGAACATAAGTTTGGAAAAATATGGCATGAATTGATAAACCGACTAAATGAGAGTGGGAAAAAAGTTTATTCAATTAATGTTGATATAGATTCGTGGTATGAAATTGATACAGTTGAAGATTATGAAAATCTGAAAGTAGGTTGGAATATATGAAAATCAAGCACCCAATAAAGTTTATATTTAAGGGAATCTTATATAGATTTATAGTTGGGTGGTGTATTTGCATCCCTTTATCAATAATTATACCAAAAAACAAAAAACAAATAGTTTTTATCCCTAGAATGAACAATAGGTTTGCTGATAATGTTAAATACTTATATCTATATTTGTACAATAATATAGATAAAGATCAAAGGATGAATATATATTATTTATGTGAAGACGCTGCAACATTTAATACATTAAATGATAATAATTTACCAGTTATATTTTATCCAAAAATATCATCAATTTGGAAGTTATTAAGAGCAGGCGTTGTAATTGTAGATAGTAATGAATGGTTAGGAAATTTCAAGCCACACTTATTATATAGAAGTTACAAAATACAGTTATGGCATGGGGTTGGAATGAAGAAAGTAGGAAATTCAAACCCCATTATGCAGGAATACAAGAAAAGAATGCTCACTAATATTTATAGTAAAATCATAATTAAGTCCCCTTTTTATGACTTGCTTGTCCTTAGCTCTGAACTTCAAATTAAAGAAAAAGCAAATATGTTTAGATATAAGAACATTTTTATAAATGGTCAACCTAGAAATGATATATTCTTTAATAAAAAAGTTTCAAGTAATGTCATGTTAGGTGTAGATGCGTCTGTATTAAATAAAGTCGAGTATTTTAAGAAGCTTGGGAAAAAAATAATACTCTATACACCTACATGGAGGAATAATGCTGATACTATTAAATTGGAAACTGAAGCAGTTGACTATAATAGACTATCTAATTTCTGCATGAAAAATGAATTTATTTTTATTTTAAAACAACATCCAAAGAGTAAATCGATAATAAATTGTAGATACGAAAATATTATTGAATACCAAAAAAATTTAGATCTTTATCCATTATTCTCATTAATAGATGTTTTAATAACTGATTACTCTTCTATATACACAGATTTTATTTTAATGAATAAACCTGTTATTTTTTATAACTATGACTATGAATATTATAATCAAAAAGAGGATAGAATTCATTTTAATTATGGTGAAATAACGCCAGGTAAAAAATGTAGTACGCAGATTGAATTAGAGGAGGAACTTCATAATTTATTTTATAAGGGTGATAATTACATTGATGAGAGAAAGGTTTTATTAGATAATCTTTTTGAATATCAAGATGGTTACTCATCAGAAAGGCTATGGAGGTATCTGGTAGATATTAACATTACCTATAAATTGTAGACTTACACAAATCGGTATCAAATTTTCATCCTATTGAGCGGTACAAACAATACACATTAGAAAAACATTTGTTATATAAAGGTTGTGAAGGAATGAAGAGAATTATCACTTATGGTACCTTTGATTTATTCCATGAAGGTCATTTAAATTTACTGAAAAGAGCTAAAGACCTAGGAGATTACTTATTAGTTGGTGTTACTTCAGAAAGTTACGATAATAGCCGGGGCAAATTAAACGTTCAAGATAATTTAATGAAACGAATAGATAATGTATTAGCGACTGGACTTGTTGATGAAGTAATAATAGAAGAATATGAAGGACAAAAAATAAACGATATTCTGAAATATAATATAAATATATTTGCAATTGGTTCAGATTGGTTTGGGAAGTTTGATTACTTAAAAGAATATTGTGAAGTTGTTTATTTAGAACGTACAAAAGGAGTTTCTAGCACATATCTAAGGGAAAAAAATAATGGTATTTTAAAACTTGGAGTAGTAGGTTATGGAAGGATAGCTAACAGGTTTATTCCAGAAGCAAAGTTTGTAAGTGGTGTTAATGTAGAAGGGGTTTTCGGACCAAATAAAGAGTCTTTAATAAATTTTTATGAAAATCATCAATTGATGTTTTGGACATTAGACTATGAGGAATTTTTAAATAGAGTTGACGCAGTTTACATTGCGTCACCGCATCAAACCCATTATGAATATATTAAGCATGCAATTCAAAGAAAAAAACATGTATTATGTGAAAAACCAATGGTACTATTTGAAGAGCAAGCTCGAGAACTATATGAACTTGCACAAAAAAATAATTGTGTCCTTATTGAAGCAATTAAGACAGGATATTCACCAGGTTTTAACAGACTTATTAGTACAGCTAAAAGTGGATTGATAGGAAAGATCAAAAGTGTAGATGCTACTTTTACGAAACTAGTCTCAGGACAATTACGTGAATTAAATAAAGAATCTGCTGGAGGTAGTGTCAACGAATTAGCATCATATCCACTTTTAGCTATTATAAAACTACTTGGTGAAAAAATAGAAAGTGTAAATTATTATACGCATTATGATCAACAAAAAGAAGTAGATTTATTTACTCAAATAAATATCAAATATAAAAATGCGATTGCAACAGCAAAAGTTGGATTAGGTGTAAAATCGGAAGGTGATCTAGTTATTTCAGGAACAAAAGGATATATATATGTTCCGGCACCTTGGTGGAAAACGGAATATTTTGAAATAAGATATGAAAAAAGTTCGGAAAATAAAAAAATATATTATAAATTTGATGGAGAGGGGTTAAGGTACGAACTTTCAGAATTTGTTAAATTAATTAATTCGAATCATAAGGAAACATATAAGCTTCTATCATCAGAATCAATTTCTATTATTAGAATAATTGAACAATTTAGTCTTGGTAAAAATGTTCAAAGAATATAATAGAAAACTCCTCTTTAGGAAGGGAAATATATTATGAGAAAAGTTGGTTTTGCTTGTACAACCATTTTTCATTATATTCATTATAAACATATTGCTAATGAATTAGAGTCTAGGGGATATGTTGTTGAATATATAATATTTACGCCAAAATTAAGTGATCGTTATAATCGAATTTTTTGCTACTTTAAGGAACATTCTATTAAATTTAGTGATTTTGAAGACATTTTTTTAGCGGAACAATTTGATGTTATACTAGCTCCATATTATTTAGCAGGATTCCAGTTACTTGATAAAAATATATTAAAAGTACGACTAATGTATGGGTATGCAAAAGACAGTTGGAATTATGCAGAATGGAATAAAGGGTTTGACTTAGTATTGGCATATGGACCTTACGCAAGCAAAAAATTAAATCAGTTTACAGAAGTGAAAAATATAGGTCATCCGCGATTTAAGGATAAATATAAAGAAAATGTAGTAGACATATCTGGAAAAATATTCACAAGAGAGGGTGATAAACCAATTCTGTTATATTGTCCAACCTGGTCGGATTTATCTTCCCTAGAAAAGTTTATGGAAAAGAAGGAAATATTTTTGGAAGATTTTACCCTTCTTATTAAGCTTCATCATGGTAATAGTAGTTCAGATTTATTTAATTTATCTAAAGCGCAAAATATATACTATTTTAATGAAACAACAGATCTCTTTGATTTGCTATACCTCTGTGATGTTATATTGAGTGATTATAGTGGATCAATATTTGACGCTATGCTATTAAGAAAGCCCATAGTTTTACTAGATAGTTATGATAAGGATATAAAAGATAGTGGGTATTTGAATATAAGTGAAATGAAAAATGTAGCGGTTTATAGTCAAAGTCACAGAGATGAAAATAACACAAGTTTAGATATTAAAGTTAGAGGTGTATTACCGCATGCGAGAAAAATTTCAGATGTTATTGAATTAATTAAAAATTATAGTTCAGGAAAAGATTTACCATACGAGGGTTTAGTCAAAGAACTATATAGTTATCAAGATAATAATGCACCTATTCGAGCAGCTAATGCAATTGATGAACTAATTGAGAATAAAAAAAATTATAGAAAATACGGGGATGATTCTTTTTATTTACTAAATACTATTAAGATTAACTGTTTTCTTAATGCAAATAACGACCAACAGATTGCAATATGGGGAGCAGGAGAAATGGGGCAAATATTATATGCCTGGTTAAAAAAACAGTGGAAAATAGATTGCTTCTTTGATATGGATGTAACAAAACAGGGAAAAAAAATAAATGGTATATCAGTTAAGAAAATTGATTTAAGTAAGAAAATTTTAATCACTGTGGCAAAATATGAAATTGAAATAAAAGATTACTTGATAAAAGAAGGTAAGAGAGAAGGCATTGATTTCATTTCTGTTTTTAATCGAGGTGAGTGTTAATGAGCCTTATATGTAAATTTCGTTCTTTTCGTCAGAAATATGTTGTCCAACAAAGACGCCCTCAAGAGTATCTTTTTAATAAATATTACGCACATCTTATAGACCCCTTTTTTACAAAACTGGTCTATGATATGAGATTAACACCAAACATGGTAACTGTTATTGCTGGGCTGTTTGGTATTGGTGCAGGACTTTCCTTTATATTCGAACAATGGATTCTTGGAGCAATTTTACTTCAGCTACATCACTTAATGGATGGCGCTGATGGTAACCTAGCTAGACTAACGAATCGTTGTTCGGATTTTGGGGCGAAATTAGATCAGTGGGTAGATCAAATAGTACGACTTGTATTATTTGTATCTATTACTTTTGTTGTTGATGTACCAATGTGGGCTAAAGTATTATTTGTAGCAACAATATATATCGATGTTATTGTTGTACATAAATTCGTTTTACCATTTATGAGGAAATATACGATAGTACGTTCAAAATGGAAACAGTGGTTTTTTTCTAGGGGTATTATACCTGCTTTTGATATCTTCTTAATATATTTCTTAATATCACTATTTGCAATCATAAATAATTTAGAGATGTTAGTTTTTATAGTGATTGTAGGGAAGAATCTCGATTGGTTATACCGCGTTTGGGAGTGTTTAAAGTCTAAGTACTTGTATCAAGTTAAGCATACAGAGACTTGATATAATTAGAAGGAGCTTGTAAGTTCAAACAGGCTCTTTATTTTTATTGTTTAGTCCGATATTAAATTAAATAGGAAGGAATATTATAAATGGAAAAAAACATTCCAATCTTTGACTTAGATGATACATTATTTTGTGAACACGAATATGTTCGTTCAGGGTTTAATGCCGTTGCAAAATATGTTGTTGGCAAATTTCCTAACCTAAATCAAGAGACTCTTTATAACAGTTTTATTAAAGAATGGATGATAAGTGGAAGGGGAAGAGTTTTTAATGCCGTTTGTCAAAGATATAATATTGATGTGAGTATTGATAAACTTATCAATGTCTATAGAAACCACAGACCTTTGATTGATTTATATAATGATGCAAAAAGTTTGATATCTTTTTTGAAGAGGCAAAATATACCTATAGGAATAATTACAGATGGTAACTCAATAATGCAATGGCGAAAAATTGAAGCATTGGGCTTAAATGAATTAGTTAGTTCTATTATTGTTTCAGATGACTTAGGAAGTAGTTGTTGGAAACCTAGTGATATCCCCTATAAGGAAGTATCAAAAGTATTAAACACGTCATTAAACGAATGTATTTATATTGGTGATAATCCCCATAAAGATTTTGTTACTGCAAAAAGATTAGGCATGAAGACGATACGAATAATCAGACCAGTAGGGGATCATATGAAAATCTCATTGGACAAACACTATGAAGCAGATAAAAAAATATATTCTTTATTAGAATTAAGGAAAGATTTTGGTGGGGGAGAATGAACATATTAGTAACGAGTATTTCCAAAAAAGTACCCCTTCTTAAAGCTATTAAAAAGGCTGGAAAAAAAATCAATGCTAAGTGCCAAATTTTTGGAGCTGATAGTCAATTAAATGTAATTGGCAAATATTTTGTTGATCAATTTTGGCTAATGCCACCCTTAAGTCAATTAAAACTTGAAACATTAATAAGCTATTGTCGCTCTAATAATATATTTGCTATTATTCCTACAAGAGATGCAGAACTTTTAATTTTCTCTGAGTGGAAAGATTCGCTAAAAGAGCATGATATTTTTGTCATGGTTTCAGATAAGGAACCAATTAAAAAATGCATAGATAAACTTGAATTTTACAAATACAGTACAAACAAAAATTACCCCGTTATTCCTACTACAGAAAACATCGTCGATATAAAAGCTTTTAGTTACTTTGTAGTGAAAGAGAAATTTGGGGCAGGTTCTGAAAATATAGGTACTAACTTAAATATGGATGAGGCAAGAATTCATGCAAACAAGTTAAGGGGGCCAATATTTCAGCCTTATATAGTTGGTAAAGAGTATAGTATAGATATTTATATTAATAATGAAATTAAAGCTAAAGGAGCAATTGTAAGAAGTAGAGACACTGTTATAAATGGTGAATCACAAATTACGACAACTGTAAAGAACGATATGATAGAAAAAGTTTGTTGCAACTTTGCTGAAGAATTAGGATTATATGGGCATGTAGTATTTCAAGTCATTTTAGATGACAATAATAACCTAAATATTTTGGAAATCAATTGTCGTTTTGGCGGGGCTTCTCCATTAAGTATTGCTGCTGGGTTAGATAGCTTATATTGGTTTTTATTGGAGGCCAAAGGGATAGGCATATGTGATTCTCCTTTTGTTCGAACTAGTAAAGAATTGAAACTGATTCGTTATCCCAATGATTTAGTTATTGATATGAAGGAGGATTAAATAGTGAAAGTAAATATTATCATCCAAGCTAGAATGGGGTCAAGTAGATTACCAGGTAAGGTGTTAAAGCCTCTTGGAAACTCTATTGTCCTTGACTATGTAGTATCTAGGTGTAAACGTATTAAAGGGGTAGATGAAGTCATTGTAGCTACTACCATTTCAAAACAAGACGCGGATATTGAGAAATGGTGTCAAAGGAATAGAGTTAATTGTTTTAGAGGGTCTGAATTAGATGTTTTAGATCGTTACTATAAATGCGCCAAATTATATCAATCAGATTATATAATAAGGGTGACATCTGATTGTCCATTTGTAGACATTGAAATGGCAGAAAATATAATAAAAAAAATGATAAATAATCCATGTGACTTTGTGAAGGTAGAGGGGGATTTGCCCAGAGGGTTAGTAGTTGAAATGTTTGCGTTTAATGCATTGGAGTATATCTATAAAAATGGCAAAGAAGAAAGACATCGTGAACATGTTACATACTACGGATATGAAAATGAAGATAAATTCTCTGTTAAAAAGTATTTTGCGCCAGACTCATTGTGTAATCCGGAACTCCGTATCACCCTTGATACAGTAGAAGATTATGAACTATGTAAAATGATAGCACAACACTTTAATAATGATAAGCTTGTATCATCTAACCAAGTTGTAAATTTTCTAGTAAATAATCCTGAAGTAGCAAATATTAATTCTCATATTGTACAGAAACCTGTGAAGTGATTTACTATTTTTTCAATATTTACTTATTTTGAGATTTGAAGGAATGATGGTTTTGAATGTTATAATTCGTGTGGATGCTTCAATTAACATAGGTTCGGGTCATGTAATGCGATGCTTAGTATTGGCAGAGATGTTAAAAGAAGAAAGAGTAGAAGTATGTTTTATTTGTAAAAACATTAGAGGTAATCTCATTGGTATAATTAAGGATAATGGTTTTAAAGTATTAGAATTACCAAACATTTTAAATGAACTAGAGGACGCAGATAAAACTGTTCAATATTTAAAAGAAATGGATATCACTTGGATTGTTATTGATCATTATAGTCTTGGAGAGAAATATGAGAGTATTGTAAGACCTTTTGTTAATAAAATAATGGTAATAGATGACTTAGCGAATCGTAAGCATGACTGTGATCTCCTTCTTGACCAAAATTTTTATTCGAACATGAGAAATAGATATAATCATTTGGTATCATCTACTTGTAAAAAATACTTAGGTCCTAATTATCTCTTATTACGTCAGGAGTTTAATAATGTAAAAGGATTGACGTACCAACCTACTCAAGTTAGTAAGATCCTAATATTTTATGGTGGAAGCGACCAGACAAACGAAACCGAAAAGGTTTTAACAGCTATTAAGCAGCATAATTTTACTTCCTTAGCTGTCGATGTAGTTGTAGGGAGTTCTAATCTAAATATCAGTACTATAAAAAAAATGTGTACAGATATTGGCGCTACTTTTCATTATCAAATTAATTATATAACTAAGTTAATGGTAGAAGCGGACGTATCATTTGGAGCTGGAGGAATTACAATGTGGGAACGTTGTTATCTAGGTCTCCCATCGATTGTTACAATAGTAGCAGAAAATCAAAGGAAGTCTGTAGAAGATACTCACGAACATGGTGCAATAATAAATATTGGATGGCACGAAAATATAACTGAAAAATCATATATTAAAGTATTAAAGGATCTAAGGGAAGGCAAGATATCTTTAGTGCAATTAAGTGAGAGGTCTAGGGCATTAGTGAGAAATAACGGTTGTTTACAACATCCTATTGTAAAAGAAATAATCGGAAATTAATTTAAGTGAAAATATGTATAAGCTTTTTAAAGAATATTAACTATGAGAAAGATAATAAGTAAGAATCTGCATTTTATCAAAATCAAACACATTACATATAATTAATGAGGAGGTGTTTCAATGAAAGAATTCACCATTGCAGAACGCAAAATCGGTCCCAACCAGCCCCCATTCATCATTGCTGAAATGTCTGGGAACCATAATCAATCACTAGACAAAGCGTTAGAAATTGTGGAGGCAGCTGCAGCCGCGGGTGTAGATGCGTTAAAGCTTCAAACATACACAGCAGAAACGATGACACTAGATGTTAGAGAAGGCGAGTTTTTTATTGATGATGAAAATAGTTTATGGAAAGGGAATTCTCTCTATGACTTATACAAAGAAGCGTATACACCATGGGAGTGGCATGAGCGAATATTTCAACGTTGTAAAGAACTAGGACTTATTGCGTTTAGTTCTCCGTTTGATGAAACAGCAGTAGACTTCTTAGAAAGCCTTGATGTACCTTGCTATAAAATTGCTTCCTTTGAAAACGTGGATATTCCGTTGATTCGGAAGGTAGCACGTACTGGTAAGCCAGTTATCATGTCAACTGGAATGGCATCTGCTGCAGAATTAGATGAAGCCGTTAGAGTCGCACGCGAAGAAGGCTGTGAAAACCTCATTCTCTTAAAATGTACAAGCACTTATCCTGCTTCACCAGAGAATTCAAACTTAAGAACATTGCCACATTTAAAAGAATTGTTTGGGACTCAAGTTGGGCTATCCGATCATACGATGGGCGTCGGTGTTGGGGTAGCTAGTGTTGTTTTAGGAGCAACGGTAATCGAGAAGCATTTTACATTATCCCGTGACGATGGTGGAGTAGATGCTGCCTTTTCTATGGAGCCTAAGGAAATGAAGGCATTGGTGGAAGAGACAAAGAAGGCATGGCTTAGTTTAGGTACGGTTAAATATGGTCCTACAAAATCAGAAGAGCCTTCGTTAAAACACAGACGTTCTTTATATGTTTCAAGCGATCTCAAAGTAGGAGATGTACTTACGAAGGAGAATGTACGAGCAATTCGACCAGGACTAGGAATGCCAACAAAGTACATCAATTTAATAATTGGCAAAAAAGTAGTGAAAGAAGTGAAAAAAGGAGATCCTCTTACGTTTGATGTTGTGATGGAAGAGGGGAATTAATCATAAAGGGAAGTGTAGTAATGAACGTTTTAGTTACTGGTGGTGCTGGATTTATCGGTAGATGGGTTGTTAAACACCTGCTTCACGATGGGCACAATGTTGTTGTGCTAGATGACCTTTCCAACGGACAAAAGAAAAATCTAGCAGATTTTAAAGACAAAAGCAATTTGTTAGAAGTAGTAATAGGCGATATTAAGGACGAACAACTCCTAGATTCTTTATTTAGCAAATATTCATTTGACATCTGCTATCATCTAGGTGCTTCCATTAATGTTCAAGATTCAATTGATGATCCAAGAACAACGTTTAACAACGATACAGTGGGTACGTTTTATGTTATGGAACAATGCCGTAAGCATCTTGTGAAAGTAGTATTTATGAGTACTTGCATGGTATACGATCGCTGTTTAGATGAAACAGGAATAACTGAACAGCATCCTACTAAACCTGCCTCTCCATATGCGGGCGCAAAAATTGCAGCAGAAAATATGGTGTTGTCCTATTTTTTCGCTTATGACCTTCCTGTTGTTGTCGTACGACCATTCAACACCTATGGTCCTTTTCAAAAGACCGGTGGTGAAGGTGGTGTCGTTGCTATTTTCATTAAGAAAAAACTTGAAGGAGAGTCGCTTCATATTTATGGTGATGGAACGCAAACACGTGATTTATTATTCGTGGAGGATTGTGCAAATTTTGTTGTACAAGCAGGTTACTCTGAGAAAGTAAACGGAGAAGTTATAAATGCTGGTTTAGGTAGGGATATCTCAATAAACGATCTTGCTAAGCTTATAGTAGAAGATGAGAATCGCATTAAACACGTCGAACATATACATCCACAGAGTGAAATCCAAAAGCTTCTCTCTAATTATGAGAAAGCACATCTTCTATTAGGTTGGAAACCCAAAGTATCGCTTGAGGAAGGTATAAAACGCACAGAAGATTGGATAAGTGAAGGGCATTTAGATCAATAATTATGACATAACCTCCAATGGAATGAAACATTGGAGGTTATCTTTAAATGGAAGGGTGATATTTATGTTAGCCATACATGGTGGGAAACCAGTAAGAGACTCCTTTTTGTCGTATGGAAAACAATATATAGATGATGAGGATATTAATGCAGTGATTGAAGTATTAAAAAGTCCTTTTCTAACACAAGGGCCTGCTGTTGAGAGGTTTGAAGACGCAGTTGCGAAGTATGTTGGAGCTAAACATGCAGTTGCCTTTGCTAATGGTACAGCTGCACTACATGGTGCCTATTATGCCGCTGGAGTTACAAAAGGAGATGAAATAATTACGCCTGCAATGACCTTTGCAGCAACGGTAAATGCTGCGCTTTATCAGGGAGCAAGGCCAGTATTTTCCGATATAGATAAAGATACATATAATTTAGATCCAAAGAAAATAGAGGATAAAATTACAGAACGCACAAAAGCGATTGTTTCAGTTGATTATACAGGGCAGCCCGTAGATTATCATTCATTTCAAAAATTGGCAAAGAAACATCATTTAGTTTTTATTAGCGATGGGGCACATTCACTAGGTGCAACTTTTGAGGGGAGAAAGGTTGGGAAACAAGCTGATATGACCATGTTTAGTTTCCACCCTGTAAAACCAGTAACTACAGGTGAAGGTGGTATAGTCGTTACTGATAATAGTGTTTATGCTAATCAACTCAGGTTATTTAGATCACATGGTATAACGAAAACAGAAGTAAGCGAGAAAGAAGGACCGTGGTTTTATGAAATGGTAGAACTCGGGATGAATTATCGCATGAATGATATACAGGCCGCTTTAGGCACGTCCCAACTCAGAAAAATAGACGAATTTATACTAAAACGAAAAAAGATATCTGAGCAGTATACGACAAGATTTCAGAAAATACCGGGACTCATCACACCTAAACAACTTAATCATACTGAATCCGGTTGGCATCTATATATATTACAACTAGATTTATCTTGTTTTTCTGTTGGGAGAAAAGAAATATTTGAGGCATTGCGAGCAGAAAATATTGGTGTACATGTCCATTACATACCTGTCTATAAACATCCATATTATAGGAAGTTAGGGTATACTAGTATGAAAACACCAATAACTGAGGAAATATATGAGGGTATAATCACGCTACCAATCTTTCCAACGATGACTAAAAAGGATGTTGAAGATGTTATAACAAGTGTTTTAAAAGTGATTTCAGAATACAAAATAAAATAATTCTGATATTTAGTAACTTCTCTCATTTTTACCTATAAAAAGTAGTGACAATTCTACCGATAAAATAAGTAGGTATATAGTATAAATGAGAGGAGAAAAGCACATGGAAGTGAAGTCAAGTTTAGGCTCAATGTCTGTAAACGAACTATACTCTCAAATAAAAGCGGATAGAGTAGAGCAACAGCAGACAAATACACAAGGAAGTGTAGATACATCATCTAGAAAAGCAGAGGCTACATCATACGAAGAATCACGTACATGGAGTGTGGAAGTGTTAGATGAAAAAATTGGGGCACTCAATCATTTAACAGAGGCTCAATTTACCTCTTTAAAGTTTGAACGTCATGAGAAGTTAGACAGAACGATCGTAACTGTTATAGACCGTGACACAGAAGAGGTAATTAAAGAAATTCCACCACAAGAATTTTTAGATATGATATCCTCTATGCTTGAGTTTGCCGGTATTATTATTGATGAAAAGATTTAAGAACTCGATTTTTCGAGTTCTTTTCTTTTTTCGTTAATACATTGAGGGAATTAGCCGATATATATAGCAGATACTTAATAATCGGATAAAAAGAATAAGAGGTGTTTATAGATGCGTATTGGTGGATTAGCTTCTGGAATGGATACACAACAGATGATAACAGATTTGATGAAAGCAGAACGTATGCCATTAGATAAATTAATTCAAAGAAGAACTACTCTTGAATGGCAAAGGGATGCCTATCGTGACATTAATTTACAGATTACTAATTTAAGAGATTCTTTTCGAGCAACTGGCTTAGGATTACAGGCCACCTTTTTACAAAAATCGGTTAATAGCTCTAACCAAAGTGTGGTAAGGGCTACTGCCACTGCTAACGCTCCTAACACGAGTGTACAAATGAATGTTCAAAGATTGGCAACGGCAAGTACCTATGTTTCTCAAAATACATTGTCAGCCGAAGTTCAAGATTTGGAGTTAAAAGATTGGAATGTACCTGGATTAACATTTGAAAATGGCGTTGCAAACTTCGAAATGACAGTAAAAGATCCTAGTACTGGTGAATCTAGAGTAGCTTCATTTCAATTAAAGGAAACTGACAAACTATCCAATGTATTAACAACACTTAATAGTTCGTCACTAGGTTTTAATGCCTATATGGATCAAAATGCTGCCGCCGATAGTCCTCAAATCGTTTTAAATATGAGAAATACAGGTGCAAATAGTGATATTAACTTTGATCAAGTCGGAGAAGAAGGCGATTCAACAAAATTAAATAATGGTTTAGCATTGTTCCAAAGTCTAGGCTTCACAACTGTGTCACCAACTGAAGAAGGAGAAACCTCTACTACACTATCTCTTGAAGGTGGACGTCCAGGAACAAACGCTAGGTTTACATTAAATGGGCATACGACGGAAAGAACGACAAACCAGTTTACAATTAATGGTGTGAATTATTCCCTTACAGGTGTTTCAAGCAGTCCAGATGAAATTACAATGATAACAACACAGACGAATACCGATAAAATCTTTGAAGATATTATGAAATTCGTTGAGCAATATAATGAGCTTGTAGACAAGATTAATGGTTCTGTAAATGAACCACGTCATCGTGACTTTCCTCCATTAACAGACGAACAAAGAAGAGAAATGACTGAATATGAGGTTGAAATGTGGGAAGAAAAAGCCAAAAGTGGCTTATTACGTGGAGATTCGGCTTTAAATTCTGCGTTGTCTCAAATGAGGTCAGCAATGTTTTCGGTAGTTGGGGTTCAAGGAGATCTAATAAGAGACTTATCTCAAATAGGTTTAGTATCATCTCCAAATTACATGGATGGTGGTAAGATTGTATTAGATCATACTGCAAGGGAAATGCCGAATGGAGAAAGGATGACAGGAGAGGACCGTCTTCGTTATTATATAGAAAACCATGGGGAAGAACTTTATGGATTTTTTATGGGAGATGGACCAGAAGCAAGTGATAAAGGAATTTTAAGAAAGCTACGGCCAGCATTGGAAGGTGCAATGGACCGAATTACATCTCGTGCAGGACGCGAGGGAAGAACAAATCATCAATTTACATTAGGTAGAGAGTTAATCAATGTTGAAGATAGAATTACAAATTTCGAACGTCGTTTACAGCAAACAGAACAAAGGTACTGGAACCAATTCACGGCGATGGAAACAGCTATGGCGCAAATGAACTCACAAGCAGAACAAATGTGGGCGATGGTAAGTGGTATGATGGGTAATTAAGCTTTAAAGAATAAGGAGTGAACAATGATGGCAGTAAATAATCCGTACGCCAATTATAAACAGAAAGCAGCGGAAACGAAAACACCTGGAGAACTAACGTTAATGCTTTATGAAGGATGCTTGAAGTTTATAAAACAAGCGGGAAAAGCGATGGATGAGGAAAACTACCAAGATAAAAATACCAATCTTATAAAAGCACAGAATATTGTTAAAGAGTTAATGGTCACATTAAAGACAGACACTGAAGTTGCGATAGGTATGCTGCAAATGTACGACTTCATTTTAAGTCGTCTCACAGATGCAAATATTAATAATGATGTAGATGCACTAAAGGAAGCAGAAGAATTTGTTGTTGAATTCCGTGATACTTGGAAGCAAGTCATTCAAATTGACCGTAAACAACGCCACGGTGTTGGTGTCGGTGGGGGATCTAGCAAGTGAATGAGTTCGTCAAACTCTATGAAGTGACAAAGGAGCTTTTCGATCATGTTAATACCTCTCCAGATAAAGAGGCAAGAGAAGACTATATCGAAAAGTTGAATGCATTAATTGAAAAGCGAGCTTCGATTATAACGTCTATTACTAGAGAAGCAACAGATAAGGAAAAGTTATTATTAAAGCAGGCAGCAAACCTAAATGAACAAATGACACAGAAGCTTCAAGAAGTGCTACATGCAATAAAGCGTGATATGCAAAGTTTGAAAAAGAAGAAGGATACGGGCCAGCGCTATGAAAATCCATACAATTATGCGCCGATTGACGGTGCATTTATAGATAAAAAGAATTAATGAATCATTGGATTTTTGACTGATTTTCTTATACGATAATAACAAAGGGATGTGACTATTCACGTCCCTTTACTATTATCCAAGTTTAGCGGGTGAGAGATGATGAGTCAGCATGTCAAGGTAGCTCAGCGGACATTTTTAGAAAACTACTTGAAGCTACTGCAAGAGGTAGAGGGATCGTTTTCATTTGTACTAGATTGCTATAAGCAAGGTAATGAAGACATCGGCGATCGACTTCTTCAGCAAATGATGATGGGATTACTTCCTTATAATACGGAAAATATGACGGTTGCATCTATTTTTGGACACGATGATGCGAGCATGGAGGCACTTCGCGTTTTTCACAAAGAAGTACATATTGCTATAAAAATAGATGAAGAAATGGCTACAGCAGAGGAAAAGTCCCGTTTCGTACATGAGGTGATGCAGCCTCGTATACAACAATGGAGAAACACGGTCCATGAAAAGTTAACAGAATTATTATAAAAGGAGGTGTTATGTATTAATATTCCAATGCTATCGATGGGGATGAGTCAAGCGTATGTGAAGCAGGAAGCATCTATGGCCATGATGAAAAAGGCGATGGGGTCAGCGGAGCAAAATGGAGACTTTGTATCGAAAATGCTAGAAGGTACGCAAGCGCCGGCTACGGCCGATGCACCTCACCCTTATTTAGGCGGTAAAATCGATGTGAAACTATAATGATGTTGAAAGAGGTTGATCAAAAGGTCGTTTTTTTACCTTTTGAGTCAACCTCTAAGCAATGTGCGTAGCCGCCGCAATCCCTTAAAGACCACTATAAGTGGTTTTTTTATAGTGGTCGTGCGGTGAGTGGAGCCATTGCCAAGACTTTTAATAGCTTTTGGGATACCCTTTTTTTTATTATAAATATGTTATATTTGTTATGATAACAAAAACTATTATGCTAATTATAATTTAGAGTGTTATAATGATAAGCAAGTATATTTTCGGGTAATAACTTATATTATCGTACAAATAATCGTGAAGAAAGGTTGATACAAATGAACGATATTATCGTGTTAGAGCCAGTTCTAATGGAAAAAATATGGGGTGGAAGCCGACTCAAGCAGTTTGGATATGACACTCCGTCAGATAAAACAGGAGAGTGCTGGGGAATTTCGGGGCACGCACATGGAACGAATGTCGTTGCAAACGGGCCATACAAAGGGTTAACGCTACGTCAACTGTGGGAGGACCACCGTGAATTGTTTGCAAATGAGGAAGGGGATGAATTCCCACTACTCGTTAAAATTATTGATGCGCAAGACGATTTGTCAGTACAGGTGCACCCAGATGATACATACGCGAAGGAGCATGAAAACTACGCTTTTGGAAAAACAGAATGCTGGTACATTTTAGATAAAGAGCCTAGCTCGGAGCTAGTACTCGGACATAACGCTTCAACACGAGAAGAGCTACAGCAAATGGTCGATGATCAGGAGTGGAAGGCATTGTTCCGTTCTGTTCCTGTTGAAAAAGGAGACTTTGTTTATGTGCCAAGTGGAACTGTCCATGCGATCGGAAAAGGTATTATGATTCTTGAGATTCAGCAAAGCTCAGATATCACCTATCGTTTCTACGATTACGGCCGAAAAGATACAAATGGGAATGAACGTGATCTTCACATTAAAGATTCGGTTGCTTGTTCCATGGTTCCTCATGTTGATCCAGTATTAGACCGTTCGTCTTGGAAAGAAGATGGTGTTGCCATCGAGCGGCTCATTCAAGAGCATTATTTTACTGTCCATAAGTGGGACATTAACGGGAATGTTGTGCGTGAAAACAGATCGTATTTACTGATGAGTGTCATTGAAGGAACGGGTTCTGTCGTAACAGAAGGCGGAACACATACGTTGAAAAAGGGAGACCACTTTATTATTCCTTCCACTGTAGCAAACTACGAAATTATTGGTGAAATGAAAGTGATTGTCTCTGAGACAACGAAATAAACAAAAGGAATGCAACCACGAACGATTGCATTCCTTTTTTACGATTTAGGAGTCGATCATTGTGAGTAGAACACTTTTATCAGTTGGTAATGAAACGCCCAGTCTTCTTAACGAGCGCGAGCGATGGACAATGATGCGTCTCTTTGCTGAATGGAGCGAAGCAGGAGCTCGTCAGCGTTTATATTATCGAGATGCTTCATTTCAACGCTGAATTTTACATCCTCAATTGATTTTTGTAATGATTCCACTTTTTCCTCTTGATTGATTAATAGCTCTATCACACCATCTAGCTGATTCTTTTTTAACATTTCACTATCTATTTTCGCTAGTCGATGCAAAATAATTTTTAATAAATCTAGTTCGGTCAACACTATCACCTCATTTTTCATAGGTTGCCTTTTCGAAAAGAATTGTTCTTCCGACAAACAATCGTTTAAAAAGGTAGATCATTTGTAGTTGTTGCTTGTCCATTAAGCTGTTGTGAATCCGGTGGTGGCACAGAAGGGGAAGCTATACTTTCTATTGTATGGTTGTTAGCACTCTCCTCATGAGTTGAAGGGGGAGCTGTGGCATTACTTTGTGGCGGTGTATCCATGTCAAATGGAATTTCACGGTTGTTGCTCGTGCCGTTACCAGTAGGGATAGGTACTTGCTGAATGTGATTTGATCCATATTGTGAACTAGCACCATTTGTAGCGTTAACTTGACTTGTCGTTGTTTGATTACGCTTGAGCTGTAAAAATGTCACGTTTTCAGCAACGATTTCAGATACGGTCATTCGTCTATTATCGCCAATATCATAGCTGCGCATTTGAATGCGCCCTGTGACGCAAACAAGTGACCCTTTAGAGCAGTAATCACTCGTCGTTTCAGCTAGCTTTTTCCATGCTGTACATGATATGAAGTCTGTATCATAGTTTCCTTCAGCATTTTTGTAATTACGTCGCACAGCTAAATGCAATCGTGTAACAGCAGTTCCTTCCTTTGTTGTGTTCATTACTGGATCTTTAGAAATACGTCCTATAAGCATGACTTGGTTTAACATTACTTCACTCCTCTAAAATATTTTTTTCATCTACTATAAGGTGTTCGCATAAAAACATCACTTATTACAGGGGTACTATGTAATAGCCTCTAGGCAGTAGAGGTGTAATAAGTGAGCTATTTAGTATACAAGAGTGTAGTATTAAATTCTTATAACTAAATAGGAATGGGGACATATTTGAGGCACAAAGGTGCATATTGCTCAAGTCCATTCATTTTGGTAGGTTTTAAGTAATGTAATGATTCGTTGGGAAAAAAGGTAGTGTATGAAATAAGAAGGGTATGTGTATAAGAAGAAAAAAATGAAGGCGCTTACATAAGCTAATTAAATAGTAAGGCAGTGTTGAAAAAAATACAAGCTTTTCCAGAGTGGGAAACTGATGTTTTGTTCAATAATTCACATATTGTTCACATATGACGGGGGAAAGCGAGGAATATCTCTTTAAGTGGTTGCTGTAACTTCTTAACCTTGGCAGTGGAATTTTCCCGCCGTGCGTACTAGTGAGAAGAGGGGACTGAAAAAGTGGTGTTCTTTCACTTTTTCAGTGTCCCTAAGCAATGTGCGTAGCCGTCGCAATCGTTAAAAAGCCTGATAGGAGTGGATTTCTCCTATCAGGCGAGCGACGAGCGTAGCCATTGCCAATACTTTCTACATTAATAGAACAGTCTCTTAAAACTATTGGCGGCGGAAATGTTGCCACGCGTAGTAGTGAGCACTGAAAAAGGTCGAAATTTACCTTTTTCAGTGCCTCAAAGCAATGTGCGTAGTCGTTGCAATCTTTTAAAAGACTACTATGAGTGGTTTTCTCATAGTAGTCGCGCAACGAACGAAGCCATTGCCAGTACTTTCTACCATTTATGATACAACCTCTTCATAGAAAAAGAAGTAAAACTATGGGCGGTGGAAATGTTGCCACGCGTAGAAGTGAGAAAAACACTCACTACTACTTTTAAGAGATGTGGCATCATTTCTTCACCGCATCTAAGAAAAGACTAACAACGAGCTTGCCGAAGCTCGTTGTTAGTTTTTCTTAAAAGACCAGAGATATAAAATTGGCAGTGGAATTTTTTTTCGCCGTGCGTACTAGTGAGAAGAACACTCACTAGTACTTTAAGAGATACGGCGAAAATTCCACTGCTTTAAAGAAAGGACGTTAATAGCAGCTTCTTGAAGCTGTTATTAACGTCTTTCTTCTTCAACTAATATTATAAACAGATGAATCATCTTCGCCTTTTTTCTCGATGTATTGATGGTGCCAGATCATGTAAGTGAGTATCGTCCATATTTTACGACTGGCATCTATTTTTCCTAGTCGATGATCCTCTAACAGCTGCAAGCAGTTTTTCTTGTGAAATAAGTGGTCTGTATTGCTTGCTTGTATCCAGCTTCTTGCCCAATCGTACATTTCATCCTTCAGCCAGTGTCGAATTGGTACGGGGAACCCGAGTTTTTTTCGATGAAGGACATGGTTAGGAACGATGTCTGCTAATGCTTCACGAAGCCAGAGCTTTGTTTGTGTACCTTGTATTTTACCGCGAAGCGGAATTTTTGAAGCTACGTCAAAAACTTGTGGATCTAAAAACGGTACACGGAGCTCTAACGAATGCGCCATTGTCATTTTGTCTGCTTTTACTAAAATATCACCGCGAAGCCACGTATGAATGTCGACGTATTGCATCGTTGTTACATCATCGTAATTCGCGTTTCTTGCTTCTGCATAAAGCTGTTTTACAATATTGCTCGTTTTCCAATCGGGAGAGCCAGGGATAAGAATGTCTTCTTTTTCTACATCGGTAAAAATTTTAGCATTACCGACGAAGCGATCCTCAAGCGGTGTACATCCACGAATGATGAAGCTTCTACCGCGCATTCCGACTGGCAGTTGTTCCGCTATTTTTTTGAGTGATGGTTTAAGGCGATTTGGAATAGCCTTAAACATCTTTAATGATTGTGGTTCACGGTAAATGTTGTAGCCGCCAAATAGTTCATCTGCACCTTCTCCTGAAAGCACGACGGTTACATGACGACTCGCTTCCTGAGCGACAAAATACAGTGGAATCGCAGCAGGGTCTGCTACTGGCTCATCCATTTGCCACAAAATTTTTGGAAGCTCCTTCATGACATCTTCAACTGAAATTTTCACCCGTGTATGGTTCACATCCAATGCCTTCGCAGTTTCTTCCGCTACATCTCCTTCACTAAAGCCATCTCTATCAAACTCTGCCGTAAATGTATTCAAATTAGGATGGAACTGTTTAGCAATTGCAACAATGGCAGATGAATCGATACCGCCAGATAAGAACGCACCAACAGGTACATCAGAGCGCATATGGCATTTTACAGAGTCTATTAATGTATTTTTGATCGATGATGTCATCTCATCTTTTTCTATTTTTAGTGCATTTCTTTTGAAAGGAGCTAACCACTTCCTATTTTTTTCTTTTTCAATAAACGTAGGAGTGAAATAGGTGTACATTCTTAAGGATTCATATGGCTTCCATGAAAAAGAATGTCCAGGTTCGACCTTCATGATGTTTGCAGTCACAGTGTGTGGTTCAGGTGCATACTGGAATGTTAAATAATGAAAGGCAGCTTCTCCTTCAATATAAGTCGGTTCGTTAAGGAAAAATAATGATTTTTTCTCAGAAGCAAAGATGATTGTCCCATCTCTCAACTCACGATAAAATAAAGGTTTAATACCAAATGGATCACGCGCCCCAAACAACCTCGACTCTTTTTTATCCCAGATGATAAATGAGAACATCCCGCGCAGCTTGCTTACACAATCATCTCCATAATAATGATAGGCTGCAAGAATAACTTCCGTATCAGAGTTCGTTTGAAAGCTTAATCCTGCGTCTATTAATTGCTCGCGAAGCTCAGGCGCATTATAGATCTCTCCGTTAAAAATAATCGTGTATCGGTCCTCGGCGTAGCACATTGGTTGATGCCCTTTTTCAATGTCTACAATACTGAGTCTACGAAACCCCAGTCGAACATGTTGATCACCAAATGTACCAGCATCATCAGGCCCGCGGTGCGCGATGACATTCATCATTTCCTCTAAAGGAAGCTGATTCAATGACTCAGAATTATTACTTACCATTCCCACAAACCCGCACATATTGAAAGACTCCTTTCGTTACAAACTAGTTCTTCTTTAAAACATTTAATAGTATAACCAACTGCTTCTTTTTTCATGAAAAAATAGTAATAGGACAGTAAATCTGTTGTTTCAGACGACATAAGACGCTCAATATTGAATGGAAGTTTCAAATATTTTTTGAAAAAAATTAAAATATTTTTGTCAATTTCTGTTTAATAGATGACGCATCTAGAAAGCGTTCGCAAAGCGTGTCAAATGGTGTCAAAATAATCAGATTAAAATGGTTTGACTAAGTTTTTTGCCCTTGTTATAGTGGAATTGTAGTGGTACACTGTGCTGCTAGATTTTAGAATGAAGGGAATGTGTTATGAACATGCAAGGAAAAGTGAAATGGTTTAACGCAGAAAAAGGATTTGGCTTTATCGAGCGCGAAGGTGGAGACGACGTATTCGTACATTTCTCTGCTATTGAGCAAGAAGGTTTCAAAACTCTTGAAGAAGGACAAGAAGTTGAGTTTGAAATTGTTGAAGGTGCTCGTGGACCACAAGCCTCTAACGTAGTTAAGCTGTAATTCACATTCCCGGTTGATCGAAGATGCATATCATCATGCAGTGAAACCGAATAGGGACTAACTGTTATTATGAGTATAGCTTTCCAAAGGGAATTGAATACTAGCATAAGTACAAAAGAGAAAGAAACCGCTTATATCACTGTGGGCGGTTTTTCCTTTTTCACTTAAGTGCGTTATCCGGTGGAAAGCTCTCACTGGGATGGAGGGAACTTTTAAACTCGATTCTGTTGTTGCCTATAGAAAATTTAACAAATGTATATTTCGTGAACACGGTTATCCTCAAGCTAAGTTGTTAATAATATAAATGTAAGAGTAAGCGTCGCTCTAAGGCTTTGGACAATATTTTAGCTAAAACAAAAAACGACAAAAATTTTATGTTTTTTTAAAGGTTTTAGCAGGAATATTAACTACGTATGAAGAATATTACATACATAACCGAAAGGAGGAGTTTGCTTATGAATTTCAATATTCGTGGCGAAAACCTTGAAATCACACCAGCACTTAGAGACTATGTTGAGAAAAAGGTTGGAAAGCTTGATAAGTACTTTGAGAGTCCGCTAAAGTCTGATGTTAATGTAAAGATGAGTGTTTTAAACAACAACCAAAAGGTAGAGATTACAATCCCGATGGTGAAGCTTTTATTACGGGCAGAGGAAAAGCACTCTGACATGTATGCAGCGATTGATTTGGTTATTGAAAAATTAGAGCGTCAAATTAGAAAGCACAAAACGAAAGTGAATAAAAAGTTTCGACAGGATGATAGTCTAAAATATATGTTTAAAAATGAGTTAGAGCCTTTACAGGAAGAAGTAAAGGTTGCCGTTGAAGACGAAGATGAATTCGAAATTGTTCGTACGAAGCGCTTCGACTTAAAGCCGATGGACGCTGAAGAAGCCGTACTACAAATGGATATGCTTGGTCATAACTTCTTCGTATTCTCAAACGCAATAAGCGGCTCAACAAATGTAGTATACAAGCGTAAAGACGGCCGATACGGCTTAATAGAGCCTGAAGCTTAAAACATAAATAGTTAAGTGCGAACCTCCACTAATTTCTTTAGTGGAGGTTTTTTTAAATGATAAAGTATAAATTTGACGGTGGAATTGCTGCCACGCATGGTAGCGAGAAGAGCACTACTACTTTAAAGACATGTGGCATCATTTCTTCAACTCTTCTAAGAAAAGACTAAAAACGAGCTTCAGCAAGATCGTTTTTAGTCTTTTCTTATTGAATTACAGGCTGTGGAATATTAAGTGTGTTTTTTGTAGGAGTTCGTTTTAGTGGAAAAATGCAAAATAGATTAGCATTCCTTTCTAATGAGGAAAGAGTTGAAGAAAGGAAAGCCAGCGCGGCTGGTATTCCTTTCGAGTAAGGAAAGAGGCAATGAAAGTAAAGTTGAGAGAATTGGCACCTTATTTTAACAACTGAAAACAACCAAAGAAGGTCCAGCAACCCAAAAAAGCGTCCCATTCAAAGTAGGAGAAAGTAATAGAAAGGCGAGCAAACTAAAATAGCAGCCCATTCAAAGTAAGGAACAGCATAAAAAAGGGCAGCAAACTAAAATAGCAGCCCATTCAAAGTAAGGAACAGCATAAAAAAGGGCAGCAAACTAAAATAGCAGCCCATTCAAAGTAAGGAACAGCATAAGAAAGGGCAGCAAACTAAAATAGCGTCCCATTCAAAGTAAGGAACAGCATAAGAAAGGGCAGCAAACTAAAATAGCAGCCCATTTAAAGTAAGAAAAAGGACTAGAGACTAACAACCCATTTGTGAAATATATCTTCTATTAGTTAATTTAGCGCCTTCCTAAAGAAAATCTCATCCTCATCACCGCAAAAACCCACAAAAAAACCAAGCGAGGTGCAATTCCTCGCTTGGTAAAAAGCTAACACTTATTTCTTTGCAATTCGGATTCTGCCTGTTTCACCAGCTTTTGTTGGTCCAGGTCTATCGATGACGACATATTCATCTTCTTTTAAGTTAGTGAACACAATAGGTGTCATGACAGAAGGCGCTTCGTTTTTCACTGATGCCAGGTCTACTTGAAGAAGCTTTTGTCCTTGTTCGACTTTGTCTCCTTGCGCTACTGCAGCTTCAAAGCCTTTTCCGCCAAGCTTGACAGTGTCGATTCCGACATGGACTAACACCTCTGTTCCACCTTCCGTTTCGATACCGATCGCGTGTTTTGTGTGGAATAAGTTAACGATTGTTCCACTTACAGGAGAAACGACTGCACCGTTAGAATCTGTTGGATCAACCGCGAAACCGTCACCCATCATTTTTTCTGCGAACATTTGATCAGGTACTTCAGAAATTGGTTTGATAACCCCAGCCATTGGTACTGCAATAGAAACTTGCGTTGCAGGAACACCTACCGCATTAGCCTCGGCATTATCGTCACCTTCCATCGGAGCATCGCAGTTCTCGTTAGAAGGTGTTTCAATTTCCTCCTCAGGAGTCGGTGTTTTTCCACTAATAATGTCTTCAATTTGACTCTTAATTGTTTCTGATCTAGGACCAAATATTGCTTGGAAGTTTTGGTCCACTTGCATGACACCAGATGCGCCAAGCTCCTTCAGACGATTTTTATCTACTTTTGTGTTATCAGACACAGATACACGTAAGCGAGTAATACAAGCATCAAGGTGAGTTAAGTTTTCTTTACCACCTAACGCTTTTAAGATGTTGTAAGGAAGCTCAGTATTGCCGCCGCCTTTACGGTTATTTTGATCTTCATCAACCATGCCAACGTTTTTCTCACGGCCTGGTGTCATGAGATTAAACTTTTTGATCATGAATGTAAATAGCACATAGTAAATTACAGCAAACACTAAACCAACGAGAATTACAAGCCACCACGGTTCACGACCAGGAACGACACCGAATAGGAAGAAGTCGATCGCACCACCTGAGAATGTGTACCCCATGTTAATGTTTAGCCAATACAGGATAACGAATGATAAACCGTCTAACACCGCGTGAATGAAGAATAGTAACGGTGATAAGAACAAGAATGAGAATTCAATTGGCTCAGTAATTCCAGTTAAAAAGGAAGTTAAGGCAGCTGAACCTAATAAACCACCAACAATTTTTTTATTTTCTGGACGTGCTTGATGGTACATTGCCAATGCCGCAGCTGGAAGACCGAACATCATAATTGGGAATTCCCCAGCCATGAAGTGACCCGCTGTTAATTCAGCACCATCACGTAATTGTGCGAAAAAGATGTTCATATCTCCACGGACTACATCTCCTGCAGCCGTAGTGTAAGAACCGAATTCAAACCAAAACGGAGCGTGGAAAATATGATGAAGTCCGAATGGAATTAATAAACGCTTAATGAAACCAAATGCAAAGACGGCAAGCGTCATCGCTTCATTCATTAAAAATTCAGATGCAGTGTTTAAACCAGTTTGAATTGGTGGCCACACGAAAAACATTGCCACACCGACGAAAAATGCAGTAAATGCTGTTACAATTGGTACGAAACGTTTTCCAGCAAAGAATCCTAAAAACGCTGGTAATTCAATCGTGTAATATCGGTTATACGCCCATGCAGCGAGCGCACCGATAATGATCCCCCCGAATACACCCGTTTGTAATGTTGGGATACCGAGGACGAGCGCATGAGCAGGATTTCCTTCTGTTAAAACTCCTTCAACAGTTAATCCGCCCATCACACTCATTGTCACGTTCATGACGAGGAAACCAACGATAGCGGCTAATGCTGCTACCCCAGCTCCGTTCGCTAAACCGACGGCGACACCTAGAGCGAAAATAATCGCCAAGTTGTCAAAAATGATACCCCCAGCCGATTCCATCATAGTAGCTAAAGAAGCGAAGAAATCGTTTTCTAAAAAGGGCATTAATGATGTCATATTTGGATTTTTCATTGCATTACCAATTGCAAGAAGTAAACCTGCAGCAGGTAAAATAGCAACTGGTAGCATGAGTGACTTACCAATACGCTGCAATTGACCAAATAGCTTTTTAAACATGTGCATTGACCTCCTTGATTTTTGTAAAATATGTTAATAAAAATGAACAACAAAAAAAGGCATAAGAGAAAAAGAAATACAACACTTAACGTTAAGGGTAGATTTCCCTTAATCTAAAGTGCTATACAACCTTTTTCACTCATGCCTGCTTCACCAGTAACACGTAAAAAATGTGTGTGTTATATTTTGTTGTAAAGACGTTGAATATGTAACGTTAAATATACAGATTCCGCGTCTGGTACTGGCTTTTGCAACTTTTGTTGCATCACTCTCATTAACTTCCATGACAAAGTGTAGCATATCGGATATTCTTCTTGCAATACCTTTTTAAGCGCATCTTGTTCCTCCATATAATTACCTGATGTAACACGGTCTATCGTATGATGAAGGTGTCTCACTAATCGTAAATAGTTCATATCCTGCTTATCTATTGTTATTTTAAGGTTATCTTCAATCATGTTCACTAATTCTGTAACGAGCATCGTATGTTTATTAATTTCATTTAATGCTCGATTGGACAAGGCACTGTGAATGTGGAGGGCAATAAAGCCGATTTCACCTGTAGGTATTTTCATATTGAGCTTATCGTTTAGCGCTTCGACTATTTCCGTTGCCATCGCATATTCCTTTGGATAAGCTAATTCGGTTTCACGACCAAATGGGTTCTTCACATCCATCCCTTGCTTGATTCGTTTAATGGCAAAATAAAGGTGATCAGTTAAGCCGACATGAATATGCTCGTTTAAGCTTGTTTGAAAGCGTTCCTCGATTTTCCCAATAAAGTCATTCATCATTTCGATAAAAGACTCGTCAACATATTCAAGAAGATTTATATATTGCTGCTGCTCTTGAGCATCCTTTAGAACGAAGAATTTTTCTGCCTTTTGTCCAGCTACTTCGTCGCCAGTTTTTTTCCCAAACCCTAGCCCTTTACCGATAAGGACAATTTCATCATATTGAGAATGCTCTGCGATAATGACATTATTATTTAATACTTTTTTAACTGTAATCATTTTTTCACCACCTTGTGCCATAGATAAAATAAAGTATATTAAAGCGATTTCAAAACTTCAACTATGATACTTTCCCTTCATGAGTATATAGTGTCTATTCATGCTGTCAATCATCAAGTCTTGAGAGTAAGAAGCTTTTCACAAAATTGTCGGAAGTTATCTTTTTGAATCCAATACACATACATATACGAATTGTTGTAAGGGACTTAGCAAACTGTTAAAATGAAAGATAGGTTTTAGAGAGACAGTATCGTTTTTACAAGAATAACTTGAAATAAATAAAAAGGGAGCAATGTCCGATGTTAGGTTTGTTAAAAAAGGTCATTGGAGATTCGGATGCAAGGCACATAAAGAAATTACAAAAAACGGTCGATCAAATTGAAGCACTTGCTGATGATATTAAAAAGCTAAGTGATGATGGTTTGCGCCAAAAAACAGAAGAATTTAAGGAACGCTACCGTAATGGTGAAAAACTAGAGTCGATGATCCCAGAGGCGTTTGCTGTTGTTCGCGAGGGAGCTACTCGTGCGCTTGGATTACGTCATTATTCAGTTCAGCTTATCGGGGGGATTATTCTCCATCACGGTGATATCGCTGAAATGAAAACAGGGGAAGGTAAAACGCTCGTTGCAACTTTAGCTGTTTATTTAAATGCTATTACGGAAAAGGGTGTACACGTTGTTACAGTGAACGAATATTTAGCGAAGCGTGACGCTGAAGAAATGGGCAAGCTATATACATTCCTTGGCCTTACCGTAGGATTAAACTTGTCTGGTATGTCAAAGGATGAGAAAAGAGCTGCGTACAATTGTGACGTCACTTATGCTACAAACAATGAGTTAGGGTTTGACTACTTAAGAGATAACATGGTCATTTATAAAAAACAAATGGTTCAGCGCCCATTGCATTATGCGATCGTCGATGAGGTTGACTCAATTTTAATTGATGAAGCCCGTACGCCGCTTATCATTTCTGGTTCTGCTGAAAAATCGACACAGCTATATACAGCTGCAAATTCCTTTGTTCGCATGCTGAAGGAAGACGAAGATTTTACGTATGACGAAAAAACGAAGAACGTTCAAATTACAGACGAAGGTGTTAGTAAAGCTGAAAGAACGTTTGGAATAGAAAACTTATTTGATTCTGAGCACTCGCAATTAAATCATCATATTAATCAAGCGCTAAAGGCACATAAAGTGATGATTCGCGATGAAGACTACGTTGTTGATGATGGTGAAGTAGCGATTGTTGACCAATTCACTGGTCGTCTCATGAAGGGGCGTCGTTATAGCGACGGCTTGCACCAAGCGATTGAGGCGAAGGAAGGGTTAGAAATTAAGCGCGAAAGTATGACGATGGCGTCAATTACGTTCCAGAACTATTTCCGTATGTATGAAAAGCTTGCGGGGATGACAGGTACGGCGAAAACAGAGGAAGAGGAATTCCGTAATATTTACGGAATGAACGTTTACTTTGTCCCAACAAATGAGCCTATTGCTCGTCTCGATCAGCCTGACTTAATCTATAAAACGATGGAAGCTAAGTTCCGTGCGATTGTTGAGCAAATTGATGAGCTTTATCAAAAAGGGCAGCCTGTCCTCGTTGGTACTGTAAATGTAGATACGTCTGAGCTAATTTCTTCATTGCTGAAGAAAAAGCGCATTCCGCATAACGTGTTAAATGCGAAGAATCATGAACGTGAAGCGGAAATCATCGAAAATGCAGGGCAAAGAAAAGCGGTCACAATTGCAACGAATATGGCCGGACGTGGAACAGACATCAAGCTAGGCGAAGGCGTGAAAGAGCTAGGTGGGTTATTCGTATTAGGAACGGAGCGTCATGAAAGTAGACGTATCGATAATCAGCTTCGTGGGCGTTCAGGTCGTCAAGGGGATCCAGGGGAATCACGCTTCTATTTATCACTAGAGGATACGTTAATGCGTCGCTTTGGTTCAGAAAATATGAGTAAAATGATGGAACGTCTTGGTATGACAGAGGATCAGCCAATTGAAAGTAAAATGGTTTCTCGTGCTGTTGAACAAGCTCAAAAACGCGTAGAGGGTAATAACTTTGATGCGCGTAAGCAATTACTTCAATACGATGATGTTATGCGTGAACAACGTGACATTATTTATGAGCAACGTATGGAAGTTTTAGAATCAGAGAACTTGCGTGAAGTTGTAGAAAAAATGATTGAATCTATGGTCGAGCGTAATGTGTCATTATATACGCCTGAATCTGAAGTGCCGGAAGATTGGAACTTACAAGGGATCGTAGATTATGTCAACGCAACAGTTCTAAATGACAAAGAAATTGAATTGAAAGATATAGATGGCCTAGACCCTGAAGAAATGGTCGAGTTAATCATGGATCGTGTCATCGAAGAATACGACCGCAGAGAAGAAGAGTTTACGTCAGAGCATATGCGTGAATTCGAAAAAGTGATATTACTGCGTATCGTTGATTCTAAATGGACAGCACACATCGACCAAATGGAGCAGCTACGACAAGGTATTCACTTACGTGCATATGGTCAAAACGACCCACTTCGCGAATATAAGTTTGAAGGCTTCCAAATGTTCGAGGAGATGATTGCCTCCATTGAAGAAGATGTGTCGCGTTATGTAATGAACGCACAAATTCAAACAAACCTAGAGCGTAAGCAAGTTGCAGAAGGAAAAGCAGTGCACAGAAGTGCAACAGAAGCACAGCAGGAAAAGAAACGAAAAACCCCATTCCGTAAAGAGAGCACCGTTGGACGTAACGACGCATGCCCATGCGGTTCCGGCAAAAAATACAAAAACTGCCACGGAAAATAAGAGATCAACACCAAAAGGTCGCCTTATACCTTTTGGTGTTGATCTTGAGTAAGAAGGTCGCCTTATACCTTTTGAGGTTGATCGAATAACAATAACAAAGAAGAGAAGGGGCTCACCGAAGCGCCTTCTCCGTTTGTGTCAATATAATTTTTTATGAGGTGATGTTGTAAGATGGAATTAGTGGAAATTAAACAAGAATTAGCAGCAATGGCAAAACGATTAAATGACTTTAGGGGGTCTCTTTGACTTAGAGGAAAAAGAGACACGTATCGCAGAGCTGGAGGAGCTCATGTCAGATCCGTCCTTCTGGGATAATCAAGATAATGCGCAAAAGATTATTAGTGAAAACAATGCTTTAAAGGAAATGGTCGACACGTACCGTGAATTAGAGGCAGAGCAAGAGGATCTAGATGTTTCCTACGAATTAGTAAAGGAAGAGGGAGACGAAGAATTAGCGGCTGATTTACATGCAGGAATAAAGGAATTAGGGAAAAAGTTTAATGATTTTGAGCTTCAACTGCTGTTAAGTGAACCGTATGATAAAAACAATGCAATATTAGAGCTTCACCCTGGAGCGGGGGGAACGGAGTCACAAGATTGGGCATCGATGCTCTTACGTATGTACCAACGCTGGGCCGATGATAAAGGCTTTAAAGTGGAAACTCTAGACTACTTACCAGGTGACGAAGCAGGGGTGAAAAGTGTTACACTCATGATTTCTGGCCACAACGCCTACGGTTATTTAAAGGCTGAAAAAGGAGTCCATCGACTCGTTAGAATTTCTCCATTCGATTCATCTGGTCGTCGACATACTTCATTTGTATCATGCGAAGTGATGCCAGAGCTTGATGACAATGTCGAAATTGAAATCTCTCCAGATCAGCTGAAAATAGATACGTATCGTGCGAGTGGAGCAGGTGGACAGCACATTAACACAACAGACTCTGCTGTTCGTATTACACACTTGCCAACGAATACGGTAGTGACATGTCAATCGGAGCGTTCACAAATTAAAAACCGTGAACAAGCAATGAAGATGCTAAAGGCGAAGCTATTTCAATTAGAAATAGAACGCCAACAGCAGGAGCTAGATGAAATCCGTGGTGAGCAGTCTGATATTGGGTGGGGAAGCCAAATACGTTCTTACGTCTTCCATCCTTATAACATGGTGAAAGATCACCGTACAAACTACGAAACAGGAAACACTCAGTCAGTCATGGACGGTGAACTCGATCCATTTATCGATGCGTATTTGCGATCAAAAATAAACTAAATTTGGTTCTTAATGAGGGTGATACAAAAGTCGTTTTTGTCTTTTGGATCACTCTTTTTTTCTTGAAAAATGTGAAGTTTATAAATTGGCTTTAATAACACGAATCATCTCAGCACACTAACCTGTTAAAGCGTTACTACAATCGCGTTTACACGTTCATTTCATGGTGTTATACTACTTTAGGATTTTAAAAACAGCGTGTGATTTTTAATAGAATAGTGAACGTTGAGTAACCTAAGGTAAGGTGATCATGATGATGAAAAAAATGCAAAGAAAATTAGAGTTAGAGCCAATCAAACCGTTACATAGAACGATACTGGAATTTGCCCATGTACTCATAGGTTCTGCTATTGTAGCGATCTCATTTAATATATTTCTACTGCCTAATCAAATTGCTTCCGGTGGGGTTTCCGGTATTTCTATCCTTTTTCAATCACTGTTTGCATTTGAACCCGCTTATACACAGTGGGCTATTAACATTCCACTGTTTGTAGCTGGAGTACTACTGTTAGGCGGAAGCTTAGTCGGCAGCATTATGTACGGTGTTAAAACGCTCGTTGGGACGATTTTTTTACCATTTGTCGTGTTTATGACGAGAGATTTTGAGGCTGCAACCTCTGATCCACTATTAGCCGCGCTCTTCGGTGGGATTGGTGTTGGTTTAGGATTAGGGATCGTATTTCGCTCCAATTCCTCGACAGGGGGAACAGACTTAGCAGCTCAAATAGTGAACAAATATACAGGTTTGTCGTTAGGTGCATGTATATTTATTATGGATGGATTGGTTGTAGCGGCATCAGGAGTGATCTTTGGATTTGAATTTGCACTGTACGCACTCATTGGACTATTTACGACGGGGAAAACAATTGACCTTGTACAAATAGGCTTTGGGTATTCCAAAATGGCAATCATCATTTCAGGGTATGAAGAAGAAGTGAAGCAAGGCTTATTAACAAAAGTAGATAGAGGCGTCACAAAGCTCGATGGGTACGGTGGCTATACAAATGATAAGCGACCTGTCCTTATGTGTGTTGTCGGTCGAAATGAAGTTACGAAGCTGAAGCAAGTTGTGAAAACGATAGATCCAAACGCATTTGTTATCGTAACGAATGCTTCTGAAGTGTTAGGAAAAGGTTTTAAAAATAAATAAAAGCGTTATAATAAGAGGAGGAAATTCCCTATAAATAACGATAAGATAGGAGAATGAAACACGATGAAGAAGCTCCTTATGACGCTAATTGGAACGATAATATTGACGTCCGCGTGTGGCACGACTGAGGATGAAGTGGACGAGCCCCAAACTGGTGAAGATATAGAGCAAAATGAGGAAGAGATAGCTAATACGAGTGATGAAGAGGTATTATATGATGCTTCTAGCGCAGAAGCAGTCTATATCGGTCGTTGTTCTGGCTGTCACGGTCAAGATTTAGGCGGTAGATCTGGTGGACCTGGCATCATCGGGCTTTCAAAGGAAGAGGTATTATCTGCAATCGAAGAAGGCCCAGGTATTATGCCTAAAAACGTGATTACTGGGGAAGAAGCAGAGAATGTTGCTGCATGGGTAGCAGATCAACAGTAAAAGAAGAGGAAGACTTAATAGGTAAAAAAATTACCATTTGAGTCTTCCTCATTTTTTTATGTTTAAATACACTGTTTTGCAAGTTTAGCTTTGGGAAACTAGTAGGAAGAATTACAAATTTCGACATCAACAAAAATGATAGCCTATTCTGAAAAGTAACTTTCTCACATAAACTTCTTTTTTTACTATAAAAAACCATAAATTTTTCCATAAAATATCAGCTTTGGTTAATATATTTCAGCTTTGAAATATAATTGTAAAAAAAATACCCTTAACACGTCAATTTATGATGATATAATGTTTAAGAGTAAAAGTTTTGTAGAAATATAGAGTAAACTTCATAATTAAAACATATTTTTTTGTCATGATGTGTTCAATTGAGTGAACAGCAACTGCGTTTACTTTAGTATATACCGCACTTTTCGACATTTTATGGAAAACAAAAATAGGAAGTGATTGAATGATAACGATGAATGAAGTTTGGAAAACATATCCGAACGGCGTAATGGCGATCAATGGAATAGATATAAATATAGACAAAGGCGAGTTTGTTTATGTAGTTGGACCGAGTGGTGCAGGAAAATCGACGTTTATAAAAATGATGTATCGCGAAGAAAAACCAACTCGTGGAGACATCATTATTGATGGTAAAAACTTAGCAAAAGTAAAAGAACGACAGATTCCGTATATTCGTAGAAATATGGGGGTAATTTTTCAGGACTTCAAACTACTCCCGTCTTTATCTGTTTATGAAAATGTTGCCTTCGCTATGGAAGTTATTGAGGAAAGCAAAAGTAATATTCGTAGACGCGTCATGAATGTATTAGAAATTGTCCACTTAAAAAATAAAGCACGATTCTATCCAGACGAATTATCAGGTGGAGAGCAACAACGTGTTGCGATCGCTCGTGCTATCGTTAATAGTCCGTCTGTTTTAATTGCGGACGAGCCCACAGGAAACCTTGACCCAGAAACTTCTTGGGAAATTATGGATATTTTAGAGGATATCAATAACCGTGGTACTACTATAGTTATGGCTACCCATAATAAAGAAATTGTAAACACAATTCGTAAACGAGTGATCGCAATAGAAGGCGGACGAATCGCTAGAGACGAAATGAAGGGGGAATACGGCTATGAAAAGTAGAACCCTTTTGAGGCATTTAAAAGAAGGCTGTAAAAACCTCGTTCGTAACGGATGGATGACGTTTGCATCGGTAAGTGCTGTTACCGTCATGCTTCTCGTTGTAGGTGCATTTTTATTAGTTATTATGAATGTTAACCATTTTGCTAGTGCGCTTGAAGGCGATGTAGAAGTACAAGTATTTATCGATTTAACGGCAAGTGAAGATGATCATGATGAACTGCTAGATGAGCTCGAAGGAATAGATGGTGTCGAATCAGTCACATTTGTTTCTAAAGATGAAGGGCTAGACGCCTTGATTGATAGCTTAGGAGAGCAGGGTGGGCTTTACGAAATGCTTCGTGATGAAAACCCGCTCAATGACAAATTTGTTGTACAAGCTGAGAATCCAGAAGAAACAGATGTTATTGCAAGTGATATTGAAGATTTATCACATGTAGAGAATGTCGAATACGGTAAAGATATTTTTGAACAGCTATTTAGTGCTACTGATTTTGTTCGTATGGTTGGTTTTGCGATTATTATTGCATTAATGTTTACGGCGATGTTTTTAATTGCGAACACGATTAAATTAACTATTATTGCTAGAAAACGAGAAATTCAAATTATGAAACTAGTAGGTGCTACAAACGGCTTTATTAGATGGCCATTCTTTGTAGAAGGATTATTGTTAGGTACTTTAGGTGCAGTTATTCCTATAGCAATCTTAAGCTACGGATATTCAAACTTTTATTCTAGCATGGGTCAACAAACAGGATTAGACTTCTTTAGCTTTTTAGCACCAAATCCTTTACTGTCTCAAATGGCCTTACTACTTACCGCAATCGGCGCGTTTGTTGGTATTTGGGGAAGTATGATGAGCGTAAGAAAATTCTTAAGAATATAAGAACGATGTCAAAAGGTCGTATTGTACCTTTTGACATTGTTAGAAGCAATGAGCGAGTGCTGCGTATCACTTAAAGTCAAGCGGAGACTATTCTCCGTTTGACGCACGCAGCCAAGCTATTGCCCTAAAAGATTTGACTGTATCTTTTGACAATGTTCTATATAAATAACAATTTCTGTCTAATAATGACTATTTCCGTGGAAATAAAACAAGAAAAAATGCAGAAGGAGGGTAAATTGATGGATCGAAGGCTACTATATGTATCACTAGCTATACTACTTACTTTTTCAACATTTTTAGGGACGAATCTACTTACAACTGCAGAGGCGAATACTGGAAATGAACTTCGTGATGAAATTAATTCGTACCAAGAACAACAAAGTGATATTGAAAGGGAAGCTGAAGAGGCAGAAGAAGAACTAAAACAAGTTCAAGCTGAGATTGACCAAGCTGCAGCGGATATTAGAAAATTAGATGAAGAAATGGCAATTACGAACAGTGCTATTGATTCTAAGCAAGAAGAAATTGATGAAACAAATGATAGAATAACAGATTTAGTTGAGGAAATAGAAATTTTAGAGGAAAGAATTGCACAAAGAGACGAAATACTTAAAGACCGAGCAAGGTCTATGTACCAAAGCGGTGGATCCTTGAGTTACATACAAGTTATCCTGGGTGCACAGAGCTTCGGTGACTTAATTGAGCGTGTAACGGCTTTAAATACAATCGCACAACAGGATCGAAATATATTAGAACAGCACGTAGCTGACAAAGAGGCTGTTGAAGCAGCAAAACTCGATTTAGAAAATGAGTTAATGAATTTAGAAGATCAAATGTCACAATTAGAAAGTTTAAAAGCCGAATTAAAAGGCCAATTAGCTGAAAAAGATGAAATATTAGATTGGTTAAGAGAAGAAGAGATTAGCCTAGAGGATCAAATGGTTTCTCTCGAAGAAGAACAAGCGATATTATTAGCTCAAGAGGAAGCAGCGAAGCAAGAGCTTGAGCGCTGGGAAGAAGAGCAAAGAAGATTAGAAGAAGAACGTAAAAGACAAGAGGAAGAAGAACGTAAGCGAAAAGAAGAGGAAGAACGACAAAGGCAATTAGAGTTGGAGCGTCAACAACAGCAGGAACAAGAACAACCTAGTAGTCCGCCTCCATCACAAGATAATAATTCAAATACTAATAATAACGCTTCACCACCACCTGACAATAGCTCATCTACATTAATGAGACCAGCTACTGGAACAATAACTTCAGGATACGGGCACCGTTGGGGAAGAATGCATCATGGAATTGATATTGGACAAGGTGGTCGTTCGAATGTTCCTATTGTAGCAGCTGAAGCAGGTACTGTTACTTATGCAGGCTGGATGAATGGTTATGGTAATACAATTCTCATTACGCATGTAATCGAAGGCAGAACTGTTACTACCCTTTATGCTCATTTAGCGAGCTTTTCCATTTCAAATGGGCAACGAGTGAGCAGAGGGCAACAAATTGGGATAATGGGTAATACAGGTGAGTCGACTGGGCCACATTTACACTTCGAAGTTCACGAGGGTGGTTGGAATGCAGCGAAATCTAACTCAAGAAACCCTATGAATTATATTAACTAAAATGATGGAAGAATTTTAATAAGGTTTTATTGAAAGAAATATGATAAAGTAGGTCATCTAAAAGGATATTTTTTAGGTGACCTATTTATTTTCACCTAGACAATTAAATAGCACGAGCACATAATCTTATTAGAAACACATATAATAAGCCATGCTTTTTTAAAAGGAAAGAGGTCACAATTCATTTATGACCGAATGTTTGTTATGATTAATACAAATTAAATAAAATTCGAACATGAGTAACGATGAATAAAAATACGATAAGAGGCTTAAATGAGGTGGGACAATGGAAGTCAAAAAATCACTAATAGCAGTAATGATCGGACTATCTTTAGTTCTAGGTTCAGGGATTACGTTTGCGGGCATGCAAATAGCAGAGGTAAGGTCGTCTGAGTCAGTTGATAGTATGGATGAAGAGGCGGTTGCCGTAAATGGTGAGTTAGAAGATGGACTAAAAGAACTAGAATATATAGAGAAATTCAGTAAAGCCTTTGATATTATTTTAAATAGTTATTATGAAGAAGTAGAGGGAAATGATTTGTTGGAGGGTGCTATCTCCGGGATGCTCGATTCGCTAGGTGATCCGTATTCAGTCTATATGGATCAAGAAACAGCGCAAGAGTTTATGGAATCGTTAGACTCCTCTTTTGAAGGCATTGGAGCAGAAGTAAGTATGAGTGATGGCCGAGTTACTATTATGGTCCCATTTCGTGACTCTCCTGCAGAGAGGGCTGGCTTGCGTACGAATGACCAAATCTTAAAGGTCGATGGTGAAAGTGTCGAAGGTCTTGCATTGTATGATGCTGTTCTAAAAATACGCGGTGAAAAAGGGACAACTGTTACATTAACGATAGAAAGACCTGGTGTTTCTGAGCCATTTGATGTAGATATCATTCGTGATACTATTCCTATTGAGACAGTATATAGTGATATAATTGAGGAAAATGGTCAAACGATTGGTGTCATCGAGATCACGTCTTTCTCTCAAAACACGGCTGTCCGTTTCGGTGAAGAGCTAAGTAATTTAGAATCACAAGGAATAGATGGTTTAATCATTGACGTTCGTGACAATCCAGGGGGACTTTTACAAGTGGTCGAGTCAATTGGTAGTATGGTTATTCCTGGTGGTGAACCAGTGCTTCAAATCGAAGATCGTGCTGGGGAAAAAGGTCGCCGTCTTTCTAGCTTAGATGAGACGAAGCCATACCCAATTGTGGGTTTAATTAACGAGGGAAGCGCTTCTGCATCAGAGATTTTAGCAGCTGCACTAAATGAGGCTGGTAACTATGAATTAGTTGGGCAAACAACCTTCGGTAAAGGTACTGTTCAACAAACGTTAGATGTAGGCGATGGAAGTGAAATTAAATTGACTTTATTTAAATGGTTAACTTCCGCTGGAAACTTCATTAATGAAGAAGGTGTAGCGCCGACAATCGAAGTGGAACAGCCTGAGTTTTTCTATGTGTCACCGATTAACACAGACGAAGATTTACAGTTAGACATGAATAATAGTCACATTGCTACTGCACAAGTGATTCTAAAAGGATTAGGATATGACCCACAACGTTCTGACGGATACTTTAGTAAAGAAATGGAAGAAGCAGTCCGACAATTCCAAGCTGATATGGGTATAGAAGTGACAGGGGTTATCGATAGTGAAACTGCAGACCAATTGCAGCAGGAAGTCATAAATGCCATTCAAAGCAGAGAACACGACAACCAATTTAAAAAAGCAGTAGAAATTTTAACACAATAAGGATAGGGAGACTCACTAGGTTGCTTAATGCCTAAGGAGTCTCTTTTTTTTGTATGTATATTGAAGGTGAGAGAAATGAACCCGGGTTCAAGGCAACCCGGGTTCAAAGTTCTCACCTTCAAAACGAGAGAAAACAAGAGAATAAGCGAGCCTGAAGGTGAGGGAAACGAACCCGGGTTCAAGGTAACCCGGGTTCAAAACTCTCACCTTCAAACCGAGAGAAAACAAGAGAAAGAGCGAGCCTGAAGGTGAGGGAAATGAACCCGGGTTCGAGGTAACCCGGGTTCAAAACTCTCACCTTCAAAACGAAAGCATCAATATCCTCGATGAGTCAGGGCAATTGCTCTTTCATAATTGACGTGCTATGAATGTAGCTATTGATCGCTACTAAAAACGCTATTTTTTACATAGCAATTACTACTATAATGATGTCACGATTAGGTCATATTCAAAGCAAAAGTATATAATAAGGAAGAAAAAGTTCTTTTCTTTTTGTATAATTGATTTACAATGATTATATAGGAAACATTTCAGATCACTATATAGAACAAAACACAACGATAGATAAAGGGGGATTTTTTTTGGATGTCATTGGGATAGAGTTATTAAAAGCTTTTGGACGAATGTGGCTACACCCGCTTCCATACTTATTTGTATTATTGGCTCTATGGTTCGGTTATTCAAGGGTGAAGCGTGAAAGAAAAAACTTTCATACGAGAATATACGATGTCGTCCATGAATTATTTTTCCCCATTGCTATTGGTTTAAGCTTTGGACTTATACTATCTATTATTTTTCCAATAGTAGGACTAGAAATACCAATTGGCATGATGGTATTACTTCTCTCACTATGGATTATTGTATTGCCATTCAGAAGTTTTAAGTATTTAAGTATGACGTTTGTTGCTAGTATTGCTTTACTCATCTCCTTTTTCTTGCCAGAAGGTGGGACAGGCATTTCATTACTAAATGATTGGCTCTCTGAAATTAAAGCAATGGATATGGTCGGATTTGCATGGTTTATTGCTGTACTGTTTTTAGCAGAATCACTGCTAATTTTTGTACACGGATGGAAGAAAACATATGCAAGGCTTACTTTAAGTAAACGCGGAAAAACGATAGGGAACCACGAGGCGAAAAGGTTATGGCCAGTTCCAATCTTATTTCTTTTTCCAGTAGGGAACCTAGCGTTTGAAGGCTGGTGGCCATTGTTTGATTCTATTAGTACAACGGGGCAAGGATTAATGTTTCTACCATTTATATTAGGTTTTCAAATGTCCGTTCAATCTAGCTATTCAAAGGATGCAGTCAAACATGTTGGGAAGAGATTAATCCTCTTAAGTATTCTTTTACTTGCTCTTGCAGGAGTAGCAACCTTTATTCCGCTATTCGTGTATGCAGTTGCTATTGTTGGTATCTTAGGTAGGGAAATCATCTATATCATGCACCATACACGTGACAAACACCGAACAGGTCTTTTTACTTCTCGGGAAAAGGGTCTAACAGTACTCGGAGTTTTACCACATTCAACAGCTGAAAAAATGGGAATCGAAGTAGGCGAAGTAATCTTAAAGGTAAATGGCTGGGAAGTATATTCTCAAAGAGATTTATATGAAGCGCTTCAGGAAAATTCAGCCTTTTGTAAAATACAAGTCGTTGACCGATCAGGGGAGCTTCGATTTGCTCAATCGTCTTTATATGAGGGGGATCACCATCATATAGGCCTATTATTTATTCCTGATGGAGAAATGGTAAACCTTTCGAGGCGTGCCCTTCGTTCATCTGTCGTGATACACCATGACCGCAATGGTGGGAAAAATTTAAAGCAACAAGTCAATGATGATGAAGATATCTTCGAATATGACACGTCTGCATCTGAGGAAGCGTCCGCTTCAACTATACAAGCACATCCTGACGTGCTAGAAGAAAACAGCCAAGAAGATGTGATTGAGAAAAGTGCAGTACAAGCATATGAAGATGCTGAACAAGATGAAGCAACCGTGACGAATGACCTTGAACGTGAAGGACATGAAATGGAAAATAACGTGGATGTTGAGAGCGATATAGAAGACACTACTGTAACAATTGAAGAAGATCATGATTATGCTGGTGAAGCTGCGGCAACGAGCGATGAAATCATAGAGGAATCTAATACAATAGAAGATCCAAATGATCGGAATGAAGCGACTCAAGCAATAGAAGGAAGCGCAGAAGAAGACGCCCATAACAGCGAAGAAACTACTGAAGAAGATGAACAAGAAGTTAAGTCAAACGACGAAGAAAAACTAAACAAAGAAGATAACGATGTACTCCCTTATGGACAAGCGGCAGGACTTTCCGCCTTTTACGAAGAGTTTCGAACAGCTTCAAAGGAAAAGAAAAAGTGGGGAAAAAACTTTAAAAAATAATAGTAAGGTGAAGTGGATAAATGTTCACTTCATCTTTTTATGTACAAAGAGAAGAAATTTGCGGTGGCATTGATGCCACGCGTAGTAGCGAGAAGAGCGGTACTACATTAAAGACATGTGGCATCATTTCTTCACCGCATCTTAAAAAAACTAATAAGCGAGCTTCACCAAGACCGATTTAGTTTTCTTAAAAAAACAGAGAATATATGTTCGTATTTGTTTTTTTATATGTTATAATGTTACAAGAATTGTAAAGAATGATATAGATAGGTCAAAATAAGAAAATTTAGCTTATTTTTCCTAATGCTTCATCGTTGCATTTTACGCTTATTTTAGTGATGATTAAGAATAGTTCACAATGTATGTAATGATACGTCTTCTATAAAAAATTACAACTTCAAGGAGGAAGTTCCGATGTCAGAAGAAATGACAACTGGATTCGAACTCGTGTCAAAGTATGAGCCACAAGGAGATCAACCGCAGGCAATAAAGGAGCTTGTGGAAGGCATAAATGAGGGAAAAAAGTTTCAAACGTTACTTGGGGCAACAGGTACAGGTAAAACATTCACGATTTCAAATGTCATAAAGGAAGTTAAAAAACCGACCTTAGTTATTGCCCACAATAAAACGTTAGCTGGACAGCTATATAGTGAGTTTAAAGAATTTTTCCCAAACAATGCCGTTGAATACTTCGTTAGCTACTACGACTACTACCAGCCAGAAGCATATATCCCACATTCAGACACGTATATTGAAAAAGACGCAAGTATAAACGATGAGATAGATAAACTAAGACACTCTGCTACAAGTTCATTATTTGAAAGAAAAGACGTGATTATCGTCGCGAGTGTATCTTGTATATATGGTTTAGGGTCACCTACGGAATATAGTGAGCTTGTCGTTTCTTTAAGAGTTGGAATGGAAAAAGAACGCAATCAACTATTACGTAATTTAGTAGATATACAATATGAAAGAAATGATATTAATTTCACGAGGGGGACATTTCGTGTTCGAGGCGATGTTGTAGAAATATTCCCAGCATCAAGAGACGAGCATTGTTTACGAATTGAGTTTTTTGGGGATGAAATTGATAGAATCACGGAAGTTGACGCACTTACTGGTGAAATATTAGGGGAAAGAAACCACGCAGCTATTTTTCCAGCTTCTCACTTCGTTACGAGAGAAGAGAAGTTAAAAAAAGCAATGGTAAGAATCGAACAAGAGCTTGAAGAAACGTTAAAGGAAATGAATGAAAAAGGAAAGCTATTAGAAGCACAGCGTCTCGAACAGCGGACGCGCTACGACTTAGAAATGATGCAAGAAATGGGGTACTGCTCTGGAATTGAGAACTACTCAAGGCATTTAACATTCCGTGAAGCTGGTGCAACACCGTACACGTTGCTCGATTACTTTCCTGAGGATTTCTTAATTGTTGTCGATGAATCCCACGTTACATTACCACAAGTCCGTGGTATGTATAATGGTGACCAAGCGAGAAAGGGAGTACTTGTTGATCATGGATTCCGTCTCCCATCAGCAAAGGATAACCGCCCATTAAAGTTTGAGGAATTTGAAAAGCACATTCATCAAACTATATTCGTTTCGGCGACACCTGGGCCGTATGAGCTTGATATATGTCCAAAAATGGTAGAGCAAATTATACGTCCTACTGGTTTACTTGATCCTACGGTTGATGTACGGCCAATTGAAGGGCAAATAGATGATTTAATAGAGGAAATTCGCTTAAGAAAAGAACGAAACGAACGTGTATTAGTGACAACCTTAACGAAAAAAATGTCTGAAGACTTAACGGACTACTTAAAGGAAGTTGGCATTTCCGTTCGTTATCTGCACTCAGATATTAAGACATTAGAAAGAATTCAAATAATAAGAGAGTTAAGATTAGGGCACTTTGATGTGCTCGTTGGTATTAACTTATTAAGAGAAGGACTCGACATTCCAGAGGTGTCTCTTGTTGCTATATTAGATGCAGATAAGGAAGGCTTTTTACGTGCAGAGCGATCGCTTATCCAAACGATGGGTCGAGCGGCGCGTAATGCAAATGGGCACGTGATTATGTATGCCGATAAAATAACGAAGTCGATGGACATTGCAATAGGAGAAACGAAACGCCGTCGCGAAATCCAGAAGGAATTTAACGAGAAGCACGGTATTACGCCACAGACGATTCAGAAGGCAGTACCACAGCTTATCCAAGCTACTTACGCTGCAGAGGCTGATGAAGCCTATGAAGTAAAAGAAGTAGCAGCACCAAAGCAGAAGCTAAGTAAAAAAGAACGTGAAAAAGTGATAGAAAGAATGGAAATGGAGATGAAGGATGCAGCGAAAAACCTCAATTTTGAGAGAGCGGCTGAGCTGCGTGATGTCATCATTGAATTGAAAGCGGAAGGGTGACATGAATGGCACTAGAGAATATTGTTGTAAAGGGTGCAAGATCTCATAACTTAAAAAATATAGATGTAACAATTCCAAGAAACAAGCTAGTAGTATTAACAGGGTTATCAGGATCAGGAAAATCATCATTGGCCTTTGATACGATTTATGCTGAAGGACAAAGACGTTACGTCGAATCATTGTCCGCATATGCACGTCAGTTTTTAGGGCAAATGGACAAGCCAGATGTTGATGCGATAGAAGGATTATCTCCAGCGATCTCCATTGACCAAAAGACGACGAGTAGAAATCCGAGGTCAACGGTAGGGACAGTTACAGAAATTTATGATTATTTAAGACTCCTTTTTGCCCGTGTTGGAAGACCAATTTGTCCGACACATGGGGTTGAAATTACGTCACAGACGATCCAGCATATGGTTGATCGCATGATGAACTACCCGGAAAGAACGAAAATGCAAATACTTGCCCCGATCGTATCCGGTCGTAAAGGAACACACGTAAAAGTACTCGAGGACATGAAAAAGCAAGGCTTTGTTCGTATTCGTGTGAACGGTGAGATGCGTGAGGTTGCTGAGGATATCGAGCTGGAGAAAAATAAGAAGCATAATATTGAAGTTGTTATTGATAGAATTGTCATAAAAGCAGGCATCGAGTCTCGTCTAGCAGATTCTTTAGAAACTGCGCTAGCGCTTGCCGATGGTAGAGTCATTGTTGATGTGATTGGCGAGGAAGAGCTTTTATTTAGTCAAAAGCACTCTTGCCCTCACTGTGGTTTCTCCATTGGCGAGTTAGAACCACGTATGTTTTCATTTAATAGTCCGTTCGGTGCTTGTCAATCGTGTGACGGACTAGGCTCAAAGCTAGAAGTAGATCTCGATTTAGTCATTCCCGATTGGGCTCGTTCATTGAATGAACATGCTGTAGCAGCTTGGGAGCCAACAAGCTCACAATATTACCCACAGCTACTGTCGAGTGTATGTGACCATTTCGGTATCGATATGGATGCACCACTTGAACAACTACCGAAGCATCAAGTGGATAAAATTTTATTCGGTAGTGGGAACGAAAAAGTATATTTCCGCTATGAAAATGAATTCGGAAATGTTCGTGAAAAAGAGATCTATTTTGAAGGTGTCGTCCAAAACATAGAACGGCGTTATCATGAAACGAGTTCTGATTACATTAGAGAACAAATGGAAGGCTACATGGCGCAAAAACCTTGTCCAACATGTAAAGGAAATCGTCTTCGCAAAGAAACGCTTGCTGTTAAAGTGAGTGATAAGCATATTGGTGAAATAACACACCTATCGATTAAAGATGCAAAAGATTTTTTCTCCAGCCTCGAGCTATCAGAGAAAGAAATGACGATTGCCAAAATGATTTTACGAGAAATAGATGAAAGATTAGGTTTTTTAATCAACGTGGGACTAGATTATTTATCACTCTCTCGTTCGGCTGGGACATTATCAGGTGGAGAGGCCCAACGTATTCGATTAGCAACACAAATAGGGTCGTCGCTCATGGGTGTCTTATATATTTTGGACGAACCGTCAATCGGATTACATCAGCGTGATAATACAAGACTTATTCACACATTGGAGAAAATGCGTGACTTAGGGAATACGTTAATTGTCGTTGAACACGATGAGGATACAATGTTGGCCGCAGACCACCTTATTGATATCGGACCAGGTGCAGGTGTTCACGGTGGTATGGTTACTGCTGAAGGGACACCGGAAGAGATATGTAATAATGAAGGGTCTTTAACGGGACAATTTTTATCAGGTAAACGATTTATCCCGCTTCCAGTAGAGCGCCGCAAACCAGACGGGCGCAAATTATCTATAAAAGGAGCAAAAGAAAACAATTTAAAAGGCACGAATGTAGATATTCCTTTAGGTGTCATGGTGGCAGTTACAGGTGTTTCTGGATCAGGAAAAAGTACGTTAATTAACGATATTTTATATAAATCTCTTGCCCAAAAGCTAACAACTGCGAAGGATAAGCCTGGTGATCATAAAAAAATTGAAGGAATTGAACTACTAGAAAAGGTAGTTGATATCGACCAATCACCAATAGGGCGTACCCCACGATCAAATCCTGCTACTTACACAGGTGTATTTGATCAAATTCGTGACGTGTATGCGATGACGAATGAAGCGAAGGTTCGTGGCTATAAAAAAGGTCGATTTAGCTTTAACGTTAAAGGTGGTAGATGTGAAGCGTGTCGCGGTGACGGGATTATCAAAATAGAAATGCACTTTTTACCAGATGTATACGTTCCATGTGAAGAGTGCCACGGTAAACGTTATAATCGTGAAACGTTAGAAGTAAAATACAAAGGAAAAACAATTGCAGATGTTTTGGATATGACCGTAGAAGATGCGCTGCAATTTTTTGAGAATATTCCTCGCATACAAAGGCGTATCGAAACATTGTATGACGTTGGTCTCGGCTATATGAAGCTAGGTCAGCCTGCGACGACGCTATCTGGTGGAGAAGCACAAAGAGTGAAGCTCGCATCTCAACTACATCGTCGCTCTACAGGGAAAACGCTATATATTTTAGATGAGCCAACGACCGGACTCCATGTAGCTGATATTGAAAGATTATTAAAGGTGCTGCAGCGTCTCGTCGAAAATGGCGATACAGTACTAGTAATTGAGCACAATTTAGACGTTATCAAAACGGTCGATCACATTATAGATTTAGGACCTGAAGGTGGAGATAAAGGTGGTCAGCTCGTCGCTCAAGGAACACCTGAAAAGGTTGCAGAAGTAAAGGGCTCTTACACAGGAGAATATTTAAAGCCAATATTGGAACGAGAGCGTAAACGAATGGAAGAGTTATTAAAGGAAAAAGAAAAGGTTGCAACGATGAAATAAATAGATAACCATACGAGGAGGGGGACTCAAAGCTTTAGTTTTTGAGTCCCCTCCTTTTAACTATAGTACAAAGAGGGTATGAAATATATATAGGGTTGGTCGAGCTAAGAGCCTTCATGTCAGTTGGAAATTTACCTGATAAAGAAGAATGACAAAAAAATAAGCCTCCGGTCTTAGTCTAAAACGGTCTTGCGTCTGTATTCGTTTCATGTAAGAAAAGGTAAAGTTAAAGTAACGAAGAAATAGTGATTGTGAAACCTTCCATCATGCTTTGTCGTAATTAAAAATGTAAATACTAATACACATTACATGAGGCAATGTGGATATCACGATAACATCAATGGAAAAGACTAACACCTTAATTTTAAAGGAGGAATAGATGTATGCAAGAAGAACGTAAAATGATATTAAAAATGATCGAGGATGGGAAAATTACAGCTGAAGAAGGACTGCAATTACTTAATGCGTTAAAAGAAGGGAAAGAAAATAGTACAACTGCTGCAGAAGAAAAAACGACAGAGCAACTTTCCAAGGATGTTGATTGGGAAAACTCACAAAACAATTACTACGAGAAAACATCGAAAAAGAGCTCTTTTGCTAATCGTTTCAGCGAATTTATAGAAGAAGCGGTTCAAAAAATTAAAGAGTTTGACTTAGACTTTAACTTTGGATCATCTGTTGAAATCCAGCATATATTCCAGCACAAAGGAGAAAATGTAAGGAACGTAGATGTTCATTTGGAAAATGGAAGCATTACATTCCGTCCGTGGGAGGAAGAGGATATTAGAGTAGAGTGTAATGTGAAAGTGTATAAAGTGCATGATAACGATGAAGCGCGTAAGTTTTTCCTTGATGAGGTAAATTTCGATGTTTCCAACGAAAGACTTCGTTTCGAATCAAATCGGAAGACAATGAAAATCAATACTGTCATCTATGTTCCTAAAGAAAACTTAGAGAAAGTAAAGCTTTATACTTTTAACGGAAAAGTTGACGGGGAAACTGTTCAAAGTGAAAAATTTGAAGCGCAAACGGTAAATGGCCGTATCAACTTTGATGAAGTAGATGCAAAGGACGTTCGTTTTGAAACGGTAAACGGTACAATCTCTATTAGTAAGCTTAATATGGAACACACAGATGCGAAAACAGTCAATGGGACGATGTCGTTGAATGTTGTAAAAGGGAAGCTTGATGCAGAAACGTTAAATGGTACGGTTCACTATACGTTGTTAGAGCCTACTAATAGCAGAGCCTACATTAAAACAACGACAGGTAGTGTTAACGTCATCGTACCAGAAGAAGTGAAAACGGAAGGCGAGTTGAAAACGACAGTTGGCGGAATCCACTGCGATTTAGATCACTTAAGCATTATCGAGGAGAAAAAGGAATTCGCTAGTAAGAAAATGTCATTTTTAGCAAACAAAGAAGGAGAAAATGCATTTTACGTGGAAGTAGAAGCGACAACTGGTTCGATTACGGTGAAGCATTAATTACCTTGCCTCTAAAAGGGTAACTTGACACTAATCGTCGACAGAGTAGGAGATAGAAACGAGAAAGGAGCGTGGTCGTATGAAGCGTTTATATAGAACTGTTAGCGACCGAAGAATAGCTGGCGTTTGTGGTGGAATCGGACATTACTTTAATATTGATCCAACAATGGTAAGAATAATTGCATTAGTTCTGATGATCCCATTTGCGATTTTTCCAGTTGTGCTCGCTTATTTTATTGCGACGATCATTATCCCAAATGAAACGGACGTTATATAATGGGCTGGATCATACAGCTCATGGTCAACGCTATCGTACTTCTCATTATCGCTCACTTTTTTAATGGTATTGAGATAGCTGGATTCGCTTTTGCTATATTGGCAAGTTTCATTTTGGCGCTGATCAATATAACTGTAAAACCAATTCTAATTCTATTTACGTTACCTATTACGATTTTAACGTTAGGCTTGTTTATGATTGTGATTAATGCGATTGGTTTAATGTTAACGTCCTTTATTATGGGAAATAGCTTTATCATAGAAAGCTTTAGTATAGCTATTATTACAGCGGTACTATTTGGGCTATTGAATAGTATGATTCACTCATTCTTAGTGGATCCAGTAACAAAAAGATAAAGGTTAGGCCGAATGATGGCTTAGCCTTTTTTAAATGAAATGAAAGTATATATTTGGCGGTGGTACGATCTTAGCACACAGTAAAAGGAATTGGCGGCCCCGCACATTGCTTGAATAGCCAAAAATATACTTTTTCTTATAATCAACACATTCCTTTCATACCCCTAGTCGCATTTAAAAAATAAATATAGTATGATGGAAAACATAAGAGGAAAATCACTATTTTTCCTTGAAAGGCATGGAAATGCTAAAACTAAACATCATTATTTAATCATTACATTCCTTTTCAAGTGCAACAAAGAGGTTTCACATTAAGGAGGTTATTCAAGCATGGTAAAAGTAACAGTGCAGGATTTAGTGAAAGAATTTAAATTGGAACTACTTAACAATGAAGAAGACGTTGCATTTCGACCAATTACAACGAGTGATTTATCTCGTCCTGGTATGGAGATGGCTGGTTTTTTTACGTATTATCCAGCGAAGCGAATTCAATTACTTGGAAAAACAGAAATGACGTTTTTCTCTCAGCTAACGCCTGAAGAGCAGGAGGATAGAGTAGAAAGATTATGTACATATGACACGCCTGGAATCGTTTTATCAAGAGGAATGGAGGCGCCAGAGAAGCTCGTTGAGGCAGCTAATAAAATGGGGGTTCCTGTGCTCCGTTCAGAAATGACAACGACTCGCCTTAGTTCCCAGTTAACGAACTATTTAGAAAGTCAGTTAGCACCAATGACTGCGATGCATGGTGTACTTGTTGATATTTACGGTATTGGTGTGATGATTACTGGCTCCAGCGGCGTTGGTAAAAGTGAAACTGCACTGGACCTCGTGCGGCGTGGTCATAGATTAGTTGCAGATGATTCTGTTGAGATACGCCAAGAGCATGAAGGGGCACTCGTCGGACGAGCACCTGAACTAATTAGACATCTATTAGAAATTCGTGGTCTAGGCATTATCAATGTGATGACGTTATTTGGAGCAGGATCTGTTCGTAACTTCAAGCGTATCGGTTTAGCCATTCATCTTGAATTATGGGATCAAAAAAAGCAGTATGATAGATTAGGACTAGACGAAGATACGATTAAGATTTTTGACACTGATTTACCGAAAATGACGGTACCAGTTCGCCCTGGTCGTAACCTTGCAGTTATTATTGAAGTAGCAGCCATGAATTTTAGGTTAAAACGAATGGGGATTAACGCAGCACAACAATTCTCTGATCAGTTAACAAATGTGATTGAAGAAGGAGACAAAGACGATTTTTAATTTAAACCGTTGATCTTCATAACAAATTCACATTCCTATGCGATAATGGTTATCTCATGTAATATAGAAATGAATCTTTAACAGAGTACATACATAATTAAAGAGGTGAAATGAATGTTAGCAACGATACAGCCATTAAACCCAGTTGCTTTTGAACTTGGACCGCTAACGGTTTACTGGTACGGTCTTTTAATCGGGGTTGGGGCGGCGTTAGCATACTTACTTGCTAATCATGAAGCGAAGAAGCGCGGCTTTCCGAAGGATATGTTTGCGGATTTATTAATTTTTGCAGTTCCAGCCGCTATCGTAGGTGCAAGATTATACTATGTCATTTTTCGCTGGGAACATTATGCCCATGACCCGATAAAAGCTTTTGCGATTTGGGAAGGTGGCTTAGCCATTCACGGTGCTTTAATAGGTGCAGTAGTAGTAGCCGTTATCTTTGCTAAAAAGAGAGGTTATTCCTTCTGGAAAATTGCGGATATCGCAGCACCTAGTATTTTACTTGGGCAAGCGATCGGACGCTGGGGAAACTTTATGAACCAAGAGGTGTATGGAGGAGAAGTATCGCGAGCATTTTTAGAAAACCTCATGCTACCTGAATTTATTATTAACCAAATGTATATTAATGGTGCCTATTACCATCCGACGTTTTTGTATGAATCGCTTTGGAACTTACTAGGTGTCGCTTTTCTTCTTTACTTAAGACGAGTAAACTTGCGTCGTGGAGAAATGTTTATTACGTACGCAATCTGGTACTCGGTAGGCCGCGGTGTTATTGAAATGATACGAACAGATAATTTATTGTTCTTCGGAATCCGAACAGCGGTCGTTGTTTCTATTATCACAATCATTGGTGGTATTATTTTAGCCATTTACCGTCGTCAAAAAGGTCTTGCAGATAAACGTTACCTAGATGACGATGATCAACTCCCACCGAAAAGCTCAAACAGCTCAGGGAAAAAAACAAATAAAAAGAAGAAAAAGAAATAATAAAATAAGAAGGTGATGTCAAAATTACAATCCTTGACGTCACCTTTTTTTTCACGAATAATGACTAAGTAGGGCTGTTGAGGAGGGACTATCATGAATACGTTAAAAAAGGGGTTAATGGTCGGACTCCAAACGACTTGGACATTAGGGAAAATCATATTTCCGATAACTTTAATCGTTACAATATTAGGGCACACTCCGGTAATGGGGTGGCTGACTACGCTTTTATCACCACTGATGGGCTACATAGGCTTAACAGGGGAAGCGGCGATACCACTCGTGCTCGGGAACGTACTGAACTTATATGCCGCTATCGGCGCAATGCTTACGATGGACTTAACGGTAAAGCAAGTTTTTATATTAGCTGTCATGCTCTCATTCTCTCATAATTTATTTGTTGAATCTGCAGTTGCAAAGCAGGTCGGTGTGAAAATTTGGATCGTTTTATTAGTGCGAATCGGGCTTGCACTGTTCTCAGCATGGCTTATCAACCTCGTTTGGCATGGAGGTAGTGAACGTGCGCAATACGGCTTCGTGCCATCAGGGGAAAGAGAAGCTGTCGACGGTTTCTTACCTATCGTTTATCAAGGGGTTGAAAGTGCGTTACTTGGTATACTGCAATTAGCGCTAATTGTCATCCCGATAATGGTATTCATCCAAATAATGAAGGATTTAAAATGGTTGGACGTCTTCTCACGTTGGATGTCACCGTTTACTCGCGTACTAGGAATCCGTGAAAATACATCGACTACGCTAGCAGCTGGCCTCGTTTTTGGCTTGGCATATGGCGCAGGCGTCATGATTCAAGCGGTGAAAGAGGATGGTGTAAGCAAAAAAGATGTGTATTTAGTGATGATTTTCTTAGTGGCTTGTCATGCTGTTATAGAAGATACATTATTATTCGCGCCTTTGGGGATTCCGTTATGGCCACTTTTATTAATTCGCCTTATTGTGGCAATCCTATTAACGATTACTGTTGCAATTATATGGAAGCGACTTGAGAAAAGAGAAGAGAAAGACGCAGAAACTGGTGATTCAAATGCGATTCCTTAAATTGTAATGACAATGGGGAAATGCCTTCGTTCGGGGGAAATGATTTTGTGTACCGGTGGTGAGGAGGAAGATGGTAGTGAACGGAAAGGAAAGTGGTTTAGTTTTCTGTTCGCGAGAGGAATTTGCTTGAGAAAGGAAAGTACAGAGATATTACACACCTTCATAATATGAATGTGGTTGTGAATATCAAGTTGAGAAGAAATAGCAACCCATTCGAGCAGAAAAACAACGCGCAAAAGGCACGCAAAACAAAATAGCAACCCATTCGAGCAGAAAAACAACGCGCAAAAGGCACGCAAAACAAAATAGCAACCCATTCGAGCAGAAAAACAACGCGCAAAAGGCACGCAAAACAAAATAGCAACCCATTCGAGCAGAAAAACAACGTGCAAAAGGCACGCAAAACAAAATAGCAACCCATTCGAGCAGAAAAACAACGCGCAAAAGGCACGCAAAACAAAATAGCAACCCATTCGAGCAGAAAAACAACGCGCAAAAGGCACACAAAATAAAATAGCAACCCATTCGAGCAGAAAAACAACGCGCAAAAGGCACACAAAATAAAATAGCAACCCATTCCATCAGGAAAACAACGTGACAAAAGCGTACAAAACGAAATAGCAACCCATTCCATCAGGAAAACAACGTGACAAAAGCGTACAAAACAAAATAGCAACCCATTAAATCAGGAAACACTAGTTGCAATGTCACACAACATAAAAAAGCAATCCATACTAACTTTCCAAAACGAAAACAAACGAAACCCATTAACAAAATACTGATACATCACTTACATAAGGAGCTGGAAGTTTTGATAAACAAGGAACTAAAAACAATTGATACCATTTTATTCGATTTAGACGGTACGCTCATCAACACAATTGAGTTAATCGTTGCATCATTTCTCCATACGATGGAGCACTACTATCCTGGCAAATATACGAGGGAGGATGTTATCACATTTATTGGCCCACCTCTTTCAGAAACCTTCACGAACCTGGACCCATCAAAGGTGGAGGAAATGACAAAAACGTATCGTACGTATAATCATGCAAAGCATGACGAACTTGTAAAGGAATATGAAGGAGTTTACGAGACACTAGAAAAGCTTGAGGAAAAAGGTTATAAGATGGCGATAGTAACGACGAAGAGTCGTGGTACGGCGGTTAGAGGACTTGAACTTATGAAATTGGACAAGTTTTTTGATGTCGTCGTTTCTTTAGATGAAGTGGAGAATTATAAGCCCCATCCTGAGCCACTAGAAAAAGCGATGGCTGCGCTACAAGCAGACAGAAGCAAGACACTCATGGTCGGAGATAGTAAGCATGACATATTAGGTGGGAAAAATGCTGGAACAAAAACAGCGGGAGTAGCATGGAGTATACAAGGGAAAGAATCGCTACAAACGTATGAGCCAGACATCATGCTGGACACAATGCCTGAGTTGTTACATTATTTAGGTGTGGAGTAAAAAATGTGACTACAAACATACAACATCGTATCGCCATGCTAACAAGCATTCATTCGAAAAGGGGAGTAAGCAATGCGTCGTACTAAAAGATATCCTGTACAGGAGGCCAATTCTCTTTGGCAAGTATATAAAACAGTACCGTTTTTAAAGGTTATAAAAAACTTTATCGTTATTCAAATAGCCCGTTACACCCCTATATTAGGAATGAAAAATTGGCTATACCGTACTTTTCTTCGAATGGAAGTAGGAGAGAAAGCGGCTGTAGCATTGATGGTTATGATGGATATTATGTTTCCAGAAATGATTAAGATCGGGAAAAATTCTGTGATAGGCTATAATACAACGATCTTGGCTCATGAGTATTTAATTAAGGAATATCGTTTAGGAGAAGTCCACATCGGTGACAATGTCATGGTCGGAGCGAACACGACTATTCTCCCAGGTGTTATCATTGGAGACGGAGCCACTGTCTCTGCTGGAACGCTCGTACATAAAGATGTGCCACCAGGAGCATTTGTCGGTGGAAACCCGATGCAAATAATAAAATTAAAAGAAGAAATAGAAGAGAATGAGCATGCTCAAACAGAATAGATCGAGACGTGATAAACCCCTTAACCTTTCGAATTCTTTTGAAACAAAAAGTACCTTTGTTGGTTTATAACTAATACTCCATACTTCAGAAGAATATCTTCACCACTTTTAAGAAAAAGACTAATGACTAGCTTTGCACTTGTGAAGCTAGTCATTATTTTTTTTGTTTGAATAAATAGGTCAAACCGCTTAGAATGTGGATAAATTTTCAAACATTTTTACTAAAAAAAAGTAAGAGCCTCCCCTTAAGTTAGTAAAATATTCTTATTTTTGTTCATCGGAGTGAATCTCTTTAGTAATAAAGTTACCCTTAAACACACTAGTATGATAAAAGGACTATTACTTTCTGTTTATATGCGCTAAAAACGTAGAACTACCAAGGGATTTACAGTATATGTAAAACAAACAAACAGTTCGTTAATCCAATTTTTTTACAGTATTTAACCGTGTATGAGAAATAAGATATTAGACTTTATTCCTAAAAGATAGATAAACACAGTGTTTTTATTACAAAATATAGTAATTTTGACCAATTCCTTTAGCGTGTGAAAAGGCTATTATATAAGTTAGAAATAAATGTAAGAACATTGTAATCATGGCGCGGTCGTACTAAAAAGGAGGGAAATGATGCCTTTTTTAACTGCTTATCATACGGACAAGGGAATCGTGAAGAACACAAATCAAGATGCATTATTAATAAAGACAGCTAACTCATCGAAAGGTAAGGTTGGCCTTTTTGTTGTTTGTGATGGAATGGGTGGATTGTCACATGGAGAGTTGGCTAGTGGAACAGTAATTAAAGGTATGAACCAATGGTTTGACGAGAAGTTACCCTCGATCATTTTATCTGACGATTTTAGTGAAGCGTATATAAATGAGACGCTTCAATCATTATTACAGCAGTTAAATGAAAAGATTATGGGTTATGGTGAAGATAACCATATTAGATTAGGAACAACGGTTACAGCACTGTTAATGATAGATGACCAATTTTATACAGTACAAGTCGGAGATAGTCGTCTTTATGTGATTGACGGGGAATTAAAACTACTAACGAAGGATCAAACATTAATAGCTAAAGAGATTGAAAGAGGAAATATTACAGTAGAACAGGCTAAAAATGATCCGAGAAAAAATGTGTTGCTGCAATGTGTAGGAGCTACTAAAGGTTTAGAAGTAGTCATTGATAAAGGACAGATAGAAAAAGGGGAAATGTATATTTTATGTTCGGATGGCTTTCACCACCGGTTATCTGATGAAGAGTTATTCTCCGAACTCAATCCGGAACAATTCACTGATGAAGAGCAAATGAAGGATAGAGCACTCTCACTCGTACATTTAGTAAAGGAGAGGCAGGAGACAGACAATATTTCGATTTTGCTAGTAAAAACATAAAAAATGCTGTTGTGAATGTTTTGTTGGAGGTGAGATTAGTGATTGAAATAGGCACAATTATTGATGAACGATATGAGGTTTTAAAAGAAATTGGGCGCGGTGGAATGAGTATCGTTTACTTAGCGATGGATAATAGGCTGAATAAATCGATTGTCATAAAAGATATAAGAAAACGGGCGCATAGTAATGATGAGTTACTACTCAATAGTTTAGTCATAGAAGCAAATATGTTAAAGAAACTCGATCATTGGTCCTTACCCAAAATTTATGACATTATCGAATCGAAAGATGGCATTTATGTCGTCATGGATTACATAGAAGGTGAGTCATTAAAGGAGAAGCTGAAGAGAGAAAATGTAATCAATGAGAAAGATGTCATTGAATGGGGGAAGCAGCTAGCCGATGTTTTAGGATATTTACATAGTAGAAAGCCGAACCCAATTATATATAGAGATATGAAGCCAGACAACATCATGCTTACTCCTGAAGGGAATATTAAGCTCATTGATTTTGGGATAGCTCGTGAATATAAAAATGAAAGCACAACAGATACGACTAACTTAGGTACGAAAGCTTATGCTGCACCGGAGCAGCAGGCTGGAAAACAAACGGATGCGAGAACGGACATTTATAGTCTTGGAGTCACGTTGTATCATCTCGTTACAGGTAAAAGTCTTTCTGAACCTCCATTTGAATTGAGGCCAATACGGACGTGGAATCCTGCCTTATCAGAAGGATTGGAACACATCATTTTAAAATGTACACAATCTGAACCGGAGAACAGGTATCAAACTTGTGAAGAGTTGTTTTATGATCTAGAAAACATCAATAAGTTAACAAAAGGTTATAAAAAGAAATTAACAAAGCAATTATCCTATTTCTTAATTCCATTGATCTTGACAATGATTTTCTCTACAACTTCATACATCGGCTATGCGGAAATAAAGAAAGAGCAGTTTCAGGACTATATGAGATTGATTAATGACGCGAGTAGATATGTTATTGACGGGAATGATGCTCGTGCCATTGAAGTTTTAGAGCTTGCTATTTCGACAGTGGATAGTCGGAGATCTGATGCATATATTAATTTACTAGATTTATATATTAATCGAAATGAGACAGATATAGGCATATCAAAAATAGAGTCTTATATTAATGATGAATACGGTCAAGTACATCGTAATGATAGAGTACTGTTCAAGCTAGGTATGACATATTTTGATGTTCAAAATGATTATAGTAATGCACTTAAATATTTGCAGCAAGTAGATGAAGAAGAAATACCGCAGGCTAGATACTATAAGACGTTAGCAACGACGATGAGTCAAATGAATATTAATTACGAAGAATTTACTGATTACCTAGAAGAATTTGAGGCATATAATGACGGCCTACCAAACACTAGGGAAAAAATAGATAACTATCATGCTCTTGCAAACATATATAGCTCCTATAAAGCGCAAATACAAGGGGCAAATACGAAGGTTATTGAGCTAATAACGAAGTCAGAAGAAATTATTGACCGGATGGATAATGAGGAAATGCAATATCGCTATGAAATGGATTTTACATATAAGCTTGCACAAGCCTTTCATAGTAGAGCAACAAATTCAGAGGACCAAGAAAGTGCAAAGGAAGATTATGAACATGCAATTGAATATTATTACGATTTAATAGATTTAGATGTTGCGAACCAAGAAGAAATAAAAACGAGAATAGGCGTTATATACCAGCAAATGGGGGAAGAAACGCAAGCAATTGAACAATTTCATTTAGTAATAGAAGAGTTCCCAAATAGTACGGGGCCGTATGTGCGATTAATGAACTTGCTACTTGATATTGAAAGCGCTAAGGGAGAAGAAGAGCGAGATTATGGATCTGTGATGGAAATATTTCATGTAGCCCGTCAGTTGCACGGGGCAGCAGAAGACGATGGGCTTAACAGAGTAATAAGGAGACTCAATAATTTAGATTTGATCGATTAGTAAAGGGGTGTTGTTGTTTGGCATATCAAATAATGTTTTATGGTGGGTTAATAGGTGCAACAATATCTCTTCTAATCAGTTTGACCGTTTTCTTTAGACTTAAGATTTGGCGTGTAATACAAGACCTTACTGGTACTAGAACGTTAAAAAGTAGAAAAAACAGAAATGAAGGAGTAAAGGAAAAGGGTAAGACAAAAAAAATAACAAAAGAGCTAAAACTAAAGAAGAACGAAGGAAGCGACAAGCAAGTTGCAGCAACGTTAGAGAAGCAAAGTGCTATGCCTGAAACAGCGCTTCTTCAATACGATGATGTAGGAAGTACGGAATTGCTAGAAGAAGAGTTAGATGAAACGGTGTTATTAATGGAAGAGGAAACAACATTATTAGAGGGTGATGAACAAAAATCGGTAGAAGCGGGAGAAGACTTTTTTGTAAAAGAAAAAGAAGTGATGATTATTCATACTAACCGAAGCATTTAATGACGCGACTGAAAGAGGTAGAGGTCTCCTTTTTCAGTGCCCTAACATTCCATAAGGAGGGATCTGAAAATGACAGCAAAAGTGATGAACTACTATAAGAAAAACAAGTATGTAAAATGGATTACTGCAGTGTTGCTCATACTCTCAGCTGTATTCATTAGTAGTAGCGTTTTCTCACTTGATGGCACAGAGAGACATATCGTATATAACGAAGATAATTGGGAAATGTCAAGTCAATTCGATAAGGAATGGTATTTCTTTGATAACGAATTGACGTTTGATATCAACTTAAGCGAAGACTACATAGAATCATTTGATGAATTAGTTTTACCTTTTATGCTAGAAGCTGAGTACAATGGTGTACCGCTAGATGAATCGAAAATTTCTATTGAACCAAATTATATAGAAGTCGAGGTTCCGATTGTTCCTGAAGTGCCTGAAGAGGACGATCACCCTGATAATGGAGATTCAAAAGAACCAGAGGATCCAGAAAACGGTGAAGAACAAGAACAATCAGAAGATCCAATAGATACAGAACAACCGGAACAACCGGATAGCGATGTGGGTGAGGAGAACTCCGACGCGCATGAAGATTCTGATGAATTAGAAAGCAATAACGAAGAAATAGCAGAAGGTCAGGAAGGTAACGAGCAACAAGAAGATCAACAAAACAGCGATGGAAACAATGAAGAGCAAGGCGAAGAAAACGAGCAAGAAGAAAACCAAAACGAAGAAGATACAAATGAAGAGCACGAAGAACAAGAAGAACAATACGAAACGATTCAGCAGTTTACAGGGGTATATTCTGTTGAAGTTACTTTACCTGCAAATGAAGATGGCAAGTTAGATCTATTGTTACAGTTTAATGAGGATAATGAATGGAATATCCCAGCTATAAGCCGAGCGTTTTACTTTGAGCGCGATACTACAGCACCAAGCGTATCGGTTATAAATCCAGATAATCTAAATGGAACAAATTTTGAAAGCTATTTTAATGTCGAGTTACTAGTTGAAGATAAAAATATAACGAGCGACGGTGTTGACATAAATGTTTTCAAGAACGATGAGTATATAGGGAAATATTGGTCTGTTGTAGAGGGCGATTCAAGTCTTACGTTTGAAGCTGAGTTTGATAGCGACGGAGATTACAGGATTGTTATCAATGCACAAGATAAGTTGGGGAATCGTGCATCAGAAAAAACGATCCAATTTTCCATCAATAAAGAAGGTGTTAAATGGGATTTTACTGACAGTGATGGAATCATTGAAAATGGTGGGTTTTCCAAGCAAGAGCGTATTCGTTTTTCGGCTACTAATGGAAGATCTATACAAAAAGTTGAAATAGAAATAAGTAAGGACGGAGTTATCGAAGAAGTAATAGAGAGGGAATATAGAGGGATAAATACTAGCGCTTCGATTAGGATTGACTTTAGCGAAGATGGAGAATATGTACTAAAGACAACGATAATAGAAAGAGATTGGCCATTTAATCCAGGTGATACGTTTGAATTAGAAGCATTTCATCTCACTGTTGATACGTTAACTCCAGAGGTAATTGTTGATGGTGTAGAGGCTGGAGCTGTATATAATGAATTACCACACATACTTGTCCAAATATCAGATGAGAACATTCAAGAAGTTAACCCAGCTTCTATTAAGCTAGAAAAAAATAGTGAGGAATACTTAAGTACAGAGGATTTTCAAAAAGAATGGTTAGAAGACGGCTCTGTGCAGTATGAATTTTCATTTTCCGAAACTGACGAACATGATGGCGTGTATGAACTATATGTCGATTCTACGGACAAAGCAGGGAACAAGTCTCATCTAGAGGCAATTCCTTTTACAATTGATACAACGAATCCAGTCATCGAGATTACAGGCGTAGAAAGTAACGAATATTATCATATACCGACTGTGACTTTTTCGGTCGAGGACTTTACGCTAGATGAAGAGAATACGTCAATCGTTGCTAAAGTAATGGATGGTGATGATTGGGTAGATTATAACAGCAATATTCCATACAGTGTGATAGGGGAAACGAGATTAGAAGGGGAGTATACGTTTACTGAAGATGGCGTGTATCAGTTTATTGTTACGTCTACAGACTTGGCAACTAATACGAGCATAGATGTTGTTTCATTTGTGAATGATACGATAGCGCCAACTTTATCGATTGAAGGGGTAGAGAATGGGCAAGAGTATAAGGAGCCATTTGACGAAAATAACAAAGTTATTATTCGTGCACAGGATACGAATTTAGATGTATCGAATACGGAAGTAAAAGTGACTAGAACGAATATGAGTGGAGAAACTAGTGAAGTTTCAATAGATCAACTAGAAATCGTAAACGATACAGAAGCGAAAAACGAATATACATTTACACGGGATGGTATATATGAAATTAATGTTCATTCAACAGATAAAGCTGGGAATGAATCGGTGCATGATACGGTAAGATTCACTGTTGATACACAATCACCAACAATCAATGTGTCGGGGGTAGAATCAGGCGCACATTATAATAAAGATCAAGACGTCGCGATTACAGTCGAGGATATGACACTAGATTTAGAGAATACAGACATTATTGTATTGAAAGATGGAGAACAATACAGCAATCGTTTTAAAGAAGAAAAGAAATCAGACAGAAAGGTTGAATACACTCATACGTTCACTGAAGAGGGGACGTACGAAGTGAAGGTCATATCTATAGATCGAGTAGGCAACGAAAAAACCGAAGAGAATGTGAAATTTGTCATTGATAAAACAGTACCTACCATTTCAATTTCAGGTATTGATAATAAGGGGTTTGTTCAAAAAGGCGATGTAACCATCGAGGTAACAGAACGATATTTTGATACAAATAATGTTGAGATTAAAGTAGAGAAAGATGGAAGAACTTTTACAGATGATCGTTTTGAAGAGTGGAATAATACAGGAAGAGTATCTCGACTTACGTTACCATTCGATGATCGATTTGAAGATGGCGAATACAAAATAATAGTAAACGCTACTGATAAAGCAGGAAATAAGGCAAAGGAAGAAACGTTACGTTTCACTTTAGACAATACAAAGCCAACAATATCTATTAGTGATGTCGAAAGATACAGCAACAAAAATCAAAAGGTAACTGTAGAAGTTGTTGAACAAAATTATGAAAATAACAACGTAACTGTAGAAGTAACTGAAAGGAATCCAGTTACAAAGGAAGTCAAAAACAACTATACAATGGTGTGGGAAAACACAGATCCTCGTTCGAAAAAACAATACGAGTTTAAAGAAGAGTTCGAGTATACTGTCCGAGTAACAGCTACTGATGCTGCAGGCAATAAGGCGGAAGCTAAGGAAGTTACTTTCACAATTGATAAAGTAAAGCCACAATTACAAATAAGTAACGTAGAGAATAATATGCATTATCAATCAAGAACGGTTAACTTTCGCGTGACAGATACTACGATTGATTTATCTAAAACGAACTTACGAGTGACTAGAAATGGGAATCCTTATAACGATATTGGGAACTTTACGATGCAATCTAACTCTAAAACGACAGCGACGTTAAGTCATCACTTCAAGCAAGAAGGTAACTATGTTTTACGGTTAGAATCAACTGACAAAGCTGGAAATACAGCTACTCATGAGACAATTGCTTTCGTTATTGATAGTACGAAGCCTGTAGTGAAAATAGATGGTGTTGATCATAACTCATTTAACGCAGAGAACAAGACGGTTACCATTTCTGTAGATGAGTTAAATTACGCAACAAACAATGTAGAACTTCAAGTTACAAAGGATGGGCAGCCATATCAAATCGGTCAATGGAGAAATAGTGGAAAGGTATCACGCTTAAGTCATACTTTTGCAGATGACGGCTTGTATACGATTGCTATTACCGCTACTGATAAGGCAGGAAATGGACCAGTAACTCAAAATGTGACATTCACTATTGATAAGACTAATCCACAAATCGAGATAACGGGAGTGGACAATGAGGCTTATTATAATACTGATCGTGCTGTTCAAGTAAGGATAACGGATAGAAATTTAGATATTAATAGAGTGACCGTGACTAGAAATGGTGCCAATTATCAAGTAGGAGGCTTTACTGTTAACGGAAATGTTGCATCACTAAATCACAATTTTAGTCAAGAGGGTACGTATGTGTTGCAAGTAGAGGCTACAGATAAGGCCGGAAATATAACAACAGAAGAAGTGACATTTACGATTGATAAAACACCTCCAGAAATTACGCCTATGATGAGTGGTGAAAATAGAGTAATAGAAAATGGAGAATATATAAACCAAATATTCACACCTATCTTTGCACTAACTGAGTCAGAGGACACAATTGTTTCCGTCACGTTAAATGGTTCAGATGTTACTGGAAGAATACCAACAGCATCAAGAGATATGATTTATAACTATATTGTTAAAGCAGCTGATAGGGCAGGGAATGAGACAACATTAGAGATTAGTTTCACCTTAGATACTACGAAACCGACACTACAAATTGCTGGTGTAGTAGAAGGCTTCTTTAATAAATCTATTACTCCAGAGGTAACGTATTCGGATACGAACTTAGACACGAGTAGAACATCTGTCACATTAAATGACGAACCTTTTGTTAATGGAACATTATTAGAAGAGGAAATGGATTACATTTTAAGAGCTGTTGTAACAGATTTAGCAGATAATGTTTCTTCACGAACAATTGTATTTACGATAGATAAAACAGCACCAACCATTCGATTCACAGAACCTTTATCAAATCAATATTTTAATAGTTATGTTATACCAGAATTTATTATCGATAGCTTAAGTCCTTACGAAATTCTCTCTATTACGTTAAATGGACGGCCATACAACTTAGGTGATCCTATTGAGGAAGAGGGGCTACACGTACTTTTCTTTGAATTACGTGATAGTGCTGGTAACATCACTCAACTATCCGTGGAGTTTGTTATTGATATGACCCCACCAGTTGTCGTTTATGAAGGGGTGACGAGTAATGAGATCTATTACGATCCAATTGACTTGAGCATTCGATTAGAGAATCCAGAGGACAAAATTCAATCTATCACCATTAATGGCGAGTTGTTTAGTGGTGAGGTAGAGATGGAAGATGATTTTGAAGTAATACGAACAACCATCTCAGAAATAAATGAATATGAGGTCGTAGTTGAGGCGTATGACGAGGCTGGTAATGAAACAGTTTATACGATACCTTTTGAAATTGCAGAGAAAAGTATCCTGACTAAATACTATGAGAACACGCCATTATTTGCTGGTTCTATCGTGGGACTACTAGGAATGATTTCAGCTGGAATCTCCGTAATTGTTGTAAGACGGAAAAAAGCAAAAAAAGTAGAAGAGATGGAGCTAGAGGATTAAATGATGTATGAATCTGAGAGGGGGATTCCCCTCTCAAGGTTCATCCCCATTTATTTTAGTATCGCTATTTCTACTTTAGCAATAACAATACTAAAGTAAATGAATTGCTTTAAGAAAAAAATAGAAGATGGTGATAAAAATGAGTATTAACGTAAGTTTGGCAAACTCCCAAGCCAATCGAGTGAGAGACTATGCTTCAACAATGAAAGCAATAAGAAGTAGTTTATCTGGTGTCAGAGGTAGTTTGAATAATGGTTGGAATGCTCGTGAAATGTCATTTATCAACTATGCTATTGATGACTTAAGAGGAGAAATGAATAGTGTGAACAACCGATTACAAGCCATTAGCTCTGATATTGTTACGACAGCTTATGAAATTAAAAGAGAAGAGGAAGAAGCGAAACGTGCCGCAGAAAGGGCTGCTGCAGAGAGAGCTGCTGCAGAAAGAGCAGCTGCTGAACGGGCAAGATTAGCGAGGTAAGGAGGAAAAAGCAAAATGTCAGCAATTCAAATTAGAGTAGGACTCGTTAACAGTACAATTCCTAGTTTGTCAAATGTAGTGAACCAAATATCTGATATGAAAAGTGGCTTATCTTCCCTGCAATATAGCTTGGATAACCGTATAGCAGCTAGGCGTAATATTCGTGGAAGATTGAATAGTGTAAGCCAAGACCTAGCTAAGCTCGAATCGAAAATGAAAATGCTAGAAAAATTTGTTGGGAACTCTATGCAAGCATATTGTCGGGCGGATGATTCTGCAAATAGAGAGTTTAAGGAAGTGGAAAAGAGAAGTATTTCACTTATAGGGGCCTTAACAGCAACTCATACGATGAGTAAATATGTTCGTCCTTTTTTAAACTCAGATTTATTCCTAAGATCAAAAAATGGCATGAATTTTTTCATGCATAGGGTTAATGGGCAAGTACATTTAAAGTTAGTAGGAAAGCGAAACGGCCATACACGTGCAATGTTACCAGGTGCTTTAGGAGGAACAGCTAAGTGGGGGAACGGCTTTTGGAGGAAGATAGATTCTAAAAATGGCGTGCTACTGTATGATAAACAGCATGGCTATTATAAGTCAAATAGTAACAAATTTAGAAATACAGATTTTGATGCACTTAGCCGAAGTATTAATAATCTCGGTGAAAATAAATGGAGTGTTGCTACAAAAACAGGCTTCGATACGTTAAAGGGCCAATTAAAAGTATGGGATGATGCACTGAATTGGAAAAACTCTACGACATTGTCAAAAGGTGGTAAAGCTCTCGGAATCTTTGGAACAGGCTTTACAGTGTACCAGAATGCAAGTGAGCACGGGATCGCTTCTAAAGAATTTGTCGTAGATACAGCAGTTGATATTGGTAGTGCAGCAGGAGCAGCGGCCATTGGAGCAGCGGCAGGATCATTCTTTTTACCTCCTGTAGGTACAGTTGTAGGGGCTGGAGCAGGCTTAGTAGTGAATGCAGGTTTAAATATAGGATTTGGCGATCCGAAGCGAAGTATTGTGGACAGAACGAAAAGTATAGCTAATAAAGCGGTTGATTCAGCAGCAGATTGGATAGGTGGAGCGGGAGAAAGTATTAAAAACACTACTTCTACCGCAGTAAATAACATTAAAAAAGAGTTTAATAAGATATTTTGGTAGGTGTGAAAAAATATGTTGAGTGCTTATAAAAAAGAGGACTTCTTTCTACTAGAAGATGTTGCATATGATCGTATTCACCCTGCACGCATCTTTATATTCTTTTGGGGAGTACTAGGAGCCAGTGCAGTAGTTACAGCTGTGACATCGTTTGCTACAAGCTACAGTATTTATATTCAAGCACCACATTGGGAAAATATCGTTACGATAAATTATTTACTATTATGTATTCAGTTCCTAGTGACCGTATTTTTTTCGTTTCCTAAAACGTTTTATCGGTTTCAAAGGATCCAAATGATTTTTGTTTGTCTATTTTCACTAAAGTTATCAATAGATTTTTATCAATTTATCTTTTTGATTCGAGAAGATAGAGGTTTGCCTATTTTGATAGATTATGGCATGTTATTGATTATTTTAGGTGGAATTGTTTTTTTACTATTTTCTATTGCTCGATCGATTAAAAGGGTAAAACAAGGGCACTTCAGGCATGGCGGGAAAGGTCTTTACAATTTTCAACAATCAAAAGGGTACGTCAGCTTGCCTATTATTTTCGCAGCATCAATGATAGGAGGTCTCGTTGCAAGAGCTAGTTTCGAAACGAGCTTCGGTGAATTGACTGAACTACTATTTTTTATCGTAGTAACCGTTGTGATTCAATATGGCATTGCAATGGCTTGGCCAGAGTTTCTACTTATTGCTTACTGCAAATTTCGTTTTCCTTCTTTCATTGTACCTGAAGAGAAAGTCGATAATAAGAAGTCGATAAAACCGAATGCAAATAGAAAAAAACAATTGCAAGTCAATCAGTATCCTTTATCGTATTGGTTTTTTAGGCCTTTGACAGTGTTCAGGAGCAGGGCAAGTTTAGTGAGTGGAGAAAAAGCCCCATTTTTAGCTGTCGTTATCGTCTGGTTGCAACTAACGCTACTTATTTTCATAGTGTTCTGTGGACTTTATATACGCAATGCAATGAGAGGAGTATTTGAAGTTGAAAATGTCATAGAGAGCATGAGTGTGTATCTATTCATGGCAAGTATACTCTCTTTATTATTGCTCATCATTTTTAGGGTTTGTTTATTTGCTGCAAGGAAACTAAAAACAATTTAGTTTTTATATGGGGAACTAATTCGAGGGGTGTTTAGATGAAAATTAAACGTGGGCCAGTAGTGTTTAACAATGTGATAAGTGCGAAGGCGCGTACGGATATGAACGAATGGTTTCATGCTGCTAGAGAATTTAGGAATGCAATCATAAAGAATGGGCTATACAGTACAGGGCCGATCATTTATCAAGTCGCAAATATTGATGAAGCAGCGAACGAAGCAGACTATATATTTTATGTCCCAGTAAATAGACCAGTAGAAATGAAAGACAGCGGGCAATTTAGCTTTATAGAGTTGTTTGAGTTTCCAGATGTACTAATTGTTAGACATGCTGATTTAGAGGAAGATATTGAAGAAACGTATGACATTCTTCGTGAGTGTGCAGATGCATATACGGTAAAAATTAGTGAACCGTTTTATAACATATATTTAGATGTTTATGGTGACGGTATGATAGATGTTTTCGCTCCAATCGTCGAGGAGGGGTCCAATGATTAATCCAATGGATTCCATTCGCTATAAGAATGTTGTATCAAAAAGGTATCAAGTTTATTACAGAGACTTAGATTCAGTCATTGAAGAATTTGTCACTGAAATAGTCGAACAGGAAGGGACGTTAAAGGGACCACTCTTTTATTCTTTAAACAATATTCCACTAGATGAAATAATGCAAATTGAGTTATTTATGCCGATTGAAGAAGATGATATGGCACTTTTAGATGGGCAGTATTTTCATAGCTATTTTAGTGTTGAGGATATGATCTCTTTATGTTTATTTGATGAATTCGAAACGAAAACAGAGATTGCGTACAGGGCATTGATTGACTATATCGAAGAGCAGCAATTAAAACAAATAACCCCTATTTTTCATGTGGTATCAGGTGATGAAACATTACAGTACATGTTTATAAAAATTGGTGTGACGATAGATTAGCTTTCATATAACAATAGATTCAGAGGGAGGTAAAGCCATGATATTAACACTCTTTGCTAATGGGAAGGCAGTTACTACTGTACTCCCTGAGCGCATAACCGGAAAATACATACTTTCAACGGATGACAAAGATATCATGGCCATTGAAGCACAAGATGGGCAATGGTTTTTAAAGTCAAATAAGCATGCTTTTCTAAAGGATACGCATGCTCAAGTCATCATAAGTCAAGTAATAGAGCCTTTTCAAACATACTCTATTTTTCAAGACGATGGATCGGTTGCCCTATTGTACGTTGAACCTCAAACATCGGGTTTAAATGAATATACGAGACACCATGTGATGAAAAAAACGATTAGGATTGGTAGATCGAAAGAGTCACAAATTTGTTTTTCAAATAAATTAGTGTCAAGTGTGCACTGTGTGATTGAGTATGATGTGAACGGACATACAGTGATAAAGGATAATAATAGTTCGAATGGGACTTATGTAAATGGGAAGAAAGTGACAGAAGCGCAACTTGAAATTGGTGATGTTATTTACATCATGGGTCTCAAAATAATATATAATGGCAGATTATTGTCACTAAACAACCCGCATGACCTCGTGCTATTAGATCGCCATGCATTGAAACCTTTTATAAGTGAGAAGCCCATCATGGAAGAGGAAGATCCTCTTGATGATTTTAGAACAGATGAATCAGATCCGAATTTGTTTTATCGATCACCTAGATTTAAGCGGGACATAGAGAAAAGAGAAATTAAAATTGATCCACCACCGCAAAAGAATAATACAGAAGAAACACCGTTAATGTTAATGTTAGGGCCATCTATCACCATGGGTATGGCGTCGTTAACGATGGGGATTTTCGTTCTTCAACGAGCTTTAAGTTCTGACGGGAATATGATGTATGCCATTCCGACATTAATTATGTCCTTCAGTATGATCATTGGTATGGTGCTTTGGCCAATTTTAACGAAGAAATACGAGAAGAAAAAGAGAATCAAAAATGAGAAAAAGCGGCAAGAAAAATATAAGCAATATTTAGAAGAAATGAAGGAAGTCATTATTGAAGAAGGGCGTCATCAAAGTGAAATCTTGCATGAAAACCACGTTCCTTTACCGATTCTATTGGACAGAGTGAAGAAAAGAAAAAGAAATTTATGGGAAAGGGTCATAGGTCAAAATGACTTCTTAAAGGTACGATTAGGAATTGGTGACTTACCGTTAGAGGCTGATATAAAGTATCCAGAGAAAAAGTTTACGCTAGACGATGATAATTTGCAGGAAGAATTATATGAAATTGTAGAAGCACCGCAAATATTAAAGAAGGTTCCCGTAACATTAGGACTGATGGAAGAGCAAGTAAGTGGAATTATTGGGCCACGAAATGAAGTGAAGGATTTTGTAAAAGGACTTATTCTTCAATTAGCAACACTACATAGCTATGATGAATTGAAGCTCGTACTTATTTATGATGAAAAGGAGCAAGAGGATTGGGCGTTTGCAAAATGGTTACCTCATGTGTGGGACGAAGGAAAAGTCATTCGCTTTATTGCCGCAAATGCGAACGAACTAAAGGAGCTTTCTGCATATTTTGAAAAAGAGATTAAATATCAATCTGAACTATCAGAGCAGGATTTAGCAGATGTGAATCAACATTATGTTGTATTTTCGATGAGTAAATCACTTGCATCGAAAGCGGAAATGTTCAATTTGCTTTTAAAAGAGAAAAAAAGTATCGGATTTAGCTTAGTTACGCTATATGACGATTTGGCGCTATTACCAAAAGAATGTTCAAAAGTAGTAGAGCTAGGTAAAAATTATTCGAAAATCTATGATAAAGATGATATTACAGGGCAATATACGGCCTTTAATGCGGACATTTTTTATCGAGATAATCCAGAGAATCTTTCTGTAAAGTTAGCCAATATCCAACTGGCAACATCCTTAGAGGAATATAGCCTACCTGATATGCTCACGTTTTTAGAAATGTTCGGTGTTAGTAAAATTGAACACCTTAACTCATTAACAAGATGGAAAGAAAATAACCCAACATTAACGATTGAAACGCCGATCGGTGTTAATAGAATGGGAGAATCATTTAATATCGACCTCCATGAAAAATATCATGGTCCTCACGGATTAATAGCCGGAATGACAGGCTCGGGGAAAAGTGAGTTTATTATGACATTCATTCTTTCATTAGCTGTAAATTACCATCCCGACGAGGTTGCCTTTATATTAATAGACTATAAGGGCGGAGGTATGGCGAATGCATTTTTAAACTTACCTCACTTAGCAGGGACAATTACGAACTTAGATGGTGCTGCCGTTAAGCGCTCACTCATTTCCATTCAAAGTGAGCTGAAGCGGCGACAATCACTATTTAGTAAGGCTAGTAGAGAGATGAATGAAAGTAATATTGATATTTATAAATATCAAAAGCTTTATCGTGAAGGGTTAGTAAAAGAACCATTACAGCACTTGTTTATGATATCCGACGAGTTTGCTGAATTAAAAACCCAGCAACCAGAATTTATGGATCAGTTAGTCAGTGCAGCTAGAATTGGGCGTAGCCTCGGTGTACACCTTATTTTGGCAACCCAAAAACCATCTGGGGTCGTAGATGACCAAATTTGGAGTAATAGTAAATTTAGAATTAGCTTAAAGGTTCAAGAGAAAGCGGATAGTATGGAAGTGATTAAGCGGCCAGATGCCGCTGAGCTTTCAACAACGGGACGTTTTTATTTGCAAGTTGGGTATAACGAGTTATTCGAGTTAGGGCAATCTGCATGGGCAGGTGCGCCGTATTATCCTGCTGAGAAAGTGGAGAAAAGTGAAGATAACAGCATTAGCATTATTGACAACCTAGGCCGTGTTATTACGAGTGCGAAAATTGATAAGCAAAAAAGTAGTGTGAAAAATCCTCCTAAGCAAATTGATGAGGTAACTAAGTATTTAGAGACGCTTGCAAAGCAGGAAAATATTAAAGTGAAGCCTCTATGGTTAGAGCCAATACCAGCACTGATTTATTTAGATAGTATTAGAGAAAAATATCGTAAAGTTCCTGAGAAATTCAGATTAAATCCTATAATCGGTGAATATGATGATCCGGCTAATCAAAATCAGCTGCTCATGAGGATGCCAATTTCTGATGAGGGAAATGCCGTTATTTACGGTGTTGCAGGTAGTGGAAAAACTACCTTTATCGCGTCAATTATTTATTCTTTAATGGAGGAGCATACACCTGAGGAGGTACAGTTTTACTTACTAGATTTCAGTTCAGAGTCGTTGACATGGTATAGAAATGCGCCACATGTAGGTGATGTCGTGCTTTCTCATGAGGCAGAGAAAATTAGTAATTTATTCAAAATGTTAAATTCAGAGATTGATAACAGGAGAAAGGTGTTTGCAAATTTTGGAGGAGACTTTGTGACGTACAACCAAGTCTCTGAAAAGACAATACCTTCCATAATCGCTGTGATTCACAACTATGCTGCATTTTCTGAGATGTACGAGGAGCATGAAGAAACAATCTCCTTTTTAACACGAGAAGGGTTAAGATACGGTATTTACTTTATTTTGACAGCTGCAAATACAAGTGCAGTTAGATTCCGTTTATTACAAAACTTTAAACAGATGTATGTGCTTCAGTTAAATGATACATCCGATTATTCTGGTGTTTTAGGTAATGTAGACGGTGTATATCCATCAAAGCATAAAGGAAGAGGAATATTTAAGTCTGATGCTACGTATGAATTTCAAGTTGCTCATATTACTGAAGGTATTGAAGATATGTATACCTATATTATTGACTATTGTGAGAGAAAACAAGAAGTCTGGGGGAAATCTTCTGCAAAGCGAATACCTGTTTTACCAGAAAAGGTGGATACACAGTACTTACAAGAGGAAATCAAATATAGTAACGTGGCAAAGCTCCCTATTGGCGTAGAAAAAGTATCAATGGGCGTTGCCTATTACGATTTTACTTCGTCGTTTGTTAACATAGTACTTTCTGCAAGCAATGAGGATTATGCAAGCTTTATGGAAGGTATTACAGAAATACTGTCAGAGGCAGAAGAAAGCGAAGTCATTGTTATCGATCCGAACGAGAATATCCAAGTAAATAAGGATCAATGTAAATATGTTTCTGAGCGAGAAGAAGTTGAAGAGATGATTATCTCGTTATTTGAAACACTAGTTTATAGAAATAACACGAAGAAGGATGCCCTAGAACAAGGGAAGGAATCCCCTCATTTCGAACAAATGACTTGTGTAATAGATACTTTCACTGATTTAAGTACAGTACTTTCAGAGGATGCGAATGATAAGCTTAAAGTCTTTTTAGATAAAGGAGATTCATTGAATGTTAACATTATTATTTCCGATAGTGCTGATAAATTGAATAGTATTGCGTTTGAGTCTTGGTTCCAAAAACAAGTTTCTCTAGGCGACGCGATATGGATAGGGAACGGTATTGCAGAACAGTTCTTATTGAAAATAAGTAAAGTATCCAATGACATGTATAAGGAGATCCCGCAAGACTTTGGTTATGTCGTTACAAAAGGGAAAGTGAAGCTAGTCAAACTATTAACTTCATCTAATAGGCAAAAGGAGGCAATGTCTTATGGATAAGGTTTTAGTGGAGGTATATATTCCCGCCTCGAATAGCACATACGACGTTTTTATTCCGGTAAAAAGCAAAATGCACGAAGTTGTCCATTTACTAGTCAATACAATTTCCGAACTGACGGAAGGTTATTTCATTGCTTCTTCCGATAGTCCCATTTGTGATAGGAAAACGGGTGAGATTTTAGATATCAATAAAACCGTCGAGGAAATAGCACTTATAAATGGATCTAAGCTCATGTTGATATAAGAAACGAGGATGTAAAAGTACAAAGGGAAGTGGTGTTATATGAGATTAATGAAAGGAATAATAATCATTTTTCTTTTTCCCTTTGCACTATTAGGCAATATAGGATGCATGGGACAAAGTACGGAAGAAAAGATGTTGCAGTATTTAGAAGAAACGTATAATGAAGAGTTTGAGATTGAATTTGTCGGAAGTCAAGGTGGCATGTTTTCTTCAACACCAAAAAGGGATACTGCTGTAGCGCATCTAAAACAAGATCCTACAATCGTATTCAGTGTTGTAGAAGGAAAAGTACAAGAAACATATAACGATGGCTTTTTATTAGCAAATATGGGGAAAAAGTTAGAAATTCAATTAGCAGAAGAAATAGAGCAAAACATTCCTGAAGGAGCCCAATATAGAGTTTACGTTCGAACTTATGACGGTTCTTTTGAAGAGCGAATGAAGGATCCTAAAGAATTTATAGAAATAGTTAATGGAAATTTGTCAATTGAGTTAATTGTAAGTATCAAGGTAGAAAACGATCCAGATCTAAATTTATATAGTGAGGGAATTTACAATTTATATGAACTCGTTAAAGGTTTGGGGGCACAAAGATATATTACTTCAATTGGATTTGTTGATGAAAATGAAGATATAACTGAGTTTATTAGGACTTCATATACAAACAATATAGGATGGCAAAATTTAAACAATAAAGTATACGGAGTCATTATTTTGGACCATAGGTTCTCAGAGGAAACGTCAGATATCAATACAATAATTGAAAGATATAGACCAATAGAGGAGTGAACAGTTTTTGATAAAAAATAGAATAAGGTTATTGTTATTGATATTAATAACAATTATAGGGGGGGCAGGATGCACAGGTAAAAGCACAGAGGAAAAAATGTTGCAGTATTTAGAAGAAACGTATAATGAAGAGTTTGAGATTGAATTCGTTAATAAAGGAGGCGGAGGCCTATTTTCTTCAACATCTAGCAGTGAAAATGCGGTAGCACATCTTAAAGATGATCCTAATGTTGTTTTTACAGTTAGAGAAAATAAGGATAAGACTAGTTATAATGACTCCTATTTACTAGCTCGATGGGGAAGAGAATTAGAGAAAAAATTTAGTCAAAAAATAGAAAATGAACTTCCGGGAAATGCAGATTATCGAATTTTTATTCATTCCGGAGTGGGGACTTTTGATAAAACAATGGTTGATTACGATCCTGAAGAATTTATAGAAGTTGTCAATGGAGATTTGTCTATTGAATTAAAAGTAAGTATTAAAGTACCGCACGAACCGGATTTAAACTTATATAGTGAAGGGATTTATAACTTGTTCCAAATGATTCAGAGTTTAGGATCTAGAAGATATCTCTTTTCTATAGGCTTTGTAGATGAAAATGAAGATACCACTGAATTTATTAGGACATCATTCACTAATAATATAGGGTGGAGAAGTTTAAATCGAAAAGTGTATGGAACTATTAATTTAGATCACAGGTTTTCTGAAGAAATAAGAAACTCGAATGATGTTGTAGAAAGGTATAAAACAAAAGAAAAATAAATTTAATGAGCGCCAAAAATTCTATCAGGTGAAGGGAAATATTTGCTGCTTAAAACATCTTATTTGATTAGGAAATTAAATAACATAGATTTAATTACTATTTATAAATTCTTAGAATTTGCTAAATAGCACAATAAAAATTATGGAGGGGAGAGTTATGTGAATCGAAGTTAACAGTAGTTTTGAACCGTTGAGTAAGAAGTTTTCGAGAGTTCAAAAGTATTGTTAACTAGCAGGATAAAACTTGAAGAGAGAGGAGTAGCTTTTTTGATAAAGAGAATAGGGTTCTTGTTATTGATACTAACGACAACAATAGGAGGGACAGGATGCATGGGGAAGAGTACGGAAGAAAAAATGTTGGAGTATTTAGAAGAAACGTATAATGAAGAGTTTGAGATTGAGTTCGTTAATAAAGGAGGCGGAGGCCTATTTTCTTCATCATCTAGCAGTGAAAATGCGGTAGCACATTTAAAATCAAATCCAGATATTGTTTTTACGATAAGAGAAAATAAGAATAAAACAAGTTTCAACGATTCTTACTTATTGGCACGTTGGGGGAAAGAATTAGAAGATAAATTACAATTGAAAGCTAGCGAGCATCTTCCTGACAACTCAGAGTATAGAATAACACTTCGAGCAACTCCAGATAAGTATGATAGTTCTATGGTGAATAAATCTGTTGATGATTTTATTTTACATTCTGATGGAGATGTCACAGTAACATTAGTAGTTGCTATCAAAACTAATGAAAAACCCTCTGTGAGTGAATATAGTGAAGAAATTTATCATTTATATGAACTTATAAAAGATGTCTCTTCAAAAAGGTATGCTGTATCAGTAGGGTTTGTTGATGAAAAAGATGATATTTCAAACTATATGACAAATGTGTTTGTGAACAATATAGGTTGGGATAACTTGAATGCAAAAGTGTATGGTGTATTGAATTTAAATAATACACAAAATGTATCAAATTATGAATCAGTTATTGATTATTTTAGACAAATAGAGGAGTGATAATTTCATGTCTCTAAAAGAGCTGAGTGAACAGGAAAAGTATTTGCTTTTGGAATTATCGTACTGGGATATTCCACCATTAGACTTTGATATTAATAATGATAACTTTAGTATCACTATTACAGAGTTTTTTGAGCGAGCCAAAGAATATGAACGAAATGAACACAGGTTTCATGAGATTGAGTTAATAGAAAGTATATTAGTGGATAGCCCTAGTTTGCAAAGAATAGAGTTAACTGCGTATCAAAACAACAATCCGAATGATGGGAATAATAGTAGTGGGAAGTCTGAATCAGGTTTTGTAGGATATGCATTTGCTGATGATCAAGGTAACATTGCGACAGCATTTCGTGGGAGTGAAGATATTTCAGATTGGGATCATCTTAGAACAGATTGGTACTCTAATGTTGAAGCGGGACTAGGAAGAGAAATCCAACAGCAATTGGAGGCAAATGCATTTTTTGAAAAGTATACGGACAACATTGGTGGTGAAAAAATACTGCTCGGACACTCAAAAGGTGGGAATCTAGCAAGCTATGTTTTTGCCAATCATTATGAAGACAATAATCTCCATGCATATATAGTAAATGGTCAGCCTATCCATTGGCGAAGCCTCACTCCTGCTCAACAAGAAAAGTTTAAAGGAGATAATTACGAGTATATCGTTCATACAGGAGATATTGTGTCAGCTTTAGGGTACGCACCTTACGTAACGAAAACAGTGACGACGAATAAACCTTTTTTAGAGTACGCGAGTGAAGATATAGCCTATGCGCATAGCCTGTGGAGCGTTGACTTTAATGAAAACGGAGAATTTAAAGAGTGGCATGAAGGGGCATCTTTACAACGGAATATTGGGAATCCAATAGTAGCAACTTTAATGACAAGGGCTGAGAGAATTGAACCGTTGCTTACTGCAGCGGAAATATCGGTCGCATTTGCAAATAGAGTAGTAGATGAGATTACAACATATTTCTACATATTTAAAACTGCATCGTTAATTATTATTGAAAATGCGGTTAAAGGACTTGTTGATAAAGCAAAACGAGCGGCAAATACAGTCGTCGATGGATTAACGAAACTAGGTAATTTTTCACGGAAGCTAATTAATGAAACTAAAAGTGCATTTGATAATTTGATTACGAGTGCAAAAAATCTCTTTTCATCTACAGTCAATAAAATAAAAGGATCTGGAGTAGCAATTGAGCCATACATTAAAGTTCAACTTGCTAGAACTTCCTATTATAAATCGAGATTACAAAGTGTCAAGAGGCGGACTAATGACCTTCAAAACATGGTCAGAATTCTGAATAATCAAATTAGCCTGATGGATAATTCCTTTCAAATAAGAACTGTAAGCTGGCAAGCAACGAATCTCTTATCAAATTCAGAGAGAAGAATTAATTCAAATATTACTTATTTAAATGACATGGCTAGGTTATTAGAGCAAAACGAGGCTCAACTATTGAGTGAAGCAAAATCGTTATCTTTTTAAAGATTAATAGATAGAGGAGGATGCTGATGGATCCGCAAGTGAGGCAAAGGATTAATAGTATTATTTGGGAAGCAAATGCCATTGCAAAGGAAATAGATGAAATATCTCACGGAATTAATCAAGAATTTAAAGGTGTATCAGCAGGGCAGTCTAGGTTAAGTCTCCAAGAAGTTGCGGATGCCTACAGAAAGCTAAGTAATGAGTTTAGAAGACTAACGTAAAGTTAGTTATCTATAAATGAATATGATGTAAAGGAGGTGAGAAAGCATGGCACGTTCAATTACAGTTGATCCAGCGAAGCTAGAAACTGCTTCTACAAGAATTGATCAGCAAGCTGCAGACTACGAAAGACTATACCGTCAACTATTCACCGAAGTAGATGGTATGGGAGCTGCGTGGCAAGGGGTTGATAATGTAGCATTTGTTAATCAAATCAAAGGCTTTACTGATGACTTTGAAAGAATGACAAAGCTCATGAGAGATTACTCTGAATACTTAAAAATGAGTGCAAAAACGTATCGTGAAACACAAACTGAGATTGCAAATCAAGCTAAACGTTTAACAAACTAATTAGCATTTCATTCGTAAAGGGGGGAATAACATGGCTGTAGAAGGAATTAAAATTACTTTAGGTGAGGTTACTAAAACAGCAAATCAGATTAGAACTTTAAATCAATCCTTATCTAGTAATCTTGAGGAAATTAAAAAAGAAATGAATACTTTATCGCAAACTTGGCAAAGTGACGCTTCTAATACAATTAGAACGAACTTTAATGCATTAAGTCCTCGCTTTGAAGAATATCGTCAAGTTGTAGATAGTTATGCAAAGTTTTTAGATAATACCGTTACAAATTACAACTCTGCTGAAACGGCTATCAATAATAACGCAAATGCCTTTAAATAATTTGCGCTTCTAGTCTGTAAGGCAAGGTTTATCCCTTGCCTTACCCTTAACATCCAGTTTTAAACATATATTACATAAATTATAAATTTAGGGAGTCGAAAAAGATGACGAATAGTCAAGGTTTTAAAATAGAGGAATACGACTTATCTAAATGCTTACATTATAAACTACAAGACGGAGAAGAATTGATAGAAAAAGAAGTTGCAGATTTGAACAAAAAACACATTCATCTATTATCTTGTGAGTTATTTGAGGGGAACGGTGAAGTTTCACTAAAATACAACACCCCAACGAATACAACGTTGAAAGATTACTTTTCAGAAGCTCCCCTTACAAAGGAAAAAATAAGTAAAAGCTTTCTTCAGTTAATAGACATTCTTCATTATATAGAAGGAATGAATTTTGCAATCAAAAATGTCGTTCTAGACGAAAACAACATTTTTATTAAACAGAATGATGAATTGCAATTGATTTACTTACCAATAAAAAATCGAGTTTACTCTTCTAAAACATTAATTGAGTTTTGTGAAGAATTATTAGCTATGCATATTTGGGATGAAAATGATGCGTCATTTTTTGTTAAATTACACAATTTCCTCTTCACGATAGATAAAGAAAATCCAAAGTTAGCGTTCATGAAGCAATGGTTGGCGGATATTGTAAATGTTCCATTAAAGAAGACGATACAAATGGACCGAAAAGAAAATTTGGAGGTTAACAGCAATCAATTTTATCGACCAGGCAGTATAGATCTTGCAATTGAAAACGATGAAAAATCTGTAACTGAACTGTTCGCTAGTAAAAATGAAAAGAAAAAAAATCATAAGCTTGAGATTGAAGAAGAGCTTCAATATAAGAGGATTACTCGTACTGAGGTTGATCGCGATCTTAATATACTAGATTCGCCTAATAATATTGGTAGTACTTCTATTAATATCTCATCACCAGTGAGAGATAGATTGAATGAGAGAGAGAGAGATGAGGAAGATGGCACGACTGTACTTGGGACTCATCAAGAAAGTGAAGAATTCGGGACAACGACATTAGATGGTAATACTTCCGTTTTAAGGCCGTTTTTATGCAATTCCAATACTAGTGAGAGATTTACTATTAGTAAGAACACTTATGGTATAGGAAGAGATCCAAATAATGCTGACTTAACTTTAAACAATAAAGCAATAGGGCGTATACATGCGAAAATATTCACATATGATAGTGAGTATTTTCTAAAAGATAATGGCTCAAAAAACGGGACATACGTAAATGGAGAAAGATTACAACCGTTAGAAAAAGTGAAAATAAAACACGAAGATAAGATCAAGTTTGCAAACGAATCATTTGTCTTTCGACTTTTTTAATAAGGGATCATGTTCATAAATGATGGGATATCCGTTGCAAGCTATCACTTGTTGAAAACTTTGATCGACGGATGTGTATGGTAAGTTTTTTAAAGAAATATTATTCAAGTGTAAATATTGATAATGACTATTAGAAGATAGAAAACAATCGGAGTAACGAAATAGTAAAAATAACATAACAGAAGGTGAAAATATGAAAAAAGCAATGCTATTCATTTTATCAGTATTATTATTAGGTGTTCTTGGAGCATGTTCCTCCTTGACCTCTAGTTCAGGAATAGGGAAGGAAGTTTTAACAATTGATGAAGAAAGAGAGCAAGGGATGAAATTTGAGGTTAATGCTGACGGTAATAAAATTTACATGGGTTTAACGGACAGAGGGGTAACTGCAAATGATGAGTATTTCGTAGTTATTGAGGATGGAAAAGAAAAAGAGCTAGAAGGAGATTTCTTAAGTCATTTTGGGTACTTTAATCATGCTGGTGATGCGATTATTAATCGTAGACTAGGAGTATTGTATGTACATGATTTATCTTCAGATAGTATCGAGGAATATGAATTAGGTGATGGTGCGATGTCATACGGAAAAAACTTCTTATCATCTGATAATACGCACCTGTTAGTTGTTAATGATGACGATGAATATGAAATATTGAACTTGAAGACAAAAGAAAGAACACACGTCGGGGTACCCACAATTAACGGGGAGGAATATTTCCATAGTACACGAGAATATTATACTGCCTCTTTAAACGAAGATGGATCTGTCATTTATTTTTCCTTAAATGCAGAAGGGTTATATAAATACGATGTTGCTACTGAACAACTAGAGCAATTATATGTTCCAAATAATGTAGATAGATTTTATGCGCAATTAACCGATAATCCGAACTACATCCATATACAACAGGATGGAAATTCGGTCATTTACGATTTATCTGATGGTAGCGATTATCCTGTCGATTACACAATACTAGGGGTCTTAGAAACTGGTAAAGCATGGTATCGAGATCATGATGAACATAAAGTATACGTCGTAGATATTAAATCAGGTGATACAAAAGAAATACTAGATCACTCTGATGGAGAAGGTGGACGTGATTTTAGGCTAGAAGCGATTGACTTATCTTATGATGGTAGCACGCTATACTATATCAAACGTGAAGAAGATGATTACTTGTTAATGGAAAAGGATGTTAGTAGTCTTACAAAGTAATAAGACTGTACGAATGGGAGGAAGGTGAAAAAGGAGTTGAAAATAATATATGCATTGATTTTGCTGTGTTTCACACTGTTTTTAGTAGCGTGTGGTGATGAAGATAGTATTGGAGATATAGAAGATTATTTAATAGATCAAGACAGCGACCAAGCTATTCATGTCGTTGACTATATTGAGGAATTATTTGCCGGATCAGATGAATTAATGTTTCCTAATATACTAGTTGGAGATGAAGAAGTTAGGAACTTTAATTTAAGTAAAAGGTGGTCTAACGTCAGGGAAAACATGGTAGAACTTGACTACAATTTCTTATTAACTTCAGTTGGCGCTGTTTCAATTAAATCCTACGATATAGAAGATGTAGAGGATGAATTGGAGGAATATGAGAATTTAGTAGCGCTTAACACAGCTGATGGTGATTTCTTTTATGAGGAAAATGAGCGCCAACAAATCATCATCGGCGATAACGGCGTACTAGGAGTGGAAATATCCTCAACAGATGAAAATGTATCTAAAGATGTATTAGTTTCGATTTTAGAGTCATTAGAGTCAATAGAAGATGGTGGAGTTAATCTATATCCAATTCCTAAGGAACTTGATTTTACTCAAATAACATTCCCATCACTTAACAGTGAAACAATTAATTTAAGGACGATGGATTTTAAATCATCTGAGGAAGGGGAAGAACTTCAACTTTACTATTCTTTTTCTGGGGTTAGTGGAGCATTTAATTATATTGTAAGTAAAGGCGCAGTAGATAAGGAAGAGAAGGAAGAGCTGACACTAGAAGATGGTGAAACAATTTATTTTCATGACACGTCCTATTTTAACCACTACGAATGGGAAAAAGGTGACTATCATTACACTATTTACGTAAGTAAACGTCATAATATTAAGCATGACGATATAGGGGCGATCATCCAATCTTCTTTAAATAACTCTCCAGTAAGCAGTTTGCCAGACCGGTTAACTAGAGATTGAACTTGTAAATAAACAAAGAAGTGAAGTAGCCAATCAAGTTGAGGATAGTATTACCAAAAAACGAAACCGTATCAGATGTTCTACTATATGATGTGAGAGGTTCAAGTTTTATCGTTTATCGATATTAAATGGAGAATGGATAATGTTAGCTGACGAGGTGTTAATTAGAAAAAAAGATTTATTTTCTGGCTATTATTCAACTGAAACATTCTACTTGTCGATTTTAATTCTACTAGGAAACCAAGTTTCTTAATGCATGGAAATTGAATGATATAAATCAAAAATAATGAGGTGGAAATGAAAATGAAAAAAATACTATGGATTTTATTTACAAGTACTTTATTAGTATTAACTGCATGTAACTCAGGAGGAGATGAAGATGCAGCAGTAGATGCGTCTGAAGAAACAGCTAATGAAGATGTGGAAGAAGAAGGTACAAGTGAAGAGGAACAGGATAATGATGTGACAGAGGAGACAGAAGAAACTGAAGCAGAAGAAGCAACAGAGGAAGAAGAGGAATTGCTAGGCTTAGACTTAAGAGAACTAGATATAGATGAGATCACGTTAGATTTAGAAACATGGACAAATTATGATCCTGAAACGCATAAAATAATTGAGTTTGATCAACGTCTGTATTTTAATACTCAATTGTTATCAGATTTATTAGAAGCTGACATTCGTTATGATGCAACTAACTTCTTTGCGGAGGCATTTGTAGGGGAAACTGAATACACTCATACAACAGTATTTGAAGACCGTTCATCTGAACTATTAGAAGTGAACGAATATTGGAGACATGATACGAACGATTATTGGTCAAATGACACTGAAAGGACAGAAGACTATCATTTTATTGAATCTGATGGAGAACTCTTTGTACCGGAGAGAGTAGTAGAGATGATTTATTATACAGCAGTAAACCAGGTAAGACAGGAAAATAAAATGGAGTTTGGTGTGGGGACTGTTGAAACAAATATTACTGATGTTGAATTCGTAGATGGTGCACATTCAACAGTTCAAGAGCGTACTAGTTTTACTTACCAAGGGGAGAATCTAGGGGAAGGATTAGAAGTAGAGTACAGTTCTTTTTCAAGAAACCTCGAAATACAGTATATGACAAATGGGGATTTTGCAGAAGTCGAATTGGAGTTATGGGGAATTGAGGGAACTTCTGAACTAGTGTTCATTGTAAATGGTGCTATTGCAGGTGAAAAGGTTGTTGAAACATTTACTTTAGAGGAAGAGAGTCATGAAACGATAACGATACCAATTGGTGGTTACAATGGATTTAGAATTGAAACAGAGAATTCAAACGGAAAGTTTTTTGCAAAAGGAGTTTTTAGATAAATATGCAAAGATTGAGTATGTGTTTAATGGTCTTGTTTTTAATTTTAGTTGGTTGTGGTAGTGACGATGTAGTGGAGGATAACTCAGGACCTGATAATGAAGAAACTGAATCTACTATTGATGAAGAAGGTCAAGAAACAACTGAAGAAGTAGCAGCTAGTGAATCCGAAGAAGATACTAAAGATGAGACTGAGACTCTTGAAGAAGAAACTCTTGAAGAAGGTGACTTAGATACATCAATACCATACGACGAGGATGATGATGTTTCTATGCAAATCGCAAAATTGTCAGATGAGCTTGCCAATACTTATACTAACCGGAAAATAGAAAGAAGAATTTTTCTCATGCACTCTGCCCTTATCGAGAAATTAGGCGGTGAAGAAGAAGTTGCTAAAGCTTTAGAGATAGAATTCGAAGAGGATTACTTAAGAGCACACCCTATGGGGTTTAAGTTAATAGATGACCCTGATCAAGATGTAATAAGAGTATCTCAACATATGGAGTACGTACCTTTAGGCTACTTTGATTACGAAGGAGAAAGAATAAAGAGTAACGCATTCGCGCATGAATATATTAATACTTATGCTAAAGAAGACGGAATGTGGAAGTTGTACGATACAGAGCTTATTGAATATGAGTTACTTCAAGAGAACAGATAAATAATGTAAATTAACTAACCAAAAAGGTTTATAAATATCTTTTGAAGATATGTAACTGTAATAGCACGATAAAAACTTCTACCCATGTATATTTATATGTTTGTTAACTGAAGTATGGAATGGTCTATAGAGATCGATAAAAAATCTGGGATTATAATCTACTTTAAAGATTAATAGTTTAGAAAATATTTCTGCCATGCACTGACTTTTGGCAATTTCTATGTGCATGGCTTTTATCCATGTAACCTAAAAGGTAATGCAATAAAAAATTACATTTCCACTAGGGACCATCATACAGCTTCCTTAAATGAGGATGGTACTGTAATATATTTGTCATTAAATGGTAAGGGGTTATACAAGTATGATATTACCACTGAAGAACATGAACTATTATTATCTGCTTCGAATGAGGAAGATAGATTCTATGCTACGTTGTCTCAAAACCCTCATTACGTATACATTCAAGAAGGAGGAAATTCAATAATCTATGATTTAACCGAACGGAAGGATTATCCGGTTGAATTTGTTGTTCTAGGAATACTAGAAAACGGAAAAGCCTGGTACAGAGATAATGATGATTATAAAGTATATGTAGTTGATTTTAAATCAGGTGACAAGGAAGTTCTTTTAGATCACTCTGACGAAGAAGGCGGTCGTGATTATAGGCTGGAGACTATTGATGTATCATACGATGGCAGTACCCTTTACTATACCCGAGAAAAAGACGATGACATTGTATTAATGAAGAAAGATATTAGTAATCTAACAAAATAATTATTCTAATAGGCCATTAAAGGTTGAAAGCTGAATTACCATTAAATCCATTGATGATTAATGTATAAATGTTTACGGTTGAATATGTAAAATTTTTATATTTTTGTAACGAAAAGGATATTAACTTTTCCGTAATATTCAATAATAAGGGGGTTAGAGAATGAGAAAATTATGTTTACTAATAATAACTAGTTTAATAGTTTTTACAGTAGCATGCGGTGATTCTAATGTAAACGATGTTGAACTTAACGATGAAAGTACTGTAGATGAAGAAACAGAAAATATAGAACAAGATGATTCCTATGAAAGCAAAGACGAAGTACTTAGCATTGGTGATACAGGGAGAATGATAGATACTTTAGGAGAATATGAAGTAACCATTCATTCTGTAGAAATTACTGAAGAGATACAAGGTAATACACCTATGGAAGATGTATATGTGATTGTTGATCTAAGTATTAAAAATATTGGAGATGAAATACTTGAGGTACAAGATATAATCGGAACGCATCTATTTTCTGATGATGATTTACCAAGCGGCAATATGTTCTATGTTGACTTCATAGATGAGATAGATGGAGAAATTAGTTACGGCGAAACTGTTTCAGGTCAAATTTTGTTTGATCAGATTTATTCAGAGTACTACAACCTTGTTTTTGGATGGGGATTATCTACTGTGTCTAATGAGCTCACTTGGCATTTTACCCGTGATGAAGTAAATGAATAAGGTATAGAGAATCCAATGTTTCTTTAATTGTTTACTAATTATGTGTTTATTCCTAGAAAAAATATTTGCAGTAAAAGGGGAATGAAGAATGAGAAAACTATGTTTACTAATAATAACTGGTTTAATAGTTTTTACAGTAGCGTGCGGTGATTCTAATGTAAACTATGTTGAACTTAACGATGAAAGTACTCTAGATGAAGAAACAGAAAATATAGAACAAGATGATTCCTATGAAAGCAAAGACGAAGTACTTAGCATTGGTGATACAGGGAGAATGATAGATACTTTAGGAGAATATGAGATAACAGTACACTCAGCTAAGGCTTTTAAAGAAATTGAAGGCAATACACCAACTATGGATGTTTATGTGGTCGTAGATGTAAGTTTTAAAAATATAGGTGATGAAGAACTATTTGCAAACGATGTTAAAAGAACTCATTTGTTTTCAGATAATGAACTACCGCAAGAAAATTTGTTCTTTATTGAATTTATTGATGATATTGATGGTGAGATTAATCCAGGTGAAACGGTTACTGGTCAACTTATATTTGAACAAAACGATTCCGATTTCTACGAGTTGATTTTTGGGTGGGGATTATCTACTGTGTCTAATGAGCTCACTTGGCATTTTACCCGTGAAGAAGTAAATGAATAAGGTATAGGGAAGCCAATGTTTCTTTAATTGTTTACTTACTAATGATGTTTATTCATAGAAAAAATAATTGCCGTAACAGGGGAATGCAGAATGAGAAAACTATGTTTACTAATAATAACTGGTTTAATAGTTTTTACTGTAGCTTGCAGTGATTCTAATGAAAACGACGCTGATCATAACGATGAAAGTACTGTAGATGAAGAAACAGAAAATATAGAACAAGATAATATCGATTCTTATGAAAGCAAAGACGAAGTACTTAGCATTGGTGATACAGGGAGAATGATAGATACTTTAGGAGAATATGAAATAACAATTAAGGAAGTAGAGATTACTGATGATATAGCCGAAAATACTCCAAATATGGATAGATTCATCGAAATTGATCTAGAAATTGAAAATGTAGGAGACACTTTACTTGATGGAATTGACCTAATTAATACTAATCTGTTTGATGAAGAAGATAGAATGCAAGAAAATAGATTTTACAGAGAATATATTAATAATGTCGAAGGAGAAATCCAACCCGGTGAAATATTAACTGGTCAAATACTGTTTGAACATCATGATTCCTCATTTTACAGATTAGTTTTCGGCTGGGGATTATCTTCAGTATCTAACGAGCTCACTTGGCATTTTACAGCTGACGAGGCCAATTAATAAATTGGGGTAGGAGAAATCCTTACCCCAACAAGTGTTTAAATTCGAGAAGATAGAGGTTTGCCTATTTTAATAGATTATGGCATGTTAATGGTCATTTTAGGTGGAGTTGTTTTTTTACTCTTTTCTATTGCTAGGTCGATTAAAAGGGTAAAACAAGGGCACTTCAGACATGGTGGGAAAGGTCTTTACAATTTTAAACAATCAAAAGGCTACGTCAGCTTGCCTATTATTTTCACCGCATCAATGATAGGAGGTCTCGTTGGAAGAGCTAGTTTTGAAACGAGCTTCGGTGAATTGACTGAACTACTATTTTTTATCGTAGTAACCGTTGTGATTCAATATGGCATTGCAATGGCTTGGCCAGAGTTTCTACTTATTGCTTACTGCAAATGTCGTTTCCCTTCTTTCATTGTACCTGAAGAGAAAGTCGATAATAGGAAGCCGCTAAAATCGAATCCAAACAGAACAAAACAATTGCAAGTCAATCAGTATCCTTTATCGTATTGGTTTTTTAGGCCTTTAACAGTGTTCAGGAGTAGGGCAAATTTAGTGAGCGGAGAAAAAGCCCCATTTTTAGCTGTCGTTATCGTCTGGCTGCAACTAGCGCTACTCATTTTCATTGTGTTTTGTGGACTTTATATACGCAATGCAATGAGAGGAGTATTTGAAGTTGAAAATGTCATAGAGAGCTTGAGCGTATATTTTTTCCTGGCTAGTATTCTTTCATTATTATTGCTCTTCATTTTAAGGTTATGTTTATTGCTACAAGCAAAGTTATCATAGAGTGGGGACTACCTACTCTTTTTTTTATTCAATTTAAAATAATTAAAACGCTTTCTCTTCCTCCTATTCACAAAGACATCTATAATGTACATATATCAATAAGTAGTTCTAGCCTAAATGTCGCAAAACTGTTGACGGTTCCTTGATTCCCCTGTAGACTACAATGTATAACTTTATTTCGTTATCACATTAGCACACTAAAGTGAAAGGCGGTAACGGAGGAAAAAGCGGATGAAAAACAATTTACAAGATACATGTGATGATCACGAAGGAAATGTGAAATTCCGAGTGTGGATATAGAGAGAGGTGGAGTTGGATGTCGAAGTTATTTATGTTTGAAAAGCCGGTAGGGATGCGAGATACGTTACCGGAGCTATACGAATTAAAAAGGCAAGTAAGGGACGGAATTGCAAAAGAGGTTGCGAGATGGGGCTATGCACCAATAGAAACACCAACGTTAGAATTTTATGAAACAATCGGATCTGCTTCAGCTATTTTAGACCAGCAGCTATTTAAGCTTTTAGATCAAGATGGGAACACGTTAGTACTTCGTCCAGATATGACAGCCCCGATTGCGAGAATTGCAGCTTCCACGTTAAAGGAAGCGGAGCGTCCACTTCGTTTAACGTATGATGCTCCAGTTTTCCGTTCCCAGCAACGCGAAGGTGGAAAGTCAGCGGAGTTTGAACAAATTGGTGTCGAGCTCATTGGAGATGTTTCTAATAGTGCCGATGGAGAAGTGATCTCGCTTATGATGGCTTCATTAAAACAAGCAGGATTAGAAAACTTCCAAGTAGCCATTGGACATCACGGCTTCCTTAATTCCTTCTTATATGAAGTATTAGGAAATGATGCGCGTGTAGACACGTTCCGACGCTATCTTTATGAGAAAAATTATGTAGGATTCAGGAATGAAGTCGATCAGCTTACCTTATCTTCCATTGATAAGCGACGATTAAAAGAGTATTTAGGACTAAAAGGTGGCCCAGAAGTACTCGAAAAAGCTGAAGCTTTAGTAGAAAGCTCAGAGGCGAAAACGGCATTAAAACAGTTATACGAACTGATTGAAGTGTTAGAGGCTTATAATCTATCAGACAAAATTATTATCGACTTAAATCTAGTCATGCATATGAGCTACTATACAGGCACCGTGTTTGAAGCGTATAGTGAAGGGCTTGGCTACCCACTAGGAAGCGGTGGTCGTTACGATGAGCTATTAAGTAAATTCCATGACCCTGAGCCTGCAACTGGTTTTGGCTTAATATTAGATCGTTTAACAGAAGCGCTAGGTAAGTCTAAAGAGTCGATCATGAATGATGTGTGCATTATTTACAGTAATGAACGAAGAAAAGAAGCGATGGAGCAGTCGATGAAGCTACGCCAAGAAGATCGCACTGTCGTCATGCAAGATATAAAGGGTATTAAAGACGTAGATGCGTATTCCGCGCAATTTACTGAGGTTATTTATCTTGTTGGTACAAACGGGAATGGAGGTGGAGCGCGATGACAGAAGAGAAAATATCAGAGCAGCTTTTAACGGTAGCGATGCCAAAGGGGCGAATTTTTGATGAAGCGGTAGCGCTTTTAAGGAAAGCGAACTATCCACTTCCACCAGAGTTTGATGAATCGAGAAAGCTAATCATTGAATCACCTGAAGCAGGAATGCGTTTTATTTTAGCAAAACCGATGGACGTTCCAACGTATGTCGAGCATGGTGTTGCAGATGTTGGTGTTGCTGGTAAAGACGTACTAATAGAAGAAAAGCGTGACGTGTATGAAGTGCTCGATTTAAAAATTAGCGAATGCTACATGGCAGTAGCAGCGTTACCGAGCTACAATCCGAATGCGGACATTGCACCTAAAATTGCTTCTAAATATCCAAATCTAGCTTCAAGCTATTTTCGTGAACAAGGGGAGCAAGTGGAAATTATTAAACTAAACGGGTCAATTGAGCTCGCACCAATTATCGGCCTAGCAGACCGTATTGTCGATATTGTCTCTACAGGACGGACTTTAAAAGAGAATGGGCTTGTTGAAATTGAAACGATGATGCCAATTACTTCTCGCTTTATCGTTAACCCAGTTAGCTACCGAACGAAATCGGTACAAATAGATGATATGGTTGCGCGCATTACGAAAGTGGTTGAAGGAGGAGAATAGGATGAAAATCATCCCTTTAACAGAAGATGTATCATTAAAACGCTCCATTGACCAAGGAACAGAGGAGCAGCGCAAAGCTGTCAGTGAAATCGTCACAACAGTAAGACAGGAAGGTGACAAAGCGCTCCAACAATTTACGGAAAAATTCGATGGGGTGCGTGTGTCAGATTTACTCGTTACGAATGAAGAGATTACAAAAGCTTATGAAACAGTAAGCGAGGAAACGATCGAAATTATCCGCGAGGCGCGTGATAACATCCGAGATTTTCACGCAAGACAGGTGCAGCAATCTTGGATGACAACAGCAGCAAACGGCACAATACTAGGGCAGAAGGTGACACCGCTTGATGCTGTTGGCGTTTATGTACCTGGAGGACGTGCGGCGTATCCATCGACAATCTTAATGAATGTTGTTCCAGCGCAAGTAGCTGGTGTTGAGCGGGTTGTCATGACATCGCCTCCGCAAAAGGATGGCACGTTAAACGATGTTGTCCTCGTTACTGCAAATGAGCTAGGTGTAAAGGAAATTTATAAAGTAGGTGGTGCTCAAGCGATAGCGGCGCTTGCTTACGGAACTGAAACAATCACAGCTGTCGATAAAATTGTCGGTCCAGGAAACATCTTTGTTGCGCTTGCGAAACAACAGGTGTTCGGAACGGTGGCGATCGATATGATTGCTGGTCCAAGTGAGATAGTTGTACTTGCAGATGCAAGTGCAAATCCAGAATACGTCGCAGCAGATTTATTATCACAAGCAGAGCACGATCCGATGGCATCAGCGGTATTAGTCACAACAGACGCGCATGTAGCAGAAGCAGTAGCAGAAGAAGTGAAAAAGCAGCTTGAAACACTTCCAAAGCGAGAAATTGCACAAGCATCGATGGATGACTACGGAGCAATTTATATCGCCACTTCACTTTCAGAGGCAGTCGATGCAGTTAATGAATTAGCACCTGAGCATCTAGAGGTTGTTGTAGAGGATCCTTGGGCTGTATTACCACTCATTAGACACGCAGGAGCGATCTTCTTAGGGGAGTATAGCTCGGAGCCAGTTGGTGATTATTTTGCTGGGCCAAATCACGTTTTACCTACAAATGGTACAGCGAGGTTTTCAAGCCCGCTAACTGTTGAAGACTTCACGAAAAAGTCGAGTATTATTTCTTATAGTAAAGCAGCAGTAAAGCAACACGGTGAAAAGATTTCTGCTTTCGCTAGATTAGAAGGATTAGAAGCGCATGCAAGAGCAATTGACTACCGACTAAAAGAAAAATAAATTAATTTAATAATAACAAATTGAATGCTACCAAGTTAACGGTGTATTTTTAGAGTGGGCTCTCATGCAGGTCTTTACTGCACCATGCAGTATGAAATAACCATGATCTATTTTTGCGTTATATGTATATTTTTTTTGGATAGCGGAGGTCTGCGACACTCCCGCGGAAGAACGAGCAATGAGACCCCACAGGCATGAATCATCTTCCTGATTTTCATCAAGCCGAGGAGGCTCATGGATCGTCCGCAGGAAAGGGAGCAGACTGAAGCGAGTGTAAGACAGATCAAACGATTATTGATTTATGTTAGATTCAGGTGAATAAATAGTAAATAAAACAGTCATTCCGGATGGAGGAAGAAAATGGGTAAACGAGAAGCAACAATCGAACGAAAAACGAATGAAACAAACATAAAAGTAACCTTCAACATCGATGGCGCAGGAAATGCTAACTTAGACACAGACGTACCATTTATGACACATATGCTTGACCTGTTTACACGTCATGGACTGTTTGATGCAACAATCGTCGCAAAAGGTGACGTAGAAATTGATGACCACCATACGACAGAGGATGTTGGTATCGTATTAGGAGAAGCATTTAAGCAAGCGTTAGGAGATAAAAAGGGGATTAAGCGCTATGGAAATGCATTTGTACCAATGGATGATGCTTTAGCGCAAGTCGTTGTAGACTTGAGTAACCGTCCACATCTTGAGCTTCGTGGTGAGTGGCCAGCACAAAAGGTTGGTACTTTTGATACGGAGCTAGTGCATGAATTTCTTTGGAAGTTTGCGTTAGAAGCGCGTATAAATTTACACGTCATCGTACATTACGGTCATAATACACATCATATTATCGAAGCGATCTTTAAAGCATTAGCGAGAGCGCTTGATGATGCAACACAAATTGACCCACGCGTTACTGGTGTTCCTTCAACGAAAGGAAAATTATCATGATTGGTATCGTAGATTACGGGATGGGCAACCTTCATAGCGTAACGAAAGGGCTTGAAAGAATTGGCCACACCCCATTTTTATCGGAAAAGATAGAAGAATTAGAGAAAGCGGATAAGCTAATTCTCCCTGGAGTAGGATCGTTTCGCGATGGGATGCGTGAGCTACAGGAAAGAGGACTAGATACTTTTTTACAGGAATGGGCTCAAAGCGGGCGTCAGCTTTTAGGAATTTGTTTAGGTATGCAGCTTCTTTTTGAAGAGAGTGAAGAAAATGGTCAAACGACAGGGCTTTCGTTATTGCGAGGTGGGGTTAAGCGTTTTTCTGGAAAAGGGGTAGATGGCGTTCCTTATAAAGTACCACATATGGGATGGAATCGTCTCACATTTCAACAAGAAGGCCATCCAATTTTGAAAGACGTACCAAATGGCCATGTATATTTCGTGCATTCTTATGTCGTTCAAGTAGCAGACGAGGCCGAGCTTATCGCATCTTCTGAATATGGCAATGAGCTTGTGCCCGCAGTTGTGGGGCAAGGTAATGTATGGGGTACACAATTCCATCCAGAAAAAAGTAGTGTGCTAGGAATGCAAATGTTGAAAAACTTTGCAGAGTATAAGGAGGGAGCGCGTTAATGTTTACAATTTATCCTGCAATTGATATTCGTGGTGGGAAATGTGTTCGTTTGCTTCAAGGCGATTATGAAAAGGAAACCGTGTATGGCGACTCTCCTTTTACGATGGCAAAGAGCTTTGAAGATAAAGGTGCAACGTGGATTCACACGGTTGATCTTGATGGTGCGAAAAAGGGAGAACCCGTAAATCACGAGGTTGTGTTGAAGACAGCACAGGAGCTTTCAGCCAACGTGCAAATCGGTGGTGGTATTCGAACATCAGCCTCTGTTTCACAGTATTTAGACAACGGTGTGGCGCGTGTTATTTTAGGTAGTTCAGCAATTTCAGATCCTGCATTTGTAAAGGAAATGCTTCGTACGTATGGTGGTAAAAGGGTAGCGATCGGTATTGACGCACGTGATGGCTATGTTGCGACACACGGCTGGCTAAAAACATCTGAGGTGAAGGCAGAGGAGCTAGCGCAAGAGCTCGTCGAGTTTGGCGCTGAAACGTTTATCATGACGGACATTTCTCGAGATGGTATGCTATCTGGTCCAAATGTCGAGGCGATTGCAGCCCTCGGGAAAACGACAGGAAAAGAAGTTATTGCTTCAGGCGGAATGTCGGAAATGAAAGATATTGCAGACTTGGTAGCACGCATTGATGATGGCGTTTCAGGAGCGATCATTGGGAAGGCACTATATACTGGTCGAATTTCACTTGAAGAAGCGCTGAAGGAGGTGTCTCGTTCATGTTAACGAAACGAATCATTCCGTGCTTAGATGTAAAAGAAGGGCGCGTTGTAAAAGGTGTACAGTTTGTCGATTTACGTGATGCGGGAGACCCTGTTGAGCTAGCGGCGTTTTACGATGAACAAGGGGCCGATGAGCTAGTTTTTTTAGATATATCCGCGTCACATGAAGGACGAGAAACGATGGTAGAGGTCGTAGAGCAAGTAGCCGGAGAACTGGCGATTCCTTTCACTGTTGGCGGAGGGATTAACACAGTAGAGGATATGAAACGAATATTGCGGGCAGGAGCAGACAAAGTTTCTGTCAATACTGCCGCAGTTTTACGTCCAGAGTTAATTCGAGAGGGCGCAGACTTCTTTGGTTCTCAATGTATCGTTTTAGCTGTCGATGCAAAATGGGATGATGAGCTTCGTTCATGGCGAGTATACACTCACGGTGGCAGGAAGCCGACAGAACGGGATGTAGTTGAATGGGTGAAGGAAGCTGTCGAGCTAGGCGCTGGTGAGATTTTACTAACGTCAATGGATAAAGACGGAGAAAAATCCGGTTTTCACGTAGCGTTAACTCGAGCAGTTAGTGAAGCAGTATCTGTACCTGTTATTGCATCAGGTGGCGCAGGTGCGAGTGAGCACTTTTATGATGTATTTGTTGATGGGTTAGCTGATGCTGCTTTAGCTGCATCGATCTTTCATTATAAAGAGACATCAGTTGCGGAAGTGAAGGCGTTTTTAAAAGAGAGGGGGCTTGAAATCCGATGACGATAGAAGTTCGGTTTGATGAAAAGGGATTAGTTCCAGCTATTGTGCAGGATGCTCAAAGTAAAGAGGTGCTGACACTAGCGTACATGAATAAAGAGTCGTTAGAGAAAACATTAGAGACGAAGGAAACGTGGTTTTATAGTCGCTCTCGTCAGGAGCTTTGGCATAAAGGAGCAACTTCTGGAAATACACAGCGCGTCGTTGATATTCGAGTTGATTGTGACGAAGATGCTCTCGTAGTATTAGTAGAGCCGAACGGTCCAGCTTGTCACGAAGGAAGTTTTACTTGTTTTACAGACCGATTAAATAATGGCGGAAGTGAAACGAGTACTACGACCATATCTGACGGAGAGGATCGATTTGCGATCATTCGTCAGTTAGAGCAAGTAATTGCGGAACGTGCTACAGAGCGACCTGAAGGTTCTTACACAACTTATTTGTTCGATGAAGGCGTCGATAAAATATTGAAAAAAGTAGGGGAAGAGGCGTCAGAAGTCATTATTGCGGCAAAAAACCGCTCCAAGGAAGAGTTGACGTGGGAAAGTGCAGATCTACTTTACCATTGGCTCGTTTTACTTCGTGAGCAACAATTACCGTTAGATGCCGTTTTACAAAGATTGGCAGAGCGTCACGGGGAAAAGTAAAGGACTGACTAGGAGAATATGAAAGTCTGTTAGCTAATAGGATGTATATAGGAGTGAATGGCTTTAAACAGCGATTCACTCTTTTTTTAACTAAGCTCGTTTTAAGTTTTTCTTAAAGCTTCCAAATGCTATTAGTGTTGACTCTAATAGTAAAAATTCAGCCTTTTGATTCAATCACAATCGTTCAAGTGAAATATGAACGTTCTGCCATTGTTACTCGTTTAATCCCGTGTTATACTGCTATTATTGCATGAATGCTAGTGAATACTATCACATGTACGATTGTAGTTCAATCGTACATATAAACATGCAGGAAGAATGAGAAGGAGGGCTTATCTGTGAGTGAACAATCAAAGAAAAAAGGTCAAATTATTCCTTTTATGCAAGATGGTGCTTATTTTTACAAAAAAGGGATAGAAGCTTATCAAAATAGGCAAATTGACCAATCGATAAATTACATTGAAAGAGCAATTAGGATTGAACCACAGGAGCCTGTATTTTTGTGTCAATTGGCAATTGTTTTATCTGAAAAAGAGGATTATCACGGAGCAAATGCATTGCTGAATAGAGTGCTGACTGAAGTGGATCCAAACATGGCGGAATGCCACTTTTTTATTGCTAATAATGCTGCTCATATAGGAGAATTTGATGAGGCACAAAAGCATTTAGAGAGATATCTTGAAATGGAGCCTGACGGAGAATTTAAAGAAGACGCAGAATCTTTATTATATATGATAGAAGAAGAAGGCATTGACTTTTTACAGGAACTAGAAAATTTCCCATTAGAAAACCCAGTAATTGACCGCATCGTTGATTATTTAAATAAAGGCGATTATGAATGGGCAGAAAAAGAAGCTCGCGGTTTTTTAATGGAAGAGCCTAAGGAATGGGACGTTTATGCTTATTTAGCAGAGTCTCTTATGTATCAAGGGGACTTAACACAAGCAAAGTCGATTCTTCAAGATTTGTTAATGAAGGAAGAACCGAACTTCATAGCACAATGCTTAATGACCGAATTGTTATATAAAAAAGATGAGCAGGGAAAGGATGTCTGGGTGAAAAACTTAATTCACTTACGTCCAATAAAAGATTGGCATTGTTATTACTTAGCAAAAACGCTTTTTGCTGTAAAAAAATATGATCAATCGTATAAATGGTTTAAGAAGTTGTATATTAATAGTGAATTTGATAAGCATCCAGCATACTTTCATCAAATGGCTATCGTTGCATGGAAGAATGGTTTTCATGAAAGAGCGCGTCTTTTATGGGAAAAGACGAGAAAATTGGATAAAGAAAACGAACATATTTCAAAGGTATTTCTTGAACAACTTTCAGAATCAGATGAACATTTTTCACCAGAAGATGGTTGGTTTATTTATGCACTACCGACATCTGAACTAGAAGGCACAACTGTAGAATGACTTCTTTGTCAGTTGTAGATAATGTTAAATAAGTATAGGGTGACTTAATAGGTGTGAATTTACCTTTTGGGTCAACCTGTTACATAAAAGAATTGTGAGCAGTATTTTGGACTTCACAGTAATTTTTTCATACGATAGTGGTAGAAGAATGATGATGTAAAACTTAGGGAGTGGAATCAATGAGTGAAGAAAAAATATATGATGTAGCAATAATTGGTGCTGGTCCTGCAGGGATGACAGCCGCAGTGTATACTTCTCGAGCAAATTTATCCACAGTAATGATTGAGCGAGGGGTTCCAGGGGGACAAATGGCAAATACAGAGGATGTGGAAAACTATCCAGGCTATGAAAGCATTCTCGGCCCTGAGCTTTCAACAAAGATGTTTGATCACGCCCGAAAATTCGGAGCTGAATATCAATACGGTGATGTGAAAGAAATTATTGACGGAAAAGAATATAAGACGATTGTCGCTGGGAATGGTGAATACAAAGCGAGAGCAATCATTATTACAACTGGCGCAAAATATAAGAACTTAGGCGTACCTGGTGAAAAAGAGCTAAGTGGCCGCGGTGTTTCTTATTGTGCTGTGTGTGACGGGGCATTCTTTAAAACGAAAGAGTTGGTTGTTGTAGGTGGCGGAGACTCTGCAGTAGAGGAAGCAGCTTATCTTACAAGATTTGCAAGTAAAGTAACGATCGTGCACCGTCGCGATGAATTCCGTGCACAAAAGATCTTACAAGATAGAGCATTCGCTAATGAAAAAATCGATGTTATTTGGAATCATACTGTCAAAGAAATTAACGGTGAAGATAATAAAGTATCAAGTGTCACTATTGTAAACAAAGAAGACGGTAGTGAGCGAGAATTTAAAACGGACGGCGTATTTATTTATATTGGGATGCTCCCTATCAATGAACCATTCTTAAACCTTGGGATTACGAACGCCGATGGTTATGTAGAAACAAATGATGAAATGGAAACGAAAATTCCTGGTATTTTTGCCGCTGGTGATATTCGTGAGAAAACACTTCGTCAAATCGTAACAGCTACTGGTGATGGTAGTATCGCTGCCCAATCAGCACAGCATTACGTTGAAAACTTAGTAGAAAGCCTTCAAGCAAATAAATCGTAACAATAAGAAGTCTTGATGATGGGTACTTAAAAGGTGAACTTTTACCTTTTAAGTACCTTTTAATTGCTCTTGGGATTAATTTTCCCTTATTAAAAGTAAAAGACCTACTTCGATAACAGCCTCTACTCCTACTTTTTCTTCGTTTCGTGACATTAAATTCTAAAACTGTACTACTAATTACCTAGTCCCTGTTACATTTTATACAGAGAAGAATATTTTTCCAAATAACGTTGGAGAAATCAATAAATACAGTATATTTACAAAAAGTAATTTCCACTTAATTCTTCTGTAACAATGCTGAAATATAAAACGGTTATTATATAAGTAGTAATTGACCCCCTTTTTTTATATATTAACTTTTGCACGGGCAACGTCGGCCCGTGCCCTTTTTTTGTAACAACATAAATACTGTACGTATGCTGTTACAGTATTTTTAAATGTAGTATAATAATATTAGCTTTGAGTGAGTTTTTACAAAAAAAGAAACAATTATGATACGGAAACTTCATCATATATTTTACTATCGTTCATCCTTTTGATGAGCTTGTTAAGGTTGAGGTGACAATATTTTGCAACGAGTAACGAATTGTATATTAAAAAAAGGTCAGCACGTCCTAACGTTAAAAAAGCCTCGCCGTGGCTGGTGGGTTGCTCCTGGTGGAAAAATGGAACTAGGAGAATCAATTAGAGAAAGCACAATGAGAGAGTTCTATGAGGAAACAGGTATTCAAGTAAAGGAACCAGAACTAAGAGGAATATTTACCATTATTATTGAAAAAGACGATAGAGTAGTGAGAGAGTGGATGATGTTTACGTTTGAAGCAACAAGCTATGAAGGTACACTACTTAAAGAGTCACCTGAAGGTCAGCTTGCATGGCATGATGCAAATGATGTTCAACAGCTTCCAATGGCACCAGGAGACTATCATATTTGGGAACATGTGTTGGAAAATAAAGGATTAATGTACGGATCCTTTACTTACACAGAGGATTTTGAACTTCTTTCTTATCGATTAGATGCGGACGGTCATCCAATTAAAGAATACGACATTACAAAAAATAGATAATGTAAAAGGGGGAGCTATCAATGGAAAATACACAAGAAGCATTAGAACAGCTTCAATTAGTCATTATTACCGGTATGTCTGGAGCAGGGAAAACAGTAGCGGTTCAAAGCTTTGAAGATATGGGATATTTCTGTGTTGATAATCTCCCACCAGCGTTAATTCCTAAATTTATCGACCTAGTAGAAGGCTCGGGTGGAAAAATGCAGAAGGTGGCGCTTGTAATAGATTTACGAGGAAGAGAGTTTTTTGATCAGCTATTTGCTGCAATTGATACGATCGGCAAAGAATCAAAGGTTGTTCCACAAATATTATTTTTAGATTCCCGAGATAATGTTCTCGTTAGAAGATATAAAGAAACAAGACGTACTCATCCGTTAGCAGGTGGTGGACCACCTTTAGTAGGGATAGAGGCTGAACGTAATTTGCTCAATGATTTAAAAGGGCAAGCACAAATGATTCTAGATACGAGTGATTTAAAACCGCTTCAACTACGCGAAAGAATATTACAACGTTTTTCTTCAGATAAACAAGTTTTTACCGTTCAGTTTTTGACGTTTGGCTATAAACACGGTATCCCGATTGATGCTGATTTAGTATTCGATGTCAGGTTTTTACCAAACCCACATTATATTGACCATCTAAGACCAAAAACTGGACTTGATAAGGAAGTATCTGACTATGTTTTAAAGTGGTCTGAAACGCAGCAGTTCATTGATAAGCTAACAGATCTTTTAAGCTATATGCTCCCGCACTACAAGAGAGAGGGTAAATCTCAACTCGTAGTAGCTATCGGCTGTACTGGTGGAAAACATCGTTCTGTAACGTTAGGCGAGTATTATAAAGCAAAGCTTGCAGAGGATGGATTTTATACGTATGTCAGTCACCGTGATGTAGAGAAAGGAAAGTTAGAAGGTTGAAGAAGGCTAACATAGTTGTTATTGGCGGAGGAACAGGACTATCGGTTTTGCTTAGAGGCCTTAAAACATTTCCAGTAGATATTACTGCTATCGTAACAGTTGCAGATGATGGAGGAAGTTCAGGCCGTTTAAGAAGAGAATTAAAAATACCACCTCCTGGGGATGTAAGAAATGTGTTGGTTGCCCTTTCAGAGGTCGAGCCATTAGTAGAGGAGTTGTTTCAGCATCGTTTTGAGCCTGGGAATAGTCTGTCAGGTCACTCGCTAGGTAATCTGTTATTGGCTGGTATGACTTCAATTACAGGTGACTTCTCAAGAGGTGTGCAAGAGTTAAGTAGAGTGTTAAACGTCAAAGGGAAAGTATTACCCGCAACAAATCAAGAGGTTGTTTTACATGCTGAGCTTGAGGATGGGTCGCTCGTTGAAGGAGAGTCACAAATACCACTCTCTGGGAAAAAAATTAAAAAGGTGTTTATTGAGCCTGAAAAACCAGCACCTTTAGATGAAACACTTTTAGCAATTGAGAAAGCAGATTTAATCGTACTAGGGCCAGGTAGCCTATTTACGAGTGTACTACCTAATTTACTCGTCCCTGAAATAAGCAGGAAGGTTAAGGAATCAAAAGCATGGAAAGTATATATATGCAATGTGATGACACAGCCAGGGGAAACAGATAATTTTACTGCAGCAGACCACATTAAAGCCATATATGATCATATAGACATGCCATTTTTACACGCAATATTAGTTAATAATCAAAAAATACCATTTTCCTATTCTCAACGCTATTTAGAGGAAGGTGCCAAAGAAGTCATCGTAGATGAGCACCGATTAAAAGAAATGGGACTTGAAGTAGTAGCTGATAATTTACTTTACTTTGATAATGAATATTTACGACATGATGCCTTAAAGTTATCGCAACGACTCATATCTATGCTATAATTAATATTTAAAGATATTAATATTTATAAGCTGTCGATGATGCTATTTTATAATATCAAACGTTTTAAACGTGAATGGTGCAGTGTCAGTTAAGCGAACATCTGTCAATTATATGATGCAGGAGGTGAGGCAGATGTCTTTTGCTTCCATGACTAAAAAAGAACTAACACAACTGGAAGTAGACGAATGCTGTTCGAAGGCAGAGCTTGCCGCCTTGATTCGAATGAATGGTTCTATCTCCATTAGAAATATGCAAATTGCCTTGGACATTCAAACTGAGAATGCTGCGATTGCGAGAAGAATCTACACATTAATAAAGCAGCTTTTTCAAGTACATGTTGAGCTACTTGTAAGAAAAAAGATGCGACTAAAGAAAAACAATGTGTATGTTGTCCGAATAACGAAGGAAGCAAGATCGTTATTAGAGCAGTTAAAAATAATGGATGCAACCTTGTCTTTTACGAGGGAAATTTCTGAGGAGATTATTGAGAACGAATGCTGCAAACGTGCTTACTTAAGAGGAGCATTTTTAGCTGGCGGCTCCGTTAATCACCCAGATACATCATCCTATCATCTGGAAATTTTCTCTTTTTACGAAGAACACAACAGCTCGCTATGTGAATTAATGAATTATTTTGACTTAAACGCGAAAATGTTAGAAAGAAAAAAAGGTTTTATCTTGTACTTAAAAGAAGGCGAGAAAATTAGTGAGTTCCTCAACATTATCGGTGCTCATAGTGCCCTTTTGAAATTCGAAGATGTTAGAATAATGAAGGACATGCGGAATTCAGTGAATAGGCTTGTTAACTGTGAAACAGCAAATCTAAATAAAACTGTCGGTGCAGCAATCAGACAAGTAGAAAGTATCCGCTTAATTAAACAAGAGGTAGGCCTTGAAGTCCTTCCAGAAAAATTAAGAGAGATCGCTGAACTTCGTATAAAACACCAAGACGTCACATTGAAAGAGCTAGGTGAAATGGTGGAAAGTGGTAAGGTGAGTAAATCTGGGGTTAATCACCGTCTAAGAAAAATTGAGGAATTTGCGAATAAATTACGCGCAGGTGAACCAATTAATTAAAAAGCAGCACTAGCATAAGGACAAATGATATACAATATAATCTAATAAATATAATATACGGCTATAGGGAGGAAGTAAAGATGTTAGAAAAAAAGGTTGTAGTAAAACGTAAGACAGGGTTACAAGCAAGACCAGCTGCATTATTTGTACAAGAGGCTAATCGCTTTCAATCAGATATCTTTATTGAAAAAGATGGGAAAAAGGTAAACGCTAAAAGTATTATGGGTATTATGAGCCTGGCAATTAATGCAAACAAAGAAATTAGCTTGTCGATTTCTGGTTCGGATGAAGAAGCTGCAATGGATGCTCTAGTAGAATTTGTCGAACAAGAAGTATAAAGCTTGATTTAGCACATGTTTGTGATGAAATTAACAAAAAAGGGCCTCTCTTCTAATTAGATTGTAATTGTAATCTAACTAGAAGAGAGGCTCTTTTTGTTTGAGTGAGTTTGTTGGCGTCAGAAAGGAAAGCAAAGTGGCTTAGTATTCCTTTCCAGGAATCTGCGTGCCTCAGAAAGGAAAGCAAAGTGGCTTAGTATTCCTTTCCAGGAATCTGAGTGCCTTAGAAAGGAAAGCAAAGTGGCTTAGTATTCCTTTCCAGGAAGCTGAATGCCTTAGAAAGGAAAGCAAAGTGGCTTAGTATTCCTTTCCAGGAAGCTGAATGGCTTAGAAAGGAAAGCAAAGTGGCTTAGTATTCCTTTCCAGGATGCAGAGTGCCTTAGAAAGGAAAGCAAAGTGGCTTAGTATTCCTTTCCAGGAAGCTGTATGCAGTAGAAAGGAAAGCAAGATAAGCTAGTATTCCGTTAAAAGACACTATAATCTGTAGAAAGCCCACCACCCTCACGCCTCAATCCCGCCACCTAAAATAAAAAAAGCCTAGCAAGATTACTTCTCACTAGACTTTAAAATCATTTTATTCAGGCTTCTTCTCCATAACTTCATCAATTAAGCCATATTTTTTCGCTTCAAAAGATGTCATGAAATTGTCGCGGTCTGTATCGCGTGCAATGACTTCAATTGGTTGGCCAGTACGCTCAGCTAAAATTTCATTAAGCTTTTCACGCATTTGGACAATTCTTTTAGCATGGATTTCAATGTCTGCTGCTTGACCTTGTGCACCACCTAATGGTTGGTGAATCATTACTTCACTATTTGGTAGGGCAAAACGTTTGCCAGGTTCACCAGCAGCTAGAAGGAATGCCCCCATTGATGCTGCCATACCGATACATATTGTTTGCACTTTCGGCTGTATAAATTGCATCGTATCGAAAATAGCCATACCGGCTGTAATCGATCCACCAGGACTATTAATGTAAAGTGAAATATCTTTTTCAGGGTCATCCGCAGCTAAGAATAGTAATTGAGAAACGATAGAGTTAGCTACGTTATCATCAATAGCAGATCCTAGCATAATAATGCGGTCCTTTAATAACCGAGAATAAATGTCATATGCGCGTTCACCGCGATTTGTTTGTTCAATTACCGTTGGGACTAAATTCATTTAGTACTCCTCCTTCGCCTTATATAAAAAATATGTGAGACTAGATCACAAGAGTGCTACTTCATGTGATTATCATAAACTAATGGTCAATAAAGGTCAAATGATATGTTTGATCTTTATAAATATATGTACCAACATACTCATCATAGCCGATTTTATTTCTTTTCAAACACTATATTTTATGTAGAAACAAGAAAACAATACATAAAATCAAACTTTTTCATGAAAAAAGTTAGACAAATATATGTGAATGAACATGGTATAATTACAAGTGTAAAAAAATCAATGATTCTATTTCTAGGGGGGCTTATATGAAAAATGAAGTGCAATTACTTCAGCAGCAATCCTTGAGGCTCGTCATGACAAATGAACTTCGTCAAGGAATAGCGATGCTTCAGTGTTCAGCGATGGAATTACAAGATTACATTCATGAATTACTACTCGAAAACCCTCTAATCGAAATAGAAAGCTTTGAAAATAATAATTGGACAGCTATTACGCATGCCGATGAAAGTACATCGGCAATTGAACATATAAGTAAAGATTTCGTTGATTTAAAGCAATTTTTACAAAACCAAATTACATTTTTAGATCTTGATAAGTCAATAAAAAATATCGCTTTATATGCGGCGCAATGTGTGGATGAAAACGGATATTTACTGCACCCTCCATCAGAAATTGCTATAGAATTAAATGTCAGCCTAACTGAAGTTACAAAGGCGATAGATATTATCCAGACGTTAGAACCGGCAGGAGTCGGCGCTTCGTCATTACAACAATGCCTTCTTATCCAAATGAGACAGCAAAAAGAAAGAGACGAGCAAGCGGAATTCATTTTAGAAAATTATTTTGAAGAGCTTGCTAATAAGCAGTTAAAAACAATTGCGAACAAAGAAAATATTAGTGTATTAAAATTACAAAAAATTACTGATAAAATTCAACAACTCAATCCAAAACCAGGCGCAATTTTTTCAAATGAGCCATGCACATATGTTGTGCCAGATGTTAGTGTAAAGTCAACAATTGAAGGCTTTAAATTGTATATTCATGATGAGCTGTTGCCAAAGCTCACATTGAATAAAAACTATCAAGAACTCATGAAAAATAGTGATACTACTATTAATAAATATATTCAAAAAAAATATGAGCAGTATGTATGGATAAAAAAATGTATAGAGCAGCGTCAAAAAACTTTATTTGATGTTGCGAGCACGATTATAGAAAAGCAACTCGATTTTCTAAAAGGTGGTGCAGTGAACTTAAGACCACTAACATTAAAAACTGTTGCTGATCATTTAGGTATACATGAGTCTACCGTTTCTAGAGCTACGATGAACAAATATATAGAAACGCCGATGGGGTTGTACCCATTTAAATACTTTTTTACGGCTTCAGTAGGGTCGAATAAAGGTCAGACAAACTCTTCTGAAAGTGTAAAAACGCATTTAAAGCAAATGATAGATAATGAAGATAAAACAAAGCCTTTTTCTGATGATAAGCTAGCGACCATGATACATGAAAACTATGCAATTGCCGTCTCAAGAAGAACGGTAGCAAAATATAGAGATGAAATGAACATACCTGGCTCAAGAAAACGAAGACGGTTTTCTTAAAGGAAGGAGTATTTTTGCAATGTCGAAACTTTACTTTTACACAAAAACAGGCTGTCCCCTCTGCGATAAAGGACTAGAAATCTTACAAAAAATTAATGAACGTTCTACTTTTGAAATTGTGGAACGGGACATATATTCAAACGATGAATGGCTTGAAAAATATCAAATTCGCATTCCTGTCATTGAAGATGAAACAGGCGATGTGCTTGATGAGGGGATAATATCATCTTTAACATTGAAACAAAAAATCAACAAAAAGTTCACATGTTAATACTTGCTAGTGAGACATTTCATTGGTACAATAAATTTTGTGGAACGAGATCGATTTTTCCAAATTATTGTACATAAAGAAATGCTCTTTTTTTTAGCAACAGGTGGGACACAATATGTCTATGAGGGACGATAAAAGTCCCTAGGGGGAAGCGATAAAGGAGTTTTAAACAGATATGAAGATGCTTTTAGACCTACAAAAGAAGTTGTTGCCCGATCTTGTGGAAGTACTTGGGTTACGCTATCGCGTTCTTCGTTACATAAGATTAATGCAACCAATCGGCAGAAGAACGTTAGCTAATAATTTGGAAATGTCTGAACGAATTCTTCGAAGTGAAGTCACGTTCCTTAAAGAGCAAGGGTTATTAGATATAACGGCCTCAGGAATGACATTAACTGAAGACGGCTTAACACTACTCACTCAATTAGAAGAAGTAATGAAAGAAGTTTTTGACATCCGTACGATGGAAAAACAATTAAAGGAGCTTCTTCAATTAAAAGAGGTTTATATTGTACCCGGGAATAGTGATATGTATCCATGGGTAAAAAAAGAAATGGGAAGAACTTGCGTCTCTATTATGAAAAAGCGATTGTACACAAAAGGAAATACAATTGCGGTTACTGGTGGTACGACCATCGCTGCAGTAGCAGAAATGGTGGTTCCTGATATGGATTTAAAGGAAGCACTTTTTGTTCCAGCAAGAGGTGGATTAGGAGAACAAGTAGAAAATCAAGCAAACACGATCTGTGCAACGATGGCTAGAAAGGCCATGGGGACATATAAGCTACTACACGTTCCCGATCAATTAAGTAAGGAAGCATATCAATCGCTTGTGGAGGAACCTTCTATTAAACACATCTTGGAGTTAATCCATTCAGCAAACATGGTGATCCATAGTATAGGGGAAGCCCATACGATGGCGAATAGAAGAAATTCATCAAATGAGCTTATTGAGAAATTAAAGAATGAGCATGCTGTAGCAGAAGCCTTCGGTTATTATTTTAATGAGACTGGGGATATTATCCATAAAGTGTTAACGATTGGATTACAATTAGAAGATTTAAAGGATATCTCGCATATTATTGCGGTCTCCGGCGGAACTTCAAAAGCAAGGGCTATTAAAGCGTATATGAAACATAGTTGTAATCAAATACTAGTAACCGATGAAGCAGCTGCTAAAGAAATATTAAATACTACATAGTTTATTTTGTAGAAATAAGGAAACATATTAAATAGGACAACGATCCCTATGAAGAAACTTTTATTCAAGGGGTAAAACTATTATCCCTTTGATATATATATTTTGCTTTTATAATTAAAGGAGGAATTTTAAAAATGGCTACAAAAGTTGGTATTAATGGTTTTGGACGTATTGGACGCGTGGTTTTCCGTGCGGCACTAAATAACCCAGAGGTAGAGGTAGTTGCAGTAAACGACTTAACTGATGCAAATACACTTGCACACTTACTTAAATATGACTCTGTGCATGGTAAATTAGATGCTACTGTTGAAGTATCTGGTGACAACCTTATTGTAGGTGGGAAAGAAATTAAAGTTACTGCAGAAAGAGATCCTGCGAAACTAACTTGGGGAGATCAAGGAGTAGAAGTTGTTGTAGAATCTACTGGTTTCTTCACGAAGCGTGCTGACGCTGCAAAACACTTAGAAGCTGGTGCGAAGAAAGTAATCATCTCTGCTCCTGCATCTGAAGAAGACATCACAGTTGTTATGGGTGTTAACGAAGATAAGTACGATGCAGCTAACCACCATGTAATTTCTAACGCATCTTGTACTACTAACTGTTTAGCTCCATTTGCAAAAGTATTAAACGACAACTTTGGTATTCGTCGCGGTATGATGACAACAGTTCACTCTTACACTAACGACCAACAAATCCTTGATTTACCACATAAGGATCTTCGTCGTGCACGTGCTGCTGCTGAAAACATCATTCCGACAACTACTGGTGCTGCAAAAGCAGTTGCATTAGTTCTTCCTGAATTAAAAGGTAAATTAAATGGTGGAGCAATGCGTGTACCTACACCTAACGTTTCTTTAGTAGACTTAGTTGCTGAATTAGATAAAGATGTAACAGCTGAAGAAGTAAATGCTGCACTTAAAGCTGCTGCTGAAGGTCCACTTAAAGGTGTATTAGATTTCAGCGAAGAGCCATTAGTATCTGGTGACTACAATGGTAACCCATCTTCTTCTACTGTCGACGGACTTTCTACGATGGTAATGGAAGGTAACATGGTTAAAGTTATTTCTTGGTATGACAACGAGTCTGGTTACTCTAACCGTGTTGTAGACCTTGTTGCTTACATCGCGAAGCAAGGACTATAAGAGTAACGTCCTTAAGTCTATTAGACGATTGGACACTCTTTCATAGATCCCTTTTGTGTATGACTAAATAGTTAAAAGGGAGGAGACAGCGACGTGTCCTGTTCTCCTCTTTTATATGCGAAATTTGTTCCAAACTAAACAAGCGTGTTTAGCACATTTGAAGAGGGGGCATTTACGATGAATAAAAAATCAGTGAGAGACATTGATGTTAAAGGAAAACGCGTATTCTGTCGTGTTGATTTCAACGTACCTATGAGTGACGGTGCAGTGACAGATGATACGAGAATCCGTGCAGCATTACCTACTATCCAGCATTTAGCTGAACAAGGTGCGAAAGTGATTTTAGCTAGTCACTTAGGTAGACCAAAAGGTGAAGTTGTTGAAGAACTCCGTTTAGATGCTGTAGCAAAGCGTTTAAGTGATTTATTAGGAAAAACTGTAGTGAAAACAGACACTGTTTATGGTGATGAGCCTAAGGAAGCTATCAGCAATCTTGCTGAAGGAGATGTTCTTTTACTTGAAAACGTACGTTTTGAAGCTGGGGAAGAGAAGAACGATCCTGAGCTAGCAAAAGAGCTTGCAGCATTAGCGGATGTTTATGTAAATGATGCATTTGGTGCTGCTCACCGTGCACATGCTTCTACGGAAGGGATTGCACAACACCTACCAGCTGTAGGCGGATTCTTAATGGAGAAGGAGCTTGAAGTTTTAGGTAAAGCACTTTCTAACCCAGAGCGCCCATTTACAGCCATTATTGGTGGAGCGAAAGTAAAAGATAAGATTGGTGTTATTGATAATCTATTAGACAACGTTGATAACCTTATTATCGGCGGTGGATTAGCTTACACATTTGTAAAAGCGCTTGGACATGAAGTTGGTAAATCATTATTAGAGGAAGATAAAATTGATTTAGCGAAACAGTTCATGGATAAAGCAAAAGAAAAAGGCGTGAAATTTTATATGCCTTTAGATGCGATTGTTGCCGATGATTTCGGTGCAGATGCAACAACACAAGTGGTAGATATTGATAGCATCCCATCTGATTGGGAAGCGCTAGATATCGGACCAAAAACAATCGATGCATACCGTGATGTTATTTTAAACTCGAAACTAGTGATCTGGAATGGTCCAATGGGTGTATTTGAGCTAGAGCCTTTCGCTAACGGAACAATTTCTGTTGCTAAAGCACTTGCAGATGCAAATGATGCTTACACTGTCATTGGTGGAGGCGACTCTGCTGCTGCTGTTGAAAAGTTTGGCTTTGCAGAAAATATGGACCACATTTCTACTGGTGGAGGCGCATCGTTAGAGTTTATGGAAGGGAAAGTACTTCCAGGCGTTGCTGCATTAAACGATAGATAAGTAACTGGAAACATAAAGGAGGCACTTAACATGCGTAAACCAATCATTGCAGGAAACTGGAAAATGAACAAAACGAAAGGGGAAGCACTAAGCTTCATCGAAGAAGTAAAGTCCGCTGTCCCATCAAAAGATGTTGTAGAATCCGTTATTTGTGCACCAGACTTATTCCTAGATGCTTTAGTAAGTGCAACAGAAGGCTCTGACGTAGAAGTCGGTGCTCAAAACATGCACTTCGAGGAAAGTGGAGCATTTACTGGAGAAACAAGTCCAGTAGCACTTAAAGATTTAGGTGTAAGCTATGTCGTTATTGGACATTCTGAGCGACGTGAAATGTTTGGTGAAACGGATGAGAGTGTGAACCAAAAAGTACATGCTGCATTTAACCACGGGTTAACACCGATCGTTTGTGTTGGTGAAACGTTAGAAGAGCGTGAAGGAAATAAAACATCTGAAGTTGTTACTACACAAGTAACAGCAGCACTTAAAGGTCTATCAGAAGAACAAGTAAAGGCAACTGTAATTGCTTACGAGCCAATTTGGGCAATCGGAACTGGTAAAACAGCTTCTTCTGAAGATGCAAATGAAACTTGTGGCGTTATCCGCCAAGTTGTAAAAAGCATCGTTTCTGACTCTGCTGCGGAAGCAGTACGAATTCAGTATGGTGGAAGTGTAAAGCCTGCTAACATTGGTGAACTACTTGCACAATCTGATATTGACGGTGCGCTAGTTGGTGGCGCAAGCTTAGAGGCAAAATCTTATCTTCAGTTAGTGGAGGCAGGAAATGAGTAAGAAACCGAATGCACTCATTATTCTTGACGGTTTCGCACTACGTGAAGAAACGAAAGGTAATGCAGTAGCACAAGCAAACAAGCCAAACTATGATCGATATTGGAACAGCTATCCACATGCAACGTTAACGGCTTGTGGAGAAGCAGTAGGTCTTCCTGAAGGACAAATGGGTAACTCCGAAGTTGGTCATTTAAATATCGGGGCAGGCCGAATTGTTTATCAAAGCTTAACAAGAGTGAATATGGCTATCCGTGAAGGGGAATTCTTTAAGAATGAAACTTTCTTAAATGCGATGAAGCACGTAAAGGAAAAAGGAACTGCTCTTCACCTATACGGTCTTTTATCGGATGGAGGAATTCATAGTCACATCAAGCACCTGTTTGCATTAGTACAACTTGCAAAATCAGAAGGTGTTGAAAAAGTTTATATTCATGGTTTTCTTGATGGACGAGACGTTGGCCCAACATCTGCTGAAACGTACATTCGTCAAACAGAAGAAAAGCTGAAGGAGCTAGGTCTTGGTGAAATTGCAACAATTCAAGGACGTTATTATGCGATGGATCGTGATAAGCGTTGGGACCGTGTAGAAAAATCATATCGCTCTATGGTATATGGAGACGGATTAAAATACACAAGCCCTGTAGAAGCGCTTCAAGATTCATATAAAAATAAGGTTCATGATGAGTTCGTATTGCCAACTGTCATTACGAAAGAAGATGGTGAAACGCCAGTTGGAACGATCCAAGATGAAGATGGAATTATCTTCTTCAACTTCCGTCCTGACCGAGCAATTCAAATGTCTCAAGTTTTCACGAATGAAGCTTTTGTCGGCTTTGATCGTGGAGACCGTTTCCCGAAAAACCTTCATTACGTATGCTTAACAAAGTTCAGTGAAACAGTTAACGGTTTCGTCGCTTTTGAACCAACAAACCTAGATAACACAATGGGAGAAGTTATTTCAAAGGCAGGTTTAAATCAATTACGTATTGCAGAAACTGAGAAATATCCTCACGTCACCTTTTTCTTTAGTGGTGGTCGTGAAGAAGAATTCCCAGGAGAAGAGCGCGTTCTAATTGATTCGCCAAAAGTTGCTACATACGACTTGAAGCCAGAAATGAGTGCGTACGAAGTAACAGAAGCGCTACTCGACGAAATCAACAAAGATAAGCACGATGTTATCGTTCTTAACTTTGCAAATCCTGACATGGTCGGTCACTCCGGAATGCTGGAGCCAACTGTAAAGGCTATTGAAGCTGTGGACGAATGTCTAGGAAAAATCGTTGATTTAATTATTGAAAAAGGTGGGAAAGCGGTCATCACTGCTGACCACGGAAATGCAGATGTATTAGAGACAGAGGAAGGTACACCGATGACAGCTCATACAACCAATCCTGTACCGGTTATTGTAACAGATAAAAATGTTGAGCTTCGTGAAGATGGTATTTTAGGTGATCTTGCTCCAACCGTCCTTGAATTAACTGGAGTAGAACAGCCAGTAGAAATGACAGGAAAATCGTTGATTAAAAAATAAGTAAATGTGGAAAAGTGCTAGTATACTTACTTCACAAATGAAATTAGTTTTCTATAAAAAAGGAGTGTTTTAAATCATGACAATCATTTCAGATGTTTATGCTCGTCAAGTATTAGATTCACGTGGGAACCCAACTGTTGAAGTTGAAGTTTATCTTGAAGACGGCGGATTTGGCCGTGCTTTAGTACCAAGTGGTGCTTCTACTGGTGAATACGAGGCAGTTGAGCTTCGTGACGGTGGAGACGCTTGGATGGGTAAAGGTGTAACACAAGCAGTAGCTAACGTAAACGACGTTATTGCTCCTGAATTAGTTGGTTTCGATGCTTTAGACCAAGTAGGAATCGATGAGCTAATGATCGACCTTGATGGTACTGAAAACAAAGGTAAATTAGGTGCTAACGCAATTTTAGGCGTATCTATGGCTGTTGCTCACGCTGCTGCTGATTCTCTAGGTGTACCACTTTACGTTTACCTTGGTGGATTCAACGCGAAAACATTACCAACGCCAATGATGAACATCATCAACGGTGGAGAGCACGCTGATAACAACGTAGATATTCAAGAATTCATGGTTATGCCAGTTGGAGCGGAAACTTTCCAACAAGCGCTACAAATGGGTGCTGAAATCTTCCATAACTTAAAGAGCGTATTAAAAGGAAAAGGCTATAACACTGCTGTAGGTGACGAAGGTGGTTTCGCGCCAAACCTTGGCTCTAACGAAGAAGCTCTTTCAACTATCATTGAAGCAATCGAAAAAGCTGGTTACAAGCCTGGAGAAGAAGTTCTTCTTGCAATGGACGTTGCAGCTTCTGAGATTTATGAAGATGGTAAATACAACCTTAAAGGTGAAGGTGTTGTAAAAACTTCTGCTGAAATGGTTGATTTCTATGAGGACCTTTGCAGTAAGTACCCAATCGTGTCTATCGAAGACGGCTTAGACGAAAACGACTGGGAAGGCTTCAAGCTTTTAACTGAGCGCCTTGGAGGAAAAGTACAATTAGTTGGTGACGATCTTTTCGTAACAAACACAAACAAGCTTTCTCAAGGTATTGAGCAAGGAATTGGTAACTCAATTTTAATCAAAGTAAACCAAATCGGTACGCTTACTGAAACTTTCGATGCAATCGAAATGGCGAAGCGTGCAGGCTACACTGCAGTAATTTCTCACCGTTCTGGTGAAACAGAAGACGCAACAATTGCTGACATTGCAGTTGCTACAAATGCTGGTCAAATTAAAACTGGTGCGCCTTCTCGTACAGACCGTGTTGCGAAGTACAACCAATTATTACGCATCGAGGACGAGCTACAATTTATTGGCCGTTACGCTGGTAAGAGCGCGTTCTACAACCTTAAAAACCTTTAATTATTAATTGTTTATGGTGACTTCAAAGGGTGATATTAACCCTTTGGAGTCATTTTTTTACATATAATCTTTATAAACTTTGAATGTTGTAGCTACAGAGTTACTGGAATTCTGGAAGGTGAGGAGAAGTAACCCGGGTTAAAGTGAACCCGGGTTCAAAATTCTCACCTTCAAAAAGCGAGAAAACGAGAGAATGAGCGCGTTTGAAGGTGGGGTAAAGTAACCCGGGTTAGAGCGAACCCGGGTTCAAAATTCTCACCTTCAAAACGAGAGAAAACGAGAGAATGAACGCGTTTGAAGGTGAGGTAAAGTAACCCGGGTTAGAACGAACCCGGGTTCAAAATTCTCACCTTCAAAAAGCGAGAAAACGAGAGAATGAGCGCGTTTGAAGGTGGGGTAAAGAAACCCGGGTTAGAACGAACCCGGGATCAAAATTCTCACCTTCAAAAAGCGAGAAAACGAGAGAATGAGCGCGTTTGAAGGTGGGGAGAAGTAACCCGGGTTAGAACGAACCCGGGTTCAAAATTCTCACCTTCAAAACGAGAGAAAACGAGAGAATGAGCGCGTTTGAAGGTGAGGTAAAGAAACCCGGGTTAGAACGAACCCGGGTTCAAAATTCCCACCTTCAAAAAGCGAGAAAACGAGAGAATGAGCGCGTTTGAAGGTGGGGAGAAGTAACCCGGGTTAGAACGAACCCGGGTTCAAAATTCTCACCTTCAAAACGAGAGAAAACGAGAGAATGAGCGCGTTTGAAGGTGGGGAGAAGTAACCCGGGTTAGAACGAACCCGGGATCAAAATTCTCACCTTCAAAACGAGAGGAAACGAGAGAATGAGCGCGTTTGAAGGTGAGGTAAAGAAACCCGGGTTAGAGTGAACCCGGGTTCAAAATTCTCACCTTCAAAACGAGAGAAAACGAGAGAATGAGCGCGTTTGAAGGTGAGGTAAAGTAACCTGGGTTAGAGTGAACCCGGGATCAAAATTCTCACCTTCAAAAAGCGAGAAAACGAGAGAATGAGCGCGTTTGAAGGTGAGGTAAAGTAACCCGGGTTAGAACGAACCCGGGATCAAAATTCTCACCTTCAAAAAGCGAGAAAACGAGAGAATGAGCGCGTTTGAAGGTGGGTAAAGTAACCCGGGTTAGAGTGAACCCGGGTTCAAAATTCTCACCTTCAAAACGAGAGGAAACGAGAGAATGAGCGCGTTTGAAGGTGAGGTAAAGAAACCCGGGTTAGAACGAACCCGGGTTCAAAATTCTCACCTTCAAAAAGCGAGAAAACGAGAGAATGAGCGCGTTTGAAGGTGGGGTAAAGAAACCCGGGTTAAAGTGAACCCGGGTTCAAAATTCTCACCTTCAAAACGAGAGAAAACGAGAGAATGAGCGCGTTTGAAGGTGGGGAGAAGTAACCCGGGTTAGAGCGAACCCGGGTTCAAAATTCTCACCTTCAGAAAGCGAGAAAACGAGAGAATGAGCGCGTTTGAAGGTGAGGAGAAGTAACCCGGGTTAGAGCGAACCCGGGTTCAAAATTCTCACCTTCAAAAAGCGAGAAAACAAGAGAATGAGCGCGTTTGAAGGTGAGGTAAAGAAACCTGGGTTAGAACGAACCCGGGACCACCACCCTCCCCGAATCCCACTTTCATATCTATAAAAACAAATCTACTAAAACTATCACCTAAAGATACAATAATATACCATATTGCTTTGTCCACGTTTTCATGGTATATTTTAAGAAGATTTTACTGTCTCTTGGAGGTGTAGAGCTTGCAAATTTTTGCATCAACGTTACTTGTAATCGTATCTATTTTATTAATTACTGTTGTTGTTTTACAATCTGGTCGTAGCGCAGGTTTATCTGGAGCTATCTCTGGTGGAGCTGAACAGATTGTTGGGAAACAAAAAGCAAGAGGATTAGAAGCCGTTTTAAATAAAGCAACTGTTGTTTTAGGTGTGTTATTTTTCATTTTAACAGTAGTTGTTGCATTCTATATGTAAAGATAGCATTCTCAAGCAGTAGGCCTCATGCCTACTGCTTTTTACATTTGATTCATTCAGCATACTGTCACATTGACATTGACATTGACATTGACATTGAGTTGATTCATTCAGCATCTGACACATCAACATTGACATTTGATTCATTCAGCGCATCCCTACATCAACATTTACATTTATTTTACATATCGCGGGCGCTAAAAATGTTTGTTTACATATGAGCATAATAAGTGACAGAATAAAGGGCTTTTCAATAAGATGAGAATAGAATATAGAATTCCAAAAGTGAGAGTGGTCATAATATGATTGGATGCTTATGCTTACACGGCTTTGCAGGGACACCGAAGGAAATAGAAGCTATTACCTCTTATTTTGCAAAAAAGCATTGGCTAGTTTATTCACCTACTTTTCCCGGGCATGGGTCCAAGGAAGGGTTAAGAGGAGTAACATAAGCATTGGATTTATGCCGCGACAGTTGCTGTGGAAGAGCTATTGAAGCGGTGTGAAAAAGTATATGTTATTGGTTTTTCAATGGGAGGAATGATTGCCAGTTACATTGCGACAAAGTATCCAATTCATAAACTCGTACTTTTAAGTGCTGCAGCGTATTATATCAATCCAAGACAAATCGTAAAAGATATAACGGGCTGGTTTTTAGAGGGTCTCCGAGGAGAATTGTCGGACGACAAGCTTTATCAGTTTTACCGACAAAAGGTGAAGGAAACGCCTTTAATAGCTACTAAAGAGTTTTCTATTATGGTTCGTCAATTAAGACGGCATCTTAAAAATATTAAAACACCGACATTAATTATTCAAGGGGAGAACGATGGCTTAGTTCCTCCAAAAAAGAGTGCACAGTTTATTTATAACCAAATTCAATCAGAGGAAAAAAGACTTTATTATTTTCCGAACGCAAAGCATTATATTTGGTTTGGACAAGAAAAAGATAAATTACTAATACGGATCGACGCATTTTTAAGTTGAACGTAATAAAGGAGTATTTGATAGATGATGAAAATTACACAGCCAAAGCCGTTTACATTTGAAGCAGGGAAGAGAGCAGTACTATTGTTACATGGATTTACAGGGAATTCAGCAGATGTAAGAATGCTAGGAAGATTTTTGGAGAAAAAAGGATATACGTCTCATGCACCTCAATATAAAGGACACGCGGTGCCACCAGAAGAACTACTGCATTATTCTCCAGCAGACTGGTGGGAAGATGTTCAAAAAGGCTATCAGCATTTAAAAGACCTTGGCTACGAGGAGATTGCTGTTGGTGGACTTTCTCTCGGTGGTGTATTTTCTCTTAAAGTAGGGTACACACTACCAGTAAAGGGCATAATACCAATGTGTGCACCAATTTCGATCCAAAAGAGCCTTGATCGATTACATACAGGTGTGTTGGAATATGCAAAAAAGTATAAGGAGCATGAGAAGAAGGAAAAAGCACAAATCGAAGAGGAAATGGATAACTTCGACGGGCCAGAATTACAACAGCTACTACAATCTATGCGGAAAAATAATGAGGATGTCCGTAGCAATGTTGATATGATTTACGCACCGACCCTTGTTGTTCAAGCTCGAAATGATCACATGATTGATACAAATAGCGCAAATATCATCTATGAGGAAATTCAATCTGATGAAAAAGAGATAAAATGGTATGAAAACTCAGGGCATGTTATTACGTTAGATAAGGAGAAGGATCAGTTACACGAAGATGTGTACGCTTTTCTTGAAAGACTAGATTGGAGTGTATAAACGCCCTAGGAAAGGAGCGATAAAATGAGTGAAATGACGAAAGAACGACTACTGACTTTTATGAAAGAAGAGGCAGTAAAACCACTTGCGATTAAAGATATTGAAGAGGCGCTAGGGTTATCTGACTCAAGTCAGTTTAAAGAGTTTGTAAAGCTTTTAAACGAATTAGAAGAAGAAGGGGAGCTTGTACGAACGAGAAGTAATCGGTACGGCATACCCGATAAGATGAATCTACTGCGTGGAGAAGTAATTATGCATCCGAAAGGCTTTGCATTTGTTAAAACAGAAGTCGAGCACGATGATGTATACATTGCTAGTGCAGAAATGAACGGTGCAATGAACAAGGATAAAGTGCTCGTAAGATTACACACTGGCTCTACAGGGGAAAAACCTGAAGGGGCAATTATCCGTATTTTAGAAAGAGGAACAACAAGAACAGTTGGGACATACGTAGACGACAAGCATTATGGTTTTGTTGTCCCAGATGATAAGCGCATACCAAACGATATTTTTATCCCAAAAGGATCTGAAGGGGGCGCTGTCGACGGCCACAAAGTACTCGTTGAAATCGTCAAGTACCCTGAAGGACGAATGAGTGCTGAAGGGCATGTACTTGAAGTGCTAGGGCATAAAAATGATCCTGGTGTCGATATTTTGTCTGTTATTTACAAGCATGGACTTCCAGGCGAATTTGACCAAGAGACTTTAGATCACGCAAATTCAGTTCCGAATGAGATTGATCCATCAGAGCTAGAAAACCGTCGTGATTTACGTGATGAAACAATTGTGACCATAGATGGTGCTGATGCGAAAGACTTAGATGATGCCGTTCAAGTGAAAAAACTAGAAAACGGTAACTATCTGCTAGGCGTACATATTGCAGATGTATCGTATTACGTAAAGGAAAACTCACCTATTGATAAAGAGGCTGCTGAACGTGCAACGAGTTGTTATTTAGTGGATCGAGTGATTCCGATGATACCACATAGGCTATCAAATGGAATTTGTTCATTAAATCCACAGGTTGACCGTCTAACACTATCATGTAATATGGAGTTTTCTCCAAATGGAGAGCTTGTGAATCATGAGATTTTCCAGAGTGTCATTAACACGACTGAACGTATGACTTATACAGACGTTCGGAAAATATTACAAGAGGAAGACGAAGAGGTATCGAAGCGCTACGAGTCACTTATACCATTTTTCAAAGGGATGGAAGAGCTTGCGGAAATTCTTCGAAATAAAAGAATGGCTCGCGGAGCAATCGACTTTGATTTTAAGGAAGCAAAGGTACTCGTCGATGAAGATGGTACACCTACAGACGTAGTTATGCGAGAACGCTCTGTAGCCGAACGGTTAATTGAAGAGTTCATGCTTGCGGCAAACGAAACAATCGCTGAGCATTTCCATTGGATGAAGGTTCCATTCATGTACCGTATTCATGAAGACCCTGATGAAGAAAAGCTGAACAAGTTTTTAGAATTTATTACGAACTTTGGTTATGTCGTGAAAGGAGCTGCAAATACAGTTCATCCACGAGCACTCCAAGAGCTTTTAGATCAAGTAAAAGGTGAGCCAGAAGAGGCTGTCATCAGTACTGTAATGCTGCGCTCAATGAGGCAAGCAAAATATGACCCTGAAAATGTAGGTCACTTCGGTTTATCAGCCGATTTTTATACACACTTTACATCACCAATTCGCCGCTATCCAGATTTAATCGTACATCGATTGATTCGTACGTATTTAATTGAAGGAAAAACAGACGATAAAACGATAGAAAAATGGAATGAAAAGCTATATGAAATTGCTAAGCATTCTTCGGAAATGGAACGCCGTGCGGAGGATGCTAGTCGAGAAACAGACGAACTGAAAAAAGTTCAATATATGGCTGACAAGATAGGCGAAGAATATGATGGTATGATTAGCGGTGTAACAAACTTCGGTATTTTTGTGGAGCTACCAAATACGATCGAAGGTCTTGTACACGTGAGCTATTTGACAGACGACTACTACCATTATGATGAAAAACAATATGCTATGATTGGGGAAAGAACAGGGAATGTCTTTCGAATCGGCGATGAAATCGAAGTGCGATTGATTAACGTTAATGTAGATGAACGTATCATTGACTTTGAAGTTGTAGGCATGAAACCACGTAAGGAACGTCGCCAAGATCGTCCACGTGTCATTGAAGGTGGAATTCGCCCAACACGTAAGAAGAAAGGTCCAGGTAGTGAAAAAGATGGTGACGCTAAAAAGGGTCGTCGTAAAAAGGGACAAGGCCAAGCAACTGGTGGCAATGGTGGCGGATCTGGAAATGGCGGAAAAAAGAAAAAGAAGAAAAAGTTCTTTGAAAACGCCCCAGCGAGTAAAAGGAAGAAAGGGAAAAAGAAGCGGAAGTAATGTTGATTTCTTTTGAGAGCGAATACTTATTTCTCGCCATGGATACAAAGGAAACTTTTTATTGTAGAAGTAAAAGGGAGGGACTGATAAGGTAAATTTAGGAGGTCACTGAAAAAGTACAGAGTAACTTTTTCAGTGCCTTCAAAAATAATCCTTTTGAGTCCGCTCCATTATATAGAAAGCTAAACAAGCAAAAAATTGAAGCGCATCCCTTATTTTGGTATGATATAGGAACGAGCGAGATGGAGAGGATGTATTCAATATGGCAACAGAAGGAAAATTAATTGCCCAAAACAAAAAAGCAAGACATGATTACCATATTGAGGAAACATATGAAGCTGGAATGGTGTTAACCGGAACGGAGATCAAGTCGCTCCGTAACGGGAGAGGAAACCTGAAAGATTCCTTTGCAAGAGTAAGCAATGGCGAGGTATGGTTACACAATATGCACATAAGCCCTTATGAGCAGGGAAACCGCTATAATCATGACCCTGTTAGAACACGTAAGCTTCTCATGCATAAAAAGGAAATTGACAAGCTTATCGGCCTTACGAGAGAAAAAGGATATACACTTGTTCCTTTGAAAATCTATATTAAAAATGGTTTTGCAAAAACGCTATTAGGCCTTGGAAAAGGGAAAAAGAAATACGATAAGCGTGAAGATTTGAAGAAAAAGGATGCAAAAAGAGAAATTCAACGTGCATTTAAGGATAGCCAGTTAGGACGCTAATACTAAAATGGAGTTTCCATCCTTGGTGGACGTTACCATTTGAACTTAGCATCAAATATGTTATACTCATTATACCGTTAAGGAAACAACTGAATAGCATTTAAGAGTGATCTATTCTATCCGTAACGATTCTCCGATTTTTTTATCTTGGGGACGTTCTGGATTCGACAGGGGTAGGTCGTGCTTAAGTTGCGAGCCGAGCTGAGTGTCCTCGTATAAAACGCTCAACGCCTATAGTTGGCAAACAAGAAGACAATTTCGCATTTGCAGCGTAAGCTAGCATAATTGCGGTTCCTCCCTTCATCGCCCATGTGAAGGATCAGGGACTCACTCTAAGTGGGATACGCCTTGCGTCCACCGCCTGAGGACAAGAGGAAGAGATCAATCGGGCTAGCTACACGGAAGCCTGTTAGTTGGCTGAAGTGTTAGCGAAATGCTAATAAACTAACTACGCTCGTAGACGCTTAAGTTGCGTTACTCTTGGACGTGGGTTCGATTCCCACCGTCTCCACCATACATAGCTTATGGTGGTTTTTTTATTTTTATTAAATTATTTAGATTTATGACCTTTTTTGATAGGCTTCATCACAAATAATTAGTTGTTTTATGTTGCATAAATTTTAAAGACAAGTAAAAAAAAGATGTCATTAGAAAATTCCACATCAACTGTCTTTAATAGTTTATGTTTTATTTTTATTTCAAAATTTAAAAAATCTGTTAAATCAAGTAAAAAGTCCTACTGCATATGGTAATATGTGCTTTGTTAGGGGGGGATTTTTTGCTAAAGTATAAAATCGCAATAAATGTAATTTCAACTATCATTGTCTTTATCTTTGTATTTTTAGGTTACGGCATTTCCAATATGGCTGAATCAAATACTCCTGTGTATAACCCTTTTATCTTTGCACCGCTCTTTTTGCTTATTTTAGGTGCGATCTTCCAACAAATAAAAAAGACGGAACTCATTGGTTTAATCGTAGTAGTATTAGCGGTAAAATATTGTCTCCTCTTTTTAGTTCAATCAATTGTTCATTAATACGAATATTGTTGTTCCCTATACTGCCACCTTACAAGGTGGTTTTTCCCTTCAAGCCCCTTTAGTTATCTCATATTTTCTGTCATAGTTCATTTAGTAAGGTAATAGATATGTGAGAAGTAGACCATTCATAAGAGTAAAGTTTGAGAATTGTTTCACATTTATGTTAACGTTATCATTAAAATATAAAAAAAAGATAAACTTAAAAACATTGATAAATCAATACTTTTAGAGTATCTTTTATATTTAGAAAATGAATATTATAAAAACTATTGACATGTAAACGATTCCAAAATACAATAATGTTAACGTTAACATTATCAATTGAGTTTAGATGAGGAGGCGAGGCATACTTAAAAATTATCCAAGAAAAAAGCAGTCATTGTCATGAAATTATAATAATAATAATAGGGGGCAATACGATGAATAAATATTGGAAACTAGGAGCAACAACGATCATAGCGGCTAGCTTACTTGCTGCATGTGGTGGCAATAATGAAGGGGCAGACGCAGATGATGATACAGAGATCACGCATATCGGTAGCGACGATGCAGAAATTGAACTCGTATTTTGGGAATCAGGTAACACAGGATACGATGTATTAATAGAAGAATATGTTGAGATGAATCCACACATTTCAATTAACCTGCAAAATAGTAGTTTTGAAGATTCTCATGATAATTTATTCACTTCACTTTCAGCTAATAGTGGGGCACCAGATATTGCGATGATTGAAGAAGGTGCTATTGAGAGATTTAAAGTAGCTGAGAATGGCTTCTACAATTTATATGACCTTGGTGCATCAGAAGTCGAAGGGGAATTTTTAGATTGGGTTTGGATGTATGGACAAAGTGCAGATGGTTCCTTCCAATTCGGTTTACCAACGGATATCGGTCCATCAGTAATGTACTATCGTACAGACGTATTTGAAGAAGCTGGTTTTGACTCTTCTCCAGAAGCGGTTTCTGAATTGTTAGAAACATGGGATGATTTTGCTAGAGTAGCACAAGAAATCCATGACGCAACTGGTAAATTTATCGCAGATAATGGAGAGCTTATTTATAACGCAAAACGTGCACAAGCTACTCAGCAATATTTTAACAGCTCAGATGAACTGATTATTGATGATCATGATGAAATTAGAGCAGCATTTAACTACACAGCAGATTTATATCAACAAGGATTAGTAGGTGAAATTGATTTATGGTCTGCTGAATGGTATGGCGGGATGGATGACGGTTCATACGCAGTTATGATAGCGCCAGCTTGGATGCAAGGACAAATCAAAGATAACAGCCCTGAAGAAGGTGTATGGTCAATTACGACAATGCCTGAAGGGTCAGGTAACTGGGGTGGATCTTATTTAGCAATTCCTGCTGAAAGTGAGCATCCAGAAGAAGCTTATGAGTTTATCAAATGGCTAACTGCACCAGAGCAACAGTTGAAAGCGTATGAAGGCTATGGATTATTCCCATCAGCACCAGCTGTATATGACATGCCTGAATTCCAAGAGTATTCAGACCCATACTTCGGTGGTATTAACACTGCACAAGTATTCTCAGAAGCAGCAGAGGCAGTTCTTCCAGTATACAAAGGTAGAAACTATCAAAATGTAAATGAAGAAATGGTAGAAGCATTAGACAACGTAGCAGCTGGAAGCGACCCAGACGAAGAGTGGGAAGCAATGCTTGAGCGTGTTCATAGTTTACTTGAGAGACAATAATAAGTAATTATTTTGAAACCTTTATCGGAGGGTATGGAAGTATCGTTCCATACCCTTCTGTTTTTTCTACTATAAATTAATGGTTACCTCTTCAGCGTGTAGACAAAATATAGCAATAAGTGAATATCTACCTACTATTTTTTAGAGGAGGGAAATAGATTGGAGACAACCGTAAAAACTAGAAAGCTCTCTGAGAAAAAACGAACTGCTTTATCAGCTTACTTGTTTATTTCTCCATTTTTTATTTTGTTTGCGATTTTCGGCTTATTCCCAATGGTATTTAGCTTTTACTTATCATTTTTCCGCTGGGACGGCTTAACGCCAATGACATATGTCGGATTACGTAACTTTGAGATCATCTTTGGAGATTCTGTATTTTTCTCATCAATCTTAAACACATTCATCATTGGACTGATGGGGACACTTCCGCAAATTGTAGCAGCGCTATTATTGGCGTTTGCCCTCAATTCTGCATTGATTCGATTCCGTAATACGTTTAGAACGTTAGTGTTCTTACCGTACATTACGTCGGTTGTAGCCGTTGCGATTATTTTCGGTGTTGTGTTTAATAACCAGCCATTTGGTTTCGTAAACTATATTTTAAGCATGTTTGATATCGATCCGATTCGTTGGAATCAAGAGTATTGGCCAGTAAAGATCGCTATTTCGACAATGGTATTTTGGAGATGGGTCGGATATAATACGATCATTTTCTTAGCAGGAATGCAAAGTATTCCGAAAGACTTGTATGAAGCAGCGAAAATTGATGGGGCAACTGTCGCTCAACAAATTCGAATGATTACACTTCCAATGTTAAAGCCAATTTTAATGTTTGTTGTATTTACAGCGACAATCGGTGCGTTCCAACTATTCACAGAGCCTTTAATTTTCCTCGGAAGAGGACTTCGTGAAGAAGGTATTACAATGGTTGCTTACTTATGGAGAGATGCATTCGTGTATAACTCGTTTGGTACAGCCTCTGCAGCAGCAATTGCATTATTCTTCATCATCATTATTTTAACGGCGATTAACTTACTCATTACAAATAGAGTCGGCAAATCAAAGAAAGTAGTTTAGGAGGGAACTTACTATGGCTAAAAATAAAGAAGTTGGATCAGGGAAGTTTTCTCTTAAAAGGGCCTTCGTTTATTTGTTCTTAGTGTTTGGTTCAATGGCTTCCCTATTTCCGTTTTACTATATGTTCGTTATGGCAACGAGATTAAATAGAGAAATCAACACCGTACCACCACCGTTTACACCAGGTTCTGATTTGGTTGGAAACTTCCAAAAGGTGTTAGGGAATATCGACTTCTTCGGTGCAATGGGTAACTCGTTATTTGTATCTGCGTCAATCACTTTTGGTGTACTATTCCTATGTTCATTAGCAGGCTACACGTTCTCGAAGCTTGATTTTAAAGGGAAAAATGTTTTATTCGGGATTATTCTTGTGACGATGATGGTACCACCGCAATTAGGGTTAATTCCACAGTACTACATCATTACAACTTTAGGTTGGTTGAACGATTTCCGTGCGATTATTATTCCTGGTTTAATTAACGCATTCGGTATTTTCTGGATGAGACAGTACATTAAAGAAGGGGTACCGTACGAAATCATTGAAGCTGCGAAAATAGACGGATGCTCAAACTTCCGAATTTATTGGAACATCGTCGTACCAATGATTTTACCGGCATTCGCAACGTTAGGGATAATCGTGTTCATGCACGTATGGAATGACTTCTTATGGCCGATCGTTGTATTACGTGACCCATCAGTGCACACGTTACAAGTTGCACTACGTGCACTAAACGACGCACGACAAATGGACTATGGAATGATTATGTCAGGAACATTCTGGGCAACCGTTCCACTACTTATCGTATTCTTAATGTTTAACCGTTTATTTATTCAAAGTCTGTCAGAGGGTGCTGTCAAGAGCTAATGACTTGGGCACCTTTATAAAAGTGAGAATTTTACTATATAAGTTATTTATTACTGAAAATTTAAGATATAATATGAATTAAATATATCTTAAATGTCGATAGGGTGATTTTAATGGCTAATATGAAAGAAGTAGCCAAGTATGCTGGGGTGTCTGTTATTACAGTTTCAAGAGTAATAAATAACCCTGAAATTGTAAAAAAGGAAACGCGTGAAAAAGTAGAAAGTGTCATAGAAAAATTGAAGTATCAAGGTAATCAAGCTGCCAGAGCGCTCGTTTCTAATAAAACACGTGTTATTCATGTGTTTATTAAGCAAGAGATTAGAATGGTAGATCCATTTGGGATGCATTTTGTGGCAGGGATAAGTGACGCATTGAGTGAAAAATATTATTCATTTCTTGTTCGTCGTGATTGGGATTTTCCATACAAGTGCGATGGCATTATTGCAATGGGTATTAGTAAGGATGAAGAACCACTCATTAAAGAGAAATTCTCCGTTCCGACTGTATTATTTGGGCATTCAGACTTAGATATCGATTCAGTAGACGTAGATAACTTTTCTGGCGCATATGACATGACAAAACATCTTATTGAATCTGGCCACAAAGACATTGGTATTATTGTCATCAACGATATTAATCGTAGATATGTGTTTGATAGATTAAATGGATATAAGAAAGCCCTTACAGAACACGGAATACCTGTTCGATCTGACTTAATTAAATTCGGGGAAAATAACGAACAAGGTGGGTATTACAAGGCGATAGAGCTGTTAGGTGAAAGTAATGTTTCTGCAATATGTTGTACGAGTGACGCGCTCGCTTTAGGGGCAATCAGAGCATGTAGACAATTTAAGAAAAATGTTCCCCATGATGTATCTGTTACTGGATTTGATGGTTTAGGTTACGAAATGTTAACGGATCCAAAGATTACAACCGTACAACAACCAGTTTATGAAGCCGGTAAGGAGCTTGCAGAGCTGTTAATAGAAAAAATAGAAAAACCAGAAACACCGATGATTCAAAAAATGATAAAGCCCCAAATACTATTTAACAACTCTGTCTTTATGAAAGAGTAAAGGCAGACTATTTTTTCACAGCAAAATGTTAACGTTAACATTTTACTTGTAGAAGAAAAAAATTGTTCATAAACACTAAATTGAATATGAGATTGTAATATAACATTCTCAGCATTTTCATAAAAGTAAGTTTACAACTTGGAGGTTTTAGCAAATGTCAAAGAAAGTAAAAGTAATCCAAACAAGTCAACAATCGAATAAGAAGTGGGAAGAACAGCCAACGGTACAATTAACGAAAAATACTCATCAAGAAAAATTAGAAAATACCATTGAAATAGATGCATCAAAGGAATACCAAGAATGGATGGGATTTGGTGGTGCTTTTACGGAAGCAGCAGCATATAGTTTAGCGCAAATTTCACCAGAAAAAAGAGAGAGTGTCCTTAGTGCCTATTTTGATAAAACAAATGGTCTAGGCTATAACCTAGGGAGGACACATATTCATAGCTGTGACTTTGCATTAGAAAACTATACTTACGTTGAAGACGGAGATGAATCACTAGCATCTTTTTCTATTGAAAGAGAACAAAAATATGTCATCCCTCTTATCAAGGATGCAACGAATAAAGCAGGTGAACAGCTTACACTATTATCTTCACCGTGGAGTCCACCAGCGTGGATGAAAACAAATGATGAAATGAACCATGGTGGTAAGCTAAAGGACGAATACCGTCAAGTGTGGGCAAACTATTATGTTAAATATATTCAAGAGATGGAAGCCGCAGGTATTCCAATCTGGGGAGTATCAGTACAAAATGAGCCTGAAGCAGTACAAACGTGGGATTCCTGCATTTATACAGCTGAAGAGGAGCGAGATTTTGTTAAAAACTATTTAGGACCAACATTAGAAAAAAATGGCTTACAAGATAAAAATATTATCATCTGGGATCATAATCGTGATGTTATCGTTGAACGCGCATCAACAGTTTTATCAGATCCTGAGGCGGCTAAGTACGTTTGGGGTACAGGAAACCATTGGTACGTATCTGAAGAATTTGAAAATCTATCAAAAGTTCATGACGCTTTTCCTGACAAGCACTTATTATTTACAGAAGGATGCATAGAAGGCGGAGTACAGCTAGGTGCATGGCATACGGGAGAAAGGTACGCAAGAAACATTATAGGTGATATGAACAATTGGCTAGAAGGTTTCATAGATTGGAATATTGTCTTAAATGAACAAGGTGGACCGAATCATGTAGGCAACTATTGTGATGCCCCGATTATTGTTGATACGAAAAAGGACGAAGTTCATTATAATAGTTCATATTATTACATTGGACATTTCAGTAAATTTATAAAGCCAGGTGCTAGAAGAATTGGTGTTACAAGTGGTTTAGAGGGTGTATCTATTACAGCCTTTAAAAATAGCAATGGTGAAATGGTTGTCATTGTCTTAAATGAAAATGAAGCAAGCTTAAACACAAACGTAATCGTGGAAGATAGTAACGCTGAGATTCATGTGCCAGCAAGATCGATAAGCACATTTATTATTAACTAACTTAGATTTTTCAAGTGCTCCGGAAGGTAAGTTGCACTTTCGGAGCATCTACATAATATTGATAACGTTATCATTCTTGCTGAAAGATAACGATATTATAGTAATCAATTTGAAAGGAGGGTAGCTTCATAGTGTTAAAAAATATTGATTGAATATTTAAAAAATTTAGTGAAAAGAAAGGGAGATGAAATTGAAAAATAAAGTAAAGCATTTATCGATCATTTTAGCGACTGTATTATTAGTTGTTTCTCCATTTTCTACTTCTTTTATGAATACAACATTTGCAAATGACACAGATATAGAAGTTGAAGCATGGCTAACGCAAGCAGATGAATCTAAAAAACTAGAGAAAGTAGATAAAATATATTTTCAAGATGATAGTCTTACTCCAAGTAAATCTACGACAATCGATGTCAATGAACACACAACCTACCAAGAGATGGACGGATTTGGCGCAGCCTTATCTGGCTCGTCAGCCTACTTAATCAATCGACTACCAGCAGAAGAACGTACAGAATTGTTAAGTGAACTTTTTGGAAATGAAGAAGAGGATGCAAACTTTAGTTTTTTGAGAGTGACAATGGGTGCATCTGACTTTAACACGAAAAGATTTACGTATAACGATATGCCAGAAGGTGAAACAGATCCAGATTTAGAGCACTTCACGATAGAAGAGGATGCAGATGTTATCGCTGTTCTCCAAGAGATAGTGGATATTCAAGAAGATATTAAAATAATGGCTAGTCCATGGAGTGCACCAGCCTGGATGAAGGAGCCAGAAACATTAAATGGCGGCCGCTTGAAAGAAGAGCATTATGACACATACGCTAATTATTTTGTGAAATTTATAGAGGCTTATCAAGAAGAAGGTATTGATGTATACGCGGTTACTGTACAAAATGAACCACATCATGAGTCTGGTGACGGTGGCTCTGAATACGGTTATCCAACAATGAGAATGACTGCAAGTGCGCAAGCTGAGTTTGTTAAAAATCATTTAGGACCTGCGTTCGAAGAGAACAATATTGATACGAAAATAATCATTTGGGACCATAACTGGAATGAGCCTGAGTATCCTTTAGAAGTTCTCGAAGATGATGAGGTGAAAGAGTACGTTGCAGGTACGGCCTTTCACTGTTATGCAGGGGATTTTAGAAACCAATCATTAATCAACAATGAGCACCCGGATAAAGGAATCTGGTTTACAGAATGCTCAGGTGGAGATTGGGCAACAGATTTTGGAGAAAACCTAGCATGGAATATGGAAAACATTATGATTGGATCAATTCGTAACTGGAGCAAGAGCGTCTTGCTTTGGAACTTAGCATTGGATGAAAACGCTGGTCCAATTACACCACCAGAAAATGAAGATGACGACAGAATTACAGGTGGATGTTCCGATTGTCGAGGTGTTGTAACGATAGACTCTGAAACGAATGAGATTACGAGAAATGAAGAATACTATATTCTAGGGCATGCAAGCAAATTTGTTCAACCAGGTGCTGAAAGAATAGAATCATCTGATCTAGGAACAAATAGTATTCAAAATGTCGCATTTATGAATCCAGATGGATCGAAAGCATTAATAGCAATGAACAATACGAATGCCGCAAGAGAATTTAAAGTACGTTGGGGATCACAATCATTTATTTATGAATTAGATGCTGGTTCTGTCATCACATTTACTTGGGATGGGGAGCAAAGTGGATCAACGATTGTTTCCGGATTATCTAGAATGCAAGCAGAGAATTTTTCAGAAGCATCGACGGAATTGAATATCGAAAACACGGATGATATTGGTGGTGGATCGTTCGTTGGTGGTATCGATACAGACGATTACATTCGATTTGAAAACGTTGATTTAGATAGTGAAATTAATAGTGTACTAACTCGTGTTGCTACTGCGTGGGATTCAGGCATTGAATTTCGTGTTGGTTCACCGGATGGTCACTTAATTGGAACTGTTGATATTAGTAACACTGGTGGTTGGCTCGATTGGAAAACAATCTCTGCACCGGTTGATGTGACAGGAGTTGATGGAATAAACGATTTATATTTAGTATTCCAGGGGCCTGTAAATGTAAACTGGTTCCAGTTTTCAACAGACTTTTTCCAAGATACATTGAACTATGTGAATAACGGTAGTTTTGAGACAGGAGATATGAAGCATTGGTCTGGCTGGAACCCAGGTGGACAAGATGCCGCCCATAATGTAACGATTTCTGAGGCGCGTACTGGTTCATACAAGGTTGATCACTGGCTTGGTGACGATTATATGCAAAGTACTTACCAAACTATCAAAGTGCCAAACGGAACTTACACGTATTCTGTATGGGTACGTTCGAGTGGTGATCAAGAAGAGCTAAGATTAGAAGCGAAAAACTATGGTGGAGATGACATTCATAAAGAGATTGGTTCAAACGGCATTGGTTCTTGGACACAGTTTTCTATCGAAAACATTCATGTAACGAATGGGCAAGTAGAGATAGGTGTATTCTCAAATGCAAACGGTGGGAATTGGGCAAACTTTGATGATTTTAGCCTACATCGTGTTACAACGAAAGCACCAACTAGTGCCACTAGTGATATCGAAGCACCAGGAGGAATAGCTGGAGACGTGCTGAGCGCTTCTGATATTGAATTGAGTTGGAATAGCGTTGAAGGCGCAGTTGGATATAAAATTTATCGTTCTCTTACTGTCCAAGATCAAACATCCGAATATTTAGAACGTACAATTACTTCAGACACAAGTTTTGTTGACTATGGACTAACAGGAGATACAACTTACAATTACGTCGTAACTGCTTATAACAATGAGGGAGAATCGTTACCATCACAGTCTATTACGTTAACGACAGAAGAAGGGGTGGATTCAATCGCTCCAGCAGCACCTACTAATTTTTCTGGAGAGCCTAGAAGTGGTGCAGTAAAACTATACTGGGACAACAATATCGAGTTCGACTTTTTAAAGTATAATATTTATCAAGATGGCGAAAGAGTCGCATCAGTTAGCCCAGTAACAGAAACTTCAATCATCATTGATGCACTTCAAGGCGGACATGAATATTCGTTTACAATCAGTGCTGAAGACATATTTGGTAACGAGTCTGAACAATCTGATCCACTTGTTTTATCGCCGACTGTTAGTGGATTTGTTGTCGATCTACCGAATATGAGCTTTGAGGCTGGAGATTTAACAGATTGGGAAGGAGATGGATCAGTTGATGATGACTTCCCTCACAGCGGAGAATACAAATTAACACATAGTGTAGAAGATGGTGAGTTATACACTTATCGCGTTGAAGATGTACCGAATGGCGAATATGCTGTTTCTGTGTGGGTCAGATCTGGCGGACTTGAAACGCTTCAGCTTCAAGTACGCAATTATGGTGGAGATGTGTTAACACAAGATATGTTCTCAAATTCATGGGATGCTTGGACACCATTTACAATTGAAAACATAGAAGTGACAAATGGTCAGATAGAATTTGGCGTATTCTCACAAGCGGGAGAATCTCATGGTTGGGCAGGTATTGATGACTTTGAATTAATTTCTTATTCAGAGGTAGAAGTACCTGGTGATGAAGAACCTCCTAGTGAAGAAGAGCCATCAACACCACCTACAGACAATGAGTTGTTGGAGAGAATAGTTGAATTAGAGGCATTACTAGCAGACCTTACACAAAGATTAAACGAATTAAAATCTGAGAATGATGTAAGTGATGTACAGCAACGAATCGAAGTGTTAGAGTTAGAACTACTTGAGCTCTCGCAGCTTTATGAAGACTTAGGTTATGAATTGTCTGAATTAGAAGAACGACTCAGTGAATTGCAGGAAGAGTTAAATCAACTGAAAGAAGTATACGATGAGATAGACTCTCCTGACTCCGAAGAAGTGGAAAAAGAAGTAGATGCTGTCGATGAATCTTCCAAGGAGAAGGAAAAACAAGGAGAGGAATTACCTGATACGGCAACGAATATGTATTCTAGTTTGTTAATAGGATTTATATTACTCTCTATTGGTGGCGTTATCTTCTTCGTAACTAAAAAAAGATATCGCGCTGAATAGTAGGAAGGCACTGAAAAAAGTGGTGTTCTTTCACTTTTTCAGTGTCACTAAGCAATGTGCGTAGCCGTCGCAATCATTAAAAAGCCTGATAGGAGTGAGTTTTTCCTATCAGGCGTGCGACGAGCGTAGCCATTGCAATCACAAAAAACAGTCACTGAAAAATTGGTATTCACCGTTTAATGTAGAATAATTGTAGTGATAGAGGATGTCTCAAAAGGATAATTTTCCTTTATGAGGCATCCTCTTTTTGGAGTTTGCAAGGGAGGATTTTACAGTTAGAAGCGGCAACTAAGTTAACTTCATTTCACCTACCCTCAAAGTAGTGAGAGTAAAAGATTTAAAGTTTATTCGGGAGTGGTACCATTAACTGAACGTAGTAAATCTAGAATTGAGTTTCCAACCAACCAACCAAGTGCTTGTTCATGTCATGTTCATATTCACTTGCTATAATAAAGTGTCAATGTATGTAAAATAATGTTGAAGATCATTTGTTTAAGGGGGAAGGAATCTTGTGAATCAGCCGATAAACGTATTGGTAATAGAAGATGACCCTAATATTTGCGATTTATTAAAGCTATATTTAGAAAAGGAAGGCTATGCAGTGACAATTGCACATGACGGTGAAAAAGGTTTAATCGATTATTATGATCATCAGCCTGATTTCATTGTTTTAGATATTATGCTACCGAAAATAGATGGTTGGGAAGTATGTCGGGAAATAAGGAAGGATCGCAATGTTCCTGTCATTATGATTACTGGTAAAGGAGAAAGCTACGACAAAATTAAGGGGTTAGAGCTTGGGGCAGATGACTATGTCGTAAAACCATTTGACCCTAAAGAAGTGTTGGCGAGAATGAAAGCAGTCATGAGGCGGACAAATCCATATTTTGGTACTAATGAGGAAATCGCACTATTCGGATTAAAAATAAACATAAGAGAATACACACTACTTCGTGAGGAAAAAGAAATAGTTTTACCTCCTAAAGAGCTAGAATTATTATTTTTCTTAATCTCTCATAAAAATAATGTTTTTACACGACAGCAGCTGTTGGACGAAGTGTGGGGATATGATTATGAAGGTGATCCTCGTACAATTGACGTTCATATAAAGCGGATTCGTGAAAAAATTGGAGAAGGATCAGGGGAATGGTCACTAAAAACAATACGAGGAGTAGGTTATAAATTCGAGGTGAATGAGCTTGTTTAAAAAAATGAAAAAGCGAATATTCTTTAAGCTTTTTTTCACGTATATATTTATACTATTTAGTTCCTTCACCATTATCGGGCTCGTTCTTCACCTTTTAGTACAAAATGAAATGTATCACCGTTATCAAAATACTTATGATTACCAGCAAGAGCAAGTCACTCATTTTTTCGAGATGGCGGAAGAAGAGAATTGGGAAGATGAAATGTTTGCATCTTATTTAGAGCTTACGATGAATCAAAGAGATAGAACAATATCGATCGTAGACGATAACGGAAATATTGTTTATAACAAGTCAGTTTTAGAAAGACATGATATGAATGTTGATACTAGTCACCTTCCCTTAACAGGAGATACTCATGCAGAACGTTTTTTATATGAGGATCAGATCTTATATGTGATATCCTCACCGATTGAGTTACCAACGAATACAAGTGAAAACTATACTATGGTGATGGTCTTTCATGAATTTGATACAGAACTAAAAAAAGTAAGAAATATTATTCTTTTTACGATATTTGTAGCCTTATTTTTAGCAGGGATCATCATTTATTTTACATCTAGGAAAATAACTTCTCCGCTAATTGAAATGAATCATAGTGCTTATCAACTAGCGAAAGGCGACTTCTCTCATCGAGTAAAAATAGCGACAAAGGATGAGGTAGGGCAGCTAGGGGAAACGCTGAATTATATGGCAGAGGAATTAGGAAGTATTGATCAAATGAGAAAGGATTTTGTTGCGAACGTTTCTCACGATTTGCGTTCACCTTTAACGTCTATTCGAGGTTTTTTAGGTGCGTTAATAGATGGGACTATTCCAAAGGAGGAGCATTCAAAATATTTTTCTATTATGAAAAATGAAACAGAGCGTCTCATGAATCTTGTAGAAGATTTGCTTCATATGGCTCGCTTAGAAGCGAATCAAATAGATATAAAGCCGAACACATATAATTTAACGGAACAATTGAGGCTCATTATTGCGAAAATGGAACCATCACTTTCTAAACGGCGTGTCGAATTAGAGCTTCACTGTGAAGAAGATGTATTCGTATATGCAGATGAAAATAGAATGGATCAAGTTTTTATTAATTTGCTACAAAACGCACTCCAGTTTTCACATGAGGATAGTAAGATAGAAGTTAATATTGAGAAGGAAAGCGACGTGGCGAAGGTTAGTATTACCGATTATGGACCTGGAATTAACGAAGAGGACCTTAAATATATATGGGAGAGATTTTATAAAAAAGATAAGGCTCGTTCTAAAAAAACTGGAGCGGGAATCGGACTCTCCATTGTAAAGCACATCATCGATTTACACGGGACAACAATCGATGTAAAAAGTGATGTAAAAGAAGGAACAACATTTATATGTACTTTAAAGTTAGCAAAAAACGCTAAATAAGTGTGGGTTGTAATGGGGTGAGTATTGTTGAAAAGAACGAGATATAAAAATTTAGATGACATTTCAAATCAAAAATCATTTAAAGATATGCGACGGTGGGCAAAGGAAAGAAAGGCGAAAAAGAAGGATTTAACGACGCATATACGTCTAGCAAATACAAAGGACATCGATGAACTCCAAAATAACAGAAATAAGTTTTCAATTACTTGGATTGGACATGCAACGTTCCTTATTCAAATGGATGGGCTTAATGTTATAACGGACCCAGTCTGGGCGAAGAGAATGGGTTTTCAAAAAAGGATGACAGAACCTGGAATCGACATCAATGACTTACCTGAAATCGATATCGTAGTTATTTCACATGGTCATTACGATCATTTAGATTTTGGTTCGATAAAAAAACTGAAAGGTAATCCTGCTTATTATGTACCGATTGGACTCGGAAGTGCTTTTAGAAGGAGAGGCTATAAAAATGTCCAAGAAGCTAATTGGTGGGATGACTTCTTAATAAATGAAAATATCAAGCTCTCCTTTGTTCCTGCGCAGCATTGGACGAGAAGGTCACTTCGTGATATGAACACTTCTCATTGGGGCGGGTGGATTATAGAGGATAATAAATCTCAAAAGTCTGTTTATTTTGTAGGAGATACTGGGTATTTTACCGGATTCAAAGAAATTGCAAATCGATTTACGCTTGATATCGTTTTAATGCCTATTGGTGCCTATGAGCCTGAATGGTTTATGGCTCCATCTCACATCAATCCAGAGGATGCGATAAAAGCTTTCCTTGAGCTAGAAGGTAATCTATTTATTCCGATGCATTATGGTGCCTATCGATTAGCCGATGATACTGGGCCAGAGGCGTTGGCAAGATTTAATAAAGAATGGGAAAGATTAAATTTATCTAGTGAAAACAAAATGGTATTAAAACTAGGAGAAACTTATTGGGGATAATACATTTTCATTGAAGATAGATTCATTTTCTCACATATTTTCTTACTCTTAAGGTTATTTTAAATTTGTACGAAAATTTAAAATACCTTGGAGGAATAAAACATGTATCAAAATCCAATGAATTCAATGAACAACAAGACAACACAGGTGCAAAATATGCTTCAGCAAATGCATCGTATGGAGCAACAGCATGCCCAACAGCTAAATCAAATTACTCAACAACTTCAGCAGATTAGCCGTGATGAAAGTATGGCAAGTCAACAGGCACAACAGCTAGCAAACATGTGCACACAACTTATTCAAGAAAACGAAAGATTAACCCAAATGCAATCACAAATGCAACCTCAATCACAGATGCACCAACCAATGCAGCAAATGCACCAAAATCATAATCCTAACCAGTTTCAGTAAGTAAAAAGTATCTACATAATGAACATTTTTTGTAAATTATGAGGATGTAAAAATGTAATATGAGGGTTAGACTCAAAGGGGTAATTGATACCTTATGAGTCAAACCCTTTTTAGGTTGATAGTGTTAAGCGGTGGCGGTGGCATCTGCCCTTGAGCAAAGAAAAAGGAGTGTGAAGGTAAGATGGGAGTCTGCCATCTGCCCTTGAGCAAAGAAAAAAGAGTGTGAAGGTAAGATGGGAGTCTGCCATCTGCCCTTGAGCAAAGAAAAAAGAGTGTGAAGGTAAGATGGGAGGTCGCCATCTGCCCGTGAGCAAGCAAAAAGAAGAGTGAAGGTAAGAAGGGAGTCTGCCATCTGCCCGTGAGCAAAGAAAAAGGTGTGCGAAGGTAAGATGGGGCCATGTCATCTCCCCATAAACAAAGAAAAAACTATCTAAAGGTAGTTGACCCTCCTCTGCTACCCATAGAAACTACGTCACCTGCAGTATCGAGAAGAGGCTACTACTTTTGAAATCCACAAATCATCACAAACAAAAAAGACGATTAACTAGCTACCTAATCTAGTTAATCGTCTTTTTTAAAGGAAAGGAAAGTATAAATTTGGCGGTGGAAATGATACCACGCGTAGTAGCGAGAAGAGCGTTCACTACTACTTTGAAGACATGTGGCATCAGTTCTTCACCACTTCTAAGACAAGACTAAAGGAAAGTTTTACGAATCTCGTTTTTTGTTTTTCTTAAAAGATAAGAAAGTAAAAATAGGCAGTGTAATTTTATCGCCGTGCGTACTAGTGAGAAGAGCGCTCACTAGTACATTAAGAGCTACGGCGAAATTCCACTGCTTCTAAGAAAAACAAAAAACGAGCTTTACCATGCTCGTTTTTGTTTTTCTTAGAAAATATCGCTTTAAAACTGAAATAACATAAAATAAACCATGTGATAGATATAAAAATAGCGGCGATAATGTCAGAAGGGAAATGTGCTCCTAATACAACTCTGCTAGCCCCAACGCCTAAGGTAATAGTTATGGAAAGAAGATAAAGGGATACTTTTACGATTCTATTAAGAAAGTAGGAGTGAATGAAATAAATGAAAAAGGAAAACAACAATACTGTTCGCATCATGTGTCCGCTAGGAAAGCTATAGGAAGCTAGCTCGAATGAATATCCAAATACTTCGATGTAACTCATTTCTCCAGGGCGCTCTCTTTGAAAAGCCACTTTTAGAATAAAGTTAAATAAAATTCCGCTACCAGTAACACACATTAAAAACAATGCATGGTACAAGTCTTTTCGGAACAGGAAAATGGTAGATATAATGATTGATGAGATCATAATAAATTCACCAGAGCCAATATAGGTGAGGAAGCGTAGTACTTCTACAAAAAATGGGGAGGTAATATTATGACTCCAATTTATAATAGCATCATCCAATCTTGTACCATCATTGTATATTGTGTTCATAGTTATAAAGAGAAATATAATTGATGAAGATATCATCACTAAAATCAAACTTTTATTACGCATACAAATACCGCCTTAAAAGAAAACTAAGATTTCAGCATAACATACTAGCTAAAGTGTTGTAACCCCTCCAACAGCCCATTAAAATTTTTTTGAAAGCTTTATAGTGTGGGATAACAGTCTGTTTTCTTAAAATATCACCTAGAAAAATAAAATTTGTGTTGACAATAAATGACTCATCCTGTAAATTTAGCTTTGGAAATTGAATACCTCGTTAGGTGAGGCTCCTGTGCTGGAGATACGCTGCTGCCCAAAAATGTCCAAAGACGCCAATGGGTCAACAGGAACCATCGACATAAGGTGGTTCTTAACGTAGCTGGATTTATCCTATGCCGCACAGTGCTAAAGCTCTACGAATGGAGGATCGGTAGATTGTTTGTGCTGTCTATTTTTAAACGTACAAACAGGTATGCTTTGTTTTGCTGTGTAAAACACCTTCATTCATGAAGGTGTTTTTTTTCAGCCCAAAATAATGATATTCGAGGGGGTGGTGTGATTGGATAGTAGTCCTGAACCCAGTTTGTTGTTTAAACATCTTAGAACAGAAGAAAAAGGCATGAACTCCATTTCATGTCACAGAGGAGGATATCAAAATGGCAAGATTAGAATCAGATTTAAAAGTGAAAGAGCTTGAGAATTATCAAGATAAAGAAGTTTTAAAGAGTGATGTGTTAGTCAACGGATCTATTTTTCAAATATGGAAAGTAAGATTACCGTTTTTAATTATTACACTAATAGGTGGTATGCTTGCAGGTGCTGTCGTTGGTGCTTTTGAAGAGGCGCTAGAAGCTATTGTTATTTTAGCTATTTTCATACCAGTAATTATGGATATGGGTGGAAACGCGGGTACACAGTCTTCTTCTATTTTTACTAGAGCGTTTGTACTTGGACAAATTACGTTTGATACTTGGAAAAAGCATTTAGTAAAAGAAATAAAAGTTGGATTAAGCATGGGGGCTGCATTAGGTGTAGCTGCTTGTGCCATTGCAACCATGTGGCAAGGTATTTTTGAATTAGGAGTAGTCGTTGGGCTTTCCTTGTTCTTTACAGTTACTATTGCAACGACATTAGGTTTTTTGATTCCGTATATCCTATTAAAACTCGGTTTCGACCAAGCTGCGGGTTCTGACCCATTTATTACAACAATTAAAGATGTAACAGGACTTCTTATATACTTTGGCTTAGCTTCAGTATTATTAGCACACTTAATGTAAAGATTTATAGGCTTTTCCATTCACTCTTGCTGAATGGGAAAGCCGCAATATAAGTTGAGCATTCGACTATATTCCACTATAGATTTTCTAAAGGAACTGTCTTTTGAGTGCAATTGTATTCATACTTCACTCTTATTAATTTTATTGATACAAGATAGACAGTTTGCTTTCACTATAAACAGGGAAAACAAATTTAAAATAAACGGTGTATATTCCTATTAGTTTTAACACAACTTTTAAATAGCACCTCAATATGTACTAGGAGGTAAGGACATGACAAGATTAAATGATGAAGCACGTGAAAAGTATTTTAATAATATTTTTCATGCGCTAAAAGTGAAAAATAAAGAAAAGTTTTTAGAGTATTTCCTTGAGCTACATCCAACCGACCAGGTGGAGCTATTCCAAGACTTATACAAAGATAAGCGACCAATGTTCTATGAATATTTGTCAGCTACGGAATTTGCGGAAATATTCCAAGGTCTAGAGTTAGAGGAACAAAAGGAAGTCATTTTGGAGCTAGACAAAAACTATGCTGCTGAAATGTTCAACTACATGCAATCTGATGACATCGCGGACTTCCTAGGTGAAATTAATGAACCGCATGCAAAAGATATATTAGCAGCTATGGATAAAGAGGAAGCAGATGAAGTCATCGAGCTACTTTCTTATCCAGATGAATCTGCTGGTGCATTAATGACGAAGGAGTTTATTGCGATTAAGGCGACGGACACAGCTGCGAAAGTGATGGATTTCCTTCGAAGCCAAGGTCCAGAGGCAGAGACGATTTATTACTTATACGTCGTAGACATGAAAGATAAACTTGTCGGTGTTGTTTCTTTACGTGATCTAATTATCTCGCCTTTAACAGAAACTGTGGAAAATTTAATGAGTTCACAAGTCGTATCTGTTGAGGCACATACAGATCAAGAAGAAGTGGCAAAAATGATTAAAGACTATGACCTACTAGCAGCTCCAGTAGTAACGACTACGAATGAACTCATTGGTATCGTTACAGTCGACGATGTGATGGATGTCATCGAAGAAGAAGCTGAAGAAGATTTCGGTGAATTCACTGCAGCGAAGGGTGCGACCGACGTTAATATTAGTTCTTTTTCAGCAGCTAAAAAGCGTTCGCCTTGGATTATTATGTTGATGTTCTTCGGGCTTATTACTGCAGGTGTAATCGGAACATTTGAAGAAACGTTAGAGGAAATTGTCCTTCTTGCTGTATTTATTCCGTTAATTATGGACTCTGCAGGTAATACTGGAACACAGTCGTTAGCGGTAATGGTTCGTTCATTAGCGACAGGTTCCTTTGAGAGAAAAGGTTTGCTGCATACAGTTAAACGTGAATTTGGGACAGGGGTTATGCTAGGAATTATTTGTGCGGTAGTATTAATGATTGTCGTTCCTTTCTTATATGGCAGCTACTTGTTAGCATTTATCGTAGGTGTATCTTTATTTCTTACATTAAGCGTGGCAACTATTATTGGTGCTGTTGTACCAGTCATTATTACAAAATTAAAGCTTGATCCTGCTATTGCATCAGGACCTTTTATTACGACAGTAAACGATATTTTAGGTCTTCTCATTTACTTCACTATTGCAACGGCATTATTAGATTATTTACCAAAATAATAAACACTTCGTTAGGTGAGGCTCCTGTGTGGAGATATGCTGCTGCCCAGAAATGTCGAGAGACGCCAATGGGTCAACAATAACTATCGATGAAGGTAGTTTTTAATGTAGCTGGATTTATCCTATGCCACACAGTGCTAAAGCTCAACGGGGAAGATGTATAAAAGTAGTTTAAAGCACCTTCTTCGTTGAAGGTGTTTTTTTGTATTTAGGAGCCACGCTTGCGAAGAGAAATATATGATTCGTTATAACGTTTTTCATATGTAAAATGCTTTAAATAAGGTAACGCTAAATGTAAAGGAGGGAGAAGGATGCTTTTTGAAGTAGAAATCATATTGAAATTATCGATAGCACTAGTTTTTGGGATGTTCATTGGTATAGATAGACAACTAAAGCATAAGCCACTTGGTCTTAAGACTAGCATGGTAATTAGTGTAGCAAGCTGTCTTGTCACTATCGTATCTATCCAGTCTTTTCAGCAATTTGCTTCTCCAATATATAATGCGATGGACCCAATGCGGCTAGCCGCTCAAATCGTCAGTGGAGTCGGTTTTTTAGGAGCGGGTGTCATTCTTCGGAGAAATAATGATGTTATTTCTGGATTAACGAGTGCGGCGATGATTTGGGCTGCTTCCGGCCTAGGGATAGCAGTAGGTGCTGGTTTTTATTTTGAAGCATTAATAGCTGTCATTCTTCTCATGATTGCAGTGAATTTACTCCCTGCTTTTATTAAGGCAATTGGTCCAGCCACGTTAAGAGAAAGAGATGTTTCTGTAAAAATTGTGATGGAGCCAAACTATAAAATGACAGAGCTGTTAAAGGCAATTGAACGTAAAGGTCAAGGTTTAATTGAGCACGAAAAAAGTGACATTAAAATTAGGAATATAAAGTTGAAGGATTTAGAAAATGGGAACCAGCAAATAGATTTAATGATATCTGCACCCGAAAAACAGTATACAACTGAAATTTACTATCTTATAAAGAAAATTGATTACGTACTGACAGTAGATGTTGAACACTTGTAATAACGAGGGAGGAGGGGACGTGCGTTGTGAAAAAGAAGATTAATTTTAAAAATCGCGAGGAATTCACATACTATCTCTTTCTATATATGAAAAATGATGACAAAACAAGCTTTCGCACCGAATTTTTAGAGCTTCATCCTACGGACCAAATTGATATTTTTAAGCAATTGAGTATCGAAAAGAGAAAGCATGTGTATCGTTATTTAACGCCAGCTGAATTTGCAGAAATATTTCAAGGATTACAATTAACAGAGCAAAAAACAATTTTTGCAGAGTTAGAGGATGACTTTGGTTTACGAATGATTAACGAGCTTTCAGCAGATGATGTGACAGACTTCTTCGGAAATATTCCGGATAGTGTAGCAACGTATTTACTTAGTAAACTAGAGGAATCGGAAGCGAATAATATAAAGCTCCTATTGTCCTATAAAGAAGATACGGCAGGGGCTATTATGACAACCGAGTTTATCACCATATCTCCTAATGAAACAGTCACACAAGTAATGGCAAGACTTCGTAAAGAAGGTGCTGATGCCGAAACAATTTATTATTTGTATGTCGTTAATGATGATGACAAACTTACTGGTGTTGTATCCTTGAGAGAATTAATTGTAGCACAAACAGGCGCGACAATTGCTCAAGTGATGAAGGAGCAGGTTGTAACAGTTTCAGCCTTTGCAGATCAGGAAGAGGTTTCAATGATTATTAAAGACTATGACCTATTAGCAGTACCTGTCATTACGAGTGAAGAAAAACTGATTGGAATCGTAACAGTAGATGATATTTTAGATGTCATTGAAGAAGAAAATTCAGAGGATATAGGGCAATTTGCAGCTGTGAAAGGTGCACTCGATTTAGACTTAAACGCCTTTGTTGCAACAAAAAGAAGATTACCGTGGTTAATACTTTTGCTTTTTATTGGGATGCTGACGGCAGGTATTATCGGCGGATTTGAAGGAATATTAGCTGAGGTAGCTATGCTAGCCATCTTTATTCCACTTATTGCCGATATGGCAGGGAATACTGGAACACAATCATTAGCAATTGTCGTTAGAGGGTTAGCATTAGAAAAATTTGATCGTAATGCAGTCATTAAACTTTTGAAAAGAGAAGCGCTTTCTGGATTTATGATGGGAACTGTTTGTGGTATTTTAGTTTCTATTTTGGCGTTAGTCATTCCACAAGGGAATTTGATGCTTGGTTTTGTGATAGGAGTATCCTTATTTGCTACTGTTTTTATTTCAACCTTAACTGGAACAATCATTCCACTCATCATTCATAAGCTAAAGATTGATCCCGCAGTTGCATCAGGTCCATTTATTACGACGATCAATGATATAGTAGGGTTGTTTTTATATTTTACAATTGCGACGTCACTACTGCATTATTTGTAATAAAAGGTAGACTCAAAAAGTCAAATTTTACTTTTGAGTCTACCTTTTTCAGCCCCTCTTTTAAAAGTGATATGTAGCCATGCTGACATACTTCATGTATACACAGACATTATGTCTTTAAAAACGGACAGTTATCACATGCTTTTTCACAAGACATCAGTGATTGATAGATGGCACACCACGACCTACGCGAATAACAGATTGGTATGTCTTTCTTTTCAGCACGCGCTTTTATCTTCTTTGCAAGATTATGATTAATAAAATCCGTTAAAATGAGTATTAAATCAACGTTTTCTGGGATCTCCTTTTTTACTGTCCTCGTTTTTCTTCCATCAATATGTAGAATATGATGAAAGCCGATATTCTCTAGCTGTTTTGGAATAGACCCAAGTTGATCCCCTCCGTATATAAGTAAAGATGCCATGAGGATACCTCCTATCATTAATAATGATAATCATTTTCAATTAGAGTATACATGATGAAAGCTATTAATGACAATAAAAAAATAAATTTTCAGAAAAAAAGAAGTGTTGAAATGGGAAGCTAAATCATATATGATATAAAACGTAATAATTACGATTTGTGGTGAGGAGGTATGTTTTTGTACGAGTGGATAATTGTTGGCGGAGGTATTCATGGATGTACAATTACAAATTTCTTAATAAAAACGGGGCAATATGGTACAAGGGACATACGAATTATTGACCGATATAAGGAACCAATGACTAATTGGAAGAAGAATACAAGCCTAATAAGTATGCCATATCTTCGGTCCCCGTCTGTCCACCATATTGATGTAGACCCCTTTAGCTTAGAAAAATTTGCAAAGGAATCCCAATGTGGTGACGCGTTTTATGGCACTTACGATCGACCTTCTTTACATTTATTTAACGATCATTGCGATACGATTTTTGAGGAGATTAACATTCGAGAAATGTGGATACAGGGAGAGGTTACACAAATTAAAAAGAAACAGTTTCACTGGGAAATAGAAAATAGAAATGGAGAAATAGTTAAAAGTAAGAATATTGTGTTAGCCATCAGTATAAGTGATCAGCCTGTTATTCCTAAGTGGGGGCAGCTACTGTTTCAGGAATCTGACAATGTTTTTCACGTTTATGACAATCTAGAGGTTGATAAGTTAAAAAGTATGAAGTATCCAGTAACAATTATAGGGGCTGGTATTACGGCCGCCCATTTAGCAATAAAACTATCGAAAAATTTTCCTCGTAATGTAACGATGCTAAAAAGGCACCCATTTCGCATCCATTCCTTTGATAGTGATCCAGGTTGGTTAGGCCCGAAGTACTTAAACTTTTATGATAACATGACCGACTATGAAAAAAGGAGGAATTTAATAGTAGATGCTAGAAATAAAGGCTCAATTCCTCGTGAACTGTATCATCAACTTCGTTATTTAGAGAAGAATAAAATAATTAACATACAAAATGGTGAGGTAGAGAAAGCGGAAAAAAAGTATCAAAATATCCAAATGCATCTAACGAATGGGGAAAGGATAGCGACAGGCTCTATTATTTTTGCTACAGGATTTTCACCACACTTACCGAAACACAATTGGTTGAGTAAGTTAATTAATCATGAAAACTTACGATGTGCCAAATGTGGTTACCCGGTAGTAACTCGGTCATTACAATGGTGTGATCATTTATATGTATCAGGTCCTTTAGCAGAATTAGAGATCGGTCCAGTTGCTAGAAATATTGCAGGTGCGAGAAAAGCCGCTGAGAGAATAGTCGCAAGTATAAGCCAATAAAAAAGGTAGGGTGTTATGATGAATAAAAAAGTTCCAGTCACAGTGTTAAGCGGTTTTCTAGGATCAGGAAAAACGACACTATTAAACCATATTTTAAACAATAAAGAAGATCTAAAGGTAGCCGTGATTGTTAATGATATGAGTGAAGTAAACATCGATGCTTCGTTGATTAATCAAGGTGGGTTCTCACGAACAGAGGAAAAGCTAGTCGAGCTCCAAAATGGGTGCATTTGTTGCACACTTCGAGAAGATCTCATTATTGAAGTGGAAAAATTAGTTCGTGCAGGTGATATTGACTACATTGTTATTGAGTCAACAGGAATCTCAGAGCCGATTCCAGTCGCACAATCGTTTACATATATAGATGAGGAGCTATCTATCAATTTACCTGAGCTTTGCTCATTAGATACGATGGTAACTGTCGTAGATGCAAATCGTTTTTGGGAAGATTACGCTTCAGATGAAACGCTGTTGGATAGAAAACAAACAGATGACATAAGCGATCAACGAGAAGTAGTGGATTTGTTAATTGATCAAATTGAGTTTGCCAATGTTATTGTGTTAAATAAAATCGATCTAGTTGAAAAAGAAGATGTGAAAGAATTAAAGGCGATGCTTAGAAAACTAAATAGTGAAGCTGTAATCATTGAGAGTATTCATTCACAAGTTTCTTTACAGGCAGTATTGAATACGAGAATGTTTGATTTTGAAAAATCAAGTCAAGCTGCAGGATGGATAAAAGAGTTGAATGAGGAGCATATACCTGAAACAGATGAATATGGAATTACCTCATTTGTATACAGAAGAAATCGTCCATTCCATCCAGAAAGATGGCAACAATGGTTAGAAAGCTGGCCAGAGGATATCATTCGAGCGAAAGGTTTTTTTTGGTTAGCTTCAAGAAACTCGGTAGCAGGATTATTATCACAAGCAGGCTCATCGTTAACGATACAAGCAGCAGGGGAATGGATAGCAGCATACCCTGAGGAAGAAAGAGATATTGTATTACGCGAAGAACCAGAAATACTAGAAAAATGGGATCAAGCTTATGGAGATAGAATGACAGAGCTTGTCTTTATAGGACTTCACATGGACCAACGAAAAGTGGAGGAAACTTTAGAAACTTGCTTATTAACAGATGAAGAAATGGAAGGCGATTGGAGTAAACTAGAAGACCACCTGCCTGCATTCAGTTAATCTTGTTATCCTTTTGTGCGAGGAATGGACTGCAAAAGGAGAAGTGTCTATCGATGTAGAGTAGTAACTCACATTATGACTCAGCTACTACTTTTTCAGTGTCCCTAAGCTATGTGCGTAGCCCATTGCAACAAATAAAAGGCACTGAGAAAGTTGTACTTTTTAAACAGGCTACTACTTGAAAGACCATGTGGCATGATTTCTTCACCGCTTCTAAGAAAAAGAGGTTGGGACAAAAGTAAAATAGTTAATTGAAATACCGAACTATAATCTACTTTAGCGTAAGAAATATACGCAGACTCCTGCGGGAGGAAAGGCAGGGGTGAGACCCCACAGATGCAAAGCATCGAGGAGGCTCACCAGCCGCCCGCGGAAAGCGAAGTATATTTCTGAAGCGGATTATAACAGTAATCCAAACTGAAATTTTAGCTTATTCGGCTTTTCCTATAATACAAATACTTGTGTCCCAGCCTCTTTTCAAAATAAAGTAAAAATTTGGCGGTGGAAATGCTGCCACGCGTAGTAGTGAGAAGGACACTCACTACTACTTTAAAGACATGTGGTATCATTTCTACACCGCTTCTAAGAAAAACAAAAACCGAGCTTTAACAAGCTCGTTTTTAGTACTTCATAAAGATAAGAAAGTAAAAGTTTGGCGGTGGAAATGCTGCCACGCGTAGTAGTGAGAAGGACACTCACTACTACTTTAAAGGCATGTGGCATGATTTTTACACCGCTTCTAAGAAAAAAAAAAACCGAGCTTTAACAAGCTCGGTTTTTTTTTTCTTAACCAGTAAATACTTCGCCTTTTGGATAGGAAACTGTTCGTTTTGCTGATTTTGCTAGTGCAAATGCTAATGTAAGTGGACCAATTCTACCGATAAACATTAATACGATTATCATTTGTTTTCCATAAATGGAGAGTTGGTCGGTGAGCCCCATAGACAAGCCAACTGTACCAAAAGCAGAGAAGGCTTCAAAAACAATATGAATAAAGGGAGCGTTCTCGGTCACACTTAATCCTAAAATTACTAGAAAAATGATAGATAAACTAATGACAACAATAGCTAACGCACGAATGATAATATCATGATGGATCGTGCGGTGAAAAATAACAGTTTCCTGCTTTCCTCGTAAATAAGTAATGACTGCTAATATAATAATTAAAAATGTAGTAAGCTTTACTCCACTCCCAGTAGAAGCACTACCTGCCCCAATAAACATTAATAATAGCATAAATACGATTGTTCCTGGATTCATATCACCAATTTCTAGCGTATTAAAGCCGGCTGTCCGTGGAGTGACAGCCTGAAAATAAGAAGTCCACAGTTGGTCGCTCAGCGGAAGAGCCCCCAAAGTTAAAGGATTTCCATATTCCAATAGAAAAATGACAATCATGGCGATTATATTAACTACAACAGTTCCTGTAAGCATAATTTTTGTATGTAAAGAAAAGAGTCTAAAACGTTTTGTTGTCATGACGTCATATAATACTGTGAACCCGATGCCTCCAATAATAAACAGAACAGTAATAACTATGTTTATAGTTGGATCTCCTCTATATCCTGTTAAGCTATCAGACCATAAACTGAAACCAGCATTGTTAAATGCAGAAATAGAATGAAAGATACTCGTAAAAACGCCATCCTTCCATCCATACTCTGGAACCCATCGGAATGACAAAAGAAGGGCTGCAATGAATTCTATAGTAATAGAAAAAAGAAATAGAATTTTTACAAGCTTGACGACGCCACCGATCGAGTGTTGATTTAAAGCCTCTTGTATTAGCACCCTTTCTCGTAGTCCAATCCTTTTCCCCAATACAAGTACGGTAATAATGGCAAAGGTCATTAGTCCTAACCCACCAATTTGGATTAAAACCATAATGACAATTTGCCCAACAATGGTGAAGTCACTCCCCGTGTTTAAAACAACAAGGCCTGTAACGGTTGTGGCCGAAGTCGCGGTAAACAATGCATCTAACCATGTGATACCATGAACCGTACTAACTGGTAGCTTTAAAATGAGCATGCCAACGATAATCGTACATATAAAGCCTAACGCTAAAATTTGTGGTGGCGACATACGCCAATGTGGAAAAAGGTTTATTAATTTCATCACTACATCACTTCGTCTTCAAATCGTTTAATATCTCTGTTATTACCAATAACAATCAATAGGTCTCCTTCAGAAATTTCATACGAAGGCTCAGGTGAAATATTAATATCATTGCCTTTTTTAACTGCAAGAATCGTAATCCCATAACGTGCGCGAATATTTAAATCTACTAAAGATTTCTTATTTAATTTCGGGGTTGCTAGTAGTTCCACAATGCTATATTCATCGGATAATTCTATAAAGTCGATAATTTTATCATCGGACATTTGTTGAGCAATTCTTCTTCCCATATCTTTCTCAGGGTGAACGATTGTATCTGCACCGATTTTTTCTAGTACCCGGTGGTGGTAATCATTTTTTGCTTTAACCCAAACGTTTTTTATGCCTAGCTCTTTTAAAAGTAATGTTGTTAAAATGCTTTCTTGTATGTTGTCACCGATGGCAACAATAACGAAGTCAAAGTTACGCACGCCTAGAGATCTTAGCGTATTTTCGTCTGTAGAATTTGCTACTACAGCATGTGTCACAATATTAGAGAAGTCACTTACCTTTTGTTCATCTTTGTCTATTACTAATACTTCATGACCAATCTTAATGAGCTCCCTACAAATACTTCCGCCAAATCTTCCTAATCCAATTACTACAAATTGCTTTTTCTTTGCCACAATGTCATCTCCTTAAACATAAAAAAGACCTCTTCAAAGAAGGGTCAATAAAACAGACCTTTCTCTCTACACGCTTACGAAGTTAGCTGTCGGGTTAGGGGATGAGAGTTCCCCTTCATAACAATGATTCACCCCAAGACGAAAAATATACGTCAATAATGGTTCCTCCGCTCATGAATTGATTAAGCGATAAAGGCTTTCATATTTTAAATTTTTATAAATGTAATTTACTCCTCTAAATAACGAATGTCAATGTATTTTACAAAAAGTTCATATTTAAGGAAGAAAACAAGACTATATAACTTCATAAAAACTCTATAATTTGTTGTTAAGTTAAATGAGTAAACAAAGCGATATTATTAACTAGAGAGGAGTATGAGAAAATGGAGAATCTATCTTATTTAGCATTACTCGCATGCCCACTTATGATGATTGCGATGTTGTTTTTTATTAAAAAAATGAGTGATGGTGGAGCGAAAGCAAAACAATCACAAGAACTTGAAAAGAATTTGAGTAAATTAGTGAAACAAAATGAGGAGCTAACGAAAGAAATTGAATCGATGAAAAGATCAAGATTGTGAGAGGAAAACAAAAAAAGGGGGAAGGAAAGATGGAATCCTCGCTGTTAACGGTTATTCTTTTGGGGATTTTAATATGGATGATTTTTAAGTGTGGTAAAGGAGTGACGAAGTTTAGAGGTAGCTGTTGTGGAAAAGAAACGACAACGAATGACGAGACTTCAATAACGTATGAAGAAATAGAAAGAAAGTTAGTAGAATTAGAGAAAGTGAATAAAGAATTGAAGCAGGAACTTGTAGAAAGAAGAGGGAGGAGAAATGGATAATTACTTACTGTTAGCAATAATTGCTTTAAAAGGTGTGTGTCTCTTTTTCTGTTGGAAAGCAGTGACGATGACGAATAATAAGAAACATGACGACAAAGCAAATCAATTAACTATAGAAGAGATGGAACTACTTCAGAAAAAAGTAGACGGAATGACGGAACAAAATAAACAGTTGAAAAAGGAAATAGAAGAGTTGAAATAATCATTGAGGGAGACCGAATAGGCTGATTACCTATTGAGTCTCCCTTGAAGTGTATACTCTAACGATATAACGGCTTCTTTTAGTTGGCGTACACCGTGTGTAACTATGACATACCCTATTCGTTAATTGGCTACAGCTTTAAATTTTTTCAACCTCAACGTGTTTAGTACAACTGAAACTGAGCTAAAGGCCATTGCGGCACCTGCTAATGCTGGGTTGAGGAATATGCCGATAAATGGATATAATACACCAGCTGCAACTGGTATGAGAACGACGTTATAACCAAAAGCCCAACCTAAGTTTTGCCAAATCATATTCATCGTAGATTTTGCAAGCTTTAATGAAGTGACAACACTCATCATGTTTCCACGCATCAGCGTAATACTTGCTGTTTCCATTGCAACATCTGTACCTGTACCAATTGCAATACCAACATCTGCTTGTGCAAGTGCGGGGGCATCATTAATACCGTCTCCAACCATTGCAACTACTTCTCCTTTTTCTTGAAGCTTTTTTATCTCTTCCGCTTTATGTTCAGGAAGGACCTCAGCAATAAAATGTTCAATGCCAGCTTCTTTTGCAATGGCTTTAGCTGTTCGATAATGGTCTCCAGTAAGCATAATGACATGAACACCCATACTTTTTAGTGTCTTAATGGCAGTTTTCGTGTCAGACTTTAACGTATCTGCAACAGCAATAATACCAGCATAGCTTCCATCAATGGCAATATACATAGGTGTTTTACCTTCATCTGCTAATCTTTCTGCTGTTTGGATCATTTCCTGATTCGTAATGTTTTGATCGTGCATTAACTTGAGGTTTCCAACAACTATCGTGTGATTATCTACTGTACCAATGAGGCCATGTCCAGTAATGGATTCAAAATTGTCAGGTTCTCGCAGTGGCAATTTCTCCTCAATTGCTTCTTGAACGATCGCCTCCCCGAGTGGGTGTTCTGACTTGCGCTCTAAAGAAGCAACAAGTGAAAGTAACTCTATACGGGTATAAGAACTGCTTGAAATGATGTCGGTAACTTTCGGTTTTCCTTCAGTAATCGTTCCTGTTTTGTCTAGGACAACTGTTTTTACTTTATTAGCTCTTTCAATGCTTGCAGCATCCTTAATAAGAACACCATTTTCAGCACCCTTTTCCGTTCCAACCATAATGGCCGTTGGTGTTGCGAGCCCTAACGCACAAGGACATGCTATAATTAAGACGGCGATGAAAGAGGTTAACCCAACGATGAATGCTGGATCTGGCCCGATTGCCCACCATATGATAAAACTCAATATAGCTAAAACCACCACGGCAGGGACGAAGTATGCTGATATTTTATCGACAATACGCTGGATCGGTGCCTTTGAGCCTTGTGCTTCATTCACCATACGAATGATTTGTGATAGTGCAGTATCTTTTCCAACTTTAGTAGCTTTTAAGGTGAAGCTTCCTGTTTTATTTATCGTTGCCCCGATAACTTCATCACCGACTTCTTTTTCGATCGGAATAGACTCTCCAGTGAGCATGGATTCGTCGACAGAAGATTTTCCTTTTACAATTTCTCCATCAACAGGAATTCTTTCACCTGGACGAACAATGATGTGATCATGAATGACAACTTCTTCAACGGGAATTTCAATTTCTTGATTATCACGTATCACTTTCGCTGTTTTTGCTTGAAGATTCATCAACTTTTTTATAGCGGAAGAGGTTTCTCCCTTTGCTTTCGACTCCAAATAGCGCCCTAGAATGATGAGCGTAGTAATAACAGTTGTTACATCGTAATAAAGTTGAACCGGAAAACCCATATTGGAAAGTGTCGTAGGAAATAAAGTCATAGCACCGCTATAAAGCCAAGCTGCAGTAGTCCCCATTGCAACTAACACATTCATATCTGCTGATCCATTTTTTAACACCTTATAGCTATTACTGTAAAAACGCCAACCAGGTCCTAATTGAACAAAAGACGTTAATAGTAGCAGCCAATATGCATTTGTCATAAATCCTGGAATCCATGTACCCCAGCCTTCCATCATATGAGGGATACTACCGATTAAAACGATTGATGTTAAAATAGCACCAAAGATAAAATCCTTTTTTAACTTCTTTGTTTCCTTCTCCTGTTCTTCACTGACATCTTTTTCATCTGTCTCATCTATTACACTACTGCTATAGCCAATATTTTCGATGGCTTGAATAATATCGTTTGCTGTCGAAAGATTGCTGTCGTACTCCACTTGTGCCTGGTTTGCAGCTAAATTAACATTTACCTTTTCTACTCCATCGACTTTTGATATTTTCTTTTCAACACGCGCTACACAGGAAGAACACGTCATTCCTCTCACAGAAAAAAGTGTCTTTTCCAATTTCTTCACCTCATCTTCAAATGTTTTATAAGTACACTATACCACCGTAGGGTATATAAGTAAACGTAAAATTATTCTCAGTTTTATTTGGTTGCTTCGTTTAGCTGTAGGTCTATATTTTTTACAAATAAAAGTTTTACTATTCTTTTTAAAGGAAAGGGTTATATATGTTTTATAGAATATGATAAATATGATTTATCTTCATAAAATCTATATATTTTGTTGCTAAAGTAAATGAAAGAGTAATGTTATATACGCTATTATTTTCGTGTTAGTATACAAGGAGATGGTGTTGATGAAAAAATGGATAGGTATTATTTTTATTATGACAAGCCTCATTTTTTTTGGGATTGGGGGGTATCAATTTTATGAAATGAATACAAAACAAAACGATGCACTAAAAAAGGCACAAAGTATTGTGTATGCTGGAAATGACGAGAGAAATCAAATAAACGTAGAGGACGCTTTGCGGACATTTCAGCCTGAACGAGGTGAAACAATCGGAATGATGACCATTCCTTTATTAGATTTAGAATATCCAATCGTAGAGGGCACAGAGGATGAAGAACTGAAAAGTGGTGTAGGTCATTTCATAGGAACAGGATTTCCTGGACAAGATAGACAAATATTAATGTCAGGACATCGAGATACTGTTTTTAGGGATCTTGGTGAACTTGTACATGGCGATGTAATAGAAGTAAACATGAGCTATGGAGCATTTCAATACGAGATTGTTGACATTTTTATCGTTGATAAAGATGATCGAACGGTTATAGATTATTCTATAGACTATGAGGTGTTAACGCTATCAACATGTTATCCTTTCCGGTTTGTTGGAGATGCACCTGAAAGATATATTATTCAGGCGAAGCCAGTGACTGAGTAATGAACGATCTAACTTAGAACTTACTTCTATAAGAAAACGAGGGGAAAGAAAATGGAAGCTAAAATATTGTTAGTAGATGACGAGCAAGAAATGAGGAAATTGTTGAAAGTTTGCTTTTCGGCTAGCCCATTTCAACTTGACGAGGCTTCAAATGGAGATGAGGCTTTTTTGAAAGTGCAAGAAAACAATTATGATTTAATTATATTAGATATCATGATGCCTGAAATCGATGGCTTTGAATTATTAAACATGTTAAGGGTCGAGCTTGATACGGAAATACCAGTTATTTTGTTAACGGCGTTAGGCGATACGGAGCGGGTTGTCGAAGGGTTAAAGAGAGGCGCAGATGATTATGTCGTGAAACCATTTGAGCCTAAAGAACTCGTTGCGAGAGTTGAGTCTGTCCTTCGGAGGTCGAAAAGTATCTCTACAAAAAACGAATCGTTTACGATCAAAGGGTTAGATTTTCACCCTAACAGCTACCAAGTCATTTATAATAATATGCCTATACCGCTAACGAAAAAGGAATTTCAGATTTTCTTGCGATTAGCTAAAAACCCGGGTAGGGTATATGATCGTGAGCATTTATTAGAGCTTGAATGGGGATTAGATTATGAAGGAGAAAATAGAACAGTTGATACGCACGTGAAAAATATCCGTGAAAAGCTAAAGGCTATAAAGTATGATGAACCAATAATAGAAACGGTGTGGGGAATAGGTTATAAAGTGATCGAAGACGTGTAATTACTATATCATTTCTATTAAGAAAGAAGGCTAGTAAAACATGTTGTTTAAAAAGTTAGCATCAAGAGTAACGGTATTAGTTATGATTATTTTACTCATTTCAATTATCACTCTGGTCGGTGGTGCGGATTGGATTACTAAAAATTTTTACCATGATCATTTGACACACGAAGTTGAAGGTAGGATAGTATCTCATGCACACTTACTGGAAAAAGAGGTAGACGATCTTATCATAGAATATATAGAAGAAATAGAATCAGGGAAAAACAGTTATTTTATGATATTAGATGCTGATTTATCTGTAACATTTATGTCAGAAACAATAGAGGATACTAAACTACACCATTTTTTAAGTTGGATTAATGAACATCGCGAAACTGCTGGTGGAAATAATGAGCCGTTTATTGAACGTGTTGAATCCAATATACAATTTCATATTCCACACGTTTGGGCGTTAATGCCTATATATGAAAACGGAGAAAATGAAATTGCAGGGTACGTATTTTTAGACCAAGATACTGGTGACTTGAACCATGCAAGAGTCCAGCTTCTCATGCTTTTATTAATTATGGGGGGCATCACCTTTCTAGTAGGTTACATCTTTACGAGATATTTGACGAAAAAAATATCCAAGCCATTAAATAAGATAAGTAAAATGACAAAAAATATTGCTGATGGCGATTTTGATGTAGAGTTAAATATACAAGGAAATGATGAAATTAGTCATCTTGGTGAAAGTATTCAATCGATGACGAAACAATTAAAGGAATATAGAGATTCAAGAAGACATTTCATTTCTCATATATCTCATGATCTACGCACACCTATTACGTATATTAAAGGCTATTCGGCTGTTATGAAGGATGCTAAGACAGTAGAAAAGGAAGATTTAAAAAGAAATTTAAACGTAATCTATAATGAAGCAACAAGAATGGAGCAACTAGTAAGCGACTTATTTTTATTAACAAAGCTTGAAGAAGGAAAAATAAAACTTGAAATGGAACTCGTTCCGATTGGAGTATGGCTTGAAAATTTATATGAAAGTAGAGCACTCATGTTTGATCAAAAACGGATTAAGCATCGGATAGAAATAGATAAACATTGTCAGGAACTGATGATCATGATGGACTCCTACCGAATGGAGCAAGCACTTATCAATTTAATAGAAAATGCAATTAGACATACTCCGAAAGATGGAGAGATTGAATTAATTTTAAGAAAAGATGATAACGAAGTGACCGTCTGTGTTAAGGATACAGGCTGTGGTATTTCTAAACATGACCTTCCTCATATATGGGAGCGATTTTATAAAGCAGACGCATCACGAAATCGTAACGATAGTGGTACTGGTTTGGGGTTAGCGATCGTAAAGGAAGTTGTAGAAGCACATCAAGGAAAAGTGGATGTGTATAGTAAACTAGGTAAAGGAACGACATTTTCAATTCATTTACCGTTGTTAGAAAACTAGCGAGAAGTTTATCGCTAGTTTTCTTTAAATGGTAATAAAGCATAAATTGTGTGGAGGTGGAAATGATGCCACGCGTAGTAGCAAGAAGAGCACTCACTAGTACTTTAAAGACATGTGGCATCGTTTTCTTTGGGGAAGGTGTATAGCTCCAGGAGGTATCATCTCATGTCAAAATGAAAGACTTAAAACTAGCTTTATGAGGCTTAGTTTAAGTCTTTTTTTTAGATAAAGTATAAAACTAGGTTGATGTTTCGTCACATGTAAAATTGTGGTGAAAAGGACAATTTCTGCTTCTTTTTTTTATATCTTCAAAGTTCCTCCACAAATTTCATGTATCTTAATAAACATTCAGGGTTCTTGACTATAATCATGAGGTTCGTCAATATAGTCAGTCATTGAGAACGTAACAAAGAAAGTTTGAGGGGGAATTAAGAATGACCAAATGGAAGTGGATTTTATCATTATTACTTGTGTTTTTAACTGTAAGTGCAATACCGCTTATTTTTTTTACAAAAACGAAGGAGGCTCTTAGCGCACCAATTTTTTATGTAGCAAATGCTGGAGATGGTACTATTTCGGAAATAAATTTTTCAGAACGAGAGCCAGTACGTGAAATTCAACTTGGACATGAACAAATTTCGCACGGTATTGCAATGTCACCTAATAAACAAGTTGTGTACTTTGGTACAGGCTTTCAAGGAAAAACTGTCCATGCATTTGATTTAGACACTGAACAATCAATAAAAGAGCTCAAATTTGATGAAGGTGTTCATGGCATTGATATTCACCCTTCAGGAAATTATGTATACGTGGCATTAAATGCTGGACTTGGAGAAGAGGGAGGAAATCTTGCTGTCGTTGATGCAGAAACTTTTGAGGTTCTTGCCAAAATCAAAACGGAAGATGGTCCTGCTCACGTGAGTGTTACAAACGATGGTTCGCAAATTTGGGTAGCAAATGTAAACAGTAATTCTGTAAGTGTTATTGATGCCTATACGTATCAAGTAATGTCGACAATCCCTGTCGGTCAAATGCCAAATGAGGTTGCTGTAAGTCCTAACGGTGATTTTGCTTTTAGTGCAAATGTGAGGTCGAATAGTATCTCTGTCATTGATATGAATAGTTTTGAGGTCTTGCAAGAAGTTGAAGCTGGAGAAGGCGTTCATGGTGTTACGGTCTCTCCAGATGGGAAACAAGTTTGGACTGCAAATAATCATTCAAATAACGTATCTGTTATTGATACTGAGACAATGTCGCTCATAACGACAATTGCGACAGACTCTTATGCAAACCATATCTCATTTTCTCCAGATGGTGAATTTGTTTTTGTTACTCACAGAGAAGCAAATAATATGGTTGTCATTGATCGAAATGATTATTCTATCATTGAGAAAATCAGTATAGGAAAAGAACCACATGAAATGACATTAAAGGGAATGGAGAAAGAAGAAAGTGAAGGTGAAAATAGCTTCGATGTACCAAGTTCTTCTGTAAAACTAAAGGGAGAAGCCTTCGTTGATAGCGTTGAGCTAGTTATCACTCAACAAACTCCTTACTCTACTAATGATGTGGAGTATATCGAGAACGTTACTGCATTGGATCCACATGCATATTTCTTTTTCAAAATCGATATGACGACACATTCGGGAGATTTATCTCAAATAGCGTTTGGGGAAAGCGTGAGATTAAAGAATAGTGAGGGATTAGAAGTCAGACCGGTAGAATGGATAGCTGTTAATAATGACTCACATCACCCTCAATATGTAGCGATTTTTGAGAAAACGTTAGATTTGTCCCCTTTACTTTCAAATGAAAGTACTGTGTTAAAACTTATATTTGAACCATTTTTCAATAGTGAATTAATCATTGATCTGAATCCATGAGTTCGTAATAATTATTACTTTGTATATGCTTAAAACCTATCGTTTTATCTGGGGAATACTCGAATGGTTACTGGTGGAAGAAAGGGTTGTATTTAACTGGTAATTATTTCAAAACAATTCAAATAAAAACTTCACACTTTCTACAAAAACGACTTTTATAATAAAAAAATCTGTTAAGTGGGAGGAAGAAGTATATGAAAATAAAAAATAAGTTGTTAATTACATTATTCATTTTGATGATTGTTTTGATTGTTGCTTGTTCGAATGAAGACGGTAGCCATGGTCATGAAGACGAGCAAAATAAAGTGTCAGCTGATGAGTTGAGTAGTGGATCAAAGGAAGTAAGTAATTACGATGTAATAACACATCACATGAACACTAAAAATGTAACTCGTTTAAATAGCGATGATCCATTCGTGACATCGGTTTTAGTTTCAAGAACAATTTGGCCTGCTACACACTCTGAAAATCAACCTGGTACGATTATTCTTGCACCACTAGATAATTGGCAGGTAGCATTAGCAAGCTTAACGGTTGTTCACCATCCAAATGATGGCCCGTTGCTGTTTACAGAAAATGGCGTTATTCCTGATCTTGTTTTAAATGAGATTAATCGTTTACAGCCGAAAGGTAATTCAGAGGGGACTCAAATTATGGTTATGGGACGATTAAATGAAGAAGAATTAACGAAGTTAAATGACTATGACGTTATACAAATAGAAGAGGAAAATGCAGCAGTATTTGCTTATGAGATAGATCAATTATACACAGATTTAGTGCACTCTCTTCCTAATAATGTCATCATTGCTACTATGGATGATGATAATAAAGGATATGCCATTCCGGCAGGGAGTTGGATTTCTCATATGGATGAACCAATTTTATACGTTTCAGAAAATGATATTCCTGAAGAAACAGTAGCTGCATTACAAAAAAGAGATGGCTCTGCATCGATATATATTTTAGGGTCTGAAAATATCATTTCAGAAAAGGTAGAGAATGAGTTATCAAGCTTTGGACAAGTGATGAGAATAGAAGGAGAATCTGAAGCCGAAGTGTCTATACAATTTGCTAAGTTTAGAGACACAGAAACAAACTTTGGTTGGGGAATTAATAAACCAGGTCATGGTCTCGTATTAGTGTCAGATGTTATTCCTGAATTAGCAATAACTGCTGCTCCTTTTGCTCATCTAGGTAAACATGCACCAATGGTTTGGCTAGAATCAGGTGAGTTTACAAAAGAAATGCACTTATATTTAGAAGAATTAAAGCCAACCTTTGAGCATGAGCCAACGGAAGGCCCATATAATCACGCGTATTTAATTGGTAGTGAGCAATTAGTATCTTTTGCAACACAAGGTTTTATAGATGAAATGTTAGAGATCGTATCTGCAGACGGTGGTGGACATGGTGATCATGGAAGTCACGGACATTAAAAGGTAGTGAACTAAATATTTAATGAATGAAAGGAACTTTTAACTGGCTTCATAGCTAGTTAAAAGTTTTTTTTTTAAAAGAAAGTATAAATTTGGCAGTAGTATTTTATCATCGTGCGTACTAACGAGAAGAGCACTCACTAACTACTTTGAGAGGTACGGCGAAATTCCACCGCTTCTAAGAAAAGACTCCCGCTATATTACAACAATATTACTACGATGTTATCAACTTGTATTCATCTCTCCACACTTTTTTCATAGTTTCCACTTAAAGTAAGGATAGAAACTATTAGGACAGCTATGGAAGAGGGGATTAATCGTGTTCAAAAAAATAATGCTCACATTCATCTTGATATTTGGATTATTATCTACAACCGTAATAGCGAGTGAAGATAGTGATTTGCTTGAGAAAATAAATAGTTATCAAAATCAAAGAGATAGCCTAGACAGAGAGGCTGAATTACTTGAACAAGAATTAGGAGTAGTAGAGTTAGAAATTGAAGAAATGAATCAAGAGATTAGTAGGCTTGATGAATACACGATGGCTACAAGTGAAGCCATATCGGAGAAAAATAAGGAAATTTATGAAACAGAACAAACGATTATTGAGCTAGAAGAAGAGATTACTATAATAGAGAAAAGAATCGAGCAAAGGGACGAACTGTTAAAAGAACGTTTACGATCTATTTATCAAAATGGAAGTGTTGTTCGTTTTTTAGAGGTTATATTAGGAGCACAAAGTTTTGGCGATTTTATTGAAAGAGTGATAGCGATCAATACAATTTCTCAACAAGATCGAAATATTATCGATATGCATATGGAAGATATAGAAAAGCTTGCGTTTAACCAACAAAATTTAGAGGAAGAATTGATGAGCTTAGAAACGCAATTAAATAGCTTAGAGAAATTAGAAGTAGAATTAGAAGAACAAAAGATAGAAAAAGGTCAACTATTAGAGGCGCTAGTACAAAAAGAAGGAACGCTTCAAGATCAAGTAGTGACGGTAGATGAAGAGAGAGCGAACCTCGAGGCACAGGAAAGTGCTGCGCAACAGGAGTTAGCTGATCGTGAGGCGATTCGTGAGCAGGAACGGGAGCTTCAACAACAAGCCGAAGTGCAAAACAATACATCAAACGATCATGTAAGCAACAATTATGATAACGACTTTTCGCAGACAAGTGGTATTTTACAGCGACCTGCAACAGGTAGAATTACAACTGGATTTGAAATGCGGTGGGGACAAATGCACTACGGGATTGATATTGGGAAGAACGGGAGAACCGGTGACGTACCAGTTATTGCCGCAGAATCAGGGACAGTAATTCGTTCTTACTATTCTACCTCCTATGGAAATACAGTAATGATTCGTCATAACATTAACGGACAAACGATTACAACGCTATATGCACACTTAGAAAATAGAGCTGTTAATACCGGTGATACTGTGTCTAGAGGACAATTTCTAGGTAACATGGGGAATACAGGAAGGTCTTTCGGTCCACATCTCCACTTTGAAGTTCACGAAGGGGATTGGAACGCAAGTAAGTCGAACGCAGTGGACCCGATGAAATATATTAATTAACATATGAGAAAAGGAACAGTGTATATGAAACCAATGTTCATTTTTGCATTATTACTTATGTTTTCCGTAATTCCAAGTGGGTTAGCGAAAGCGATGGATGACACCGACACTCAGGCTAATACAGAACGACTAAAAGCAGAGGTAGTATCTATCATTGAAGAAGAACAGTACGTTGACGAATTTTCAGGCAATAAGATTGGCTACCAATCTGTAGAGGTAAAGTTACTAACAGGCGAATGGAAAAATGAAGTAGTGATTGCGGAACGTTTTAATTATCCAGAGGATATTCCAATATGGGTAGAAGAAAATGATAAAATCATGGTTCAATTAGAAATGAATCATGGTGAGATAGTGAGAGCAGATGTTATGGATTATGCAAGAGATTATTCAACTCTTGTTTTAATTAGTATTTTCGTAGCATTACTCATAGCGCTAGGTAGAAAACAAGGGTTGAAAGCAGTCTTGACGCTTGGATTTACACTCGTCATCGTATTTAAGTTTATGATTCCAAATCTTTTAGCGGGATATAATCCTGTATTGTTAGCTATCGTGACAGGTGGTATCGTAACAGCTTTAACTTTTACTATTGTAAGTGGCTTTACTAGAAAAACGTTAGCTGCAGTTGTTGGTACGATCGGTGGGTTAGCTTCTGCTGCTATCATCTCCATTATCTTTTCAAGCGTGATGAATTTAACAGGCTTACATGGTGATGATGAACGCATGCTTCTCATCACGAGCTCGCAGGAGATGAATCTAGATTTTAAAGGATTATTACTGGCAGGAATCATTATTGGAGCACTAGGTGCCGTGATGGATGTAGCCATCTCCATTGCTTCTTCTATGGAGGAGGTACGTAAAACAGATCGAATGATTCCCATGAAAAAACTGTTTACCTCAGGTATGAATGTAGGAAAGGATATTATGGGGACGATGTCCAATACATTAATTTTAGCTTATGTTGGAGCAGCATTGCCTCTATTACTGATTATTTATTCTTTAGATAATCCACTTACAGAGTTAATTCATAGGGAGTTTTTAGCAGTGGAAATATTGAGAACTGCAGCGGGGAGCATTGGATTAATATTATCTATACCAATTACAGCATTTGTAGCTTCTATTTTTATAAAAAAAAGTAAGTAATAGCATGTATTTTATAAAAAACGACAGAGGGAATATTCTATAGTTAGGTACATACAAAAGGGGGGACCTTTTGTATGTGCTATTTTTTGTATAATTTTGATAAATAATTATTGTTTTCGTATATTTAAGCTTTTTTTCGGCAATTACTAGAGTTTGTCTCTATTTTTCGGTATAGTAATAATGGAGGTTATAATATGGAGATAACATTTACACGCATGTTAACCTTGGATGAAAAGGAAAAAGTAAGGTTGTTTGTTGGCTACTATCGTGGAATACCGACATTTAAAGAAGATCATGTTCTTGAAATACAGCCAAAGCAAAATTTTTCAGAAGATCAATTTATAGAAACAATTAAATCATTAGACATCCCTATTGAAAACGTAGATGTAACGGTATAACATCTACGTTTTTTTGTTGCCCAAAACTCCCCTTGTTTTTTCATGTATCCACTAATATTCACGTTTTAAAGGTATAAGGAAAGGCTATCCAAAATACATGTAGGAATGAGTGTTATTTCTAAATCTGAACGTTTAGTTTTAACCTAAAGAAAAAGGATGTGGTGTTTGTCATTATGGTCAGAACGTTTTCACAGCAAAATAGACAACACTTTTTAAATGAAATGTCATCGGGAGAATTAGATTTACTCATAATTGGTGGAGGTATAACAGGATGTGGCATCGCCTTAGATGCTGCAAATAGAGGATTAAAGGTTGGGCTGTTGGAAATGCAGGATTTCGCTGCTGGAACGAGTAGCCGTTCTACAAAGCTTATTCATGGTGGTTTAAGGTATTTGAAGCAATTAGAAATAAAGCTAGTGAAAGAAGTTGGAAGGGAAAGAGCGATACTGCATGAAAATGCACCTCACATCGTTAAACCAGAACCAATGCTACTCCCACTTATAAAGAACGGCTCTTTCGGAAAGATATCCACTTCTTTTGGATTATATGTATATGATCGTTTGGCACAAGTAAAAAAACAAGAACGAAGAAAGATGCTATCGAAAGAAGAGGCATTAAAAAAGGAGCCTTTATTAAGAGACGAAGGCTTGAAGGGGGCCGGTTTATATTATGAATATCAGACAGACGATGCGAGGCTTACACTTGAAGTAGTTAAGACAGCCTTTTCTTTAGGGGCGAATGCTGTTAATTACTGTGGAGTGGAAGAGCTTATTTATAACGAAAGTGGGAAGGTAAACGGTGGAGTAGCTTTTGACTCAATAAGTGGGAAAACACATCACATTTATGCAAAAAAAATTGTGAATGCAACTGGTCCTTGGGTAGATTCAATCAGAAAGCAAGATCGCTCATTAACAGGAAAACATTTACACGTTACGAAAGGTGTCCACATCGTTGTAGATCAAAAGCGTTTTCCTTTAAGGCAGGCGATGTACTTTGATGTTGAAGATGGGAGAATGATTTTTGCTATTCCTCGTGCAGACAAAACTTATATAGGAACAACTGACACGACATACAGAGGTGATTTAGCCGATCCTACAGTGTCGATAGAGGATAAAAACTATTTAATAAAAGCAACAAACAACATGTTTCCTTCTATTAATATATCTGTTGATGATATTGAGTCTTCTTGGGCAGGGCTACGACCACTTATTCATGAGGAAGGAAAATCACCGTCTGATCTTTCACGGAAAGACGAAATATTCCTTTCAAACTCCGGTCTTATTACGATTGCTGGAGGTAAGCTAACAGGTTTTAGAAAAATGGCAGAAAAAACAGTAAATCTCGTTGTTAAACAGCTAGCAGAAGAGTATCGAGGCTCATACCCTCGTTGTGAAACGCAACACATCACATTATCTGGTGGAGATGTAGGTGGTGCAAATAGATGGGAGAACTTTGTGAAAGAAAAATTGGAGTTAGCAAGTAAGATAGGTTTTGAGAAAAAGAAGGCATGGACGCTCATTCATCGCTATGGGACAAATGTAGATAAAGTTTTCGAGAGGTTTGTAGAATTGAATAAATACAGGTTCAATACAGAATGCGAGCTGAAGGCTGAATTGTATTATTGTGTGGAAGAAGAAATGGTTGTAAAGGCTGAAGATTATTTGATAAGACGTACTGGCGATTATTACTTTAATTGGAGAAAATCTATGAATCGTAGTGATCTCGTTAATAGATTATTGTATATGATACAAAAGTAATGGAACAATCATATGTAGTAGTGATAAGCCCTCAAAATATTGAGGGCTTTTTTTAATAGGCTATGTTAAAGGATAATGTTGATTTTCTCGAAAGGTACGAAACGCCTGCGACGAGCGTTACATCACGATTAAGCTTCGAGTTGTCTCGACGGATGCATCTTCAAAGCGAAACAGGAAGAGGAAGAGACAAGCGAGCTTTCTGAAGTGAAAATCAACAACAAAGTTTAACATAGCATATAAGAAAAAAGTTGACATAGTTATACAATTTTGGAGATAGGGTCGACTTTAAATCATTCCCACTTTCTAAAAAAAATAAACTAAATAATAGAGAATTGTTGGTATTTTGAAATATAACTGTAACATTTGTATTACACGATTGTTATTTTTTGGTGCTATACTACTAACTAGTTGAAATAGATTTCATACATAATAGATTTGTATTTTAATAGTAACTAATAAGGGAAGTAGGGGAAGATAGTGCAAAAAAAGAGAAGAAAATTACTACACGCGATGATGATTGTCGGGCTATGTAGTACATTAGCTGTACCTCCTGCATTTGCCGAAACTAACCAGGAACTAAATGACATAAGAGAAGAACGAGAGCAAATTCAATCTACACTATCAGAAGCTGAACAAGAAATAGCAGAAGTGTTAGAAGAATTAGATCAATTAAATAGACAAATTGAGCTTGCAGAAGAAGCAATTCAAGACAATGAGCAAACGATTAAAGATACTGAAGAAAGTATCGAAGAAACTAATGAAGAGATTGAAGTAATGGAGTCAGATATTGCTAAATTAGAGGATGATATTGACCGTAGGTTTGAAATGTTATCTCAAAGAGCTGTAGCTTATCAGCAAAGCGGAGGAAACATACGCTACTTAGAGGTCATTTTAGGTGCTCAAAGCTTTACTGATTTCGTTGACCGTGTATTCTCCATTACACAAATAGCGAAAGCCGATACTGATATGCTTAATCAATATGAAGCAAATTTAGTAGAATTAGAGGAAACGCAGACTGCATTAGAGGACAAGCTATCAGGACTTAAAGAAATGATGATTGAGCTTGAAGGAATGCAACATCATTTAATGCAGCAGCAAGAACAAAATGAAGAAATGAAAAAAGAGCTTACTAAAAAAGAAGAAGAAACAGAACAGTTAATTGCTAACTTAGCTGAACAAGACAGCCAACTTGCTTCTCAAGAATCGTCTATTAGACAAAGAATTGAGGAAGAATTAGCTAGAGCGCGTCAAGAGGAAGAAGCGAGAGCACAAGCTACTGCGAATAATGACACGAATGAAATATCTAATAATGTACATACGAGTAATACGCAAACTTCTTCCAACACAGTTTCATCAGGTGACATCAACCAAGTAATTAATGGTGGAAGAAAATATATCGGTAACTCATATTATGTATTTGGTGGTGGACGTACAGCATATGATATTCAACACGGTAGGTTTGATTGTTCAGGGTTTACACGTTGGGCTTTTGCACAAGTTGGTGTTTATCTTGGATACAGTACAGATGAACAAAAACATGCTGGACGCCAAGTGTCGAGAAGTGAAATGAAACCAGGAGACCTTGTTTTCTTTGATACTTATAAAAGAGATGGACATGTAGGTATATACATCGGTAATGGACAATTCATCGGTTCCCAAAGCTCAACAGGTGTTGCGATTGCGAACATGAATAGTGGCTACTGGCAACGTACATTTAACGGACGAGTAGTACGTGTAATAGAATAGTAATTTGAGAGGGTGTTCCATGGTCATAATATAGTGGCTTGTGGGCACCCTCTTTTTAAAGGCAGATAAATGCTTGGGGAGATGTAGAATTTTATCCTCTTCATTCAGTTTATTACTTTAAATATATTCATTTAAATAGGAAAATATGAAACGAAAATAGAATAGGTAATAAAGCATTGTTAGAGGAGGTAAAATGAAATGGAGAACGAGAAGAACACAGAGGAGAAAACGAAAAAGCAAGCGACTCCTTTTGAAGTACCATTTAAGCCGATTGTTGATAAGTTTTCAAAGCACAAAGATAGTACGTTAGTCTATGGTGAAACAATAGACTTAGAGACAAAAAAGGTGCTCCCCGTTGCAAGAATTAGATATATTGGTGGAGGAGGAGGAGGCTTTACTCAGGGGAATAAAGATGCGCTCGGAGAAGGTGGCGGTGGTGGTGGCTATATATCAGTTAAGCCAGTAGGCGTATATGAAATAACAGAAAACAAAACAACCTTTAAGCCACCTGTTAGCAAAACAAGCACATTAAGCTTACTTGTTATTCTTACATTTGGAATTGCTTTATTATTTACGAGAAAATCAAAGTTAAAAATGAAAAATTTTAATATTAATTAAGAAAAATAGACTAGTATATGTCATAAACAAGAGAATACAACTGGCAATGGCTACACTTGACGCGAGCCCACTATAAGCTTCCTTATAGTGGGCTCTTTCAATTGATCGAAAAGGCCACTCATTGCACGACTATAAATGAAACGAAAATCAAACCAGAAAGTAAACTTCAATAATGAAATGAAAAAAATAAAAAAATTATGTAACAAACTGGTCGTTCATGTTACTAATTAATTGAGGAACAAATGATAAACGGATTGCTATAGAGGAAGTGTCCACATGAAGCTAGAGGATGTATATCGAAAGTTGCAACCGAATATTTACGCTTATTTTTATGTGAAAACATTACATCGTGAGGCTGCGGAAGATTTAACTCATGAAGTTTTTTATCTCGCATTTAAAAATTTTTCAAGCTTTAAAGGGAAATCAACGATAAAAACGTGGGTTTTCTCGATAGCAAAAAATGTCCTGAAAAATTATTATCGTTCGCAAAAATATCATCAGAGGTTAACGGAAAAGATGGAAAAGGAAAAGACGATCACTGAAACTTTAGAAAATGAAGTAGTAAAAAAGGAGAACAATGCGGAGGTATTACATTTAATCCATTCTTTAAACTATCCTGAAAAAGATATTGTTGTGTTCCGTATTTTTGGCGAACTATCCTTCAGAGAAATTGGAGATCTTTTAGGAAAGTCAGAAAATTATGCTCGAATTACCTTTCATCGGGCAAAGCTCAAACTACAGAAGGAGCTGAAAAAAGATGAATGAATGCAAGATTAAATACGTCATAGAAGACTTACTCCCATTGTATGAAGAAAACTTACTAAGTGATGTAACGAAAGAATGGTTTGAAGAACAAGTGAAAGGTAATGAAGAATTAGAGCAGCTAGTGAAAATGACAAGATCGAATTTAATTGAAGAAAACGATTTTTCATCAAATATTGATACAGAAAAAATGTTTAAACAAGTAAATCAAAAGTTAGCATTATATCAAATCATTTTTGTTGCAATTTCCTTTATGTTTGCTATTAGGACCTCATTGTTAAGTAATAGCTTTGGATTTATTATTTCCTATACACTACTAGGACTAGTAACATACTTGTTTTATAAAAATATAAAAATCGTCTTTTATATTTCCTTTATACCGACATTTTTGTGGGCGACAGGCATGCACATCATTGATTTTATGGAGGGAATGCATGTAGAGCACTTTGTACTGACTGAGTATATCATTCAATCGTTTCTTGGTGTGTTGATGCTAACGTTGATCCACTTTGTGTTTTCTTTAATTGGATGTCTACTAGGCTGGCTTTTCCTACAGCTAAAAAAGGGAGGGCATGATAATGCTCAAAAATAAAAAATTTTGGATAAGTATAGCTATCGTTATGATTGTCATTTTCATTTTTTCGTTGTATAACGCATTTAATGGTAATCCGATTAGTAAGTTTCTCGCAAAAAAAGCGTTGGATAGCTATGTAGAGGAAACATACCCAGAAAAAGAATTTAACATTTCTGAAGGGTTTTATAACTTTAAATTCGGTGAATATACGTTTAATCTATTAGAAATAGGTAATTGGAATGAAGATACTGAAAGTATACAGGAATATGAGTTTACAGTAAGAGGCACATTCTTTCCCGAGGTTTATTGGGATGGACTATATTATGATAACCTAGACGAACGTTTGATGGAACGTTTAAGTAAGGAAGCTTCTGAAGAGATTTTTGATGAACTGATTCAACAAAACAAAGACATCATTCATGTAGGAGTCAGCCTTGAAGTATTAAAAGGTAGATATAATGATGATGTAAACTGGAAAAAAGAGCTTGAGCTTGATCGTCCGATTTCTTTATATATCGTAATCGATGCAGAAAATAAAGGGAAAGATGATATTTACATGGATGGGATAGGCATTCAGAAGCAATTAAAGGAGAAGGGCTATCATTATGATAATGTAAATATTAATGCCAACATCATGACAGAAGAAGGAAAAAAATTACATGATTACGGGTATGTCAAATATGCCCTAGCTTTTGAACAAAATTCTAGCATAAAAAAGAGTGATGTAAACAAAGTGAGCAATTAAATGTTTGTTAATGAAGAAGTTGAGGTGACTGAGTCCGTGCTAAAGTAGACCTGTCTTTCACATGAGGAGATGTGTCTTGTCGGAAAAATTTTACAACTCAATGAAGAGAAGGAGGTTGACTTAATCGGTGCTTGGGCCTTTTGGGTCAACCTATTAATAGAAGCCTTATCTTAAGCGGTAAAGTTTCACGACAAGTAGTAGTGAGTAAAGCACTCACTACTACTTATGAAAACAGTGATAGTCTTTCTTCACTGTTTCTAAAAAAGACTTTAAGTAAACTGTTTGAACTTTTATAAAACGTATAAATATACGCTTAGGAAATGGGCAAGACTTCCTAATAAAATGAATATATGAAAGATTTCATGGTATCCCATATGTTTAAAAGATAAAAACTTCGGTTTAATTCCATAAATGACGCCACCGATCGTATATAGAACGCCACCAACAATTAATAGCATTAATCCATTAGAGTTTAAGACGTTTGATAAAGGTGAAAAGAAGAATATAACAATCCACCCCATGAAAATGTAAATAGATGTTGAGAGCCAACGAGGGCAATGAAACCAGACAAGCTTAAAGATGACGCCAAACAATGCAAGGCTTGTAATAATGGCAAATAGAACCCATCCGGTTATTCCATTTAAACTGATAAGACAGAATGGTGTATATGTCCCAGCAATCAAGACATAAATCATCGAATGATCAATTTTTCTTAAAAAAGCGATTACTTTATCTCGCGCAATGACCATATGGTATGTCGCGGAAGCAGCGTAAAGAAGAACCATGCTTATTCCGAATATAATAACCGACGCTATCGCGAGCGCTGATCCTGTTGTATATGTTGCTTTTATCACTAAAGCAAGTAAGCCAATGAATGCAAAGATGGCGCCAGCTAAATGAGTGAGACCATTAATTGGTTCTCGTATAAATGTGTTCATATCTAATCATCTCCATAACAATATATAGTTTTAATAACTACTTATGATGATACAATCATTATGTGATGTAGTCAATATTTACTTTGTGAAAAATATCAACTATAATAAGAGAAATGACAAAATTGAGGTTATATTATGAAAAAACTAAACGAATTTGTTGAAAAGGCAGGACTAGAGAAAAATATTTTATTGGAAGACCTCCCGAATATTGACTTATATATGGATCAAGTTATTCAGTTGTTTGAAAATACTTTTCGAGATGCGAAGCGCAATGAAGAAGAAAAAGTACTGACAAAAACAATGATCAACAATTACGCGAAGGGAAAACTATTTTTCCCCATCTCAAATAAAAAGTATTCTAAAGAGCACCTTATTTTAATTAGTCTTATATACCAATTAAAAGGTGTGTTATCCATTAGTGATGTGAAAAAGACATTAGCGGAAGTGAATGAAAAATCGGTTGATGGGAAAGCAGATCTTGAAAAACTATATGCTAGCTATTTGACTTTGGCTGACAATAACTTAGAGAAGTTTCAAGAAAGTATTGTTACTCATGAAGAGGATGTTCAAGAAGTTGTCCATCAATTTGAAGAGCAAGATGCAGATTATATAAAACAGCTTTTAACAATATCTTCTCTCGTTCAAATGAGTAATATGTATCGTAGAGTTGCAGAAAAATTAGTCGATGAAATTAATGATCCTGATACAGGAAAAAATAAATGATGTTACTGACGAGTGAGCTACTTGATGCAAGTGATTCACTCGTTTTTTTGTTGACTCAAAAGGTCGAATTTTAACCTTCTGAGCCAACTAGCTTTTCGGACAGCCTCTTTTCGGTTAAAAATAAAAGTTCGCTATCGCATAAAATCAATCATCATCTTATAATATAAATCCGACTGCCGTATATAGCACCGTTGTTACTCCCGCAGCAATAAGTGCAGGCTTGAGTTTAAAACGTGCATAATCCATCACTTTAAGGTCTAATATTTTCGCAATTGTATTTGTATCGTCGCTAAGAGGAGAAGCGAATGCCCCAAAGGATCCACTAGCAAAAACAGCACCGATAATTAAAGGTAAGGATATGTCAGCGGTTAAAGACAAGGAAATTCCAAGCGGCATCAACATTCCCCACGTTCCCCAAGCAGAACCGATAAAATAAGAAATGACGGCCCCAAAAACAAATAATAGAGGGGTAATAAACATATCTGGAATCCAACCTGTGTGTGCAGTGACAAACCCAGAAAACCCTAAATCATCCGTTACTGAAGAAAGTCCCCATACTACAGAAAGTAAAACGATAACAGACATTAGATCATTACCGCCTTGTATAAAGCTTTCAATCAGTTCCCCTAATCTGAACTTTTGAACTAAAAACATAACAATGGAAATAAATACAGTAAATAGTAATGCAATCACCATTGCATCTAATACGTTTGCTCGAATAAAGGACTCTACTAAAGTATAGCCTTCATCGCTCCCATCCCACCAAGTTAAAAAGAGTGTTAACGAAATAACAAGCACTATAGGGACGAGTAAATTCCAAGGTTTATTAGGCAAATCACGTGATACAGCAGGATGGCAATCACGCCAATCCTTATCTTCTATATCTTCCTCAATTTGCATCGGTGCATCTGTATGTGATGGGTGGAAAAAGCTCAAGTATATTCCTAATAAAATGATAACGAAAGCAAAAAAGTTAAAGGGAATACTTTGAATAAATAATGAATAGGGGTCTAAATTACTCCCGACATTTTGTACAGAAATTTGAATAACAGAAACCATGTAACCTACAAAGGCGGTTGCAACGGGTATTAAAACAATTACAGGGGTTGCAGTCGTTTCTATTACAAATCCTAGTTCCTTCGTTGACATTTTTACTTTTTTTAGTAAAGCCTTCATGATTGGTGCAATAGTGACGAAACGAAAAGTAGGTGCACTAAACGTACCGATTGTGGACACGTAAGTTAAAATGAGGGCTTGTTTTTTTGAAACAATTTTTTTCGCTGCTGTTTCAACGAACCCTTTTATACCGCCACTCGTTTTAATCATGCCGACAAGTCCTGAAAATGCATACAAAAAAACAATAATTTTTATATTGTTTTCATCAATTAAGGCTTGTACAACGTACATCAACGTCGTTTGCATACCACCGATTGGAGTAGGAGAAAGAATGTATGCACCAACTAACAAGCCTGCAATTAAACCAGGTAATACTTGCTTTGTAATAATGGCAATAGGTATGACAACTAAAAAAGGTAGTATAGACAACCAACTAGCTTCCATGACAATCACCTGTCTTTTCTTTTTACATTTTTATTATTGAAGAATAGCTTGTGATTTTAATGATTCTTTTATGTAAATTTGTCAATTCATATTGGGAGAAATATGTTACATTTAATGTAAATACGTCTTCACTTTAAGGAGGAAAAAACTTGACTGAAAAGCAAGGAGACTTAATTTTTAGTGGATCAGGTAAAACAACTGGTGGTTCATTTCATCATGTTTCCATGAACGGAAATGGTGTTATAGATGGTGATGTAGAGTGTAATAATTTTCACTGGAATGGTAATGGAAAAGTAAGTGGCGATGTTCAAGCTCAATTATCTGAAATCAATGGTAATGCAAAAATTGATGGGAGCTTAAGCGGCGAAGAAGTAATGGTTAGAGGTAATGTAAGTATTACTGGAAACCTCAATGCAAAAGTTATCCATATACTCGGCAATTGTAAAGTGCACGGAAATTTATCCTGTGATCACTTAACTATTAGAGGTAATTTGAAAGGACAAAAAAGCCTTTTTGGAGATACTTTTAAGTTAGAAGGAAGAATAAAAATAAGGGACAATTGCAAATTCAATAAAGTAAATCTAAATGGGACTTTTAATATTGATGGTCACTTACATACTGATGAGTTAGCTATACACTTAAAGGGAAAATGCTCAGCAAGTGAAATTAAGAGTAAAAAAATGAAAGTAGTAAAAAAGGCAAGTTTTCTTTGGTTAGATAAACTAATTCCGTTTTTAAAAAGAGAGCTTCGTGCAGATGTCATTGAAGGTGATCATATTCACATAAAGAACACGAAAGCAAAGCTAGTCAAGGGAAAAGTCGTCTATATCGGAAAAGCCTGTGACATAGAGACTGTAACTTATCATGATAGCTTAGTGAAAGTTAGAAGTGCAGTAGTTCATAGTAGTGAAAAAACTGTAAATGATTAATGTTTGGAGAAGAGGATACGCATTGGGCAATTGAGTATTTCCCGTTTGCCAAAAAAAAGATTAACAACTAGCTAGTGAAGCTAGTTGTTAATCTTTTTTTAATGTACTCCTATAAGCTGGTTTCTTATTGAGAGTGCGGTGAGTGGTGGTAGTGCCAAACATACTTAGAATGGAAACAAGTTAGTATTCCTTTCGAGCGAGAAAAGTGGTGTAGAAAGGAAAGTCAAAGGAGTTGGGATTCCGTTCAAAGAAGAGAGGATCCATTGAACGGAAAAGAAAATGACAAAGAATTCCGTTCAAAGAAGAGAGGATCCACTGAACGGAAAAGAAAATGAAAAAGAATTCCGTTCAAGGAAGAGAGGATCCACTGAACGGAAAAGAAAATGAAAAAGAATTCCGTTCAAGGAAGAGAGGATCCACTGAACGGAAAAGAAAATGACAAAGAATTCCGTTCAAGGAAGAGAGGATCCACCGAACGGAAAAGAAAATGAAAAAGAATTCCGATCAAAGAAGAGAGGATCCACTGAACGGAAAAGAAAACGACAAAGAATTCCGTTCAAGGAAGAGAGGATCCACTGAACGGAAAAGAAAATGAAAAAGAATTCCGTTCAAGGAAGAGAGGATCCATTGAACGGAAAACAACAAGGCAAAGTATTCCGTTCAAGCAAGAGCGCAACCACTGAACGGAAAACAAATCAAACTAATAATTAAAATCCCCAGAAAAAATAGTAATTGAAGAATCTAAACTATTTATACGCCTGTGTTGCATGATTACCACATCGCAAGCAAGATAAAGCAAATCTCCTCTCATCCGTACATAGTAATTCTCCAACTGCAAATCACTAAACAATATAAAATTATTATATTAATAAGTTACAAAACATCTTAAACAAATATTTTTCCAAATCTTATTGACAATGATTCTCAATCCCAGTATACTCATAAATGTGAATGAATTTGAGAATCATTATCAATTAAAATATTTAATTATTAAATGGGGGTAAAGAAATTGAAAAAAGTATTAAAGTTTGTCACACTTGCATTAGTATCGACTGGATTATTGGCAACAACAGGTTGTGGAAATGATGGTTCTGCAGTAGATGGGGAAGGGGAACTTGTAGTATACTCATCACGTAACGAAAATTTTGTTCAACCTTTATTAGATAAATTTACAGAGGAAACTGGTATTGAGGTTTCTGCATTACACGGTGCAGATCCATTACAGCTTCAAGAAGAAGCAGGAAATGTGCAAGCGGATATTTTCATCTCAAACGATCTTGGGGCGTTAGGCTACCTACATAATGAGGGACTCTTAGAAGGCTCTAACCCTGAAGGGATTGATACAATTCCAGCTGATTTCAAAGCCGATGATAATGCTTACTTTGCTATATCTGCTAGATCAAGAGGTTTCATTTATAATAAAGATTTAATTACAGAGGAAGAAATGCCAACAAGCATTGAAGATTTATTTGATGCTGAGTGGGCTAACGTAGAAAATGGCTATGCAATTACTCGTGGTGGTAACGGAGGTATGTTAGGTAACGTTTCAGCTCTTCGTTATGAGTGGGGCGATGAAAGAACATCTGAATGGGTAGCTTCCATTAGAGAAAATGCAGCAGGTATTTATGAAGGTCATGGAGATATTAGACGAGCTGTTGGAGAAGGGCTTCACTCTTTCGGTTTAGTGAATAACTATTACTTCCATCAACAATTACTAGAGCCAAACAATAATAACGTAGGATTTATTTACTTAGATCAAGGTGAAGGCGAAATGGGTGTTATCGCCAATGCAGCTGGTGTTGGACTTGTAAATGACGGTCCGAATTCAGATAATGCGCTAGTTTTCCTTGAGTGGGTGCTACAGCCTGAAAACCAAGTTGCTTTCGTCGGAGAATCTTTAGAGCTCTTAATTAATTCTGAATATGGTGCATCTTATCCTGAAGAAGTAGAGCCGCATATTGTAGAATTTACAGATTTAAAAGTACAAGATATGCCTCTAAAAGAGCTAGGGAATTACTTCCAAGGAACGAGAGAATTAATTGAGAATTCTGGTTTAGACCTTGATTTAAGATAATAGTCGAACGGCATTCGGGAGAGGGCATGATGATGAATAACAACAATGATGAAAAGACAAGAAAAAATAATAATCAGAATGCTGAGGTTGGGGATAATTCATCCCCAGCCATTCTCCATTTTTTCCGTAGAAGGTGGTTAGCCATTTGGAAGGGCAACCCACCTGGACCTGTTTTACTTATACTAGGGCTATTAGTAGCTGTTATTATGTCAATCCCGATTATATATGTCGTTTGGCGTTCCATGTTTGCGGGCACTGAAAGGTGGATGCGTCTCCTTGATGGAAGAATTCCTGAGCTTTTGTGGAACACTTTTTCTCTCACTGCGGCTGTCACATTTTGTGCGGTAGCAATAGGAGTTTCCCTAGCATGGTTCGTAGTTCGGACCGATATTCCAGGGAGAAAAATGTGGCAATGGCTGCTGGCGCTTCCGCTTGTAATTCCTCCTTATGTAGGGGCTGTTACATATATTATCGTTATTGGCCCAAGTGGATGGCTTCGTAATTTTTGGAATGATACTGCTTGGCTTGTAAATATATTTGGGGAATACTCATTAAATATTTACTCCTTTTGGGGGATATTTTTCGTATTAACGATGTTTACATATCCATACGTATTTTTAATCGCGAGCGCCTCTTTAAGAAAAATGAACAGAAACTTTGAAGAGGTGGCAAGGTCGCAAGGAATGTCAACGCTTCAAGTTTTTTGGAAAGTGAACTTACCATTTTTAAGGCCGGCTATTGGTGCTGGTGCTATATTAATCTCTTTATATGTTCTATCTGATTTTGGGGCAATTGCAATGCTTCGCTATGTCACATTTACAGCGGCAATATATTTTCAACGAGCTGGTTTTGATACGGCTTCTGCCTCGGTACTTAGCTTAGTCCTTATATTGTTAACAGTAATAATTTTGTGGATTGAATCAAGAACACGGAAGAAAAATAAATATTATCAAACGACAAACACATATAAAGCGCCAGATATATTATCTTTAGGAAAATGGAAGCCGCTTGTATTATTCTTTGTTGGAACAGTTTTTACTGTATCTGTCATCTTACCAATTGTAGTACTTGTTTATTGGTCGATCATTGGTATTGGGATGGGGGCGCTAGACGCGAGATTTTTTGGATTCGCATGGAATAGCTTACAAGTATCTGGATTTGCTGCAATACTATGTATGTTTTTAGCAATGCCTATTATTTATTTAAAATCAAGATATCCTTCTGTTATTTCAAGTACAATAGATAAACTTAGCTATGCAGGGTATGCATTACCTGGTGTGATCGTTGCACTAGGAATGGTGTTTATATTTAATAACCACATACCTGCGTTGTATAATACTTTTTATATGGTTGCACTAGCTTTTGTCGTTCGTTTTTTACCTCAAGCGATGCAGTCAGGAGAAGCGTCTTTAAGCTTAGTGTCACCGAGGATTGACGAAGCAGCACGCAGTTTAGGTTATCCACCTTGGAAGGTGATGTTTAAGGTAATACTTCCGAATATTATGCCAGGTGTATTAGCTGGTGGGGCGTTAGTTTTTGTAAGTTCCATTAAGGAATTACCTGCAACTTTAATGCTGCGTCCACCAGGATTTGATACGCTAGCGGTGAGAGTATATTTCGAAGCCTCTGAGGCACTATATCATTTAGCAGCACCAGCAGCTTTAATTATAATTCTCGTTTCTTGTATTCCTTTAAGATATTTATTAAAAAAATATTAATAAGTATAAAACTTGGCATTGAAATTTTCATAAGAAAGACAAAAAACCGAGCTTCATCAAGCTCGGTTTTAGTACTGCTTAAAAGATATGTAATATATATTAGGCGGTGGAAATGCAGCCACGCGTAGTAGTGAGAAGAGCACTCACTACTACTTTAAAAGAAATGTGGCAACATTTCTTCACCGCTTCTAAGAAAAGACAAAAACCGAGCTTTACTAAGCTCGGTTTTAGTTCTGCATAAGAGAAATGTAATGTATATTTAGGCGGTGGAAATGCAGCCACGCGTAGTAGTGAGAAGAGCACTCACTACTACTTTAAAGACATGTGGCAACATTTCTTCACCGCTTCTAAGAAAAGACTAAAACCGAGCTTTACTAAGCTCGGTTTTAGTCTTTTCTTTTCAATTAAAACGGAATAGGTCACCATAGATGATTTTGTCTGAATAGAAAAGCGCTTCTTCACCTTTTTCTCGTAATGAATCACACTTTTCTAAAGGGAATTCTTCACCGGTAGTGTAGCTTAAGCAAGAACCATTTACTGATATTAGTTCATTGGAAATGGCTGTTCCATCCCTTAGTACAGCAAACTCTTCGCGGTTTTCAGCAAATAAATCATTGCCAAACATGACGTGATCATCTTCCGGAATCCCCAGTAAATTTAAGAGTGATGGCATCACATCAACTTGCCCAGAAATGGTTGATATTGTTTTCCCATCTACACCTGGTATGTGAATAATGAGTGGTACTCGTTCCAGTTTCACAGCCTCATAAAGGTTAATCTCTTTCCCTAAAAATTTGCTAAGCTCATCATAATGACTATTTGCAATGCCATAATGATCTCCATACATAATTAATGCAGTGTTTTCATATAAACCTTCTTCTTTTAATTGATCAACTAAAATTCTCATTGCTTCGTCTGTGTATCTGACAGTTGGAAAGTATTGATTTACAATATTACTATTCGAATTAAATGGTTCAATGAAATGATCTTCCTCGTCTAAGTGGTACGGAAAATGATTTGTAAGTGTTAGTAGTGTACTATAAAAAGGTTCAGGTAGCTCAGTAATGTAATCCATTGATTGTTCAACAAAATCAATGTCTTTCATCCCCCATCCGACAGAATTACGCATGGAAATATCATAATCACTAAATGAATATATTCGGTTATAACCTAAGTTAGGGTACATAACGTCCCTATTGTAAAAGGATCGGTCATTTGCATGAAAATTCGCTGTTTCATATCCGTAATTAGTAAGGGTTTCGGGAAGTGCACGATATTCATTCTGATCGTGTGTCAGAAATACAGCACCTCTTCCTAGCGGATATAAGGAGTTGTTAATAAGAAACTCAGCGTCTGACGTTTTTCCTTGACCTGTTTGATAATAGAAATTATCGAAGTAAAAGCTATCTTCAATAAGCTCATTGAGAAATGGGGTTATTTCCTGTCCATTTAATTCCTCACCAATAACAAAGCTCTCGACAGATTCTAGTGACACGACGATAACATTCATGTCTTTAGCAATACCAAACATGTCATCGTTTGGTGCAACGCGATTTTCATCTAAATGCTTGTTAATATTAGTCCAATCATTTTCTTCTGCAAACACAGTCTGAACGCTCGTTTGTGTTTGGACAAATGCATCATATATATAGAAGTTATATAATCCTAACGATTGAACGAGAAACGTTCTATTAAATGCTTGCGCTCTGTCTAACGTACTTACTTGCGCGATTGAAATAGTGATAATCACGAGTATGACGACAACAGCCGCTTTAGATTGCTGAAATGTTATTTTTTCAAATCGAACCCATTTTGGTTTTTTCCATATGAAATAGCCGATAATAAATAGGTCTAAAAAGAAAAATACATCGTACCAATGAATAAGTTCAATAATACTAGTCGATAAATCCCCCATATTGCCACTCATTAACAGCATAGGTAGTGTAATAATATCACTGAACTCACGGTAGTAAACGGCGTTAGAATATAACACAATTGTTAGTAACACACTAATAAAAAGAAAGTAATAGCCTTGCCACTTTGGTTTGAAATAAAGGCCGAGTCCAAAAACAACGACTAAAAAAACGAGCGGACTTAGTATGAACGTAACAGCTTCTAAAAAATAATTTATCGTTAATTGGAATGTAGTCATGGAAATAATGAGTGTTTTTATCCATAAAAAGGTGAGACTAAACAGCATGAAGCTATGTCTCTTTGTAATGGATTTCATAGTATCAACCTTCCTTATTTAAAAACACAAAATTTGTTATACAATGTTTCATTATAAAATCTTCATGAAAACAAAACAACAAATTAAGGTTATTTACATAAAATTACATACCCGTTTTTAAAAATAACAAACTGAGTTTTTTTTCAAGGGAAATCGTCTTTTGTATCGAAGAGTAAGAAGAGGATTCAAATGAGAAAAAAGGGTGTGAAAAGATGGAAGCTCAGTTAATAATCCCTGCTGGAGCCACTTTAGGTGAGGGTCCTTGTTGGGATGAAAAAAAACAAGTACTGTATTGGATAGATATTTTAGAGAAAAAAATACATCGTTTTAAACCAGTGACAAATGAAACGCAAACAATCAAGCTTAGCCAATATATTGGTTGTTTAGGCCTAGTGGAACGTGGTGGCTATTTAGTTGGCCTTCAAGATGGCATTTATTACTTAGACGAAATAAGCGAAGAGATTGTTTCAATTAATCACCCTGAGTCAGAAAAAAAAGAAAATCGTTTTAATGATGGAAAAGTTGATCCTGGTGGTAGGTTTTGGGCTGGAACAATGCATCTAGATGGTCTTGAAGGTGAAGGCGCACTATATCGTCTAGATATCGATAAAAATATATCACGTATGATTGAAGATGTATCAATCTCAAATGGTCTTGCTTGGGATACGAACAAACAACTCATGTATTATATTGATACACCGACAAAAAAGGTCGCGGCTTTTGACTATGATGCTGCTACAGGTGAAATAAACAATAAAAGGTATGTCATTACAATTCCTGAAGGAGAAGGTTTTCCTGATGGGATGACTATTGATGCTGAAGGTATGCTTTGGATTGCGCATTGGGGTGGTTCCCGAGTTTCAAGATGGAATCCGGACAATGGAGAAAAACTAAGTGAAATTTTCTTCCCCGTCAGTCAAGTAACATGTTGCTGCTTTGGAGGGGAAAAACTAGATAAATTATACGTTACAACAGCGAGTGTCGGTCTTTCAGAGGCAGAGCAGAAGGAGCAACCAAATGCAGGTGGCGTTTTTGTCGTAGAACCTGGGGTAAAAGGCACATATAGCTACCGTTTTAAAGGTTAACGATTTGAGGGTGACTTAAAAAGTCGAATTTTTACCTTTGAGTCATCCTCTATGCAATGTGCCACCGCAATCTCTTAAAGCCCATTATAAGTCGATTTCTTGTAGTTAGCGCACGCCGAGTGGATTCATTGCCAGAAATTATAATAGCTTTTGGGACAGCCTGCTTCATATTTTTTTACTTTCATGTAAAACATAATAATGATTGGAGGCGAAGCAAATGCACAAAAATAAAGTGACACATGAGCAAATTGACAAAGTAGCTGAAAAAACATATGAAGTAAATCAATATAATAGTAAAGATGAGACTGAGAATGGATTAGCGGTAACGCATGAGCAAGTGTCAGATGCATATACAGAAGGAACGATTGACGCTAAAATTGATGAAGTTAATGAGAATGGGCAAAAGACTTCGGGCAAAGCAGGAAGAGAAATACCAAGAAAAGGCTTTGAATAAGGTGAACTGGGATGAGCCGTAAACATAAAATTCTTGTTCCGGAAGCGAGAGAAGGATTAGATCGTTTAAAGGCAGAAGTAATGAACGTTAAAGACCGGGAAAACGTGAAGTATGAAGTTGCTGATGAAAAAGGAATCTCCTTGCAGAAGGGCTATAATGGCAATATAAAGGCAAAAGATGCAGGGGAAATAGGTGGAAGTATCGGTGGAAACATGGTTCGTGAATTAGTAAAAATGGCACAAAAACAAATGACAAAACAGCGATAAAAAAGGGGAGACAATGGATAAAAACGAATCCATTGCCTCTCCTTTTTTTTATAAGATAAGCGTATAAAATTGGCAGTGGAATTTTATCGCCGTGCGTACTAGCGAGAAGAGAACTCACTAGTACTATAAGAGGTACGGCGAAATTCCACTGCTTCTAATAGCTTTTGGGACATCCTCTTTTGCTTAATTTTATTGAAATGCTTTTATGTCGAAAACAAAGTGTAGTATTAAAAAGACAACGATCATCATCAATAATCCCCATGTTAAACCTCTAAATGCTTCTTTAATGTATAGATCATCATTTTTGCGCACAGGCTTCATTTATTTCCCTCCACTTTATTTTAATATAGTAGGAAGGTGGTAATTATAAATAATCACCGTTTTGATTAATATAAGTGGCCTGCTTTTTTTGCCAACACTTCTGGAATGTATCAGAACGTGCTATGACCAAATCGCTCAATATTTTCTGATGAAAAAAAGATGGAGAATACAATAACCTATTTGTACCTTTATCTTCCGGTTCATTCCCTTCAGCTGCTAACTCATATGTTGTTGCTGTAATGTAGTTCTCATAGTTGTCAGAAAAATGAGAAGGTGCATGAATCGATAGGACTAATAATAGAAGAGAGAACGAAAGGATAATATTTAAAGATCGAACAATCATGAATAATATCCCCTCTCATCTAATGTACTTGTCACATTTGTTAATTACATATTATATGTTACACATTAAATTGGGAAGAGTTTTATGTACCCCATTCATATTAAAAACACGCAGGCGCTATGCCTGCGTGTAAGTGCCACTCATATTAAAATTTTTGTTGTTCAGCTTGTTGAACTAGGCGTTTTGTAATTTCGCCACCTACAGATCCATTTGAACGTGAAGTAGCATCTGCACCTAGGTTTACACCGAATTCTTGCGCAATTTCATACTTCATTTGATCTAATGCTTGTTCTACACCAGGTACGAGAAGTTTGTTGTTTCGTGCCATCGTGTATCACCTCGCTTTATTGTAGGATACTTTTATTATGTTAGTATTTTAAAATTCTATTCAAACAGTAAACTGGTAAATATTATCTGCTAAGTTTTTTCAACTTGGGGAAGGAAGTCTATCTCCAGACATCATCATCCCTCAGGAGAGCACTCCTAGTACTTTAAGGGATACGTCGAAATTCTTAAAAAGTGTGTAAAATAAATTGACACGCTTATAAATAGGTGTTATTATTTTCAACAACTTCATAATATTTAAAAAATTTGCGATAATAGTGTGAAGGACAGTTTTTCATATAAAAACCGTTGACGAAAATTATATACAATGATACGATCCTTTAGAGGACTACTGTGTTAAAATATTGATGAAAAATACATATATTAAGCTCTTATCCAGAGAGGTGGAGGGACCGGCCCGATGAAACCCGGCAACCAGCGAGATGTTTATCTAGCAAGGTGCCAATTCCTACAAAGCTTTTGCTTTGAAAGATGAGAGAGGTCGTTCTAACCATGTTACTAACGTCTCTTTGTCTTTTCGGCAGAGGGGCGTTTTTTAGTAGGAATGGTAAAATACTGTATTCGTTATGTAAGTAAATCCTAGAAGAGGAAATAAACTTTAAAGTTTAACATATTTAAAATTACAAATTTATGTAGGAGGGATTTAACATGGCAGAAGAGCAAAACAAAGCGTATAACGTAGAAACAGTACTATTACACGGAGGTCAAACCCCTGATCCAACGACGGGGGCAAGAGCGGTACCTATTTATCAAACGACATCTTATGTCTTTGAAGATACGGCTCATGCAGAAGGTCTTTTTTCTTTAAGTGAGCAAGGGAATATTTATAGTCGAATTATGAATCCGACTGTAGATGTTTTCGAAAAGCGTATTGCTCAATTAGAGGATGGGGTAGCAGCTGTCGCAACATCTTCAGGTATGGCAGCTATTTCACTAGCAATCATGAATATAGCTGGAAGTGGTGATGAAATTGTAGCTGCAACAAATTTGTATGGAGGTACATACAACCTTTTCTCTACTACATTACCTAAATACGGAATAAAGGTACATTTTGTTGATGCTTCTGATCCACAAAACTTTAAGGAAGCCATTAATGATAAAACAAAGGCAGTCTTTGCTGAAACAATCGGAAATCCTAGTTTACAAGTATTAGATATCGCCGGTGTGGCAGAGGTAGCACACGAAGCTGGGATTCCTTTAATAGTAGATAGTACATTTACGACACCATACGTATGTAAGCCGATTAATCATGGTGCGGATATCGTTGTTCATTCAGCAACAAAATGGATTGGAGGTCATGGAACTTCGATCGGTGGCGTTATCGTAGATGGTGGTAAGTTTAATTGGGATTCTGAAAAATTCCCAGGCTTCACAGAGCCAGACGCTAGCTACAATGGATTACGATATGCAAAAGATATTGGTGAACTAGCATTTGCCATTAAATTACGGGTACAGCTACTACGCGATTTCGGTGCTTGCTTAAGCCCGTTTAATGCATTCCAGCTTTTACAAGGGTTAGAAACATTACATTTGAGAGTAGAAAGACATAACGAAAATGCACTTAAGCTAGCGCAATATTTAGAAGAGCACGAAGCGGTGGAGTGGGTTAACTACCCTGGACTAAAATCTCACGCATCATATGAACATGCTTCTGAGCTATTACAAAATGGCTATGGTTCCGTTCTTATCTTTGGTATAAAAGGTGGCCGTGAAGCAGGAAGAAAGCTAATCGATAATATTGAATTGTGGTCTCACTTAGCAAACGTTGGAGATGCAAAGAGCTTAATTATCCATCCAGCATCTACGACTCATCAGCAACTAGCTGGGGAAGAGTTAGCAGCAACTGGTGTAACGGAAGATCTCGTTCGATTATCTGTTGGTCTTGAAAACGTGGAAGATTTGTTTAAAGAGTTAGATCGTGCATTGAAAATAGCTACTAGCTAATAAGCATAAGAATAAATTGATTTATCAAGGAGGACTCTCGTCATGAGTCAGTCATTTAAACTAGCGATTATCGGATTTGGAACTGTAGGTGAAGGAGTATATAGAACGATTGAAAAGAAAGCGAAAAAGCTCGAAGCCCTTTTAGGGGCACGAATAGAGATCCCATTTGTAGTTGTTAAAAATGTAGATAATCGCCAAGTGAATGGAGAAACAACGGTGACAAATAATCTCGACGATGTATTAAATGCACAAATACATGCTGTTGTTGAGGCAACACCTGACTCAGAAACTGGCTATCCATATGTTACTGCATTGTTGCGTCAAGGAATCTCTGTCGTATCAGCGAACAAGGAGCTTCTTGCTAAGCACGGTGATGAACTTCACACGTTGGCAGAACAAAACAGTTGCCAGCTTTTATTTGAGGCTGCCGTTGCAGGAGGAATTCCTCTACTAAATACACTTCGCCACACGTTAAAAACGAATACAATTAATCGTTTAGAAGGTATTGTCAACGGCACGTCTAACTTTATCCTTACAAAGATGAGAGAAGAATCATCTTCCTTTGCATCCTCTTTAAAAGAGGCACAAGAAAAGGGGTTTGCAGAAGCAATTCCTGATAAGGATATCGATGGATGGGATCCTTATTTTAAAACGAATATATTAAGTCGGTGGATTTATGGCGTAGCACCAGAATGGGAGTCAAATAGTCCGTTAGGGATCCGCTCGGTCAACATCGAAGATATAAAGCTTGTAGAAAAAATTACAGGTCGTATTAAATTGGTTGCTTCCCTCATTAAAGGTAATAATAAAGTAAGTGCGTCGGTACAGCCTTCGATTGTTTTACGAGAGCATCCGCTTTTTAATGTGGAAGGCGTTAACAATGGTATTCATATTGAAGGAAGTATCGTAGGTTCTGTATTATTGCAAGGACCAGGAGCGGGAAGGTACCCAACTTCAAGTGCAGTCATTGAAGACGTTGTGAATCTTCTAATGAATGAAAATGAGTTAAATAAACTATCCGCCTATGAATTTACAGAGCATCTATTTGACTCTGACGAGGAATTAAATCATGATGAAGCGAATAAGCTATGGTTTTTAACTGGTGATGATCGTTTGCCTTTCTATATTTCTAAAAGTCGGCTTGACGTACTGCTTTCAATAAATCCAATTAACCATAGACACGGGTTTGCAATTAAAGCGTCAAGAGAGGAAATCGATGCGCTAATAGCGATTGATAGATTAACAGGAATAAATGTGTATCCATTATTAACGGATGAAAAGGAACTGCTATTAAATGATTCACCTGTAAAAAAAGAAAGAACACTAACTTTCTAAACGGGAATCACAAAGGCTGTGTCGGAAGGTATGAAACACCTTTTGACATAGCCTCGCTTTTTCCACTCCTATTTTTCTAGTGAAAACTAGTAAGAGATAAATTGTCAAAATTTAATAAGGTAATATTAGATAAATTATGATAGAATAAACTGTAGCTTTCACAAGTGAAAGCGTTATCAGTAGTTTGTTCATTCTATGGTCAGTAAGAACCCTAATTTTGTCAAAAAAGGATGTAAATTTTTATCTTTTTTTAAAAAATTACAAACTGTGTCTTTATTTTATGATATTCTATTAGCAACGGCCATAAACAAACTAGAGTAGGTCCATATATTAAAAGGTAGAGGTGCTGCACATGTTTCGTACTATCCGTAACATTTTCCGCGTGGGTGAACTGCGCAACAAGATTATTTTTACATTATTAATGCTGTTAGTGTTCCGTATAGGTGCACATATTCCAGCCCCCGGGGTAAATCCTGATGCTCTTAATTTTGACGGTTTAGCAGCTTTTGGATTACTTGATACATTTGGTGGAGGAGCTTTAGAAAGATTCTCCATATTTGCAACAGGTATCATGCCATATATTACAGCTTCCATTATCGTTCAGTTATTAAGAATGGATGTTGTTCCTAAATTTGCTGAATGGGCGAAAGAAGGAGAAGCAGGTCGTAAGAAACTTGCTCAAGTAACACGTTATGGAACTATTGGTATTGCATTTTTACAGGCGTTAGCATTATCCATTGGATTTAACAATATTATGCCAGGTGTTGTTCCAGACCCTTCTGTAACCACATACTTACTAATTGCTGTTGTTTTAACAGCAGGTACGGCATTCCTTATGTGGGTAGGGGAGCAAATTACAGCACAAGGTGTCGGAAATGGTATTTCCATTATTATCTTTGGAGGGATTGTAGCTGCAATTCCAAATGGTGTTAGACAAATTTATACTACTTATATTGTTGATGCAGGAGACCAGTTATTCTTAAATATCGTAACGATTTTACTTATTGCACTTGCCATTTTAGCGGTTATTGTTGCGATTATATTCGTACAACAAGCTGTTCGTAAAGTGACAGTACAATATGCTAAGAAAATGGCTGCAGGTGGAAAGAAAACAGGTGGACAATCGACGCACATTCCATTAAAGGTAAATGCTGCAGGGGTTATTCCAGTTATCTTTGCTTCAGCATTGTTCTTTATGCCACAAACAGTTGCCGGTATTTTCGGGAGCACAGACGGATTTGGTGGTTGGATTATACAATATGTAAATCTACAAGAACCAGTTGGTATGGTAGTATATGCTGCGTTAATCATTGCCTTTGCTTACTTCTATACGTTCATTCAAATGAACCCAGAGCAGATGGCAGAGAACTTAAAGAAGCAAAATGGTTTTATTCCTGGTATTCGTCCTGGTAAAGCAACACAAACGTATATTGTTCGTACGCTTTACAGATTAACGTTTGTTGGATCTCTGTTCTTAGCAACTGTAGCTGTCATGCCGTTGATTTTCACACGTGCTGCAAGCTTACCACCAGCTGTACAAATTGGTGGGACAGGGCTACTTATCGTGACAGCGGTAGCGTTAGATACGATGAAGCAAGTGGAAAGCCAGTTAATTGAGCGAAGATATTCAGGATTCTTAAAGAAGTCTTCATAAAGAAACGATAATAAAAAGAGAGGCCCCTAGGGAGCCTCTCTTTTTCTCAGAAGATAAGAAAGTATAAATTTGGTAGTGGAATTTTATCGCCGTGCGTACTAGTGAGAAGAGCACTCACCAGCACTTTAAAAGCTACGGCGAAATTCCACTGCTACTAAGAAAAGACTAAAAATGAGCTTTGCCAAGCCTGTTTTTAGTTTTTTTCTTATGGTAAAAAATGTATCCAATGGAGATATTGTAAATCTACTATAAGCCTATGTAGAAAATCAATAGAACAAATGACACAAATTTAATAGATATATGATTAGGTCAATAGATATAAAAGAAACAAATTACTATATTACTATTTCATCATTTTGATAGACAGAAACTATATTAATAGAAGGAAGGCGATGAATATAGTCCGATTAACAGCGGCTATATTCTATTTTATAATAATAAAAATGTGAAATTAAATTCCGGAAAAGCACTTGTAATAGTGAGAATGTGTTAATAAATACTATGATTCATCTTATACTTATATAATTCTAAATTTATGAGTCATATTCACATAGCAGTTATCTGAATATATTGACAGTTAGTAGAATGAATGGTTAGATTTTATATAAGTGACAAAGTTTTCTATGAATAGAGGGTGATGATAAAGTAATCTTCATGCTAGTAAAAAAAATAATAGGAGATGGTGTTAAATGAAAAAAAGTATTAAACTATTATTTGTGTATTCATTAATATTTATTTTAGCGTTCTCTAATTTATCTGGTTTTCAAGGTGTAAAAGCAGATCATTCAAGTCCACAGTTAACTACCTTTCATCTAGAAGTAGATGAAACCTCCTCTGAAGTGATTACCGTTATTGTTGAGCTACAAGAAGAGTCAATTGTCGAGTCAAAACACATAGGGAAAAATCATACGAAAAATCACTTAGCGAAAGCACGTAATCTCGTAATAAATGAAATACAATCTGCAACTTCCTCTAGCAATATTAATCAGGAATATGAATATGTATTTTCTGGTTTCTCTTTAGAACTTCCACAAAATGAACTTTATAAATTAGTAGATATTGATGGGATTAAAGCAGTATATCCTAACCAAGAGTATGAAGCAGTATCTATTAGTGAGGATGATATATTTACTTCACAATCAATTACTCCTGAGATGCTTGAAACAGCCCCATTCATCCAATCGGAACAAGCATGGGATGCAGGGTATACTGGTGAAGGTGTAACAGTAGCGATCATTGATACAGGTGTAGATTACACACACCCTGACTTAGTTAATAATTTCGAAGAATATAAAGGCTGGGATTTTGTTGATAACAATGATTCCCCACAAGAAACCCCTGTTGGAGACCCGCGTGGTGATGCGACAACTCACGGTACTCATGTGGCAGGTACTGTAGCCGCAAATGGGAATATTAAAGGTGTTGCACCCGAAGCAACGTTACTCGCTTATCGAGTGCTTGGTCCTGGGGGAAGTGGAAGTACGGAAAATGTCGTTGCAGCTATTGAAAGAGCTGTATTAGATGGTGCGGATGTGATGAATCTATCATTAGGTAATACTTCTAATGACCCGGATTTTCCAACGAGCATTGCTCTAGATTGGGCAATGGCAGAAGGTGTTGTAGCTGTTACGTCAAACGGTAATAGTGGCCCGAACAATTGGACAGTTGGTTCGCCAGGAACATCTCGTGAAGCGATTTCTGTTGGTGCATCACAGCTGCCATATAATTTTTATACTGCAGAGATCTTTACATCTCCAGGGGCAGATTATCCATCTGCAAAAGTGATGGGGTACCCAAATGAAGAGGAGCTACTTGCTTTAAATGAGGGTGAATTTGAATTTGTCGATGTTGGACTAGCTGGAACAGATGAAGATTTTGAAGGGAAGGATTTAGAAGGAAAGATAGCACTTATTCAACGTGGCGACTATCCTTTCGTTGAAAAGGCTGAAAATGCGAAAGAGCATGGTGCTATTGGTGCTGTTATTTATAATAATGTAGAAGGGGAGCAGCCTGAAGTTGCAGGATTAGCTATTCCATCTATTATGACAACTCTAGAAGATGGGGAAGTCTTATTAGCTGAACTTGCAGCTGGGAATAATACGATCTCATTTAATATTGAGTTTGATAGATTGATTGGTGAGACAATTGCTGACTTCTCATCTCGTGGTCCCGTTATGAATACGTGGATGATAAAGCCTGATGTAGCCGCACCAGGTGTTGCGATTTTAAGTACTGTTCCAACACACAATCCAGATAATCCACATGGATATGCATCAACACAAGGCACAAGCATGGCGGCACCACATGTAGCAGGCGCTGCTGCACTCATTTTACAAGCGAACCCGGATTGGAGCGTCGAGTTTGTTAAATCAGCATTGATGAATACTGCTGAAAATTTATATGATTTTGATGGAAACCTATATCCTCATAACACGCAAGGTGCAGGAAGTATTAGAGTGTTTGATGCTATCAATACAAATACGGTCGTCACACCAGGAAGCCATTCATTCGGTATTTTTTCAAAGGAAAAAGGAAAGGAAGTTCAGCGTCAAAGCTTTACTATTCACAATTTATCAAATGAACGTAAACGTTATTCATTAGAGTTTACTGGTCATGAAGGAATTAAAATTCAGACGAGCAGAAATCTACAAGTACAACCAGGAAGAACACAAAATATCAACTTTGGTGTACAAGTAGATGCGAGTAAGCTAGAGCCAGGCTATTACGAGGGAACATTTATTTTAAGTGATGGTGAACAATCTGTGGAAGTACCAACTATCCTTTTCGTACAAGAGCCTGATTACCCAATGCTAAGTGGGTTATCACTTGGTATAGCTGGTGAAAATCTTGTCGGAACAGTAAATGTACCTGGTGGCGCAGAAGTATTTAACTTGAGAATTAGGAATGCTGATACTGGAGAGCTTCTTGCTGAACCGGCTAAAGCAACAAATGTACCACAAGGGCTTCATAGCTTTAGTTGGAATATGACGATAAATGGAGAACCATTAGTTCCAGGGAGATATCAAATCAATGTCTATGCAAGAACTGGTACGAATGAATACGAGTTACAAGGTGGCGTTTTAACAATACAATAAATTAGTAACGAGAATTTTATTGTAGAGAAGGATATTCTATATTTTCGGAGCAGAATGACTCAAAAGCTAGGCACTGAAAAAGGTAAATATCGGAGGCACTGAAAAAGTACAAATCAACTTTTTCAGTGCCTTTTATTTGTTTTCGCTGCATTAAAAAAGCCTAATATAAAAATGGAACGAGTCGATAACGATGGCGGCACCAGTATGTGTAAATATCGCCATACTTTTCTTTAAATATTGATTCCTCCATTATCATAGTGTAATGCAACGCACTACCTAGTAAGAGGAAAGTACACAAAATGGACATCCAATGCCCACTTAAAAACAAACCAATGCCGAGTGTGATGAGAAATAATCCACTATGAAGAGGATGGCGTGAAAAGCGAAATGGTCCATGACTAAATAACGGGCGCACGTCATTATTGCTTATTGACCTACTAAAGTAAGGCTTGATTAAAAAATAGGTCCAATATCTAAGGACGATTCCCTGTGCTAACAAAAACAAACCGATAATAGATGAAAAACTCATCTGTTGTCCAATAACATTACGTAATAAAACACTAACTATAATGGAGAAAAGTACCGTAATAGCTACTATTCCTTTTAATAGTAATGCTCTATTGTGAACCTCCTTTTCTTTTCCGGTCGATTCTTGAAAGATAAACCATTCCACAAACCACGCAATTAAAAGTGTAATAAATAAGATACTAGTAATATTCATATACATAGAATGTGCAACAATAAAAAAATTAGCCAAAAAAATAATATTTTTCACAAAAACTTGGGAATAGATTTAAGTAAATTTTACATCATGAAAAATAGTGGAAATAGAAGAGGGGCACTGAAAAAGTGAAAGAACATCACTTTTTCAGTGCCTAATAAACTTATGACATCGTGTTATTTTGTGCGTATGGAATTTGGTTTTGATAGCCAGAAAATTGTTGGTACGATTGCTGAAGTGTTTGCTGCTTTTCAGCGTCAAAGCTATACCAACCTTTTTCAAACATTAAGTTAAAGAGCTTACGCTGACATTGTTGCGATTGTATAAAGTTTTCTTGAATGTCAGTATAAAGAGATTCGTGACTTGCTTCGTTCATCGCCACAGAATAAGCATCAGTCATGTATTTTTCTGTCGTTAACATATCATTGATGAAATCCCGATCAGTCATTTGTGGGGTTTCAGGATGTTGTGTTTTCGGATTTTGAATTTTTGATGATTGTTGCTGATTTCCTTGATTTTGCATTTGATTATTATTCATAAGTAGAGCCTCCCTCCATTATTGCATCGTGTTTTGTTGCATTTGTGCTTGCTGCTGTTGTTGATCTAAGTGCGTCATTAATGTTTGGTAATGGTTATAATGCATCTTACCAGCTTCCTCTAATGCTTGTGCAATTTGTTGATCTTGACATTGAGAGGCGAAGTGATGCGCTTTCTTCATTGCTAACAAATTCCAAGCAAGCATATCAGTAATATAAAGATGGTCCTTCGTCGTTATAATATTAGGTGGTTGTGGCATAACATTTTGTTGCTGTTGTCCCATTTGTTGCTGCTGTTGCATTGGTAAGTCCTCCCTTACTTGCTTTATTAGCTATGCAATTACATAGACGCTTTTATTGTACTCTTATTAAAAAGCGATATACTTCAATTCATAAAGTTCAAACATCTGACATATACTTAGTAAAGAAGAGAATAGTTTTAATTTACAAAAAATTAAGTTAAATCGGTTGCTAATCAGGAAAAAATCTTATATAGTAAGTGTAACTGAACTAATGCCTGAGATTTCTTAGTATATTTTTTTACAATAAAAATGAATGAGTATTCATTCAAAAGGGGAGGTATTTCATGGTAAACAGAATTGAAAAGGTTGCTGTTTTAGGTTCAGGGATTATGGGGTCAAGTATTGCTGCTCATTTAGCTAACGTTGGTATACCTACGTTACTCTTGGATATCCCGCCAAAGGAACTGCATAAGGAGGAAGAAAAACGAGGATTGTCTTTAGATGATAAAGTCGTTCGTAATCGTTTAGCGACTGAGGCAATAAAAAAGCTAAAGAAGCAAAAACCAGCACCTTTAGCAAAAAAAGGAAATATAGATCTCATCCAGCCCGGTAATTTAGAGGACGACATGAAACGAATTGCTGAGGTTGATTGGATTATTGAAGTAGTTGTTGAAAATTTAGAAATCAAGAAGAAAGTGTTTACACAAGTAGACGAATATCGGAAAAAGGGAAGCATTGTAAGCTCTAACACTTCAGGTATATCGATCGAGGCGATGGCGGAGGATAGGTCGGATGATTTTAAAAGACACTTTTTAGGAACTCATTTTTTCAATCCACCAAGATACTTAAAGCTACTTGAAATTATTCCTACAAAGTCGACGTCTCCAGAAGTTTTTCAGTTTATGCGTTCATTTGGAGAAAACATTCTAGGAAAAGGTGTTGTAGAAGCGAAGGATACTCCTAATTTTATTGCTAATAGAATTGGAACATATGGCTTATTAGTCACTGTACGAGAAATGCTGCAAAGAGGGTATACAGTTGGTGAAGTAGATTCTGTGACAGGTCCAGCAATTGGAAGGCCAAAAAGTGCAACTTTCCGTACGTTAGATGTAGTTGGTTTAGATACATTTTTACATGTTGCAAAAAATGTATATGACAAGGTGAACGGGGAAGAAAAAGAGGTGTTTAATCCACCTGCATTTATGAAACAAATGGCCGAGAACAATATGCTCGGTAGTAAAACAGGGAAAGGTTTTTACTTTAAAAAGAAGACAGACAAAGGAAGCGAAATACTTGAGCTTAATTTTGAGACAATGGAGTATGAACCACGAAGAAAGTTAAAAGCGCCTTCTGTACAACGAAGTAAACAAGCAAAAACGAAACAGGATAAATTGAAAGCGCTTATATATGCGGATGATCGTGCTGGTGAGTTAGTCTGGAGTATACTAAAGCCTGCATTACTATATTCTGCAGAAGTGTGCCATGAAGTGGCAGATTCCATCCATTCAGTTGATTTAGCTATGAAATGGGGCTTTGGATGGGAGATGGGACCGTTTGAAACTTGGGATGCCATTGGTGTAGAAAAATCGGTAAAGCGAATGGAAGAAGAAGGTGAAGAGGTTCCGCTTTGGGTAAAGGAGATGCTCGATAAAGGACTTACCCATTTTTATCAAGCGTTTGATGAATACTATTCCGAAGGTTCCTATGTAAAAGCGGACTTAAATGAAAAAGTCATTTACTTAAAGGCGTTAAAAGAAGATGAAAACGTTATTATGAAGAACGCAGGTGCTTCTTTAATAGATATTGGTGATGATGTAGCATGTTTAGAATTTACGTCTCCTAACAACTCCATTGGATTAGACGTTTTACAAATGATTAATAAGTCTGTAGATGAAGTTGAGAAAAATTATAAAGGACTTGTTATTAATAACCAAGGTAAAAATTTCTGTGTCGGTGCAAATTTAATGATGATCTTGATGGAAGCACAAGACATGAATTTTCCAGAAATAGATCTTGTTGTTCGTCAATTTCAAAAAGCAATGGCAAACATACGCTACTCAGCAAAACCGGTCGTTACTGCACCATTTGGTATGACACTTGGAGGAGGAACAGAAATTTGTTTACCGTCTGCTAGTATTCAAGCATCACTAGAAACGTATATGGGTCTAGTTGAAACAGGTGTTGGCCTCATCCCTGGAGGTGGGGGTAATAAAGAGCTTTATTTAAGACAGATTCAAAGTTTACCAGAAGGTGCCAAAATTGATTTACAAGCTGTTGCAAACCAAGTTTTTGAAACGATTGCAATGGCGAAGGTTTCAACAAGTGCACAGGAAGCACAACAATATGGATTTTTGCGACCGCAAGATGGTGTTAGCATAAATGGTGACCATTTATTACATGAAGCAAAAAATAAAGTTAAATTCTTATTTGATCAAGGCTATAAACCACCGAAGCGAGAAAAGATCCCTGTTGTTGGGGAAACAGGATATGCAACGATGCTTCTAGGTGCAAAGCAAATGCATTTAAGTGGCTATGCCTCAGATCATGATTTGAAAATAGCGGAGAAGCTCGCATTTGTTCTTGCTGGTGGACGTGTACCGAAAGGATCATTAGTAGATGAGAAATATTTACTAGATATTGAGAGAGAAGCCTTTCTAAGTCTAGTAGGGGAACCAAAGACACAACAACGTATGCAGCACATGCTTGCAAAAGGTAAACCGTTACGTAATTAATCGATAAAAAAGGAGGGGAATCATTTGAAAGAAGCAGTTATCGTTGCAGGTGCAAGAACACCTGTAGGTAAAGCAAAAAAAGGGACTTTTCGAAGTGTAAGACCAGATGACCTTGGTGCAATAACGATAAAGGAAACATTGAAGAGAGCGAATAATTATGATCAATCTCAAATTGATGATGTTATTATCGGCTGTGCGATGCCTGAAGCAGAGCAAGGCATGAATATGGCACGTAATATATCTGCGTTAGCAGGTCTGCCCGATCACGTACCAGCGATAACGGTAAATAGATATTGTTCATCTGGGCTACAATCGATTGCTTACGCTGCAGAAAGGATCATGCTCGGATATGGAAAGGCAATCATTGCTGGTGGAGCAGAATCAATGAGCTTGATTCCAATGGGGGGGCATGTCATTGCACCTAACCCTACTTTAGTTGAGCAAGCACCTGAGTATTATATGAGTATGGGACACACTGCAGAAGAAGTTGCGCGAAGGTTTGACGTAACTCGCGAAGATCAAGATGCCTTTGCTGTAGAAAGTCATAAACGAGCAGCGAAGGCGTTGAAGGAAGGAAAATTTAAAGACGAAATTGTTCCGGTACCAGTGACGATGAGATCAATTAATCTTCAACATCAGTTAGTAGAAAACAATGTTGTACTAGAAGAGGATGAAGGAGTTCGCCCTGATACTTCAGTTGAAACACTGGCAAAACTAAAGCCTGCATTTAGTACGACAGGAACAGTAACAGCCGGTAATGCTTCACAAATGAGTGATGGAGCTGCTTCAGTATTAGTAATGGATCGTGAAGAAGCAGAAGAATCTGGGTTAACACCGATCGTTAAATTCCGTTCTTTTACAGTGGCTGGAGTAGCGCCAGAAATTATGGGCATCGGTCCAGTTGAAGCAATTCCACGTGCCGTGAAAATGGCCGGATTAGAGGTAGAAGATATCGGGTTATTTGAACTAAATGAAGCATTTGCTTCACAAGCCATTCAAGTAATCAGACATTTAGGACTTGATAGTGAAAAAGTTAATGTGAACGGTGGCGCAATAGCTTTAGGTCACCCGCTAGGATGTACTGGTACAAAGCTGACTTTGAGTCTTATTCATGAAATGAAGCGGCGGGGAGAGCAGTTTGGTGTTGTCACAATGTGTATCGGTGGTGGCATGGGAGCAGCAGGTGTGTTTGAGTTAATTCAATAAACATCAGAAGTAAGTGTAATAGATTACTATATTTCAAAGGAGGACTAAACGATGGATACGGCTGATAAAACGGTAAGAGGTGGAGGGTTCCTGCTAGAAGAACTTTCGCCAGAACGTGTATTTACCCCAGAGGATTTGTCTGATGAGCATAAGATGATTGCAAAAACGACAGAGGATTTCGTGAAGGGGCAAGTAGTACCTGAAATTGAAAAAATTGAGGAGCATCAGTTTGATATTTCAGTGCGGCTTTTAAAGGAAGCGGGAGAGCTCGGCTTACTTGGAGCAGACGTCCCTGAAGAGTATGGTGGAATCGGCTTAGACAAAATTAGTTCTTCTTTAATTACAGAAAAATTTGCATTAGCAGGTTCTTTCTCTCTTTCACATGGTGCGCATGTAGGGATTGGTACATTACCTATCGTTTTTTTCGGTAATGAAGAACAGAAGCAGAAGTATTTACCAGAATTAGCTAGTGGAGAAAAAATTGCAGCTTATGCTCTTACGGAGCCAAGCTCAGGGTCAGATGCACTTGGTGCAAAAACGACAGCAAAACTAAATGATGCTGGTACTCATTATGTCCTCAACGGTGAAAAACAATGGATAACGAATGCTGGATTTGCTGACGTTTTCGTTGTGTATGCGAAAGTGGACGGAGAACAATTTACCACATTTATATTAGAACGTGATTATGAAGGGGTATCAACGGGTCCAGAAGAAAAGAAAATGGGAATTAAAGGTTCATCCACTAGAACTTTAATTCTGGAGGATGCCCTCGTTCCTATAGAGAACGTGTTAGGCGAGATTGGTAAAGGCCATGTGATTGCATTTAATATTTTAAATATTGGGCGCTGGAAGCTAGGAGTTGGCTGTGTTGGTGGAGCGAAATTAGGTATTGAGTTGTCTGCAAAGTACGCGAATGAAAGGAAACAATTTAAACGACCAATTTCCAAATTTACACTTATTCAAAAAAAGTTAGCTGAAATGGCTGCCAAAACGTATGCAGCTGAAAGTACAATATATCGAACTGGCGGCCTCATTGATGAAGCTTTCCAAGCTTTATCTGCAGAACAACAAAAAGATGGTAAAGCTGTCGGAAAAGCGATTGCAGAGTATGCGATTGAATGCTCATTAAATAAAGTGTTTGGTTCAGAGGTGTTAGACTTTGTTGCCGATGAAGCAGTTCAAATACATGGTGGATATGGATTCATGGCAGAATATGAAGTGGAAACGATGTATAGAAACTCCCGTATTAATCGTATTTTTGAAGGGACAAACGAAATAAACCGAATGCTCGTCCCTGCAACAATTATGAGAAAAGCGATGAAGGGAGAATTACCACTTCTTGAGCAGGCGGGATCTCTTCAAGAGGAACTGATGATGATGATGCCGCAAGAAGTTGGGGATGATCCGCTTGAGCAAGAAAGATATTTGCTCGAAAATGCGAAAAAAATATTTATGATGGTAGCTGGAACGGCTGTTCAAACATATGGAGAGAAATTGCAAAAAGAACAAGAGTTACTATCTCATATAGCTGACATTGTATCAGATATATTCAGTATAGAATCTTGTATATTAAGAACGGAAAAAGCAATCAATCAAACTGGCATAGAGAAAGCAAAGCAAAAGTTATTGTTAACGGAAGTATTTACACAAGAGGCTTTTAATCGAATCGAAGCGTATGCAAAGGAATCATTAGTGGCGTTAGAGGATGGCGATAGCCTACGAACTATGCTTTCTATTTTGAAAAAACTCACTCGTCATACACCTGTAAATGTAGTGGCGAAGAAGCGTGAAATTGCTGCTGCGATTATTGAAGCCGAAAAATACGTTATATAATTTGGGGCACTCCCCTGCCCCAATACTAAATATGACTTGTCCTTTATAAGAAAGGGACATTCTCCTCTCTAAAAGTGAGTCACTTAAGCAAAGAGCTTGAGTGACTCACTTATGCTTTCTATACTTTTAGGCTTTTCATCAGTAACGTATCATTAATTTAATACATAAATTGGTGGAAAAGCTTTATTTTTTTCTTTTGCTGCATATATTAAAAAAAATATTTTAAGGGAGGACCCAACATCATGAAAAAGCCAGCAAATGAATTTATAAAAGGGTACCGTATTGAGGCAGTTGATAAGTTTTCAACGGAATCTGAAGATAAAGGTCCAATTGAGGGTATACAAGAAGCTTATAAAATGCCTCCTCAAGATGTAAAAAAAATTAATGAGGCAAAATAGTGAATTTGCTTGAGAAATAATATAATATTATTTTAGAAAGGAGGTTTTTTATTTTGAGTACTACTATTTATCAATATCCTAAATGTGGAACATGTCGAAATGCTTTAAAATGGTTAGATGACCAAGGAATTACGTATGAATCGATTCATATTGTTGAGCACCCTCCATCAAAAGAAGTATTAACGGATTTGTACAAAAAAAGTGGGTTAGAATTAAAGAAATTCTTTAATACAAGTGGAAAAAAATATCGCGAACTAGGAATAAAGGATAAAATTCCTACTGCAAGTGATGATGAACTTCTTACTTTATTAGCTTCTGATGGTATGTTAATTAAACGCCCAATTGTCACTGATGGGGAGAAGGTCACTGTTGGTTTTAAAGAAGAAACCTTTGAAGAGACTTGGAAGTAACACCATTTAAGGTTGTTTGCAAAGTCTTTTTGTAATATAGTTTTAGATGACGTATGAATAAGAACTGTGTCATACATAATGTTTAAAAACACACTTTGCAGTTCAAGCTGGACATGATAATGATGGAGGGATTTATAATGAGCTTACCAAAAGATTATAAGTATTCAGAAGAGCACGAGTGGGTAAAGGCTGAAGGGAACAAAGTCCGTATCGGAATTACTGACTTTGCACAATCAGAGCTAGGCGATATCGTTTTTGTAGAACTTCCAGAGGTTGGAGATACAATTGAAGCGGACGAGCCTTTCGGAAGTGTGGAATCTGTAAAAACTGTATCTGAGCTTTATGCACCAATTACTGGTAAAGTAGTTGAAGTGAATGAAGAACTAGAAGAATCACCAGAATTTGTTAACGAATCTCCATATGAAAAAGCATGGATGGTCGTTGTTGAGCCGACAGATCCATCTGAATTAGATAAGTTAATGACAGCGGAAGCATATGAAGAGATGATAAGTGAAGACTAAAAGAGACTAAAAACGAGCTTAGTGAAGCTCGTTTTAGTCTTTTCTACAACAAACTTACTTTATATTAACGTTTTTTTCCTTTCATACTTATTGCACAGAGTGTAAATCATAAAAGTAAGGAAGGGGTGTTAGCTTTGAAGAACATTGATCAAGATTTTTTCACTGTGCATGACAATAAACAAGACACCGAAATGGCTTCTGAAGTTCGTGTTGATGTAACAGATAAAGTGGAGCATAAAAAAGAAAGTAATGGCGAAACAGCGCTTTATTTAAACAAAGAAAAAATAGGCGAAATCAAGAATAATGGACAGGAACATTTATATGAAATGGCAGAGGGCTTTGATTTAGATGAAGAGAAAATTTATAAAAAAGAGAAGAAACCTCAACAACCACAATCGTATGTAGAGGGTTGTGACATGGGCTGGTGCTAATTTCCTTTTTTCATAAAAATGCTTGTTATACTCTTCACAAGAATTGTCCAAGAGGGTGACTTAAAAGGGGCGATATGAGGCCACTGAAAAAGTAAAAAGCAACTTTTCAGTGCCTATTAATTGTATTGCAATGGCTACACTCGCCTGATAGGAGAAACTCACTCCTATCAGGCTTTTTAACGATTGCAACGGCTACATACATTGCTAAGGAACACTGAAAAAGTGAAAGAACACAATGGCACTTAAAAAGTCCTAGATTGAAAGGGGAGGCTAATAAATATAAGGTCATTTGAATATAAAAGTTGATGAGACCTGCACAAATTCGCTTTTTCGTAGAGAGTCGGCAAGCCGCTTCGAGCCTCGCTCTGCAGTGTCTCACCCTGACTTACTTTTCCACAGGAAGAGCGACGCTTCTTTGATGAAGCTTCGAGTTGTCTCGACGCTGCTCCATCAGCATTTTTTCTCTTTTGTTATTTCTCTATATGCTCATACAGTTACGGATACGCTCCAAAGCATATGCGCGTAGAGGAAGAGACAGTTACCTCGCTTGCTCCAGGATCATCAATTCGTCCTTAAATTATGGCTTATGAATATTAATACAGGATACAATCATGTTTTTTACTTTTTCAGTGCTCTTCGAATTTTCACCTTTTAAGTCAGCCACTTTTATTATTTCCTAAGTAACATTCACAGTATTATCCATGTAAATATTAAAATAATATCTTTTCAAATTTTCTTCCATCGGCTATGATAAGTATATATTTAGAGACTCGAAGTAACCTAAATATTTTGACTTTAAGAGGTGGAAGGCAGGAAATTTCATGACAAAATTCGTAGGCGATTGGTCAAATCAATTCAAGGGATACAATCGCAACGTACGTTTATTTCTCACTGGCTCTATATTTGCACATATAGGCATGGGAATTTTTATGATCATTTACAATTATTACATTCGTGAGTTAGGATATAGTGACCAAACGAACGGTTCAGTTATTGCAATGCAATCTATCGCTACAGCACTGTTACTATTGCCAGCAGGAATTTTAAGTGATCGGGTTGGAAGAAAAAAGCTCATTTATATTGGTGGTATCTTTGCGGCTTTAAGCTTATTACTTAGAGCTGTTCTTTCCGTTGAGATACTACTTTTAGGAACGGCATTTATGACAGGTATTTTTATGGCATTTATTCAAGTTTCCTCTATTCCGTTGCTAGCTGAAAATTCAACTGAAAAACAACGCGTTCACTTATTTAGTTTTAACTTTGCGATAATTATGGTTGTGAACGTCATAGGAAATACATTGGGTGGTACATTAAGTGACTTCTTTCATTTGATTTTAGGCTTTGATGCATTATGGAGTATACGTTTGACGTTACTGATTGGTGTTGGATTTGTCGTGCTAGCTTTACCATCTTTCTTGAAAATAAAGGAAGAGAAAAAGCTAACATCGCAAACAGTACAAGATCGTTCTTTTAAAAGTTTATTTAAAACACACCGGGCTGGATTTAAAATTATTATTTTATTTGCTATCGCACAAATACTGATTGGCTTCGGATCAGGACTTGTCATTCCATACTTGAATCTATATTTCGTAGATAGATTTGAAATCTCTCATTCACTCGTAGGGATTATCATATCTGCAGGTCAAGCAATGACAGCAGTCGCTCTTCTTATAGGTCCAGCAGTCGTGAATAAGGTTGGAGAAGTTAAAGCAGTTGTTATTTTACAACTATTATCCATTCCATTTCTTCTTCTCACTGCCTATACACAAAATATTTATTGGGCAGTATTTGGTTTTTTATTTAGGCAAGCATTAATGAACGCAGGTAATCCCATTCAAATGTCACTTATGATGCGAAGTGTTGATGACTCAATTAAAGGATTAGCAAATTCGGTAGGTCAAGCAGTATTCCAGCTAGGATGGGCAGTGATGGGACCAGTCTCTACAACAATTGTGATGGTTTACGGTGCTTATTCAGGTTATGCAATCGTATTTTCGATTACTGGTGTTCTTTATTTAGCAGGTACGCTTTACTTCTTCTTTGTTTTTAGAAAACAAATTCCGCATAAAAAAGAGAAACAAATAGAAAATGTCGGATAAAAAAAAGGGAAATTGTCCTTAAAAGGAGAATACCTCAATTAGGTATAACCTTAGTAAGGGCGGGATGATGATGCATGAGCTTCTCTTAGCGTCGGTCAATCGAATTCGAAAGTCAATTCATATGAATGAACTAGTAGATAAAGCATTCATAAATGTTTGTTTTATTTGTGACGAGGAGCAATGGATCGTTCGTTTTAATGGACAGAACATAGACATTGAGTCTGTGAAAGATACAGTTGGGGATGTCATCATTGAAGGTGATATTGAATCACTTAGGCTATTGCTACAAGGAGAAGACTTCCTCATCTCTATGAAAAAAAGAGGTGAGTTAGGAGTTAGTGGTCAGCTGAAGGATCTTTTATTGCTAGAGTCACTCCTTTACTTAAGTAAAAATTTCCGGTAAAAAATAATTGACATTCTTTTTATAGCCGTGATATGATTCCACAAGAGCGATGTTAATTTACTAAAATAATAATACTTTCTTATCCAGAGAGGCGGAGGGACTGGCCCGATGAAGCCCGGCAACCACCAAGGTGACTTGGAAAAGGTGCCAATTCCTGCAAAGTGTGATGCTTTGATAGATGAGGGGTAGGTTTCATAATAGAGAAACCTTTCTGCTTATCTTTCGTGAGAGCAGAAAGGTTTTTGTTTTATTAAAATACAATTTCTTGAGATAATAATAAAATTCTAACATTCTACTATATACAATCCGCACTATGCGTATAGGGATAATAGATTATAAGGCTTATAGTGAGCCAACACAAAAAAAACTAGTTTTAAAAGAACCAAAGAGGGGGCAAAGAAGATGATTTCGTTATCGAATCTTGTGAAAACATTTAATACTCGTGATGGGAAAGTCACCGCTGTCGATGAAATAAATTTAACAATTGATGAAGGTGAGATTTTCGGGATCATCGGATATAGTGGGGCCGGCAAAAGTACACTAATAAGATTGTTAAATATGCTTGAAACCCCAAGCTCTGGTGAAGTAACGATAGCAGGGAAGACGATGAACAAGCTTTCAAGTAAAAAACTTAGAGCGGCACGTCAAGAAATAGGAATGATATTTCAACACTTTAACTTACTTTGGTCTCGAACAGTAAAAGAAAATATCTCTTTTCCGTTAGAAATTAAAGGAGTACCAAAAACGGAACGTGATGAGCGGGTTGAGGAGCTAATTCGTTTAGTTGGACTTGAAGGACGTGGAGGTTCATACCCCTCACAGTTAAGTGGTGGACAAAAACAAAGAGTTGGTATAGCAAGAGCACTTGCAAATAACCCGAAGGTGTTGTTATGTGATGAGGCAACTTCGGCGTTAGACCCAAAAACAACTGATTCTATCTTGGAACTACTAGTAGATATAAATAAAAAGCTTGGTCTTACTGTTGTTTTAATTACACACGAGATGCATGTTATAAGAAAAATATGTCATAGAGTTGCTGTAATGGAGCAAGGAAAAATAGTAGAACAAGGGAATGTTTTAGAAGTTTTCAAGCATCCAAAACAAGAAATGACAAAAGAGTTTGTGAAGCAAGTGACTGAACCGGAAGAAACTGAAGAAGCAATTAGACATCTATTAGAGGAAGAAGATATCGGTCATGTTTTGCAGTTAACTTTTGTTGGAAGAGAAGCAGAAAAGCCTTTAATTACAAATATCATTCGTACATTTGATGTTACGGTAAATATTTTACAAGGGAAGATTAGTCAAACTCAAAATGGACCCTATGGATCGCTTTTCATTAATGTAGACGGTGAGGCTAGTGAGTTAGAGAGAGTAATTGCTTATATCCGTGAGCAAAAGGTACAAGTGGAGGTGATCCATCCATGAATATAGGAACGATCTATAATATTTTATTATTTGAAAATGTAAAATGGCCCAACATGTGGGATGCGACAAAAGAAACGATTTATATGACATCATACTCACTGCTGTTTACATTTCTATTTGGGATATTACTAGGTTTACTTCTCTTTTTAACAGATAAAGGTAACCTATGGGAGAACAGAATTATTCAAGGTGTTATTTCGGCATATGTCAATGTCTTTCGGTCGATTCCTTTTATTATACTGATCGTCTTGCTAATTCCATTTACGAGAATCATTGTAGGAACGATGTTAGGTCCTTCCGCTGCACTACCAGCATTAATTATAGGGGCAGCACCGTTTTACGCTCGTATGGTAGAAATTGCACTAAGAGAAATTGATAAGGGGGTGATTGAAGCATCAAAGGCAATGGGCGCTAGTAATAGACAAATTATCTTTAAAGTATTATTGCCAGAATCAATGCCAGCATTAGTATCAGGCTTGACAGTCACTGCCATCGCATTAGTAGGTTATACAGCAATGGCTGGGGTCATAGGTGCTGGTGGATTAGGTGATTTAGCGTTTAGAGATGGTTTCCAACGACGAAATACCGACATTACGCTGATGGCAACATTGATTGTGTTACTGATCGTCTTTATTATTCAATTTATCGGCGATCGTTTAACCAATAGATTAGATAAAAGATAAAAATAATTGGGGGTAAATTTAGATGAAAAAATTAGTTAAATTAATTACTGCATTTGGTCTTTCGTTAAGTATTTTAGCAGCTTGTGGTACTGGAGAAGATGAAACAACTGATGAGCAAGGTACTGCTGATGCTGGAGAAGTAGAAGAAACAACAGAAGATGATGCAACTACTGAAGAATTAGTATCATTAGTTATAGGGGCGACTAATGTTCCACATGCAGAGGTGTTAGAATTTGTAAAGCCACTACTAGTAGAAGAGGGAATTGATTTAGAGATTGTTACATTTAACGATTATGTTTTACCAAACGAAGCGTTAGATGCTGGTGAATTAGACGCTAACTATTTCCAACACATTCCTTACTTAGAGATGCAAATTGAAGAACAAGGCTATGACTTTGTTAATGCTGGTGGCATTCATATTGAACCAATTGGTGTTTATTCTCAAGATTATGGCAGCTTAGATGAACTACCTGAGGGAGCGCAATTTATTTTAAGTGATTCAGTTGCTGATCATGGTAGAATTTTAATGATGCTTGAGGATCATGGATTAATTACATTAGCAGAAGGTGCAGGTATTGGTGCATCTCTAGATGATATTGTAGAGAATCCAAAAAACTTTGAGTTTTTAGCTAATGTCGAAGCAGCATTATTACCAACTGCTTATGAGCACAATGAAGGTGACGCAATTTTAATTAATTCTAACTACGCTTTAGATGCTGGTTTAAATCCTGTTGAAGACGCAATTGCACTTGAGTCTGGTGACCAAGATAACCCATACGTAAACGTTATTGCTGTACGTAGTGGAGATGAAAATGACGAGCGTATCACTACATTATTACAAGTACTTCGTTCTGAGGATGTTAAAAACTTTATTTTAGAAACTTATGATGGTGCAGTAGTACCTGCTGAATAAGTATGCTGGTGACTCAAAAGGTAAATTTTACCTACTGAGTCACCTTTTTTATAGATGTATTAGCTTAGGGGATGGAGTTTTTCTCATTTTAAGAGCAAAATCATATAAAAAAGAGGTGCCGATGCCATGGGTAGTAGCGAGAAGACTACTCACTAGTACTTTAAGAGCTACGGCGAAATTCCACTGCTTCTAAGAAAAGACTAAAACCTTCCATAATATCTTTCCTTCATATAACTCATACTATGATTGTTTATGATCGAAATCATTTTGAAGGAGCGGGAAGTATGGAAAATCAATACGAGGGTTCAATTCAAGAAGCATTGCATCATTATAAGGAAGGAATTGGTATATTTACTAAGCAAATGCCTGATATTGCTGGTAAATTTAACGAATTTACGGAGGCGTGTTTTAAGGAAGGAGCCCTTTCACAAAAAGAGAAGCAATTAATTGCCCTAGGTATAGGCATTTATAGTCAAGACGAATATTGCATTATATACCATATGAAGGGTTGCATTGATCATGGGTGTAGTAAGGAAGAAATACTTGAGGCAGTAGGCGTAACTGCAGCATTTGGTGGTGGTGCTGCAATGAGTAATGCAGTTACTTTAGTTGAAGAATGCCTTCAAGAGTTTGGAGGACAGGCACATTAGTTTCAAAATGAAAGTATAAAAGAGAATATTGGTGGATATGTAGAAAAGAGTTTGGTAGTTCGATGTCAGATTATATTATACGTTCACGTTATATTTTATGACATAAAACTCCTTTTGGCACATTTTCTTTCAAGTGTTACCATTAAATATGTGAAAGAAAGCAGAGGTAATATAAGAATTAAGTAAGATTACCTCAAAAACATTTGAAAGGAAAGTGATTTATTATCCATCAGATTCAAGCGAAACATACTACTGAGATGGAAAAAGCGATGCAACAATCTCACGGAATCGGTTATGCAGAATACAATCGTAAGTTGGAGAACCGAATGGAAGTGGAAGAGCAGCGAGAAAAGGATCATCATCAGTCTATATCCATTGTCGCGGAATTCCAACGTCAAGTTCATAAATAAAACGTGAGAGACTCAAAAGGTTATAAAATACCTTTTGGGTCTCTCTTTATGCAAATGTACGGTGAGTCTAGTTAGTGTATTATTAGGAGACACCGTGTTTTCATATATCACTCATTATGGACAACTTCTCTCCTAAATGTAAACGATATTCATTCTCAATTAGAGTTACAAATTATCATTTCGATGAGAATGATAAACACTTGCTCATTCATAATTAATGAGATTTAGTGAAAAATATAGCTGTAATGTCAAGTAGGCTGAATACGCAAAATTGAAAAATTTGTGAATAAAAACAAAGAATTATTGGGAAAATACATAAGTTGTTCATAAAAAAGTGTAGAATAAGTAAAAAAATTAAATTGTGAATAGGTTCCTTTTCCTTGAACTGGTTTTGCATTTGATATAAGATTGTAATGAGAATAGATTGAGAATGATATTAATTTCTTAGTCTTAAGCTTTTTAAGTATCATACTGGTACGAAAATAAAAGAGAAGACTCATAATGGAGTTATTTCTTTTCATTCAATTACGTAAAATAAATGGAGGTATGGAAAATGACTAAGCCAAGCTTAAAAGTAGAAGATCTTCATGTATCAATTGAAGATAAAGAAATTTTGAAAGGGTTTGGAATCGAAGTTAAAGGTGGAGAAATTCATGCAATTATGGGTCCGAACGGAACTGGTAAATCAACTTTAGCCTCTGCCTTAATGGGACACCCTAAATATGAAGTAACGCAAGGGAACGCAACTTTTAATGGAGAAGACCTTTTTGAAATGGAAGTTGACGAGCGTGCACGTGCAGGACTTTTCTTAGCGATGCAATATCCAAGTGAAGTTAGTGGTGTTACGAATGCAGATTTTGTTCGTAGTGCTATTAATGCTAACCGTGAAGAGGGAGACGAAATTTCTCTTATGAAATTTATTCGTCAAATGGATGAAAAAATGAATACGTTAGAAATGGATGAATCATTCCAACATCGTTATTTAAACGAAGGGTTCTCTGGTGGAGAAAAAAAGCGTAATGAAATATTACAGCTAATGATGCTTGAACCAAAAATTGCTATTCTTGATGAAATTGATTCTGGTTTAGATATTGATGCACTAAAGGTTGTTTCTAAAGGTATTAATGAAATGCGTAGTGATGATTTTGGTTGCCTTATTATTACTCACTATCAACGCCTTCTTAATTACATAACTCCGGACTTTGTCCATGTTATGATGCAAGGTCGTATCGTTAAATCAGGTGGACCTGAATTAGCTGAAAGATTGGAAGCGGAAGGATATGACTGGATTAAAGAAGAATTAGGTATTGAAGACGAAACGGTAGGCCAATAATAACGACGGTTTTTAAGAGGAGGAATGAAGATGACAGCGGAAACTAAACTTCCAGTAGATCAAAGCAGTGTTACTAGCTTCTCTAAAGATCGCCAGGAGCCAAAGTGGCTTACGGACTTACGAGTTTCGTCAATAGAGAAAGCGAGTACTTTAGATCTACCGAAACCTGATAAAACAAAAATTACGAAATGGAACTTCACACCATTATCTTTGGAAGCTAACGTGCAAACTAGTGGACAATTTGCTGAACTTTCAGATGAAGTGAAAGGTCTTATTGGTGATGAAGAAAAAATACAAAATTTACTTGCTCAAAAAAATGGTGTAACTACCTTTACAAATGTTAGTTCAGATTTAGCTAGTAAGGGCGTTATTTTTACCGATATTGAGACTGCTTTAAAAGAGCATGCTGATCTAGTTGAAAAATACTTTATGTCTGAAGCTGTTTTACCAGATGAAAATCGTTTAACAGCCCTTCACACAGCACTATTAAATGGTGGGACATTTATATATGTACCAAAAAATGTGCAAGTGGACGTACCTTTACAGGCTGTTTATGCACAAGAAGGACAGTTTGGCCTATTTAACCATGTTTTAATCGTTGCTGAAGCTAATAGTTCTGTCACATATATTGAAAACTATGTTACAGAAGGTCAAGCAGTGGAAACTGTAGCTAACATTGTAGCTGAAGTTTATGTTGAGGATGGAGCTACTGTAAACTTTGGTGCTGTAGACAACTTCTCAACAGCAACAACAACGTATGTAAATCGTCGCGGACAAGTGAACGGTAAAGATGCGAAGCTATACTGGGCATTAGGTCAGATGAACGATGGTAATACGGTATCTGAAAATACTACGTATCTTCACGGAGAAGGTTCTTATGCGGATACAAAAACTGTTGCTATCGGGCGAGGCAAGCAAGTACAAAACTTTACGACAAACGTGGTACATTACGGGAAGCATTCAGATGGCCAAATACTGAAGCACGGTGTAATGAAAGAGGAAGCTACATCTATATTCAATGGAATTACTAAAATTGAGCATGGTGCAACGAAATCTAACGGTGAGCAAACAGAGCGTGTACTCATGTTAAGTGAAAAAGCACGAGGAGATGCTAACCCAATTCTTCTTATTGATGAAGATGATGTAACTGCAGGACACGCAGCTTCAGTAGGGAAAATCGACCCTCTTCAAATGTTCTATTTAATGAGCCGAGGAATTTCAAAGCGCGAAGCAGAGCGTTTAATTATTCACGGATTCTTAGCACCTGTAGTTAACGAACTACCTATTGAATCTGTAAAAGAGCAATTGATTGAGGTAATAGAAAGGAAAGTATACTAATGAATGTTCAAGAAGTCCGTCAAATGTTCCCGATATTAGATCAGGAAGTAAATGGGCACCCTTTAGTATATTTAGATAGCGCAGCTACTTCTCAGAAGCCAAAACAAGTGATAGAAAAGCTCGATGACTATTATCGACGCTATAATTCTAACGTTCATAGAGGTGTTCATACTTTAGGAACACTTGCTACAGATGGGTATGAGGGTGCGCGAGAAAAGGTTCGTTCCTTTATCAATGCTAAAAGTACTGAGGAAGTTATTTTTACTCGTGGAACGACGACAGCAATTAATTTAGTTGCTTCAAGCTACGGACGAGAGAATTTAGGGCCAGATGACGAAATTGTTATCACACCTATGGAACATCATAGTAATATTATTCCTTGGCAGCAAGTCGCTAAAGCAACTGGGGCGACATTAAAATATTTACCTTTACAAGCAGATGGATCCATTGATCTTAAGGACGTCGAGGAGACAGTAAACGATAAAACTAAAATCGTTTCTGTTATGCAAGTGTCAAACGTCCTTGGGGCAATTAATCCGATAAAAGAAATAACAGCAATTGCACATAAAAACGGTGCAATAATGGTCGTAGATGGTGCACAGAGCACACCACATATGAAGGTGGATGTGAGAGATTTAGATTGTGACTTCTTTGCTTTCTCTGGTCATAAAATGTGTGCTCCTACAGGCATCGGGGTACTATATGGGAAGAAAAAACTGTTAGATAAAATGGAGCCAATAGAATTTGGTGGAGAGATGATTGACTTTGTCGGTCTTCAAGAGTCGACATGGAAGGAACTTCCTTGGAAGTTTGAAGGAGGTACACCAATTATTGCAGGTGCAATAGGACTAGGTGCAGCCATTGACTTCTTAAATGATATTGGTTTAGACAATATTGAAGCACATGAGCATAAACTAGTCCAGTATGCAATGGATCAATTGTCCAATGTCGACGGAGTGGAGATCTATGGACCTAAGCATCGTGCCGGATTAGTGACATTTAATTGTGAGGATGTACATCCTCATGATGTAGCAACTGTTCTTGATGCTGAGGGTATCGCGGTTCGTGCAGGGCATCATTGCGCACAACCGTTAATGAAATGGTTGAACGTATCAGCAACTGCTAGAGCAAGCTTCTATTTGTATAATACAGAAGAAGATGTAGATGCTTTTGTTAAAGCATTAATAAAAACAAAGGAGTATTTTGGAAATGTCTTTAGGTAATCAACTAGATACGTTGTATCGTCAAGTTATTATGGATCATTACAAAAATCCTCGTAATCGTGGTCAGTTAGAAGGGGATTCATTAACAGTAAATATGAATAACCCCACTTGTGGAGATCGTATTGAGCTACAAATGCGTGTAGAGGATGGGAAAATTACAGACGCAAAGTTTGTAGGTGAAGGCTGCTCCATCAGTATGTCTTCTGCATCCATGATGACGCAAGCGATCAAGGGGTTATCAGTTGATGATGCTTTAAAGCTTTCTGAGATCTTTTCATCGATTATGTTAGGGAAAGACTATGACGAAGGTGACTTCGATTTAGGTGATATAGAAGCACTTCAAGGTGTTGCTAAGTTCCCTGCAAGAATAAAGTGTGCAACACTTGCCTGGAAAGCGATGGAAAAAGGTGTAGACACTAATAATAATGAGGAAGAATAGATAGCGACAATCACTTGGTTTTCACTGTCTTAGTAGTGTAAAATAGACGTATAGATCTTTTAGCCATTGTATGACTTCCCTTTATCAAGCTTCATGGCTTTAAGAAACGTTTAAAAAGGGTACATGGAAGAGTGTTATAATTTTTTAAGGGAGGGTTTATTATGGCAAAGAAAATGCCTGAGATCGGTGAATATCAATACGGTTTTTCCGATAAAGACGTTTCGATTTTTCGCTCTAAAAAGGGCTTAACGAAAGAAATCGTCGAGGAAATTTCCCGTATGAAGGATGAGCCGAAATGGATGTTAGATTTCCGTTTGAAGTCATTAGAACAATTTTATAAAATGCCTATGCCACAATGGGGCGGAGATTTGTCTGAATTAAATTTCGATGATATTACTTATTATGTTAAACCATCGGAAAAGTCAGAGAGATCATGGGATGAAGTGCCTGAAGAGATTAAAAACACATTTGATAAGCTAGGTATTCCAGAAGCAGAACAAAAGTATTTAGCCGGTGTATCTGCGCAATATGAGTCTGAGGTTGTATACCATAATATGAAAGAAGATCTTGAAGAGCAAGGAATTGTGTTTAAAGACACAGACACTGCGCTAAAAGAGAATGAAGCTGTATTTAGAGAGCACTTCGGTACTGTAATTCCGCCAACAGATAACAAATTTTCTGCTTTAAACTCAGCTGTTTGGTCTGGTGGATCGTTCATATACGTTCCAAAAGGAATTAAGGTTGATACACCATTGCAAGCTTATTTCCGAATTAACTCTGAAAACATGGGTCAATTTGAGCGTACGTTGATTATTGCTGATGAAGATAGCTCTGTGCACTATGTAGAAGGTTGTACAGCACCAGTTTATACAACGAATTCACTTCACAGTGCGGTTGTAGAAATTATCGTTAAAAAGAATGCATATTGCCGTTATACTACAATTCAAAACTGGGCGCCAAACGTATTTAACTTAGTAACGAAGCGTGCAGTTGCAGAAGAAAATGCAACGATGGAATGGGTTGACGGAAATATTGGGTCTAAATTAACGATGAAGTATCCTGCTGTTGTCATGAAGGGTCGCGGTGCACGTGGTAATGTGTTATCTATTGCAATCGCTGGTAAAGGACAACATCAAGATGCAGGAGCTAAAATGACACACTTAGCACCTGATTGTTCTTCAACAATCGTGTCTAAGTCGATTTCAAAGCATGGTGGTAAAGTAACGTATCGTGGTATTTGTCACTTTGGACGTCGTTCTGAAGGTTCTAAAGCAAATATCGAATGTGATACACTCATTATGGATAACGAGTCTACTTCAGATACAATTCCATACAATGAGATATTAAACAACAATATTACACTTGAACACGAGGCAACAGTGTCTAAAGTGTCTGAGGAACAATTATTCTATTTAATGAGTCGTGGAGTATCAGAGCAAGAAGCGACTGAAATGATTGTTATGGGATTCATTGAGCCATTTACAAAAGAACTCCCAATGGAATATGCGGTTGAAATGAATCGTCTCATCAAGTTCGAGATGGAAGGCTCTATAGGGTAAAACTAATTTTGATGTCATAACCTAATTCAGACTATTTTGTCTGGATTAGGTTTTTTCGATATAAGGGAGGAGGGATTTTTTTGTGATTTGGGTAGGTTTAACAGGCTGGGGAGATCATGACTCTCTCTATGAAAAACAATCACATAAGCTCACTACGTATGCTAGCCACTTTCCAATTGTAGAAGTTGATTCATCCTTTTATGCGATCCCACCACAGCGAAACATTGAAAAATGGATGGAAGAAACTCCTTCTACATTTACATTTATAGTGAAAGCTTTTCAAGGCATTACGGGACACTTAAGAGGAGATATTCCTTACGATTCAAGGACAAAAATGTTCGAAGCATTTAAACAATCAATTCAGCCAATGAAGGAAGCGAACAAACTGGCGATGATCCTTTTACAATTTCCACCGTGGTTTGAATGTAATAAAGAAAATGTTACCTATTTAAGATATTGTAGACAACAGTTTTCTCACTGGGATATCGCTTTAGAATTTAGACATCGTTCATGGTATAATGAACAATTCATGGAAAAAACAATTGCATTTATGGAAGAAGATGAATGGATACATAGTATATGTGATGAGCCTCAAGCAGGAGAACGTTCTATTCCATTTGTCCCTCATGTTACGAATAAAAACAAAACGCTGTTCCGTTTTCATGGACGGAATATTTATGGTTGGTCTAGTCCGAGAAAAGGTGAAAATTGGCGTGATGTTAGGTATTTATATGAATATAATAATGAAGAGTTAACAGATCTAGCTAAAAAAATCGAAAATCTATCTCATAAAACGAAAGAATCTTACGTTTTGTTTAATAATAATTCTGGTGGTCATGCAGCAAAAAATGGGAAGCAGTTTATTGAAAAATTAAAGTTAAATTATATAGGATTAGCGCCTCGACAATTACACTTATTTGATTGATAATAGAAGATAATCGGATTTCTTGTCACATTTTTTGTTTTTCTGAGGGAATATATGCATGACTGCATAACAAAAAAGGAAGCAGGTCTTTTTATATGGAATGGATAATATTATTGCTTTTAGGCCTTGTAGCTGCCATTTTAGGAAGTATAATGGGACTTGGCGGAGGTATTATCGTTGTTCCGGCATTGATGATGCTAAGTGGGTATATGCCAATATTGCATGGGATTACACCCCAAATTGCTGTTGGAACTTCTCTGTTAATTATGATTTTTACAGGATTATCTTCCACATTAGCGTATTTAAAACAGAAGAAAGTTGATTACCAAAGTGCATTCATCTTTTTTGGAGGAAGTGGACCAGGCGCATTATTTGGTGTTTGGTTAAATAAAGATCTTAATACGGACATCTTTCTAATTATTTTTGGTACTTTTATTGTTTTAGTATCGTTCGTATTAATGGTAAGGAAGTACATTTTACCACTGAAGCCTGCAAAAAAAGGGGTACAGCGGACGTATGTTAATCGTGCAGGTGTTGAGATTACATACGGCTATCACCCAATTATAGGCATTCTCATTGGGTTTGTCGTTGGTATGTGCTCAGGGCTATTTGGTATTGGTGGGGGCTCTTTAATGGTTCCTGCAATGATATTGTTATTCGGTTTTCCGCCCCATATCGCTGTTGCAACATCTATGCTCATGATTTTTTTATCAGCCATTTTAAGCTCAGTATCACATATGGCTTTAGGTAACATTGATTGGCTATATGTTTTAGCATTACTTCCAGGTGCTTGGATTGGTGGACAACTTGGTGCAGCGATAAATAGAAAAATGCAAAGCGATGCTATCGTTAATCTCTTAAGAGTATTTTTAATTATCATTGGAATTAGATTGATATATCAAGGCATTACGGGAAGTTAATGTGATGTAAGCAGAATGGCGGTGGAATTGGGTGAAAGTGAAGAAGCTTAGAATTCTTCATACAAACGATTTACATAGTCAATTAGAAAATTGGTCAGCCGTCGTTGCGCTTATTAAAGAAAGAAGAAATGAAGCAGAGGCGAACGGTGAAGAAGTACTTTTATTTGATGTCGGAGATCACATAGATCGTGTACATCCCATTTCTGAAGGATTAAAGGGAAAAGGGAATGTAACACTATTAAATAAACTTCATTACGACGCAGTAACGATCGGTAATAATGAAGGAATTACTTTTTCAAAAGAAGATTTAAATCGTTTGTATGAAGAAGCAAATTTTCCGGTTCTTATTTGTAACCTTTTTGATGAAACGAATGAAAGACCTTCCTGGGCTAAGCCATATAAAATAATCGAGACGAAAAATAAATTAAAAGTTGGAGTAATTGGTGCTACGATACCTTTTTCTCTCTTTTATCAAACGTTAGGTTGGAAAATAGCAGATCCATTCACTTGCTTGGAACCATTAATAAAAAAAATTCGTCCTGAAGTGGATTACCTTATATGTTTATCTCATTTAGGATTACATCAAGACGAACAGCTCGCAGTAAAGTATCCTCAATTTGATTTCATCATTGGGGCCCATACACACCATGTACTAGAGAGCGGTAAAATGATTAATGGCACTTGGATAAACCAATCCGGACGTTCAGGAAAATATATTGGAGAAATTAAACTTACGCATAGAAATAAAGAAGCGGATCCAATTGTTGATGTTCATTCGATAAAAGTAAATACGAATAACAAAGATCAATTTACAGAGGACTTACTCACTACTCTTGAAATTGATTCACATAAACAATTAAATCAAACCGTAGCTAGGCTAGACGAGCCCCAAGAAGTGAATTGGTATAAAGAAACCCCAATAATACGATTGTTGGCAAGAGGCTTAAGAGAATGGTGCGATGCAGATATAAGTATGGTAAACGCAGGGGTGCTTTTAGATGGTTTAAAAGAAGGTGAAGTAACAATAAAGGACATTCATCGGATTTGTCCTCACCCTATCAATCCTGCTAGTGTAACAATTACTGGTCAAGGTTTATTGGAGATTACACGAATGGCACGATCTCAGGAAATGATTGAGCTTAAATTAAAGGGTTTTGGCTTCCGTGGTAAAGTATTAGGAGAAATGATTTTTGATGGTCTTACATTGCCTCATGATGGTTTTATTCATGAGAACAATGTTTTTATTCATGGTGAATTAATTGAGGGAGACAAGGTCTATAAACTAGCTACACTAGATATGTTTACTCTAGGAAAATTGTACCCTGAAATTAGCGGGTGTAAGGATAAAACGTATTATATGCCAGAATTTTTAAGAGACATATTAATTTGGAAATTAAAGAACCGATAAATAAAAGGGACGGACACTAATTTTCGAATCAATCATAGGCTATTAACATGCAGTTGTTAATGACTTATGAAAGGGTGAAGAAATAATGGTCGAAGTACAGCCAATGTTTATCGAAGGAAAACCTTTTACTGCAGTCTCTGTAGTACTGCCAAAAACGAACCTTTTAGTAGTTACAAATGATAAGGGTTATATCATGTGTGGAGCATTAGATGTAGCGTTACTTAACGAAAAATTAAAAGATCGCAAAGTGGTTGCAGGGAGAGCTGTTGGTGTGAAAACAATAGAACAATTAATTGAAGCCCCTTTAGAGTCTGTTACGGTAGAGGCAGAGAATTTAGGCATCTCTAAAGGAATGACAGGAAAAGAGTTTTTACTTAAATTAACATAAGGAAAATAGCAGCTCCTTCCATGGAGCTGCTTCAACCAAGAGGTGCACGGAAGGGGCAGTACGATGAGAATACGATCAGTTAATTCATTACAGGTAAATGATCGGTTAGCAAAGGCAATTTATAATGAGAATGGACAAGCATTACTTAATAGTGGAGTGCTTTTGACTAAAACAATAATTGATCGAATAAAGCGAAAAGGAATTTCTTTTGTATACATTGAAGATAACGAGACAAAGGATATTTACGTTGACGATGTCATTCCAGAGCATGAGAAGCTAAAATCAGTAATGGAAATTGAAAATAATTTTGGCAAAATGTCTCGAGATATCACGCTCGGGAAATCGATTGATATGGATAAAATAAGTCCAACCTTTGGTGCTATTGTTAAAAATATTCTTCATGGTATTAAGGATCAAAAAGAAGTAATATCTATGCTATCTGATGTATATTGCTACGATTCATACGTCTTTCAACATTCATTAAATGTAACAATATATTCTCTTGCATTAGGAAATAAGCTCGGATTAAATGATAAGCAATTAAATGAGCTTGGTATGGGAGCAATTCTTCACGACATAGGGAAAGTTGCTATCCCAGTTGAGATATTAAACAAACAAGATAAATTAACAGATGAAGAGTTTCAACTTATTCAAGAGCATTCGACCATTGGTTTTGATTTGTTAAGAAAATCGCAAACAATCTCATTAATTGCAGCTCATTGTGCATACCAGCATCATGAAAGGTTAGATGGATCAGGATATCCGCGAGGTATTAAAGGAAAGGATATCCACCTTTATGCAAAGATAATTGGCATTGCAGATGTATTCGACGCAGTGACAGGTAACCGTGTATATCGTAAAGCGAAGCTACCTCATGAAGCACTTGACATTCTTTATGCTGGTGTAAATACGCTCTATGAAAAAGAGATGGTCGAAGTTTTCTCAAGGACTGTCGCACTTTACCCAGTAGGGTTGGAGGTTGTATTAAGTAACGGACATGTCGGTGTTGTGGCTAGACAAAACGGTGAGTTCACTACTAGACCTGTCGTTAGAGTAATAGAAGAAAATAACATTCCAGTTAAGCCCTACGATTTAGACTTAATGAAACAGCTAGATATAACGATCGTAGAGTGTGAAGTTGCGCTTACCCAAAAAATGGTAGGTTCTTAATATAAGAAAGAAGCTTATAAAAATGAGGAGGAACGTTTAAAATGAGGCAGTATCATGATTTATGCAAGCATATTTTAGAAAACGGTACTGAAAAAACAGACCGTACTGGAACAGGTACTATTAGTACATTCGGTTATCAAATGCGCTTTAATCTGAATGACGGTTTTCCAGTGTTAACGACTAAGAAGCTAGCATTAAGAGCCATTATTCATGAGTTATTATGGTTTATAAAAGGTGATACAAATATTCGCTATCTACAGGAAAACAACGTCCGTATTTGGAATGAGTGGGCAGATGAAAACGGTGATTTAGGGCCAGTATACGGAAAGCAATGGAGGTCTTGGCCTACGCCTAGTGGTGAGACGATTGATCAGTTAGGTAATGTCATTGAACAAATTAAAAATAATCCAGATTCACGAAGACTAGTAGTAAACGCTTGGAATGTAGCTGACCTTGATAAAATGGCATTAGCACCGTGCCACTGCCTTTTCCAGTTTTACGTAGCAGACGGAAAACTATCATGTCAACTTTATCAAAGAAGTGCTGACGTTTTTTTAGGAGTGCCATTTAATATTGCTTCATACGCACTTTTAACAATGATGATTGCTCGAGAGTGCGGACTTGATTATGGTGATTTCGTTCATACATTCGGCGATGTTCATATTTACAAAAATCATATCGAACAAGTTAATCTACAACTAACAAGAGACCCAAGACCTTTACCAACAATGAAGCTAAACCCTGAAGTAAAAAGGATTGAAGATTTTAAAATTGAAGATTTTGAGTTGGTCGGATATGATCCACATCCTCATATAAAAGGAGAAGTCTCCGTATGATTTCTATGATTGCAGCAATGGGAAAAAACAGGGAGATTGGACTAAACGGAGAAATGCCATGGCATTTACCTAATGACTTAAAATTCTTTAAGAAAACGACATCAGGTCACTCCGTGTTAATGGGAAGGAAAACGTACGAGTCGATTGGACGGCCTTTACCGAATCGACGAAACTTAGTCGTTACGAGAAGTGAATCTTTTCATGCTGATGGGGTAGAAGTGTTACATTCATTAGATGATGTAAAGCCCCTTGTCAATAGTGAAGAGGAGTTCTTTGTCATAGGTGGTGCCACACTGTATGAACAGTTAATGCCAATTGCTAAACGTCTATATATTACTTCTATTAATGCCGAATTTGAGGCAGATACATATTTCCCAGCGATAGATGAAATAGAGTGGAAAATAGTTTCAAGTGAAAAAGGTATTGTAGATGAGAAAAACAAATATGAACATACTTTTCAAGTTTTTGAAAGGACAAGTAATTAGGTGTTAAGAAAGAGGGAAGTGAAAAAGGACGGGCTTTAACTTATTTAGTTCCTAGTTTCAATGTTGCACTCTTTTGAATACGAGTGGGTTTGCCATACTCACAACGACGAACCATTGACATTCTAACTAAAGGCACTGAAAAAGTTGAACTGGATCTTTTCAATGGACTCTTTATGAAACGGGGATATCCCCGTTTTTTTGTTTTTTATATAGGGAAGTTTGATGATGCTGGCGCGTTATCTGCCATTGAGCAAGCAAAATGAAGTGTGATGGTAAGATGGGGCGTCGCTATCAGCCCGTGAGAGACTAAAAATGTGTGGGAGGTAAGAAGGGAGCGTGCCATCTGCCCGTGAGCAAAGAAAAAATAGTGCGAAGGTAAGAAGGAGCATCGCCATCAACCCTTGAGCCAAAAAAGTTAGTTGAAGGTATGATCCCCCACACATAGTCCATTAAGTAAACAAAATCAACTGATCGGAAGAAGTCATTAACCGGTCCCATCCAACAACATTCATCAACAAATTACCCTTAGTAAAAAAAGAAAAATTTCTAGTTAAGATGCTGTCCATTCCTGCATATAGATGAAAGCAGAAGGGGGTTGACTAGCTATGAAGAATCTTAGAACATTTCGTCCCCGTAAGAAAAGAAAGGGACCCTTACCCTTTCGCTTTGTGTTTTTAATTTCGCTACTTATTTTTAGCTTTTTAACAGTACAGGGACTTATTATAGTAGAAGCGGGGATTAGACCAACGCTCATTGAAATAGCTAAAACAGAAACACAGCGGGTAGGAACATTAGCAATCAATGATGCAATTTCGAAGAAGGTAATAGGAGACTTAAATGTCGATGAAATTGTGGAATACCAATATGATAGTAATGGAAATATTCAATCGTTTCAAATTAACAATTCAATATATTTAAAAGTACAGCATGAAACTGTTAAAAGAGTACAAGATTATTTAAACGACATTGAGCATGGCCGTATTAAAGACTATAGTCTCCCAACCGATGTCGATATAGAACGTGAGGGTGCGACTTTTACCGAGGATGGTATTATTCATATGATTCCTTTAGGGCAAGCAACAAATAATGCCCTTTTGGCTCATCTAGGACCAAGAGTTCCTGTAAGATTATCGACAATCGGAGAAGTGAAAGCTGACTTTGGGCAAGAGATTGTTAATACTGGAATAAATAATACTTATTTAAGCATAACTGTTGATATTGAAGCCGATGTACAAGTGGTTATCCCTTTTGCAACAGACCAAGAAGTAGTCAAAACATCAATCCCTGTTGCAAACGTCTGGCTTTCAGGAGATGTACCTCAGTTTTATAGTAGTGGCGGAGATGGAGTGACTCCAGCTATTATTGCACCGAATGACATAGATCAGCAACAAGGCATTCAAGGAGATTTTAGTGATTTTGAGTTGCCGGAGTTACCTTCTGGGAATAATTAGCAATGCTTATGTATTTCTCCACTAGTATTACTATAATAGATGAGGTTCAGTGTAACGTTCGTAAAAGTTCTAGTGATCACAATGTTCATGATGACATTAGTTTAGTATACGATACAAAAAATAAATTATTATACTAGAAAACACGTTCTGACTAGGAGGTGTTTTCTTTTTGGGTAATTTCATCCTTTACAGCGTTAATTTTAAGTTTACAGTATTATACATATTCTAAATTAATAGAATATTTTAATAATAATTTGTTATATACCTAATATACTTTTACTACACAAAGGGGGACATACATCGATACTTTTCCTTAGTGAAACTGAACTAATAAAGAAAGGGGAGAAATGAAATATGAGTCGTGAACAATGGGCCACAAGACTAGGATTTATTTTAGCCGCAGTTGGCTCAGCGGTAGGTTTAGGGAACATTTGGAGATTCTCCTATGTAACTGGTGAGAATGGCGGAGCAGCATTTTTAATCATTTATATTTTGTGCATTTTTTTAGTAGGCTTACCGGTTTTATTAGCTGAATTTTCTGTTGGTAGAAGAGGACAGTCTGATGCCATTGGCTCCTTTAATAAAATTGCTCCAGGTAAACCGTGGGTACTTGGCGGTATTTTAGGGGTTCTATCCTCATTTTTCATACTATCTTTTTATGGGGTTATTGCTGGATGGATCATATACTTTTTATATAGCTATTTGACTGGCACTGCTCAAGGTGTAGGAGCAGGTGAATTTGAAAACTTCTTTAGTAATTTTGCAGGTGGTTCATATGGTCCTGTATTTTGGCAATTTTTATTTATGGCGATTGTCATAGTGATCGTATTCTTTGGTGTGAAAAAAGGGATTGAGTTTTCTAATAAAATATTTATGCCACTCCTTGCGATTCTTTTAATTATTTTGGCAGGGTTTAGTTTAACATTAGATGGTGCATCGGATGGTTTAGCATTTTTATTTAGTCCAGAATGGAGTGCCTTTGGAAATCCAGATGTTTATGCTGCAGCAGTAGGGCAAGCATTCTTTACTCTGTCTTTAGGTATGGGGGCAATGATTACGTACAGTAGTTATTTGTCTAAGGAAACGAAGTTACCACATGCAGCAGGTACAGTAGTGACTTTGGATACTATTTTTGCCATTGTAGCAGGCATTGTTATTTTTCCAGCAGTTTTTACGTTTGCTAATATCGCTCCAACAGACGGTGCCGGATTAGTGTTTGTTACGCTACCTGAAGTATTTGGCTTGATGGGAGGAGCAGGCTCGTTTTTTGCAATCTTGTTCTTTTTCTTAGTAGCGATTGCAGCATTATCTTCAGCCATTTCTTTGCTAGAGGTTAGTGTATCGTTTGTCATGAGAAAAATGAAATGGAGTCGTAAAAAAGCTACATTGATAGCAGGTATTGCTGTCACGTTACTGGGAATTCCCTCTGCGTTAAGTCAAGGCGGCCCTTTCGATTTCCTCATCTTTGGAGAAACATTTTTGGACTTCGTTGATTTATTAACCGATCAATACTTCCTACCACTTGGTGGAATGATTATCGCTTTATTTGTAGGTTGGGGATGGAACAAAGTCGATGCATTAAAGGAAACGGGATTAACAAACACAATGATTGGAACCATCTGGATTTGGTTTATTAGAATTATTGCACCGCTAGGTATATTATGGATCTTACTTCTTAATATATTGTAATCTTGTAGAAGCTTAAATACGGGAACTAAAGGGAAGGGAACTGATTAAGGTGAAGATCAGGGTACATTGAAAAAGTATAAAACAACTTTTTTCAGTGCCTCTTATTTTTATTGCAATGGCTACGCTCGTCGCTCGCCTGATAGGAGAAACCGACTCCTATCAGGCTTTTTAATGATTGCGACGGCTACGCACATTGCTTAGAGACACTAAAAAAAGTGAAATCTGTTAAGTCCGGACGCTTATCCTCGTTTTTTCTTCCGTTCCTTCTGTTCTAGCTGTCTCAATTGTGGGTAAGGGTCGAACGACCACTCAATAATGCCGTTGTCTCGATAAACGCCATAATGGAGATGTGGAGGGAATTTACCAGATGTACCTGGTTTTCCATAACCTGTGCTTCCAACGTATCCAATAACTGTTCCTGGCTCCACAATTGCTCCACGATCGATACCATCTTCAAACCGACTTAAATGCGCGTAGTAATGATATACATTATCCTTATCTCTGATACCGATTCTCCAACCACCATACTTGTTCCACCCTTTTAACTCGACAACCCCATATGTCGTAGATTTTACGGGAGTACCATGATCGGCAAATATATCCGTTCCTTCATGAATTCTTCTTCCGCCCCAACCACGCGCATCACCAAATGTACTTTTATAGCTGTAATTAAAATGTAGTGGTACTATAAACGATTTTTCTCTTAAATCGAGCGTATTAAATTTTTTATATACTTTTGCATGTCCAGTTATGAGTTCGACAGCTTTATCACGCTGATAGTAGTCCCATAAACCGATTCGAATATCTTCTTCATTACTGCCGAATTTAGTTAAGTGCTCTGCAAATGAGAACAAGATATCTTCATCATTATTGATGTCTGCAAGTCCGTCTCCGTTGCCATCACGTCCAAATCCGTCAAAAAAGGAAATGGATAAAGCATACTTGTCTTCTTCATTTGGGTTAAGTTCGCCAACCCATTTTTGTTGTGGAATATAAATAGCTATAAAACCATCTTCTTTTGGTCGATCTTTTCGAGCTTGTCTTAATCCTCGTTCATAGCTATCTACTGCTGCGTAATAATACCAAGGTATGTGAGAGTGTGCTTCTGCCTTTTTATACAGTGCCATTCTTTCGTTAAAAATCTCTTCAGAAGTCAAATCATCTTTTTTGTCTTCCGCTAATCCCTGTAAGGGGAGAATGAATAAAATAGGCAGTAAAAATAAGCATGTTACTACAATTTTCTTCATTGTATGAACGACTCCTTTCATACTTTATCCATGTTTATAGTGTTGTATTAAATAGGGACAATCCATTCCAACAAATGTTGGTAATTTTTAAAATGAATAGTTTATCTGTAAAAAGTCCCTTTGGAATTTCTCCCAGCATATACAGAACCTTTGAGATTTATTTGTTTTCATGGTAAAGTAACTAATGATTATCGCCTTAGTTGGAATACTGAAATAAAGTACAAGTATGCAAAGAAATATAGATGTGCGAACATACAGGGAGCGTGACTAACAATGTCAAAGCAAGAAGAATATGTGCGTAAACCGGAATGGTTAAAGATAAAATTAAATACAAATGAATCTTATACAGGATTGAAAAAAATGATGCGCGAGAAAAAATTACATACAGTGTGTGAAGAGGCACGCTGCCCTAATATTCATGAATGCTGGGCTGAAAGAAAAACAGCAACATTCATGATCTTAGGAGACACTTGTACTCGTGCTTGTAGATTCTGTGCTGTTAAAACTGGACTTCCAACCGAATTAGATCGTCAAGAGCCAGAACGTGTAGCTGATTCAGTAGCACAAATGGGATTAAAACATACGGTTATAACAGCTGTGGCAAGGGATGATTTAAAAGATGGTGGTGCTGAAATATTTGCAGAAACAGTAAAAGCCATTCGTCGAAAAAATCCTTTTACGACTGTCGAAGTACTTCCGTCAGACATGGGTGGAAAAGAAGAAAATCTAAAAATATTGATGGATGCGAAGCCCGATATTTTAAATCATAATATTGAAACAGTGAAAAGACTTACACCAAGAGTAAGAGCAAGAGCAACATATGAGAGATCATTAGAATTTTTGAGAAGAGCGAAAGAAATGAAGCCAAATATTCCTACTAAATCAAGTTTAATGATTGGTTTGGGCGAGACGAAAGAGGAAATTATAGAAACAATGGATGACTTGCGTGCAAATAACGTTGATATCATGACTATAGGTCAATATTTGCAGCCTACAAAGGGACATTTAAAAATAGTCAAATATTGGACCCCAGAAGAGTTTCGCGAGCTAAGAGATATCGCATTAAGTAAAGGCTTTAAGCATTGCGAATCTGGCCCACTCGTAAGATCTTCTTATCATGCTGATGAACAAGTAAATGCTGCTGAACAGCGATAAAGGTTAAGAACATATTGCTATACGGCGCTAGCATGGATTAAGGGTGACTCAAAAGGTAATATTCAACCTATTGAGTCACCCTCTTTCAATTAAAGTGTTATTGATTCTGTCTGCTTGTTTGATTATTACGATGATCCTCCAATAAAGGCTCATTTAAATCAATATCTTCTCCTTGTGGATATTGAAGTAATAACTCAATCGTAGCATTCAGTGATTGAACGTAATTTTGGTCTCTTGTCGATAGCCCTTGAAATCTTTCTATTTCGTCGACTAATGTCATATCATTTGCAACATAAACATCATAAAATGCTGGCACACCCGAATATGCTGTCTTTTTAACTTGTGTTGCTATATCGTAAATATTCGTATCGTCCATCTCTGGAGTGTAAGTAATTAAGACGTGTTGATCAGTAACGAGCACCCCAGCCTCACGTATATAAGGATTTGTAGCAACCATTTTACTAATATTGTCAGCAAGTAAGGCTCTATCAAAAACAGCATAATCAGGTATACTCTGACCAGCGTATGCAGTTTCTTCTGTTTGCCTTTGGAAACCGAATCGGTTGTATTCATCTACATCGTCACTTGATCGCCTATTAATTACGAAATGTTGTGATGGTTGGTGGTATTCTTGTAAAAAATCGAGTTGTTGCCCCGTTGGTCCCGTTGCATTATCATTTCCACATCCAGTCACTGCAATTGTGAAACCAATACTACAGAGTAAGAGAGATAATCGTTGGTTCTTCATATTCGCACCTCCTATCATTAGGATGACCGATTGTATAAGCGATAACGTTAGTAAATATTGGTTCTATTTATGCTGAATACATTTTGTATATTGAAATTTATTTATAAATAAGGCAAGATATAGTATAGAAGCGAGGTGTGCATATCAATGATTCGTATTCAAGGAAATACTTATGAAGTAATTGAAGATAATAGGAATGGTTGGAATGAAGAGGAATTTAAAAATAGATTTAGTGACGTTCTAAATAAATATGATTACATTGTTGGTGATTGGGGATATGATCAGCTAAGATTAAAGGGTTTCTTCAAAGATGATAATAAAAAAACTACCTTTGACTTAAAAATTGGCTCACTCCAAGAATACCTTTATGAATACTGTAATTTTGGATGTGCTTATTTTGTATTAAAAAAAGTGAAGGAATAATTGATCTCAAATAAATGAAATGGGATTAATGTGTAAACAGTGTATATACCAAGCTATTGATAGTTCTGGCAATGTAAACAGTCATCGAGTGCTCGCTATAAGAAACACAATGATAGTGCGTTATCATTGCACTCAATAGAAATTAAATGGGCGCTGAAAAGGTCAATATCGACCTGCTTCAGTGCCCTCGGATTTATCCCGTGGAGTCCTCCTCTTTTAGAACGGTTCGTCCTTATTTTGCCGTTTGTCGTCATGTGTTGGATGTGCTCCAGGATCTTTACGTTCGAGTCCCTCATGCAAATTTCTGTTTTCATAAGTGAAAGCACTTATTGCTTGTTGATCTTCTTTCCAAGGAGAGTTTTTTCCTAAAGTTCCTTCAATTGGTGAGCCATAGGGTCCTTCTGGGGTTGCTTCAGGAATGATTTCATTTTTATTTTTTTCAACAGCAATAAAATCTCTGTAATTTTGATTACCTTCCATACCTTTATGATCACGGTATTTTTTCATAAAAAAACCTCCTTTTTAACATTAGTATGTTGCAAAGAAGGAAAAACATCTTACTAAATTAAGGTAGTCATTGATTAAATAACTTCATATAAAAAATCTCTTAGTTCGTTTGCATCCTCATCATTAAGTTGAAAAGCATGCTCTATGTATCCAGGTTCCTCTAGATCGTCTGTACCAATGATGGCTGAACGATTTGATTGTATGTCTAATATTAGTTTTTTTCCATAGTAACGAGACGTATTGATAATTGCTAAGTCAAACCGTTGTGAGTCCCCCATAAAACTCACATATCTTGTTTTTGTTTCTTCTGTTTCGTCGTATAAGAAAAATCGCTCTGACATGTATACCCTCCTCATTTCATCTTGATAAACTTGACTATTTCCATCATAACAAAAAAAACCACTAAAATAAATTTCAACCTATTTATGATATACTAACGAGGAAAAGGATGGTGACCGTTGTGTACTTTGTTGATAGAGAATTACTAGGTGAGAGATTAGAATATTACAAACAATTATTGACTTTTTTTTCTGAAAAAGAAAGCTGGAATGCGCTTGAAGAAAAGTTAGCTTTAGAGCGTGTCATACATATGAGTATTGAAACGATGATTGATGTTGGGAATCAAATGATCGATGGGTTTATCATGAGGGATCCAGGGAGTTATGACGACGTTATTGATATATTAATCGATGAAAGGGTTATTGAAGCAAGTGATGGCAAATCACTTAAAAGAGTTATTCAGTTAAGAAAACAGCTTCTTCAAGAGTATACTGTAATCGATCATAATATGCTTATAAACATAATGAAAGAAGAGTTGAAAGTACTCATTACTTTTCCACAAAAAGTAAGAGCGTATTTGGAAAATGAGTTAGGGCCTGTTTCGGCTTTTCTTCCACAGAAAAATCGTCAATAAAGATCTACACAGATACTGCCTAAGGTGAGGTTGACTCAAAAGGTACAAAAAATCCTTTTGAGTCAACCTCACATGATAGTTAATGGTGAGTAAAATTAGCAATTTTTTGTAATAGTGAACAAAATATGAACGGATTAAGTCAAATTTTTAAACATTCTCTTTTCATAATTTACGAAACTTCATTTATTAGCTAAGATGAAATGAGAAGGAAGGTGATAAAGTTGGCGACGAATACGACTTCAACGAGAGATCTTATTTTAAGTATATTGAAGCGAAAAAAGCAACTTACAGTTTCTGCGATTGCGTTGGAATTGGACATTACCGAAATGGCTGTCCGGAGACACTTAAATACTCTTGAGCGCGATGGAATAGTTGAGACATCATTGTTACGACAGGCGATGGGCAGACCGACTCATGTCTATCATCTATCTCACAACGGAGAGGAAATGTTTCCGAGAGATTATGGGACGCTTGTCATTGAATTGTTAAAAGACCTTCAGGAGTTAGATGGTCAAGAAAAAATTGAGCAATTGTTTATCCGCCGCATGGAAAGACAGCAGCAAAAATACGAGAAAAGATTAGTTTCGAAACGATTTGATGAAAGAATTTATGAACTAGCTAAATTGTATAATGACCAAGGCTATATGGTGGAAGTAACGAAAGAAGAGGATGGCAGCTTCACTTTTATGGAATTTAATTGTCCAATTGCTGAAGTTGCAAAACAGTTTCCAATCATATGTGAAATGGAGCACAAACTTTTTCGTAAACTTTTAAATACAGATAATATTCAATGTCATAAATGTTTAGCGACTGGACATGATTCATATTGCCAGTATACAATAATACCTGAATAGTAATCTTTTCGTCACTCACCTGTAGTGGCGTTTCTTTTTTATATGTAAAGGCTGAAGCGAAAATCCACTACAAAGTTAAACATAGCCTTTTATATAGATGGTACAGGAACGATTTTTTCATAAAAATGGAGGTTTCGGTGTTGAAGAATTATGAAGGCTATTTAATTGATTTAGATGGAACAATGTATAGAGGAGAAGAGAAAATAGATGCGGCTTCTCGATTTGTGAAAAACCTCGAGAAAAAGGGTATTCCTTACTTATTTGTAACGAATAACTCCTCGAGAACTCCAAAGCAAGTTTCAGAAAAATTAATGTCAATGGATATTCCAGCAACTAAAGATCACGTGTTTACCTCTAGCATTGCAACAGCTAATTATATTGAGCAACATTTCGGTAAAACGAAGGTTTACATGATTGGAGAAGAAGGATTAGAGGATGCATTAATGAATAAAGGAATGATATTTTCGAGTGATAATGTAGATGTGGTTGTTATGGGACTGGACCGGAAACTTACTTATGATAAGTTAGCTAAGGCGTGTTTACTCGTGAGAGAGGGTGCAACTTTTATATCAACAAATGGTGATATTGCCATTCCAACAGAAAAAGGTTTTTTACCTGGGAACGGTTCGCTATGTTCCGTTGTTGAAGTATCAACAGGAGTGATAGCGACTTATATTGGAAAGCCAGAAGCCATTATTGTGCAGCAAGCACTTGAAGTTTTAGGTGTAGAAAAAAATAAAACGGTAATGGTTGGAGATAATTATGCGACTGATATTATGGCCGGGATCAATGCTGGAATGGATACAATAATCGTCCATACAGGCGTAACAACACGTGATCATTTGTCTAGCATTGATATTCAGCCATCGTGGTCGATTGATTCTTTAGATGAGTGGAAGGTGTAATATAAAGCATCAGTAAAACTTTTGCTTATTTTATATTACAGATAATGCAACAATTTGGCTGTGGAAATGATGACGCGTACTAGCGAGAAGAGCACTCATTACTACTTTTAAGACATGTGACATCATTTCTTCACCGCTTCTAAAAAAACTAAAAACGAGCTTGCTAAAGCTCGTTTTTAGTTTTTTTATTCCGTATCTTCAGCGCTATGAGCAAGTCGACTAGATGCTGCAGCAGCAATTGCACCTACGATATCATCTAAGAAGGTGTGACAGCCTTGGCTTTTATCATTAAGCTTCTGTAGGACACCAGGCTTTTGTTTGTCAATATAGCCATAGTTTGTAAAACCAATTGAACCGTATACGTTTACGATGGATAATGCAATAACCTCATCCACCCCATACAAGCCTTCATCTCTTTCTATAACGCCTTGCAGTGGTTCATCAAGCTTCTTTTCTTCAGCTAAACGGTCGAGCATTACCCCTGTTAAAATGGCGTTTTGTACTTCGCGCTTTTTAAGTACAGCTTCGATATGTTCAATACACAAATCCAAAGTTAGCTCATCAATATAATTTTTCTGCAAGTAATACACTAACTCTGCAATATCATCAATAGATACGCCTCGTTCAATTAACCAATTCCTTGCAGTTTCCGTATAGTATTTGCTATTCTCTTTCAATTTAAATCACCCTCAAGTGTTAGACATACATACTTTTTTAACTTTGTAATGCTCTTAAATTATCGTATGTGTATTTTATGTAATTTATTCTAATGTAAGCTTCATATTTGTCGGTGAACAAAAGTATAATTGTCATGAATCATGCATTCTTTTTGTGAACAGTTTTTTCTATAGGTCATAGACTATATAGTAATTAGAACAGGAATTGGAGGGAGTCCCTCATGTTAGAAAGAGCAATGTTTGATACCTTTAGAATATATCCAGAGCAAGTGATGAGTGTCGGGGATGACCAGTTGATATTATCTGATGGTGTACAGTATCTCCTTCGTGAAATAGATTCGGCTATGCTCAATATAATAAGGGAAAAAGAGGCAATGGCAGAGTGGTTGGAGTTCTATGGGGAACAAGATGTTGCTAAGCTACTTAGACAAGATGGAAAGGGACGGACACTACATGTTGATGGGCAAGAATGGATTGCATTTGAAATACCAAGTAGTAAAACGATTATTAGTGATAATAATCTAGGTAAACGACTCGCAAAATTTCATCAACGAGGAGCGAGCTATGCACCACATCAAAAGTCTTCACAAAATTTAAGTTGGAAAGCTAAATGGACAAAACGTTTAGATCAATTAGAAAACTGGTTTGTATATATATCTAATAAAAGCGGAAAAACATACTTTGATGAACAGTTTTGCCTAACATTCCCATACTTTCTAGGTCTAAGTGAAAATGCTATCCAATACATCACAGACATGGAATTAGATAATCAAGTGCAAACGCCTCCCTTTTATACGATTTGCCATGTGCGTTTTAAATCAAATACATGGCTCACACTGGATGAAACATCTACCTCTCGTATAAAAGTTCCTACTGATTTTACGTATGATCACTTTACAAGAGATATCGCAGAATATATTAGAAACATTTGGAGTGAAAAAGGTTGGTCAGAAGCATGTAAAAAAGAAGTATTATTATTTTTAAAAGAGTATGAAATGATTCATCGGCTTACTTCATATGAACAAAAAAAATTAATTGCCAGGCTTATGTTTCCTATTCATTATTTTGAGATGGTCGAAGAATATTATCAATCAAATGACGAGAAACAAATGAGAAGACGTGAGAAAGAATGCTTGCACATATTTGAAAGCGCAAGTGACTATGAGGAGCTTTTAAAATTTATTGTAGATAAATTTGCTCAATTACATTCTAATATTGAATTACCTCACTGGATTCCTTCAAAAACGACACGGAAAGAAGTAGTGAAAATGTCTCAACATAAAATCGCAGCCCGTTTACAAAAATGATGAAAAATACACTTCCCTATATATTAAGTAACCCTTTCGGTTGAGAGGGAGAAGACGGAACAAACAATAGCTTTTGGAGATGCAATTAGCCCGCTAATTAACATCTCCTTTTTCTGTTGTCATATCAATATTTAAGCGCAATACAATGTGGTTCAACAGGCAATTTTTTTAGCACACCAATTGACAAGGGTGAATAAATGTATGCATTGGTGCTGCTATTTTGGGTGTTAAAACATACGTGAATTTGCTCTCTATAAAGAACCTAGCGATTCGAAAAGGAGAAGAGAACTGTCTGGGCTCATAATGCTCCGCACTTATAGATTAGGAATTCGGGTTATGCACCCGGTCTGATAAATAAGCGGAGAAATTTCCCTTAATTAATAAATAGGCAATGAAAACAGGCTAAATAGACGGAGAGATTCCGCCTATTAACTCGAAGCTCTTGAAAAAAGGGGCTTTAGGTTTGAATAGCCGGAAATTCTCCGCTTATATAGCCCGAAACAAGCTCATTTTTCAATTTAATCGGAATTTATCCGCTTATTTTGCTTCACTGATAAGTATAGGGAGACTTCTACATTTCAATACAAAAGTAAAGGGTGACTCTATAGGAAAAATACTTTTGAGTCACCCTTTTATCTAAGATTAAGAAAGTAGAAAAGACATTTGTGGTTGGGAAAAAAGTAATATGGCGGTGGGAATGATGCCACGCGTAGTAGCGAGAAGATCACTCACTACTACATTAAAGACCTGTGACATCATTCTTCACCGCTTCTAATAAAAGACTAAAAACGAGCTTCAGCAAGCTCGTTTTTAGTCTTTTATTATTAAAATACCTGTTCTAATTCTTTTACACCTGGTACTTCTTCAAGTAGTGCACGTTCAATCCCAGCTTTTAAAGTAATTGTAGAACTTGGGCATGAACCGCATGCACCCATTAAACGAACCTTTACGATTCCATCCTCTACATCAACTAACTCTACATCCCCACCGTCACGAAGTAAGAATGGACGTAATTTATCAAGTACTTCTTGAACTTGTGATTCCATTGTAGCTTCTGCCATTTTAAAACACTCCTTTCTTTCCTTTATTATAATATCCATGAAAGAAAAAATCCATGAACTTGATTGTTTAAATATATATTTATAGTGACAAAATTGTTAATTGTCGTTTTAAGTATGTTACGATATAGATAGAAGAAAGGGAGAATTACAATGAAAGAGATAAAAATTACGATATTTGGCGCAGAAGAAAAATGTGCGAGCTGCATACATTTACCAAGTGCTTATGAAACGATGGAATGGTTAGAGGCTGCTATTACAAGAAAATTTCCAGATCGAGAAATATCATTCAAGTACTGTGATATTGAAAATGCTAACTATAGCACTGACGAAGAGAAACGCTTTTCTGAGATGATATTAAACGATGAATATTTTTATCCACTAGTAGTACTTAATGGAGAAGTAATCGCAGAAGGGAATCCTCATTTATCATCTATTTATAAGGTGATTGAAAACATGTAGGAAAGGGTGACTCAATAGGTTTAACTTTGAGTCACCCCATTCATTTTATTAAGGTGTGGATTTTTTACACGACGACAAGTAGTAAGTAAGCACTCACTATTATCAAGCAAGGGCTCTAAATAATCGTTTAATGTCCAGAATGATGTTTATACATCCAAAGGACTCCTGATTTGAGAACACGAGGTACTCTCCCAGTAAGGGCTTTTTCACCCATTAAACCAAAACCGTGTTTTTTCCCTAATGAACCTAACACACCTTTCAGCTTTATCCTTGGCATTTCCTCAGGGTATGGATCATCATGCCATTTTTTTATAAGAAGCATAGCAATTTGTTCCGCCTGTGATTCTGCTAATTGAGCGCTTGGTGCATGGTTTAATGCTGCACAATCTCCTACAATAAATACATTTTCGTGTGATGGAATGTTATGATATTTTGTTACCATAATTCTACCCATACTATCCTTTTCGACATTTAACTCTCTTACTAATCGATTTGCTTGAATACCTGCTGTCCAAATAATTGCATCTACTGGAACTGGTTCATCATGATTGTATAATACAGTTTTTTCAGCCTTTGTAATATTGGCTTCGTTAATAATTTCAACGCCATTTTGTACTAACCATTCTGTTACATAGTGATAAAGCTTCGGGGGGAACATTGAAAGTATATTTTTCCCTCTATCATATAATTGGATGTTAAGATCAGGCCGGCTTTCACGTAACTCACTTGCTAATTCAACCCCGCTTAAACCGCCACCAACTATAGCGACAGTACCATTTGCTTTTATACTTTGTAGGACATGATAAGTTTTGCGAGATCGCCTCATACTTTGAATACTAAGTGTATTTTCAGCTGCTCCTGGGATCCCATGATAACGATCTTCACAGCCTAATCCGATAACAAGGTCATCGTAATGTAGCTGTTCTCCATTCGACAAAGCAACTTTTTGTTCTTCTAAAATAATATCGGTAACTGTTTCAAATTTTAGTTCAAGACGAACGTCATTTGGAAAGGACAATCTTAAATGAGTATCGGCAACTGTACCAGCAGCTAGCGCATAAAATTCTGTTTTTAAACTATGGTATGGCTCCTTCTCTACTAAAGTGATAGAAACACCTCTAAGCATATCAGAAGCTAGTAACCTTTGTATTACTCGAAGTCCTCCGTATCCGCCACCTAAGATTAATAAATTCCGCACAGGACCGCCTCCTTATATAGTCGGAATCGTAATATTGTTATGGTGGAAAAACGTAAATACCCCTTTAACACTATTTCGATAATGGAAATGTTTTCAACTAAATTAAATGTTATCAGCTTTTCATATAAATAACAATAATTTTTAGAATATTTTATCACTATAGTAGTAGGATTGGATTGACAAAATTATTTATTATCGTTAGGATTTATTGAGGAACTATCATGAGGTGATATTTTGAAGCCAATTATTGAATTTTGTGTTAGCAATATAGTAAGTGGAACGAAAGCTGTGAAAGAAGAATTAGAGAAAGATCCTAACCTCGATGTTATTGAATACGGATGTCTTAGTTATTGTGGGCAATGTGCAAGAAAGAAGTTTGCTTTAGTAAATGGCGAGCTTGTTTCTGGAGAAACGAATGAAGAATTGCTAGCGAATATTTATACATTTATAGACGATAATCTTATGTTTTAAGGGCAATAACAATGTGAAATTCAAGCGGATCGATTAGCTTGGATTTTTTACTTCATAGTAATAAATGCTTTGTGATACAATTCGAATGAACAATAGAGTAGGGTGATAATAATGAGACCAATACCATTTGACCATACATGGCCATATGAAAAACAAATGGGGGAAATTTATTTCTCTCAATGTCCATATTGTAAAACCGATAATGTGCTGACACATATGAAGGAAGCATCATTGGAACTTGCGAAAGAAAAAGTGAAGCAGCGTATTAATTTACCTTGCTGTCACAGAACGATGATCATATTAGAGGCTGATGAAGATTATTTTTGGACGAATGAATCGTTACGATAACAACAATAGAGGAAGTGGTCCTATGAAGTTTACTAAAATGCATGGACTTGGAAATCAATATATTTTTGTGAATCAGTTTGAGGAAAAGCTTCGAGAAGAGGAATTAGTAGCATTGTCGATAGAAGTTTCAGATGTTTTTACTGGTATTGGTTCTGACGGGATGATTCTTATAGGACCATCTACAGTAGCGGATTTACAAATGCGAATATTTAATAAGGATGGTTCCGAAGCAAAAAACTGTGGGAACGGACTACGTTGTGTTGCTAAATATGCGTATGATAACGACCTCGTCAATAAGCTTTCTATGACGATTGAAACATTGGGTGGAATTGTTGAAGCAAGTGTAGAGGTGAATGAGGAAACGAATACAGTGACTCGCGTTACTGTAGACATGGGTGTACCACGGTTAGAGCCGAAAGAAATACCTTTGTTAGGGACAGAAAAAACACCAGTAATCAAAGAAGGAATAGAAGTAGACAATGCCAGACATGAAATGACGGCAGTTTCGATGGGGAACCCTCACGCCGTATTTTTTGTAAACTCTATAGAAAATGCGCCACTAACGACATTAGGGCCTAAAATAGAAAAACACCCGCGCTTCCCTGATAGTGTTAATGTTGAATTTGTTCAACAAGTATCTACTCGCGAAATGCATTTTCGTGTGTGGGAAAGAGGATCGGGCATTACACAAGCGTGTGGGACAGGCGCATGTGCAGCAGTGGTTGCGGCAGTACTAAATGGTTTTTCGAAAAAAGGGGAAGAGGTTTTGGTTCACCTAGCAGGAGGAGATCTCCATATTACGTGGGATAAAGACGATCGCGTTTGGATGACAGGTCCTGCTGAAACGATTTGTATTGGTGAATATGTAAGAAAGAAAAATAGAGTGTAATGGTCCGAATTTCTGATTAGATAAAAGGGTTTACTTATAAGGAGGGAAATTGTCCTTTTGAGTACAGAAAGTCTAAAGGTTGTGGCAATTTAGCCACGGTAATAGCGAGTAGAGTACCCACTAATACTGAAAAAGAGAGTGGCAAAATTTCTCTACCTCTTTAAAGAAAAAAAGTTATAACAGCTTTCTGTTATAACTTTTTTCTTATGCTAATAGGTTTTTATAACGTTATAGAATGTATCTCTTTCAACGGGCTTTTTGTTCGCTCCTTTTATAAGGTGCGTAAGCTCGCTTCGAGTCAACCCTTGTGAGGTCAAGGCACCAGCTGAATGAGAAATTCGCTCTTCAATTAGTGTTCCGTGAATATCAGAGCTTCCGAACGTTAATGCCATTTGTGTAAGTTGTGGACCGATATTAATCCAATACGCTTTAATATGATCAAAGTTATCAAGCATTAAGCGGCTAATCGCAATTGTTCTTAAATCATCATAAGCAGATGTGCGGCGCTTTAATCCGGCGTTTACACTTTTTGGCTGCATTGCTAATGGGATAAAGACCATATAGCCATTTGTTCGATCTTGTAATTGACGAAGGCGATCCATATGGATTAAGCGCTCTTCTTTAGATTCAATTGATCCATAAAGCATTGTTGCATGCGTTTTTAACCCTAATCCATGAGCAATTTCATGCGCTTCTAACCATTGGTCCGTGGAAGCTTTCTCTGGACTCATTTTTGCACGATAGTTTTCAGTAAGAATTTCAGCACCACCACCAGGTATTGTATCTAGACCAGCTTTGATGAGTTCTTCTAAAACTTCTTTCATAGAAAGACCAGAAATTCTGGAGAAAAATTCAATTTCAGCACCTGTATAGGCCTTCACCGTACACTGTGGGTAATGTTTCTTTAAGACACGAACAGTGTTTAAGTAATATTCAAAAGGTACTTCGTGGTTATGTCCACCAACGATATGGAACTCTCTAATGTTGTCATTCCAACGATCAGATACGTACTTGAGAAGTGCTTCCTCATCCATTGTGTAAGCACCTTCTTCACCCGGCTTACGTTTAAATCCACAAAATGCGCAGCTTGCTTCACAAACGTTCGTAGGATTAATGTACATATTTTCAATAAAATAAACGTTATCCCCATTTTTTTGCTCGTTTACTTGATTGGCTAATTGAGCTACAGTAAGTAAGTCAGGCGTGTCATATAGCTTAAGGCCATCTTCAATTGTAAGACGTTCTCCGTTTATTACTTTGTCTTTAATATCTTCTAAACTTTGATCTAAAAGTACGATGCTCATTGATTTCCCTCCATTAAAAATAAAAACTATAAAAATGAGTACATGTAAAATATTTATAGAAAGCGTAGTAAGGCTTTTTCGGATTGCGAAACTCTTATTCTATCTTAACATCATTTTTAGGACAGTGACAAATGGTTGTTATTAGGAATAGTACATTTATATAGTAATAATAATAAAAAATATAAGGAAGCTCCAGTTCTAGGTGTTGATTCCTTGAAGACTGTAGTTTGAAACGATATACTAATAATACATCCGAAGTAAAATAAAGGGGTGAAACATGATGATTAACATTACAGAAGCAGCAGCTTCTCAAATTAAAACAATGATGGAAGAAGAAGGAGAGGCTAAATACCTCAGAGTTGGAGTAAAGGGTGGAGGCTGCAGCGGACTTTCTTATGGAATGGGCTTCGAAACAGAAGTAACTGATAAAGATGAAACTTTTGTAAAACATGGTATTCAAGTTGTTGTAGATAACGAAAGTGCACCGATGCTAAAGGATGTTCAAATTGATTATAAACAAAACATGATGGGCGGCGGATTTACGATTGATAATCCTAACGCCATCGCATCTTGTGGTTGTGGATCTTCTTTTAGAACAGCAACTAATGCTGGCACACCGGAAGATTGCTAAATATTCATATAAACAGGCTCACCATTCGAGGAAAGCCTGTTTTTTTCTCATTTATTACCACTTCTTTCTTCTAAAAAAACCTAGCGAATATATCGCTAGGTTTAAATCTTAAAACAAACTAGTACTATGTCCAGGATGAGCTTTTGCATTAGGGTCTACGTAAGATTTAGCACTGCTGACTGCAATTGGTGCTTCTCCAAATCCAGTAGCAATTAATTTAACTTTTCCGTCGTATGTAGCAATATCCCCAGCTGCATAAACGCCTTCGATGTTTGTTTCCATTTTAGAATTGACAACAATGGAATTTTTCTCGATTTCCAAGCCCCACTCTTTAATTGGACCAAGGTTAGAAATGAAACCAAAGTTTACAATTAGCGTGTCGATATCAATTGTTTCAGTTGTATCTCCATTTTTTTCTTGAATATCAACAGAAGTAATCTTATCTCCATTGCCGTGTAATTTAGTAATCACATAAGGTGTCTTAATACCAATTTTTTGAGAACCTGTTAATTGCTCCACACTGTGCTCATGTGCGCGGAATTTATTTCTTCTATGAACGATTGTAATTTCTTCTGCAATATCTTCAAGCATAAGCGTCCAATCAACTGCAGAATCACCACCACCAGATAAAAGAACCCGGTCTCCAGCGAATTTGTTTAAGTCATTAACAAAATAGTGTAAGTTTTTACCTTCGTACTCCTCAGCACCTTCAACCTCTAAACGTCTTGGTTGGAAAGCACCAACACCCGCAGTGATAATAACTGTTTTTGTGTAATGCTTTTCTTTCGTTGTTGTTAATGTAAAGATGTTATCGTCACCTTTTTCAACTTTATCAACTGATTGTTCTAAAACAACAGTTGGTTCAAATTGATTTGCTTGTTTCCACAATTCATCAACTAACTCTTGTGCACGGACTTTTGGAAATCCCGCTACGTCATAAATGTACTTTTCAGGGTATAAAGCAGATAATTGCCCACCAAGTTGAGGCATAGATTCTATAATTTTCACCTTCATCTGTCTCATCCCACCATAAAATGCAGTAAAGAGACCAACTGGTCCGCCCCCGATAATCGTTACGTCATAAACTTCTCTTTCTGTCGTCAAACCTCGCACCTCCAAAAATAACTTCATTCTTCTTTGTACAATATTATTTATTATAAATGCAAATTCTATATAATAAAAGGAAAAGCAGTTTTTGCATTTTTAATATTAGATATTTTAGAAAATTTAATCTATATATTACATGATGTTAGATTATATGTAAATTATAAATTTTAACCATTATTTTCTCTAAAAAAGTAAAAAAATGTTGTTCTAGTTCATAAAATGTTCAAAAAGAGGTTGAAAAAAGTGTAACTTACTAATAAGATGATATAGGAAGTATTTTAGTTTATTCTCTTTCGAAATAGTGGAAACTCAAATCGATTATGAATAGATATGTATTACTTTTCACGTTTTTGTACGTGAAAAATATCACAATCTATTGTCGGTATGGAAAAAAACACATGCTTGACATTTTGTTGAGTAGGGAAAAATGACAAATAAGAATTAAAATAATTGGAGTGAGAATGATGAATAAAAAGCCTAAAATAGTCATTTTAGGAGCGGGTTACGGTGGAATGATGACAGCATCAAGATTACAAAAGGCAAATGCATATCAAGATGCAGAAATTACTTTAGTAAATAAGCATAATTATCATTATCAAACGACTTGGTTACACGAGCCAGCAGCAGGTACGTTACACCATGATCGTACAAGAATGCTGATTGATAGTGTTATCGATACAAATAAAATTAACTTTGTTAAAGATGCTGTCAGTGAAATAAAAACAGATGAGAAAAAGGTTATTCTTGAAAATGGTGAATTAGAGTACGACTATTTAGTTGTTGGCTTAGGATCAGAGCCAGAGACGTTCGGTATTCCCGGTGTTAACGAACATGCATTTTCGATCCGCAGCGTTAACTCTGTTCGCTTAATTCGTGAACATATTGAATATATGTTTGCAAATTACAATAAAGAGGAAGAAAAACATGATGATTACCTACATTTTGTAGTAGCTGGTGCTGGGTTTACTGGTATTGAATTTGTTGGTGAATTATCAGAGCGTGTTCCTGAATTATGTGCAGAATATGATATTGCCCGTGAGAAAGTTAAAATTTATTCTGTAGAAGCTGCGCCAACTGCATTACCTGGTTTTGACGAAGATCTTGTCACTTATGCAATGAATTTATTAGAAGATCGTGGAGTCGAATTCCTCATTAATACACCGATAGAAGAAGTGACTGCCGAAGGCGTAAAGTTAAAAGGCGGAGAAGAGATTAAGTCTCGAACTGTAGTTTGGACTACTGGAGTTAGAGGAAGTTCAATTCTAGATAAATCTGGATTTGAAACAATGCGTGGCCGTATTAAAGTAGAAAAAGATTTAAGAGCACCAGGTCACGATGATATTTTTGTTATAGGTGATTGTGCATTAATTATTAACGAAGAAATTAATCGTCCTTACCCTCCAACAGCACAAATTGCTATTCAACAAGCGCTGACATGTGCTAAAAATTTGAAGGCATTATTAGCTGGAAGTGAGAAATTACAGGAGTTTAAGCCTGACATTAAAGGTACAGTTGCTTCACTTGGTGGTAAAGAGGCAATCGGTTTAGTTGGTTCTAAAAAACTGTTTGGCACTACAGCATCTGCAATGAAAAAAGTAATTGATAACAAATATTTATATCAACTAGGTGGCATGCCTTTAGTGCTTAAAAAAGGAAAATTTAATGTTTTTTAAAATAAAATAAATGAGAAAGCCTTAAAAGGAATGGATCCTTTTAGGGCTTTCTTTTGGTGGAAATATATTACTCAATACTGCTCTTGAAACGGTGATTTTCTGAGGATAGGTTGCCATCTTCCCTTGAGGTAGGGGAAAGAAGTGTGAAGGTAAGATGGGGCGTTGCCATCTCCCTTGAGCGAAGAAAAATAAGTGTGAAGGTAAGATGGAGCGCGCCAACTACCCTTAAGTGAAGAAAAAGAAGTGTGAAGGTAAGATCGAGCGAGCGCCATACACTTTTACAATAAAAATAGTAAAGAAATGACGCTGTCCTACTCCCTAAATTCTTCAAACAGAAACCTTTTATTTATGTAATATTTTTTAACATAGTGTATTTTGAAGGAAAGGGATTATGTATACGTTTTCACTAACGTTTTTGCCATTTTTTACTTCTTTTCAAAAATGATATTAACTGGTATATTATCAGAAAGTTCAGATTAATGTTTAGGAGGAGTAATAATGGCTCTTAAAGATAAAAAACTAAATTCGAAGGATTGTCCATATTGTGTAGGGAAAGGCTATTTTCAACTATTATTAGGTGGTTCTGAAACGTGTATGAGTTGTGAAGGGTCTGGTCAAAAAAGGTGAATTGTTAAAATATACCATTCTGATATTAAAAGGAGACCATATATAAAGGGTGCTCCTTTTTATTTTCCTACTTTTCATGTACAAGTTTGTTGACGTTCTCTACATAATTAAGTAAACTTATCTTTGATCTTATGGAGGTGGAAAACACCAATGCTAAGTTTACCGCAATTAATTATAGCAATCGTACTTTATTTTGTTCTTTTCTTTGGAATAGGTTTTATTTTAAATATGTTACTTAGATCTACTTGGACGATGGCAATCATTTATCCAATCGTTATCTTTTTCATTGTAGATAACTCTGGTTTCTTTTCTTATTTTACTCGCCCTGGTGAAGTGTTTCCGATATTTTGGAATGACTTAATTGCATTAAAAAGTGCAGACGTCGTAATATTAATTTCGGGGATGGTTGGTGCAGTTTTATCAGGTATTGCAATTCGAATGTTAAGAGTTCGTGGGTACCAAATGTTTTAATTAATACGGCCTCATTTTACAGAGCATCATCTGTAAAATGAGGTTTTTTACGACATAATAAATTAGAATGTAGAAATTAAGTGGTATCGGGAGGGTTACTCTACTATAAAGATAGTGGCAATTTTTTCATCACTTATTTTAAAAGAAAAGACTATAAGTTTCGGCATTGGCGCCACTCGCCGTGCACCACTATAAGAAATCGACTTATAGTAGGGCGGCTCCGCCAATTGCTTAGAAGGATTCGACCTTCTGTATCACAATCAATTTTGTCTCTTTGTAAAAGATAACGCTACACCGAATTTATAGAACTCACATTATACCTTTGCCCCCCATTTTGCCCTTTGGAAAAATACACCAAATTAGTTTTCTCCAATATAATTTGTATAATTCTTCTCTCACTTGGAAAACATGTCAAGGTGAGAGGAGTGGAAACGAAATGATTCGCTTTCAAAAGCCAATGAAGCATATGTTATTTACAATATTACTTCTTGGTGCTTTACTTACGACATTTATGAGTATCTCAAATGTAAGTGCTGAACAGTTAAAAGAATGGATAAATGAGGAGCCGTTTTGGGTACGTGAAAATATTAGTCTAGAGGCAGGGAATTTAAGTCTACGTAAATCTGGACTAGAAACGAGATATTTACCTTTAGAGGTTAAAAAGTATGATAGGTATATTATGTCACATGAAGTAATTGAAGGAACACCTCTTACTCTTGAGGATTCGCAGGATTGGTCTGTTTATCCTTCGATTGAGGTTGTTGCAACAGGATACACTGCTGGTCCAGAATCAACAGGTAAAACTGAAGGGCATCCTCTTTATGGTATTACATTTTCAGGGGTGAAGGTAAAACGTGACATATACTCCACTGTTGCTGCTGATCCGAGTGTTTTCCCAATAGGAACAATACTTTTTATTCCAGGATACGGGTATGGTGTTGTGGCTGATACTGGTTCAGCGATTAAGGGAAACAAAATTGATCTGTATTATGAAACAGTAGATGAAGTTTTTGAGGAGTGGGGTAAAAAGTCTGTAGAAGTTTATATTATTGAAGAAGGTAATGGTCATTTAAGTGAAGAGGAATTAATCGACTTGAATGAAGATGAGGCAGTTCAAGTTTTTCGAAGACAAATGTCTTTTGTTGATGCTTCTTAAATGAGTTGAAATCAAGAGTTTGCTAATACCTTATAAGTTATTACAGTGTTCTGCAGTCACTTGAAAGTCTAATATCACTGCGCGCCTTTTATTACTCTTCGAAATATGGTCAATGATAGTTCTGTTTATAGCTTAGAAGACAACTCACTTCTATTAAAAAGCAGTTGGCAAATACGCCAACTGTTTTACTTTATCCGATATTAGACTTGGCAATTTCGTGACACGAGATTAGATCAAGTGGATGATTTACCTTTTAGCAATGTGTGTAAATATACCTTCTTTCTGTAATATATGGATCCCCTTCTTAAAAAGAAGATTCAAAAGAGGACACTGAAAAAGTACAAAACAACTTTTTCAGTGTCCTTAATTCAAAACACATCATCATCGCTTCTCTGCTAATAAAAGACCCAATACTTATCCTTCACGCAAACTACATATTAGGTTTTTCCTTATGATAAGAAAACTAGGAAGTGGAATTTTTCCGATGTGGGTACACTAGAGTGAAGATAACTCATTAGTACTTTTAGAGATAGATACAATGAATTCCTGCTATAAAAAAAACGTTTTTAACAGATACGTGAAGCTGTTAAAAACGTTTTTACTATTTAATATAGAATCGCATGTATGATTAATGTCAGTATAATTCCTAATAAACCACCAAAAAAAACTTCGATAGGTTGATGCCCTAATAGTTCTTTTAATTCTTTTCTTTTTTCTTGTTCTTCTTTCTTTGGCCATGTCTTCATTTCTTCCACTAACTTATTAAAGTCAGTCACTAACCGATTTAATACGGTAGCTTGTTCACCTGCATGACGTCTAACGCCAGTAGCATCAAACATAACGATGATACCGAAAATGGCTGATATTGCAAAAAGAGGAGAACCGACACCTTCTTCTAAGGCTATTGCGGTAGATAATGCAGTAACTGCTCCTGAATGTGAGCTAGGCATACCACCAGTACTAGTAAGTAGTGACCAGTCAAACCTTTTCGTAGCTAAGTATTGTAATGGAACTTTAATAAATTGCGCAAAACCAATTGTAAACAGGGCAACCCATAAAGGGAAGTTTGTTAAATAATCCATATCATAATTATCCTTTCTATGTAGTCTTGCAGTTTGTGTATACCCTATTTTTATAGCAAATATGTCACATAATCATTTTTTGTATCGTTCATTATAACATATATATATTTAATAAAATGATAAAAATCTCAGTGAAATACTGTCTAGTAGTATATATTGTACACAATTTTATAGAATATCCAAAATTAAAGTAAAAGGATCTTTTAACTGACAAGCGAGGAAAAAATGAGTATATTTTTTATACTATTTTAATAATATGTAAAATATATTGTTTATTCTTAGTGATGGACGGGTAATACATATTTCGTAAGGCGCTTTTGAGTATATGCTATTATCCAAGAGGTGATGGAAGTATTTTTCCAAGCATACTAAGTTATTTTACTTCAGTCAATAATATTTACAAATAATCAGCTTATATAGCGATGTATGCCTTTTGTGAAATCATCTCTATTGATATATGCTATTTAATAGCCAATTGAATTCAAAAAAGTAGAACGAATATATTTACCGTCTATTTTTATAATTAGGACAATTATTGCATACTAAACATTTACAATAATAAAGCCGAGTAAACACGGTGGAAAACTAGGTATATTCCATTACGAGAGGAGGGGTACACACTTGAATGTGATAAAGTGGTTTGACAATTTACTTATAAAATTTGAAAAATTAGTGCTGAGCTGGGCGATCATTATTATTGCAGTTATGACTTTCGGTAATGTTATTTATCGTCAGATTACAGATCGAAGCTGGGGATTTGCCCAAGAAGTAAGTGAAATAGCAATTATTATGGCAACCTTTTTTGGCATAAGTTACGCAGCGAGGTATGGACGCCACATCAGCATGTCTGCATTTTTTGATATGGCACCAAAGAGGGTGAAGAAGTTTTTGTCAATTTTTAATCCTTTAGTAACAGCGCTTATACTATTTACATTATGTTATTTTGCCTATGAATATATGATGCATCCTCTAAATCAAGTGAGAACAACAAGTGCTATGGAAATTCCGTATTGGATTATGTTAATGCCAATAGTAATTGGCTTTTTCTTAGGCGGTATTCAATTCTTAAGAAATATGTGGGTGAATATTACGAATGAAGAAGTTTACTTAGCACAGGAAAAGAAGGATTATGATGAACAATAAAAATTGTATTGAAAGGATTATATCATGTGGATATTCATAGTTGTAATGGTACTTTTACTCATCATGGGTTTCCCAATGATGATCCCCTTAATAGCAGGGGCATTGGTTTTAGTTATCTTTTTCTTGCCGAATATTGATCCTTACATTATTATTCAGCAGATGAGAACAGGGATTGTTCCTTATTCCTTACTTGCAGTTCCGTTATTTATATTTGCTGCTGATATTATGGCAACTGGGAAAACCTCGAAACGATTAGTCGATTTTGTTGGAGCTTTTGTTGGCCATTTACGTGGTGGTTATGCAATAACAACTGCAGCAGCTTGTACATTGTTTGGTTCTATTTCTGGTTCAACACAAGCTACAGTAGTAGCAGTTGGTACACCGATGAGGCAAAGATTATTAAAGGTTGGTTATAAAGATTCGAGTGCAATTGCATTAATTATTAATTCTAGTGACATCGCTCTTCTAATCCCACCGAGTATTGGTATGATCATTTACGCGCTAGTAGCAGATGGCGCTTCTGTCGGTGATTTATTTATCGCAGGTATTGGTCCTGGTATTTTAATATTCTTATTCTTTGCCACATACGCAGTTATTCATGCAAAAATATTTAATATTCCTAAAATAGACAAGGCACCTTGGTCCGAAAGATTCCAGGTCGGTAAAAAAGCGCTTCTACCATTAGGGTTTCCTATCGTTATCGTTGGTGGTATTTACGGTGGGTATTTTACACCTACAGAAGCAGCAGGGATATCTGTCCTTTATGCACTTATATTAGAAGTATTCGTCTATCGATCTATTAAGATTACTAATTTACCAAAAATAGCTTTATCTAGTGGTCTCGTGACATCTGCTGTATTTATATTAGTGGCAGCTGGGCAAGCATTTTCAGTTGCGATGAACAGAGCGAGGATACCGCATACATTAACTGATGCAGTATTAGGTCCAGACCCATCCGCGTTATATGTACTATTTATTGTAGCTATATTTTTCTTTATCGGATGTATGTTTGTCGACCCTATCGTTGTGATTTTAATATTGACACCGATTTTTGCGCCTGTTGCGACAGCAGCTGGTGTCGATCCTGTCCATTTAGGGGTTGTAATCACCTTCCAAGCAGCATTAGGATCAGCTACACCTCCGTTTGGAGTCGACATATTTACCGCGAGTGCTGTATTTAATAAATCATATTTAGATGTTATTAGGGGTACACCACCTTACATTGTCATGTTAGTAATAGTAGCTATACTAGTTATTCTATTTGAGGATATATCTCTATTCTTACTGCAATGGCGAGGATAGAGGTTCCTTTCAAATAAAAAATACTTATTATGGGGGTAATTTTAAACATGTTTAAGAAAAAAGGGCTTCTTGTAAGTGCTGTATTAAGTGCAAGCTTGATTTTAGCGGCTTGTGGAGATGATACAGACGAAGTAGATGGAAATGGTGACGCTGGAGAAGAGCCAGATACTACAGAAACTGATGAAAGCGATGAAGATGATACTGCTGATGAAGGTACTGCGACAGAAGCTGAATATCAGTGGGACTTCGTTACTGAAGAAATGCAAGGGGAAGTACAATACGAGTATGCAGCTGAATTTGCTAGACGTCTAGAAGAAAAATCTGATGGCGCTATCGAAATGACAGTTTACGAGTATGGTGGACTAGGTGACGGAGTTGACCAAGCAGAGCAATTAATGATGGGTTCAACTGAGTTTGGTATTGTTTCTCCAGGTTTCACAGGTACAATGGTAGAAGAGGCACAAGTATTTGCCCTTCACTTCCTTTTCCCTGACGATATCGAATTAACACAAGAGATTTTAAATACAAGTGAAGCGTTAAATGTACACCTTCGTGAAAAATATGAAGAGTGGGATATGACACCATTAGCATACTGGACAGAAGGTGCGATGCAATGGACTGGAAGCAGTCCGCTAAGAACACCGGAAGATTTTGATGGCTTCCAAATTAGAGTACAAAACTCTCCATTAATTATTAATTCTTATGAGGCATATGATGCTAGCCCAACACCTATGGATTGGGGAGAGTTATATACCGGCTTGGATCAAGGAGTTGTTGATGGACAAGAAAATCCAATCTTCTTCATCTACTCTGCTGGATTCCATGAAGTTCAAGATCATATGACAATTTCTAATCATAATAACTATGTAGCCATGACAGTTGTAAATACGCAATTCTACAACAGTTTACCAGAAGATATCCAAGCACTAATTGATGAAACAGTAGAAGAAATGCGTGAAGTTGGATTTGCTCTACAAGATGAGCAAAACCAAGAAAACTTAGACCTAATTGAAGAAGAAGGTGGAACTGAAGTATATACACTTTCTGAAGATGAGCGTCAAGCGTTCCGAGATTTAGCAATGCCAATTCGTGACTACTTCCGTGAAAACAACGGTGAAGATGCTGGAAGAATTTTAGATTTACTTGAAGAAGAGATAGAAGCAGCACAATAATAAATACGAAGAAAAACAGCCGCAATAGCGGCTGTTTTTCTTCGTATTTATTACTTCTATTTCAAATGATCTATTTATTTTTGTGACAGCATCTTCTTAAATTCTAATAATCTATGACATTTTGTGAAGGTCATTGACGTAAACATTAGCTGATGATATATTAAGTGAAGTTTTTACTTTAGTAATTTATCATAGTAAAGTAAAGCTATATTACAAGAAAGGGGATTCATCTAATGAATGCAGTGTTAATAGCAGTTTTCGTTATGATCCTTTTAAGTCTGTTGAGAGTTCACGTTGTAGTAGCAATGGTCACTGGTGCCATAGTTGGAGGGATAGTTGCTGGGATTCCATTTACTGAGACTTTAGATGTCTTTGCGTCAGGGTTAGGATCAGGTGCTAGAATCGCACTTAGTTATGCAATGTTAGGAGCATTTGCTGTTGCAATTAGTTATACTGGAATACCAAACTTACTAGTTAAACTTGCTTTAATGATAGTCGGCAAAGAAGGGGATACATTAACAAGAAAACTAGGAAAAGTTCTCATTCTAATCATAATTTTATTTGTTTCTATATCCTCACAAAATCTTGTGCCGATTCATATTGCATTTATACCTATATTAATACCTCCATTATTAAAAGTGTTTAATGCACTGTACATTGACCGTAGGGCTATAGCAACAATCATGACATTTGGTTTAAAAGCACCTTATATTTTATTACCATTTGGATTCGGTTTCATGTTTCATGAGATTATTCAAAACAATATGGCTGATAGTGGCATGACGATTGATATGTCTATGATACCTACAGCACTAGTAATACCGGTAATAGGGATGGTATTAGGTTTGGGATTAGCTGTATTTGTAACATATAGAGGGAAGAGGATATATGAAAATAAACCAATAGGGCAAGAAGAAAAAAATGAATTAGACTTATCATACTCAGTTTCATCTGTAATTATTGGGTTTGTGTCTATTATTAGTGTTTTAATACTGCAATACGTAATACAAGATATGATATTTAGTGCATTAATAGGTATAGCCATTTTATATATTTATTTCGGATTATTACACTTAAAAGGGAAGTTGCAGCTTTCCAAATCTGAAGAGTTGCTTACTAATGGGATGAAATTAATGGCGTATATAGGATTTGTCATGATTGCTGCAGCAGGGTTTGCAGAAGTGATTAGAGAAACTGGACACATTGATTCATTAGTAATGACTATTTCAACTTGGTTAGACGGTAACAAAGCGTTAGCAGCTGCGATGATGCTACTCGTAGGGTTACTAATAACGATGGGAATAGGTTCCTCGTTCTCTACCATTCCGATTATTGCTGTCATCTTTGTTCCTTTAGCAGAAGCAATAGGATTCAGTGCGCTAGCTACAATAGCATTGATTGGTACAGCTGGAGCACTAGGGGATGCAGGATCACCTGCTTCTGATAGTACATTAGGACCGACGGCAGGATTAAATGTTGATGGTCAACATCATCACATTTGGGATACGTGTGTTCCTACTTTTATTCATCTAAATGTACCACTACTCATATTTGGGTGGATTGCAGCGATGGTTCTTTAATTTCTATTCTTTTGTATAATCGCAGATCATTGTAAAAAAACTTTACTGTATTCTCAAAAAAATTGAAACATATTCCCATGATAAATCGTCTATACAATAGAGAATATTGAGAATTAAAGTTGGGGATAAAAATGAGAGATCATACATTTAAGAGGATGTTATTTGGACTTTTTTTAATAATACTAACTGTAATTGTTTATCTTAGCCCAAAAGGGATTAATGAAGAAGAAGTGTATGCCCATATACACGAAGTTGTTTACACTGTTGAGGGACTTTATGGAAGTCATGAAAAAAGTAATGGCAAATTCTATAATAGTCGGATAACGGATATAGAAGATGTGAAAAAGTTGTTAGGGCCATTTATGAATAATCAAGCTACAAATAAAGTGATTAATGAAATATTCGATCTCAAGGATAATCAACTTATCTATAACGATTGTTTTCAAGAATATTTAATAGGTGTTCGAGAAAATCAATTTAGCTCTCATCCGTATGGAGACTTTTATGCTATCATACAAAACTCAATCTTGAATCCAGCTTTAAAACTATTACTTTACGATGAGTTAAGAATTATAGAAGATGGAGAGTATATTATCGCCAAAGGAGATAATATGCTTGTACAATTTTATGATGAAGATAATGGGAGTTATCACTATGAGAGGTTAGGGTATCCACCAAAAGAAGAGATATGTGTAGAGTTTCGTTTCATAAAAGAAAATGGACAATTAGTTCTTATAGATTATGAAATAGAAGGTAATGCGTTTGTTTCCTTATAGTAGGATGATTTAAAATTATATAAAAAGAGAGAGACTCAAAAGGCTGATTGTTACCTATTGAGTCTCCTTTTTGCAATGTAAAGGTGTAGCCATTTCTAGCTAATCAAACCTTCTCGTTGCTATTATGCAGCTGGTGTTTTTTCTATTTTAGTTGTTGTTGAAGAATGTAGAGCATTTTTTATTTTAGGACATAGAATGGCAGTGAAAATTGTTAAAACAATGTCTTTGAGAAAGAATGGAACCATACTAATTGAAGTTGCTATAAGTGTTATATCAGTAACTCCTGATACTAGTTTCAGATGGTAATGTAAATATGGAATACCAATCCCATAATTAATGAACAATCCTACAAAGCAGGCAATTAGATAAGTTAATAATGTAGGTTTTTTTACCTGTTCTACAATATAACCTACAGAAAAAGCAAGAACAATAAAGGAAAGAACAAATCCAAAAGTCGGTGATAATGTTAGCATATGTAACCCGCCTTGCATTTGAGCGAATACAGGCAAACCTATAAGTCCAATCAATGCATACCCGATCATAGCGAAGCTACCAACCTTTTTTCCTAATAACACACCAGCAAGAATGGCGACAACAGTTTGGAAAGTTAAAGGCACCGTTCCTATAGCGATGAATGAAGGTAGGTTTGCACCAATTGCCATTAAAGCGATAAACATAGCGGCTCTCGTTAATTCTCTAACATTAATAAATGTTTTGTTTCTAGTCATAACTTATAACACCCTCCCTAATCGTTAACAATATTTAAAAATCAGTTAACGATAGCTTAAACAATGAAAGTGGATGTTGTCAACGTTTTTTTATTTGAGGTTAACATATATATATAAAGATTATACTATTGATCAACCTTGACTTTATCCTTGTATGGAAAATATAATAATTTGCATAATAATTTTTTTCATAAAATGTATTGCATCTAAAATATTATTGTGATATATTATTAATCGTCGCTAAAACAACTGGAACTTATCTGAGAAAAGTTGTTGACACATATCGGTGGATCTGATATGATATAAAAGTTGCTGTTACGAACTACAATAGCATCATTTGACCTTTGAAAACTAAACAAAAAGCCAAGCGAAGTGGGATAGACACATCAGTCGTATATACGATTGATGAAAGGATATCCCGTCAATAAGATTTAAAAATTAGCCAAAATTTGGCTTGATGTCAGAGACATCGAACTCAACAATTTTTTGGAGAGTTTGATCCTGGCTCAGGACGAACGCTGGCGGCGTGCCTAATACATGCAAGTCGAGCGGATCAAATAAGAGCTTGCTCTTATGAGATCAGCGGCGGACGGGTGAGTAACACGTGGGCAACCTGCCTTACAGACTGGGATAACTCCGGGAAACCGAAGCTAATACCGGATGATCAACGGAACCGCATGGTTCTATTGTAAAAGTTGGGAGTAATCCTAACACTGTGAGATGGGCCCGCGGCGCATTAGCTAGTTGGTGAGGTAATGGCTCACCAAGGCAACGATGCGTAGCCGACCTGAGAGGGTGATCGGCCACACTGGAACTGAGACACGGTCCAGACTCCTACGGGAGGCAGCAGTAGGGAATCATCCGCAATGGGCGAAAGCCTGACGGTGCAACGCCGCGTGAACGATGAAGGTCTTCGGATTGTAAAGTTCTGTTGTTAGGGAAGAACAAGTGCCATTCAAATAGGTTGGCACCTTGACGGTACCTAACCAGAAAGCCCCGGCTAACTACGTGCCAGCAGCCGCGGTAATACGTAGGGGGCAAGCGTTGTCCGGAATTATTGGGCGTAAAGCGCGCGCAGGCGGTCTCTTAAGTCTGATGTGAAAGCCCACGGCTCAACCGTGGAGGGTCATTGGAAACTGGGGGACTTGAGTGTAGGAGAGGAAAGTGGAATTCCACGTGTAGCGGTGAAATGCGTAGATATGTGGAGGAACACCAGTGGCGAAGGCGACTTTCTGGCCTACAACTGACGCTGAGGCGCGAAAGCGTGGGGAGCAAACAGGATTAGATACCCTGGTAGTCCACGCCGTAAACGATGAGTGCTAGGTGTTAGGGGTTTCGATACCCTTAGTGCCGCAGTTAACACATTAAGCACTCCGCCTGGGGAGTACGGCCGCAAGGCTGAAACTCAAAGGAATTGACGGGGGCCCGCACAAGCAGTGGAGCATGTGGTTTAATTCGAAGCAACGCGAAGAACCTTACCAGGTCTTGACATCCTCTGACACTCCTAGAGATAGGACGTTCCCCTTCGGGGGACAGAGTGACAGGTGGTGCATGGTTGTCGTCAGCTCGTGTCGTGAGATGTTGGGTTAAGTCCCGCAACGAGCGCAACCCTTGATCTTAGTTGCCAGCATTCAGTTGGGCACTCTAAGGTGACTGCCGGTGACAAACCGGAGGAAGGTGGGGATGACGTCAAATCATCATGCCCCTTATGACCTGGGCTACACACGTGCTACAATGGGTGGTACAAAGGGCAGCAAAGCCGCGAGGCCGAGCGAATCCCATAAAGCCACTCTCAGTTCGGATTGCAGGCTGCAACTCGCCTGCATGAAGCCGGAATTGCTAGTAATCGCGGATCAGCATGCCGCGGTGAATACGTTCCCGGGCCTTGTACACACCGCCCGTCACACCACGAGAGTTTGTAACACCCGAAGTCGGTGAGGTAACCTTTTGGAGCCAGCCGCCGAAGGTGGGACAGATGATTGGGGTGAAGTCGTAACAAGGTATCCCTACCGGAAGGTGGGGATGGATCACCTCCTTTCTAAGGAGCAGTTATTTTCTACAACAACTGTAGAAACATAAAGCTCATTACTTTCGAACTTCGCTTTGGACTTTTTGTTTAGTTTTGAGAGGTCATACTCTCAAAATAAAGTTGTTGTGCTCGCTGAACGCTAACGCGTATCAGCTCAAAAGACAGCACAACTACTTGATTATCGCACACTTGCGTGGTGCGATTTGTCCTTTGAAAACTAGATAACAAAAACTGATTTAAATGATCACCAGTAGATATCAATAGAAGTCTATTCTTCTAACGAAATCAACTGTGTGTCTTAGTTAAGGCGAATGTAAGACGCCACACTTTTTAGTGGTTAAGCTAGAAAGGGCGCACGGTGAATGCCTTGGCACTAGGAGCCGATGAAGGACGGGACGAACACCGATATGCTTCGGGGAGCTGTAAGTAAGCTTTGATCCGGAGATTTCCGAATGGGGGAACCCACCATCCGTAATGGGATGGTATCCATACCTGAATACATAGGGTATGAGAAGGCAGACCTGGGGAACTGAAACATCTTAGTACCCAGAGGAAGAGAAAGCAAATGCGATTTCCTGAGTAGCGGCGAGCGAAACGGAATTAGCCCAAACCAAGAGGCTTGCCTCTTGGGGTTGTAGGACACTCCACACGGAGTTACAAAGAAACAGCGTAGGTGAAGCGATCTGGAAAGGTCTGCGAGACAAGGTAACAGCCCTGTAGCCGAAATGTTGTTTCCTCCGGAGTGTATCCTGAGTACGGCGGGACACGTGAAACCCCGTCGGAATCCGGGAGGACCATCTCCCAAGGCTAAATACTCCCTAGTGACCGATAGTGAACCAGTACCGTGAGGGAAAGGTGAAAAGCACCCCGGGAGGGGAGTGAAAGAGATCCTGAAACCGTGTGCCTACAAGTAGTTGGAGCCCGTTAATGGGTGACAGCGTGCCTTTTGTAGAATGAACCGGCGAGTTACGATAACGTGCGAGGTTAAGTTGAAGAGACGGAGCCGCAGCGAAAGCGAGTCTGAATAGGGCGCCATAGTACGTTGTTGTAGACCCGAAACCGTGTGATCTACCCATGTCCAGGGTGAAGTCCAGGTAACACTGGATGGAGGCCCGAACCCACGCACGTTGAAAAGTGCGGGGATGAGGTGTGGGTAGGGGTGAAATGCCAATCGAACACGGAAATAGCTGGTTCTCCCCGAAATAGCTTTAGGGCTAGCCTCGAGGTGAGAGTATTGGAGGTAGAGCACTGATTGGACTAGGGGTCCCCACAGGATTACCGAATTCAGTCAAACTCCGAATGCCATTTACTTATCCTCGGGAGTCAGACTGCGAGTGCTAAGATCCGTAGTCAAGAGGGAAACAGCCCAGACCATCAGCTAAGGTCCCAAAGTATACGTTAAGTGGAGAAGGATGTGGAGTTGCTTAGACAACCAGGATGTTGGCTTAGAAGCAGCCACCATTGAAAGAGTGCGTAATAGCTCACTGGTCGAGTGACTCTGCGCCGAAAATGTACCGGGGCTAAACGTATCACCGAAGCTATGGATTGTCCTTACGGACAGTGGTAGGGGAGCGTTCCAAGGGCGTTGAAGCATGACCGGAAGGACATGTGGAGCGCTTGGAAGTGAGAATGCCGGTATGAGTAGCGAAAAGAGGGGTGAGAATCCCCTCCGTCGAAAGCCTAAGGTTTCCTGAGGAAGGCTCGTCCGCTCAGGGTAAGTCGGGACCTAAGCCGAGGCCGAAAGGCGTAGGCGATGGCAAACAGGTTGAAATTCCTGTACCACCACGTCACCGTTTGAGCAACGGGGGGACGCAGGAAGGTAGGGTAAGCGCACTGATGGATATGTGCGTCGAAGCAGTGAGGCTGACAAGTAGGCAAATCCGCTTGTCATAAGGCTGAGCTGTGATCGCGAGGGAAATTATAGTACCGAAGTTCCTGATCCTACACTGCCAAGAAAAGCCTCTAGCGAGGTGACTGGTGCCCGTACCGCAAACCGACACAGGTAGGCGGGAAGAGAATTCTAAGACGCGCGGGAGAACTCTCGTTAAGGAACTCGGCAAAATGACCCCGTAACTTCGGGAGAAGGGGTGCTCTATTAGGGTGTATGCCCGAGAGAGCCGCAGTGAATAGGCCCAAACGACTGTTTATCAAAAACACAGGTCTCTGCCAAGCCGTAAGGCGAAGTATAGGGGCTGACACCTGCCCGGTGCTGGAAGGTTAAGAGGAGGGGTTATCCTTCGGGAGAAGCTCTGAATTGAAGCCCCAGTAAACGGCGGCCGTAACTATAACGGTCCTAAGGTAGCGAAATTCCTTGTCGGGTAAGTTCCGACCCGCACGAAAGGTGCAACGATTTGGGCACTGTCTCAACGAGAGACCCGGTGAAATTATATTACCTGTGAAGATGCAGGTTACCTGCGACAGGACGGAAAGACCCCATGGAGCTTTACTGTAGCTTGATATTGGATTTTGGTACAACTTGTACAGGATAGGTAGGAGCCTTGGAAGCCGGAGCGCTAGCTTCGGTGGAGGCGTCGGTGGGATACTACCCTGGTTGTACTGGAATTCTAACCTCGGTCCGTAATCCGGATCAGGGACAGTGTCAGGTGGGCAGTTTGACTGGGGCGGTCGCCTCCTAAAAAGTAACGGAGGCGCCCAAAGGTTCCCTCAGAATGGTTGGAAATCATTCGTAGAGTGCAAAGGCATAAGGGAGCTTGACTGCGAGACATACAGGTCGAGCAGGGACGAAAGTCGGGCTTAGTGATCCGGCGGCACCGTATGGAAGGGCCGTCGCTCAACGGATAAAAGCTACCCTGGGGATAACAGGCTAATCTCCCCCAAGAGTCCACATCGACGGGGAGGTTTGGCACCTCGATGTCGGCTCATCGCATCCTGGGGCTGAAGTAGGTCCCAAGGGTTGGGCTGTTCGCCCATTAAAGCGGTACGCGAGCTGGGTTCAGAACGTCGTGAGACAGTTCGGTCCCTATCCGTCGCAGGCGTAGGAAATTTGAGAGGAGCTGTCCTTAGTACGAGAGGACCGGGATGGACACACCGCTGGTGTACCAGTTGTTCCGCCAGGAGCATAGCTGGGTAGCTACGTGTGGAAGGGATAAGTGCTGAAAGCATCTAAGCATGAAGCCCCCCTCAAGATGAGATTTCCCATCACGTAAGTGAGTAAGATCCCTCAGAGATGATGAGGTTGATAGGTCTCATGTGGAAGCATGGCGACATGTGAAGCTGAGAGATACTAATCGATCGAGGGCTTAACCAAACTTTACTAAGACGATCATTTAATCAGAATATGTTATCTAGTTTTGAGAGGATAAACTCTCATAAATAGTCCAGTGACGATAGCGGAGAGGTCACACCCGTTCCCATGCCGAACACGGTAGTTAAGCTCTCCAGCGCCGATGATAGTTGGGGGTTTCCCCCTGTGAAAGTAGGACGTTGCTGGGCATTACGGGGCCTTAGCTCAGCTGGGAGAGCGCCTGCCTTGCACGCAGGAGGTCAGCGGTTCGATCCCGCTAGGCTCCACCATTTTTATAATAAATGTTTAAAACGTGGCGGTGTAGCTCAGCTGGCTAGAGCGTACGGTTCATACCCGTGAGGTCGGGGGTTCGATCCCCTCCGCCGCTACCAATATATTAATACGGAGGAATACCCAAGTCCGGCTGAAGGGATCGGTCTTGAAAACCGACAGGGGTGTCAAAGCCCGCGGGGGTTCGAATCCCTCTTCCTCCGCCATATTAGGTCCCGTGGTGTAGCGGTTAACATGCCTGCCTGTCACGCAGGAGATCGCGGGTTCGATTCCCGTCGGGACCGCCATATTATTTTAATATTTTTCTCTCTAGATGGAGGGGTAGCGAAGTGGCTAAACGCGGCGGACTGTAAATCCGCTCCCTCAGGGTTCGGCGGTTCGAATCCGTCCCCCTCCACCATCTTTTAGGGGCATAGTTTAATGGTAAAACGAAGGTCTCCAAAACCTTTGATGTGGGTTCGATTCCTACTGCCCCTGCCAATTTTGCTTTTTTATAATGGCGGTTGTGGCGAAGTGGTTAACGCACCGGATTGTGGTTCCGGCATTCGTGGGTTCGATTCCCATCAGCCGCCCCATATTTAATAATGGGCTATAGCCAAGCGGTAAGGCAACGGATTTTGATTCCGTCATGCGCAGGTTCGAATCCTGCTAGCCCAGCCATTTTTTGCGGGAGTAGTTCAGTGGTAGAACACCACCTTGCCAAGGTGGGGGTCGCGAGTTCGAATCTCGTCTTCCGCTCCATGAGCGCCCGTAGCTCAATTGGATAGAGCGTCTGACTACGGATCAGAAGGTTAGGGGTTCGACTCCTCTCGGGCGCGCCATTTTTTAGACTAGCTATCAAAAATTTTAATGATTAAAATGCGGGTGTAGTTTAGTGGTAAAACCTCAGCCTTCCAAGCTGATGTCGTGAGTTCGATTCTCATCACCCGCTCCATTTAACAATTAGTATATTGTTTTAATACATTTGGGCCTGTAGCTCAGCTGGTTAGAGCGCACGCCTGATAAGCGTGAGGTCGGTGGTTCGAGTCCACTCAGGCCCACCATTCCACAGTAGCTCAGTTGGTAGAGCAATCGGCTGTTAACCGATCGGTCGTAGGTTCGAGTCCTACCTGTGGAGCCATCTTTGGAGAAGTACCCAAGTGGCTGAAGGGGCGCCCCTGCTAAGGGTGTAGGTCGCGTAAGCGGCGCGAGGGTTCAAATCCCTCCTTCTCCGCCAGTAATACGGAGTTAGGAGTAAAAAAATATCATGGCCCGTTGGTCAAGTGGTTAAGACACCGCCCTTTCACGGCGGTAACACGGGTTCGAATCCCGTACGGGTCACCAACATTTCAATATTCAAAGATTCATTGAATTGAGAGTATCCTGAATAGGAAGATATTCAGTGAATAATCTGCGAGCCATTAGCTCAGTTGGTAGAGCATCTGACTTTTAATCAGAGGGTCGAAGGTTCGAGTCCTTCATGGCTCACCATTTTAAAGAATTATGACTTGTTATACAAGTCTTTTTTTATTTATGTTAATAATAATAACCTATGTAATTTAATAAATCTTGTAGAGAAATTTTATATTAAATAGTAAATCGGGTGTTGTTTGAAAAAAACAATATCCGTTTTTTTTTAGGAAAAGCCAGTCGATTTTAACGAAAAATATTTCGACATTTTTTTATTTAACTATATAAAAAAGTACTATACTATAATAACCTTTTCTATTCGTAATTGTATGTTTAATAGTATAAATTTAATGGGGAATTCAGTTGGTTTATTACTTTATTTATATTGAGCGACAGTTCTCGACAGTATTATTTATTTTATGAATCTAGTAAAAAATTGACAATGTCTATTTTATTTGATAACTTAATACGTGAAATTATGAAAACGTTTTAGTTAATATCGTTTTCGAAAATCTTTAACAAAGAGAGGTGAATAAATCAGTAATGTAAATAAACTATTAAAATAAGGAGGAATTTACTATATGAAAAACAAAAAAGGATTTTTAACAATATTTTTAGTTTTTCTTTTAATTTTTAGTAGTGTAAGTTTCATTAGTGCTGAAAGTGATGGTGATGATTTAGATTCTGAAATTGTTACTGAAGTAGGGCCATCTGTAAAGGTCAACCAAGTAGGATACTTACCGAATATAAATAAAATTGCGATTGTAGTAGATGATAGTGAAGCATCGACGTTTAATGTTATTAATAATGATACTGATGAAATCGTTTACAGTGGAGAGCTTACTGAACCAGTATTTGATGAGCATTCTGGTGATGTAGTAAAGCATGCTGACTTTACTTATGTAACTGAACCAGGTACATATGTTGTTCACGTTCCTGGTGTTGATACTTCTTTCGCTTTTGATATTTCCAATGACGTGTATTATAACTCACTTCTTGAAACGATGAGATCTTACACAACACAACGCTCCGCTACTGCGATAGATGATCCGATTACTGGTATTCAATATGAGGCAGGTCATCTACAAGATCAAGAAGCAATCTTCTATTTCACTGATGAAGAAAATCCTGAACTTACAACAGAAGGCGACACAATTGATGTTAGTGCAGGATGGTATGATGCTGGTGACTATGGATTATATGTAACACCGGGATCAATATCGGTTTCTCAATTGCTATATGCCTATGAATTAAATCCAGAAACATTTTACAGTGGTCAAATGTCATTCCCTGAAGGTGTTTCCGAAGAGGACCGACAAACTGACCTGCCTGATATTTTAATTGAAGCAAAGCATAAATTATTATGGCTAGAAAAAATGCAAAGAGAAGATGGTGTCGTTTATCATAAAGTATCAGGTCTTGAATGGCCAGGTATGGATGTAAAACCAGTAGAAGATACACAAGATCGTTACGTTTTCGGTATGTCAACGTATGGAACAGCAATGTATGGTGCAACAATGGCGATTGCATCAAGACAGTTTAGTGACTATGATCAAGAATTTGCAGATCGTTTACTAGCAAATGCAGAACTCGCTTTTGAATATTTAGAAGCTCATCCTGAACCATATTTCAGAGAAGATGATGGACAAAACGATGGTTCTGGTGCTTATGGAAAACGCGGTACTGATAATGGTGAGAGATTCTGGCTAGCTGCTGAACTATTAAAAACAACAGGGGATAGCAAATATGATGACTACATTCACGAATATGAATTCGACGACACTACTATAGTTGAATTATTTGATGAAGAAGCAGGCATCATTTCATGGGGAAATGGATTACCTTTAGCACAATATGCTTACATCTTAAGTGATAACGCTAATGAAGAGTCTAAAGCTATCGTACAGGATACATTTTTAGCATATGCAGATGATATTCTAGCTCAAATAGAAAGTGATGGATATCGTAATGCTCTTGAATATAGTGAGTATACATGGGCTTCTGCTAAAAATGCAGTTACTAAAGGGAATTACTTGTTATTTGCAAATGAAATACAGCCTAATGATGTTTATATTGATGGTGCATTAGATCAGTTACACTACATCTTAGGGAGAACAGCAACTGGGATGAGCTATTTAACAGGTTCTGGAACAAAAAGTCCTCAACATGTTCACCACAGAATTCGAATGAGTACAGACACGTATATGCCTGGCTTACTAGTTGGTGGACCAAATGGTTTTAATGGGGGAGGAGATCCTGAACAAGCAAGGTTCTTTGACGAAGATGGTGAACTACTCATGCCAATAGCTAAAGCGTATGTCGATCATGATAACTCTTGGTCTACGAATGAATACGCCATTGATTATACAGCACCTGCACTTTTCTCATTAGCTTATTTCTCAAATCCTGAATTTATTTCAGGTGATGAAGAAGATGCCTCAGATAAGTTAGAACAAAAGGTTGCAGAGCTAGAAAGTCAAATTGAAGAACTAAATGAAAGATTACAAGAGTTAGAAAATAATAATGAGATTGATCAATTACAATTAATGGTCGATGAACTTGAAGCTGAGCTTGTAGCACTTTCAGCTCAATATGACGATGTAGAAGCATTGGTTACTATGCTTGAACAACAAGTTGAGAGCTTAAAAGCACAAATTGAAGAACTGATGACAGATGAGGAGTCTACAAGCATCGAAACGGGTGACGAGAAGACTTCTGATAGCGAATTAGAAAATGGGGCAAAATCTGAGGAAGCACTAGAAGTAGCAGATGAAAGTGATTCATCTAATGAAAGCGCTGGGGCTACTTCTGATGAAGATAAAGGTGATCGACTTCCGGATACAGCTACAAGCACCTTCAACTATTTACTATTAGGAACGGTATTATTCATGCTAGGTACTGCAATTTTTCTTCTACAAAGAAGAAAGTTATTAGCTAAATGATGATAAAAAAAGCGACTCTACTTTTATGTGAGTCGCTTTTCTTGTAGTGTCATATAGATATTTTAGAATGTGGACGAGTATACGAATCATATCATAATAGGAGAATATCATCTTGAAGGGAGGAAACAGGTGTGAGAGAGCATGATATGGAAAAAAATGACCTTCAAGAACCATTATTGACATTTTCTCATCAACTATTTCTAGAATCCTATAAAGCAAGCAAAAATGCCGTTGTTAGTCCATTAAGTGTCGCTGTTGCATTATTAATATTGATGCAAGGTGCTAAAGGTAAGACTTACGAAGAACTGATAGAAGTATTAAATATTAACAAGAGTAATGAAAAGAACCTCTTTGAATACATGACATCATTACAGGATGAGGAAGTCATCAAATTAAATATTGCTAACTCCCTCTGGATAAAGAAAGATTTTGATCTCGACCGTTCATTCGTTCGCACAATTAAGGACAACTACAATGTGAAAACAGACGTAATTACGACTGCTGAGCAAGTAAATAAGTGGATAACAAATGCAACAAAAGGAACCATTAATAAAATGGTGGAGAGTTTACATCCTGATACTATCTTATTACTATTAAATGCAATACACTTTCAGGCGAAATGGAAAGAACCCTTTAGTGAGAGTTTAACGTTTGATGATGATTTTATAACAGAAGAAGGAATAGTAACGACTACATTTATGGTTTGTAGAGCCTCATACCATTTCCAAACTAATACTAACTATGATGTACTAAGGTTAGAATATGAAAACGACCGTTTTGTGATGGATATTATAGTGCCAAGTAAAGGCGTAAGAAAAGAAGAGGTAATGAAGGAGCTTAAGACGAAAAATGACTTATGGGATATAAGCGAGGAGAAAAAAATAGGAATTGTTGAAATTCCTAAGTTTACTTTAGAAACGGAGTTAGAACTACCTCCTATTTTGAATAAAATGGGAATAAAAGAAGCTTTTATACCAGACAAGGCAGATTTTTCCCCAATGATTGAAGGTGATGAAAGATTATATATAGATGAATGTAAACATAAGACGTTTTTAGAAGTAGATGAAACTGGCACGGAAGCAGGAGCTGCAACTTCCATTGAGGTTAGATCATCACAGCAGGAAGTGGAATTTCATTTGAAAGTAGATAGACCCTTTTTATTGCAGTTAAAAGATATTAGAAAACAAATCATATTATTCTATGGAAGCTATGAGTCACCAAATTAACTTTCAATTTATATGAAGCAACATGCTGAGTATTCTGCAGGTAATGTAAGCAGAATACAACAAGCATGTTGTTTTTTTAGGGTGTAAATTTGGCTGTGGAAGTGATGCCACGCGTAGTAGCGAGAAGAGCACTTACTATTACTTTAAAAACATGTGGCATCGTTTCTTATTCTTTACAAATAGTAAATAATTATTTCTGAATCAATATTTTTCATGAAACACAAGAATAAGTTGAAACCTTTTGATTTATATGACGTAATAAGGATAGAAATACATTTATAAATTATTTTACTAATTCAAAGTTGAGAGAGAAGGGGAATAATGATGGATATTATTTTGTCAGATTTACAGAGTATACCGTGGGGAATTATCGCACCAGTAATTATTATTCAGTTTATTTTATTAATTGTTGCTATGGTAGATTGTTTTAAGCATAATAATACAAATGGACCGCAGTGGGTATGGATTCTTGTTATTGTTTTTGGAGGAATAGTTGGACCGATATTATACTTTATTTTTGGACGGAGGAATGACTAAAAATGGCACTCATTACGACAAAACAGCTAAGTAAATCGTTTAAAGGGACGGAAGCTGTTAAAGGGATAGACTTACATATAAAAGAAGGAGTCTGTACCGCACTGTTAGGACCAAATGGTGCTGGCAAAAGTACAACTCTCAATATGCTTACAGGACTTATGAAGCCTACGAGTGGGTCGATTGCTTTTGATGAAAGGTACAGTGGTGATCGTAGACAGTATATTGGCTATTTACCACAATACCCTAAATTTTATGGATGGATGACCGGAGAAGAATATTTAGTATATGCTGGCCAGTTAGGATCTCTAAGTAAGGAGGATGCTAAAGCAAGAGCAGAAGAGCTTCTTAAACTAGTTGGTCTAATAGATGATAGGAAGAAAAGAATACAAGGTTATTCCGGTGGGATGAAGCAGCGTCTTGGTATAGCACAAGCGCTTGTTCATAAGCCTAAGCTCGTCATTTTAGATGAACCGGTTTCTGCATTAGACCCTAAAGGGCGAAGGGAAGTGCTTGAATTAATGGACAAGCTGAAAGAAACAACTTCAATTCTTTTCTCCACCCACGTTTTACATGATGCTGAAGAAATTTGTGAAGAAATATTTATTATTAATCATGGAGAGTTGATTGTATCTGGAGACCTTCAGACACTAAAAAAGAAGTATCAGCAACCAACAATTTATATTGAGACAGAAGAACCAATTGAAGATTGGAGTCGCACAATAAAAGACTCGGATTGGATTCGTCATATGAAAGTGAATAAAAATGAGTTGACGATAAGTGTTACAGATATCGAAAACGCAAGAAATGCACTATTAACAAATGAAGAGCTTCGAAAATTGAAAATTGTGAACTTTGAAATTGTAAAAACATCGTTAGAAGATTTATTCATGGAGGTGACAAAGGCATGATGAAATGGTTCATTCTTTTTAAAAAAGAGTTTAAAGAATCGTTAAGGAACTTTAAATGGATATGGATACCAATAGTATTTAGTCTATTAGGAATAATGCAGCCAGTTACTTCTTATTTTTTACCCGATATTTTAGAAAGCTTTGGTGGTATGCCTGAAGGAGCGTTCAGCATTCCTTTGCCAACAGGACCGCAAGTACTTGCGGAGACGTTAGGGCAATTTAGCCAAATCGGATATTTAGTCCTCGTGTTATCGTTTATGGGAACGGTTGCTAGTGAGAGAAATAATGCGACAAACATTATGGTGCTCGTAAAGCCAGTATCGTTTGCTTCCTATATTACTGCTAAGTGGGTTCATATGTATACTCTTGCATTAAGCTCCTTTGTCGTAGGTTTTGTTTTAGCATATTATTATACTTCTTTATTAATAGAGACAGTTCCATTCACGAATGTACTGAAGGGGATGATGGTTTATGCAGTTGGTATACTGTTTGTTTTGACGTTAGTACTATTCTTTAGTACTTTATTTAAAAGTACAGCAGCAGTTGCATTTCTAACGTTAGGGATAACGATTATTATCAGCCTAATGAGTACCTTTGTACCAGATATTATGAAATGGTCACCAGGAACGCTTACACAGCATAGTTACTCGTTGTTTCAAACGGGAACTGCAGATGGTGTTTTATTACCTGTTCTGTGTACACTCTTTATCATTTTTGCTCTTGTTGGTTTGGCTATTTATTTGTTTAGTAAAAAAGAATTGGCTGTTCATACAACATAAAGTTGAAGTGAAGTTTAACTCATACAGTTTATATAAACGGTGGACAACAAATGTTCACCGTTTTGTCATATCAATGTTTATTAACCGATTAAACTATTTATATAATATATAAAGTTATAATATTTCAGAAATTTGTTAATTAAGGTTGATACATCATTAAATATTTAGTATAAATATATTAAGTAAGCGTTTTCAGAATTGTTCAAATAATTATTATTAAATGTTATTTTGAAATAAAAGGGGGGAGAAACAGTATTTAGGGGAGCAAGATCAATGTTCAAAGTATAACATCTGACTAATTCATTCCACCAAATGACACTTCAACTACTACACAACTCGCAACAATATTTTTACAACACTACAAGTATCCACACTTATTAAACATTTTTACGTGAAAAGTTTAACATTTCCGACAGCTACTTTGTGAATGTTTGTGCAAATGGTTTATTTTATTATGAAAACAGGGGTGGGGGAGTATATGAATATACTTGTTTGTATAAAGCAAGTGCCAGATACAAAGATCATAAAAATTAATCCAAAAACAAACACGCTAGACCGTGCAAGTGCACCTGCAATATTAAACCCATATGATGCACACGCGGTGGAAGAGGCAGTGAGGTTAAGGGAAATACATGGTGGTAAAGTGACAGTTTTATCGATGGGACCACCACAAGCAAGAGAGGCCATAAAAAAATGCGTACAAATAGGTGCTGATCAAGGATATTTAATTTCCGATAGAAGATTTGCAGGAGCTGATACGTTAGCAACAAGTTATGCATTATATAAAGCAATTCAAAAACTTATGAAGGAAGATGGCGTCGACTTAGTTTTATGTGGAAAACATGCAATTGATGGTGATACTGGTCAAACCGGTCCTGGTATAGCAAGACGTATGGATATACCACCGTTAACGAATGTGATTAGTGTAGAAGAAGTAGATTTAAAGAATAAGCAAATAAAAGTTCATAGAAAGATAGAGAACGGATATGAGCGTATTCAGTCTACACTTCCATGCTTACTTACTGTGGAAAAGGAAATAAATGAAGTAGCTTATTCTCCTTTACCAAATATGATTCGGGCTGCCAGGTATAATCCAATTGTTTGGACTGTGGATGATTTAGACGATGTGGACATTAAGCAATTAGGTTTAAAAGGTTCACCAACTATTGTAGGGAAAATGTGGCCACCAGAGAAAAGCAAAGGAGCAGAGATGCTCGAAGGGGATGTTAAGGCGCAAGGGGAGAAGATCGTGTCTATACTTTTAGAGCAACGTGAGCTTTTTGAGATGAAAGAGGGGGTTAACGAATGAATAAGGAGGAGTATCGAGGGGTTTGGGTTTTTATTGAGCAGCGTGAAGGTAACTTAGTAGATGTAGGTTTAGAATTATTAGGAGCGGGTAGAGATTTAGCTGATAAATTAGAGGTTGAGCTATGTGGCGTTTTGCTAGGTAGTAACATCGACCAATTGACTCAACCGCTATTTGAGTATGGAGCTGATAAAGTATATGTTATTGATAATCCGGTTCTGGAGCAATACAGAACGGAAACATATATGAAGGCTGTAGGAGACTTAGTTAGAAAATATAAACCAGAAATTTTTCTATATGGTGCAACAGCAAATGGAAAGGATTTAGCAAGTGCTGTAGCAACTGAAGTAATGACAGGACTCACAGCAGATACTACATTATTAGACGTTAATGTAGAAAAGCGACTTTTTGAAGCGAGCAGACCAGCTTTTGGTGGAAACATCATGGCAACTATTCTGTGTAAAAAACATCGGCCTCAAATGGCGACTGTAAGACCAAAAGTAATCAAAAAGCCAGATAGACAAGAAGGACGAACGGGCGAGGTTGTTCAAGAGTCCATAGATCTACAAGAAGATGACTTACGTACAAAAGTAATTGAAATAGTAAAAGATACGCAAAAGAAAGTAAACCTTGAAGAGGCAGATATTATCGTTTCGGCAGGAAAAGGAATAAAAGACGAAAAGGGATTTAAAATGGTAGAAGATCTAGCCAATGTTTTAAATGCAACTGTTGGAGCGAGTCGAGACGTTGTCGAAGCTGGCATCTGTAGTCATGATCATCAAGTAGGGCAGACAGGAGCAACCGTAACACCTAAAATATATTTCGCTATCGGGATATCTGGAGCAGTTCAACATACGGTAGGAATGGCAAACTCTGAATTAATTTTTGCGATTAATACAGATCCAAATGCAGCAATTTTTGATGTTGCTCATTATGGAATAGTCGCTGACGCATTTGAAATCGTTCCTTTATTAACAAGGGAATTTCAAAAAGCATTACATTCCACAGAAGGTGGTGTCGCTCATGTCTGAAAAATTTGATGTTATCGTTGTTGGAGCAGGACCTGCAGGAACGAGCTGTGCTTATACTTGTGCGAAAAATGGATTAAACGTGTTATTAATTGAAAGAGGGGAATTTCCTGGTGCCAAAAATGTTATGGGGGGAATACTATATAGGAAGCAGATGGAGGAAATCATCCCAGAATTTTGGAAAGAAGCGCCACTTGAACGGCCTGTTGTAGAGCAACGATTTTGGTTTTTAGATAAAGAATCGATGGTAACAACAAGCTATAAAGGATTAGAATGGGGAAAAGAACCGTTTAATAATTTTACTGTTTTACGAGCAAAGTTTGATAAATGGTTTGCTGCAAAAGCTGTTGAGCAAGGGGCGACGCTCATTAATGAAACCGTTGTTACAGAGTGTATTGTTGAAGATGGAAAAGTGGTAGGAGTTCGTACAGATAGGCCTGATGGTGATATTTATGCTGATGTTGTTGTCTTATGTGATGGTGTCAACTCATTATTAGCAAAAAAATTAGGTTTTCATAAAGAATGGAAACCTGCAGAAGTAGCACTAACAGTAATGGAAGTAATGAAATTACCGAAGAAAACAATTAATGAACGTTTTAATGTTAATGATGAGCAAGGTGTTTCTATCGAAATCTTCGGGGACTCTACTCAAGGCGCTCTTGGAACCGCTTTCTTATATACGAACAAAGATAGTATCAATATTGGTGTAGGTACTACATTATCTAGTATGATCAAAAAGAAAATGAAGCCTTATAAGCTATTAGAATATGTAAAAGAACATCCTATGGTTCAACCTTATATAGAAGGTGCCGAAACACAAGAATATTTAGCACATTTAATTCCAGAAGGTGGCTATAAGTCTATTCCAAAACTAGTCGGGGATGGTGTCATCGTTGCAGGAGATGCGGCTCAGCTTGTTAATGCTATTCATCGTGAAGGTTCGAACATGGCAATGTCATCTGGGAAAATGGCCGCAGAAACAATTTTAAGAGCGAAAGAAGTAGATGATTTTTCTGAGAGAATATTAGATACGTATCGTAAAGAGCTTTATGATAGTTTTATAGGCCAGGATTTGAAAAAATATAAAGATACTGCACACACCTTTGAAGAGCACCCACAATATTTTGAAAAATACGTACCACTCATGAATGAAGCGATGAACAAAATGTTTACTGTTGACGGTAGATCAAAATGGGATAAACAGAGAGACATTATGAAGTCCTTTACTGCTGAGAGAGGAAAGCTAGGAGTGGCTAAAGACATTTATCGTGCTTGGAGGGTGGTGAAGTAATGGCTAAAACGATTGAAGAGAAGCAGTATTTAGTTAGATTTAACTGTGATACAAAGTCGCATTTAGAAGTGAAAAGTCATGAAATTTGTGACACAAAGTGTCCAGATAAGGACTGTACTATTTTCTGTCCTGCTGACGTATACAAGTGGGAAGGAGATAGAATGTTTGTAGGCTATGAAGGTTGTCATGAATGTGGAAGCTGTAGAATTGGCTGTCCATTTGATAATATTAAATGGGAGTATCCAAAAGGTGGTCATGGTATTGTCTTTCGGTTAGCATAATCAAAAAAGACATAAAACTAGCTTCATAAAGCGAGTTTTATGTCTTTTTTAAAGGTTGTTTTCATAAAATTTGTTGCTTTTTAAGCTTGATGAGACGAAAAATGGCTACAGCCTTGCAAGCGGAAAGTCTCCATCTGAAGTGCGTCCATGCATAAAACAACTATCTATGAGAAAAGAGCCAATCATAAAAAGGGTGCTAATAACATTCCCCACTGTTAATATAAATGGTATTTGACTTTCTAACGACATTTATATAACATTTTATTTCATTGTTTTTATAAATGAGATTGAAGTTTCAGATAATTCGAGGTAAAGTTATTGAAGGTAGCAAAATTAATGTACTCATACAATCATGCTACATAATATAAATGTAGTTACAAGTAGATAAAGTAATTGCGTTGCAGGAGGGAATAGTTGTGACAGAAAAGGAAAGAGAATTGTTGAATTTATTAGAAAATAAAGGTCGGATGCCTTCGGAGAGCATAGCAAAAATGTTAGATATTAGTCTTGAAGAAGTTAATACAATGATTGATACTTTAGAAAAGCAAAAAGTAATTTTAGGCTATTCAGGGATTATAGATTGGTCAAAAGTAAATATAAACGAGACGGTTACAGCAATGATCGATGTAAAAGTGACACCGAAAAGAGGCGTAGGATTTGACGAAGTAGCGGAACGTATTTATCGTTTTAAAGAAGTTAAAGCGCTCTATTTAATGTCAGGAACGTATGATTTATCCGTTGTTATCGAAGGGAAATCTATGTCTGAAATTGCCCGTTTTGTTTCTGACAAACTGTCAACATTAGAATCTGTGCTTTCCACAACGACACACTTTCAATTAAAAAAATATAAGCATGATGGAGTTGTCTTTGAAGATCGTGAGGATGATCATCGCATCGTGGTATCACCATGAGTATGCAAAAAGGACACCAATCAAAGCTATCAGATGCAGTTCAAAGAATTCAGCCGTCTGGTATAAGGCGATTTTTTGATTTAGCTTCTACTATGGAAAATGTTATATCTCTAGGGGTGGGTGAACCAGATTTCACGACGCCATGGAACGTTCGGGAAGCGAGTATCGCTTCTTTAGAGAGAGGGATGACGTCTTATACTGCAAATGCAGGATTAATTGAACTAAGAGAGGCAATTGCTGAATACTTATCTCGACAATTTTATACGAATTATTCCCCGGAAAATGAAATTGTCGTTACCGTTGGCGCAAGTGAGGGGATTGACTTAGCACTTAGGGCAACGATTAATCCTGGAGATGAAGTGTTAATTGTAGAGCCATGCTTCGTCTCATATGCACCACTAGTATCTTTAGTTGGTGGTGTTCCTATTTCGATACTAACATCAATTGAGAATGATTTTAAAGTATCTGCATCAGACATTGAGAAAAAGATTACTCAAAAAACGAAAGTAATATTGATTTCCTTTCCTAATAATCCTACTGGAGCGGTAATGCCTAAGGAGGATTTAGTCGAGGTTGCAAGTGTCGTTCGCAAATACGACTTACTCGTACTATCGGATGAGATTTATGCAGAATTATCTTATGACGAGAGTCATGTTAGCTTTCCATCTATAGAAGGAATGTGGGAAAGAACCATTCTTATCTCTGGTTTTTCAAAAGCATTTGCTATGACTGGTTGGCGTTTAGGTTACGTATGTGCACCGGAAATGTATGCGAAAGAAATGCTCAAAATCCATCAATATGCCATGATGTGTGCATCTACCATGGCCCAATACGCTGCTTTAGAAGCTATAACCAATAGTCAAGAAGAGATGCAGGAAATGATTGTCAGTTATCGACAAAGAAGAAACTTTTTTGTAAAGTCACTTAAAGAAATTGGATTAGATTGTCATTTACCAGGAGGGGCATTTTACGCATTTCCTTCAATTAAAGAAACGTCTTTAAGTTCCGAGGAGTTTGCGGAAAAATTATTAAAAGAAGAAAAGGTTGCAGTCGTCCCTGGTAATGTATTTGGGGAAGGTGGAGAAGGTCACATTCGCTGTTCTTATGCTACTTCGATGGAGCAATTAGAGGAAGCAGTAAAAAGGATAGAACGTTTTATAAAAAACATTTAAAAGTGTAATGAGTGTGACTATGAAAGTGCCCTTAATGAGTTCAAAAAAAAGACTGAAAGCTTTGCGAAGCTTTAGTCTTTTTTTGAATGGAAAAAGTCAACGTTTATATAGAATATGGGGATTAGAAATAGATTTATTTCGCCGTAGCTCTTAAAGTACTAGTGAGTTCTCTTCTCATTAGTAGGCACGACGGTAAAATTCCACTGCCAAATTTATACTTGTCTTTTAAGAAAACCACTTATAGTGGTCTTTAAGGGATTGCGGCGGCTTCGCACATTGCTTAGAGGTTGACTCAAAAGGTAAAGAATCGACCTTTTGAGTCAACCTCTTAAAGGGGAATACTAGGTTGTATACGCTACTAGCATTTCCAATGTTTTCAATTTTATACTTGCCTACAAGTCAATACCGCCCTTAAATAATACCAATTAAATTTAAAAATGCAAAGATAATGGCAATAGGCACAATATATTTTAAAAGGAAGTACCAAGTTTCAAATAACCAACGTTTTAATGATGATCCTTTATTTAACTCTTCAAATAGTACGTGTTTTTTTATGACGAATGGTGTGAATATTGCTATTAAAAGCGCACCAAGCGGGATTAAAATATTGCTTACAAGGAAATCTAGGCTGTCAAAAAATGTCTGTCCAAAAATCTCAATATCAGCAATAATCCCGTATGAAAGTGCTGAAGGTATTCCTAATACAAAAATGAAGAGACCGTATTTCCAAGTGGCTCGTTCCCTTTTGTTTTTATCATTTTTAGTTACAGAAGCTACGACTAACTCTAATAAAGAGAATGCCGAAGTTAATGTAGCAAATAATAGAAGTAACATAAAAATGAAGAAAAAGATGCTACCGAAGGGAATACTACTAAAGACGGCAGGTAGTACTATAAAAATAAGTGGCGGTCCTTCTGTAGGCTCCAATCCAAAAGAGAATACGGCTGGAAATATCGCCAATCCAGCTAATACAGAGATGAAAATAGATAACGATACAATAGAACCTGCAGCTTTAGGTAAGCTCTCATCTGTTTTCAAATAGGAGCTATATGTGACCATGATTGATGTCCCTAAACTAAGTGAAAAGAAAGACTGACCTATTGCCATTAAAACTGTTTCACCAGTAACAGAAGAAAAGTCTGGGATAAATAAAAAACGAATCCCATCTAAGCTACCGGTAAGTGTGACAGAACGAAGGACAATCACGATAAAAAGGATGAATAATGCAGGCATCATTATTTTTGTGTATCGTTCTATTCCTTTTTGAATGCCACCTTTTACAACTATAATTGTAAGTAATAAAAAGAGGAAGTGTGCGCCCACAGCCATGAATGGATTACTAATCGTCTCATTAAATATATTACTAAAGTCATCTGTGCTTAGTCCGCTTAAATTTAAAGTAGTCGATCGAATTAAATAAATCACGATCCATCCACCGACTACACTGTAAAAAGAAAGTAATAAAAAAGCTGTAAATACCCCTAGTTTTCCTATCCAATTCCATGGTGTATTTGGTGCCAGTGTTTCATAAGCGGATATGGCTTCTTTTTTTGTATGTCTCCCTATAGTAAATTCTGCTAGTAGCAGTGGAAGACCTAAGAATAAGGTGAAGAGTAAAAAAATGATAAAGAAAGCACCGCCACCATTTGTGCCTGTCATATACGGTAGCTTCCAGATAGCACCTAATCCTATTGCCGACCCAGATGCGGCTAAAATAAATCCAATTTTTGATGTCCATTGCTCTTGTTTATGTTTCAATCGTATCCACCCTCTAAAAAATATTTTTTAACTATAATACTTTCTTAGTGAAATGTCAATTTAGTCAAGTAAATCATGGTTTATCATCTAGAAAAAGAGGTATGAATTAAAGGAATACAATTGTTTCAACTTTGTCACGTTAATAAACATGTGATATAATTAACCAGTTAAAAAATAGTTAGGAGTTGTTTTCATGTCAAGTCAATATGAAGTAGGAAGTATAGTTGAAGGTAAAGTTACAGGCATTAAACCTTTCGGTGCATTTATTGCATTAGATGATCAAAAGCAAGGTCTTGTTCATATTTCTCACATTGCGCATGGTTTTGTAAAAGATATTAATGAGCATCTTTCAGTTGGAGATGAGGTGAAAGTGAAGGTCTTATCGATTGATGAAGAAACAGGTAAAATTTCACTTTCAATTAGAGAAACTCAACCAAAGCCAGAACAGCAAGAGCGTCCAAAGAGACCAGCTCCTGCAAAACGTAAAGAGCAACAACCAAGTGCGCAACAAGGACAAGGGTTCAACACACTTGAAGAAAAGCTTAAGGTTTGGTTGAAGGAATCAAATGAAATCCAAGCAGACTTAAATAAACGTGTGAAAAAATAAGACAAAGATAGAAATGGAAAAGAGGTAGCTCGTATATGAGCTACCTCTTTTTTGCTCCAGCCATATGAAGCTTAAAAAATGATGTTTTTACAAATATTAACGCTGTGGCTCTGGACTACGTTCTAATTCTTCATCCGGTTTGAACAAGATTGAAATACAATATAAGCCTGCCAATCCTACGAGGGCATAGATGAAACGGGAAAATCCAGCAGCTTGACCACCAAACATTGCCGCAACTAGGTCAAAACGGAAGAAGCCGATTAATCCCCAGTTGATAGCACCGATAATAGCCAAAACTAGAGCTGTTCGTTGAATTCCGCTCATGCGCTCCTCACCTCCTTATAAGGGGTAGAATCAAGTCATATAAGAAGCTAATATGCTCCTGTGCTCTTATCATGATTAATCGGACACTTAATTATGCACATTTAAGAAAAAAACTTCAGTTTTCCCTATTTCGTCATAAAGAGCCATTGATAATTTTTGCTTTTTTAGCTATTGATGGGGATAATAATAAGTGAAGTAAATAAAAGGAGTTGTTTTCTATGGATCCATTTATTTTTCATAACCCGACTCGACTTATTTTTGGAGAAGGGCAAGTAGAAGAACAGTTAGTAAAGCAGTTAAAGGTATATGGAACGAAGGTGTTATTAGTCTATGGAGGGGGAAGCATCAAACGAAACGGACTTTACGATCAAGTTACATCGTTATTAACTGATGCTGGATTTTCAGTCACAGAGCTTCCAGGTGTAGAACCTAACCCTAGAATAACAACTGTACATAAAGGCGTTGATATATGTAAGCAAGAAGGAATTGAGGTGATTTTAGCAGTAGGTGGTGGCAGTGTTATTGATTGTACGAAGGCAATCGCTGCAGGAGCAAAATACGACGGTGATGCTTGGGATTTAGTTATTAAAAAATCGGCAATTAAAGATGCACTTCCTTTTGCTACAATTCTGACATTAGCAGCAACCGGTTCAGAGATGAACGCTGGATCAGTTATTACGAACTGGGAAACTCATGAGAAATATGGTTGGGGAAGCCCATTAGTATTCCCTAAGTTTTCTATTTTAGATCCTAAAAATACCGTTTCAGTCCCAAAAGATCATACTGTTTATGGCATAGTTGATATGATGTCACACGTTTTTGAACAATATTTCCATCAGCAAGGAAACTCTTATCTTCAAGAGTATATGTGTGAAGCAGTGCTAAAAACAGTTATTGAAGCTGCTCCAAAATTAGTAGCAAATTTAGAAGATGTTAAGCTTCGTGAAACGATACTATATTCAGGTACGATCGCACTAAATGGAATGCTGCAAATGGGAGTTAGAGGCGATTGGGCTTCACATAATATAGAACATGCAGTCTCTGCTGTATACGATATACCACATGCTGGTGGTTTGGCAATTATCATACCTGAGTGGATGCGTTATCATAAACAACTAGGAGAACGCAAGCTTGTTAATTTAGCAATCAGAATTTGGAATGTAGATCCATCAGGAAAAACGAATGAAGAAATAGCTGAAGAAGGAATTCAACAGTTAGAAAAGTTTTGGTCAAGTTTAGGTGCACCAAGTAAGCTCGCGGATTATAATATCGATGATAGTAATATTGAAGTAATGGCTGACAAAGCAATGGTAAATGGTCCTTTCGGTAACTTTAATAAACTCCAAAAGGATGACGTTATTTCTATATTAAATGCTTGTCTAAAATAATTCTCATGTGAAAGGATCTTGTTGAGTAAATCTCAGGATCCTTTTTTATTTAACGAAAGTGTTTTTAGGAAAAAGTTCAGATTTAATTCACTAATAATTTACAGACTAGCTTGATTATTGTTGCGGAATTTTATAAAGTGAAAGTTGGAGTATTCATTGTTTGATTTAAAATTGGAGGGAATAAAGATGGCAAATATAACTTTTGACTATTCAAAAGCACTATCTTACGTATCACAACAAGAAGTAGAGAACTTAGATAGTTTAGTAAAAGCAGCACATGATGCAATACATAATGGAACTGGTGCAGGTAGTGACTTCTTAGGGTGGGTTGACTTACCAGTTAATTACGATAAAGAAGAATTTTCACGTATTCAAAAGGCTGCTGAGAAAATTAAATCTGATTCTGATGTGTTACTTGTTATCGGGATAGGTGGCTCTTATTTAGGAGCTAGAGCAGCAATTGAAGCATTACAACACTCTTTCTACAACATTCTTAATAAAGAAGATCGTAAATTACCACAAATTTTCTTTGTCGGACAAAATATTAGCTCTACTTATGTAAAACATTTAATGCAAGTCATTGAAGGAAAAGATGTTTCGATTAATGTTATATCTAAGTCTGGAACAACAACGGAGCCAGCCATTGCTTTCCGTATTTTCCGTGATTACGTGGAGAAGAAATATGGTGTTGAGGAAGCTCGTAAAAGAATTTATGCAACAACGGATAAGGCAAAAGGTGCATTAAAGCAATTAGCTACGGAAGAAGGCTATGAATCGTTCATTATTCCGGATGATGTAGGTGGACGTTATTCCGTATTAACAGCTGTAGGCTTATTGCCGATTGCTGCTGCTGGACTTGATATTAAAGAGATGATGACAGGTGCTGCCGATGCGCGTGAAGCTTATAGTAACCCAAGTGTTACTGAAAACGAAGCTTACCAGTATGCAGCAGTTAGAAATGCACTTTATAATAAAGGAAACACTATTGAGCTTATGGTAAACTATGAGCCTTCATTACATTTCGTTTCTGAATGGTGGAAGCAGCTTTACGGTGAAAGTGAAGGAAAAGATAACAAAGGTATTTTCCCAGCTGCGGTAGATTTCTCTACAGACTTGCATTCAATGGGACAATACGTACAAGAAGGTCGTCGTGACTTATTTGAAACAGTTTTAAATGTAGGGAATGTGCAAGAAGAAGTTACGATTGAAGAAGCAGATACAGACTTAGATGGATTAAACTATTTAGCAGGAAAAACGATGGATTTCGTTAATAAAAAAGCGTTTCAAGGTACTTTACTTGCGCACTTAGATGGTGGTGTCCCTAATCTAATAGTAAATGTACCTGAATTAAATGAATACCACTTCGGTTATCTTGTTTACTTCTTCGAAAAAGCATGTGCAATGTCAGGTTACTTATTAGGAGTAAATCCATTTGACCAGCCTGGTGTTGAAGCATATAAGAAAAACATGTTTGCTCTATTAGGTAAGCCTGGTTTTGAAGCAGAAAAAGCAGAGCTTGAAAAAAGATTAAACGAAAAATAATATTTATGGACGAAGGTGGCTTGTAGGTGAATTCTAGCGTATAAGTTACCTTCGTTTATTTGTAGTTTTAAATTTTTTTATAATTGCGATACAGGAGCGAGAGGAGTTTTAAGAATGAAGATAGGTGAAAAAGCTTTTCAGTGTTCCTAAACAGATGAAGCTTTCCGAGAAAGTTAAAAGTGTTGACTCAATAGGAGAAAATCACCCTTTTGAGTCAATTACTTTTTTAACTAGGCAGTTTAATTTTCCATCGTGCGTACTAGTGAAAAGAGAACTCACTAGTACTTTAAGAGATACGGTGAAATTCCACTGCTTCTAAGAAAAGACTAAAAACGAGCTTTATCAAGCTCGTTTTTAGATTAAGGCAAAAAAGTATAAAATTGGCGGTGGAAATGATGCCACGCGTAGTAGCGAGAAGTGCACTCACTACTACATTAAAGACATGTGGCATCATTTCTTCACCGTACCTAAGAAAAGACTAAAAACAAGCTTTATCAAGCTCGTTTTTAGTTTTTCTTATCATATCCTTTTTTATTTCGGACAATCTAATAGGGGATGAAGTGATAAAGAAGGAGGAGAACATAAGACATGATAGAAGTGCAATCATTGTTAGAAAATAAAGAGTTTCAATTACATGACTTAGAGCAAAAGCTTAAACCATTAGGCTATGTCATTGGAGGTGGCTGGGAATATGACCACGGCTACTTTGACTATAAATTAGAAGATAATGGAACTTACTTATTTGTGCGGCTCCCTTTTGTTGCAGTTAACGGTGATTTAGATACTAAAGGAGTGAGCGTCCGTCTTGGAAGGCCCTTTTTGCTGTCACATGATTATGAAGCGGAGTTAGACCACGATAACGAGGAAGATCCGAATCCACTGTTTAATCAATTTTCTGCACCGAGAAATCCAGATGCAACTTTTCCGGCAGAATGGATACAAACGGGTCGAGAGCAAATACGAGAACTAGAAGTTGTGATCCTCAATTCGTAAGCGTTATGAAGAAACGCGTTTAAAGAAGATGAGTTTATCACCGCTAAGAAGCTGAGAACCGTTTTTTGGGTGAAGCAACGTATCACTACCTCTTCTAATACCAATTAAAAACATATCACTCGTTTGGTAATCGGTTATTGCTTTTTGAAATGTTTCATTAATAAGTTCTGGAGGTACAATCTTAAATTGAAGCTGATCATCCTTCCCGTGTTTTAGCATCTCTGCAATTACGTCTGTCATTCCATGAAACAGCACGCCATTTACCATAAGTAAACTAAGATGTTTCGAGCTTAAAATAACCTCATCTGCACCAGCTCGCTCAGCATTCTTTGCTTGCTGAGGAGAAATTAATTCAACGATAGCATAAATGTTTGATTGCATCCCTTTACTCGTTAGTAAGGTTAGAACTGTATTTGCATCGGATGTTTTCTCATCAACATGCTGGTTTGAGGTAATAATTATGGTATGTGCTTTTTTTATATTCGCTCGTTCGTAAGTTTCATCCTTCGTTGGAGACCCTTTAACAAATGACAATGCCTTTGTATCAATCGGTTTTTTCTCTAAAGTCTCATCAATGAGAACGATATGAATGTTGGAGTAAAGATTCATCAGCTCCTTAATTAGCTGATGACTTCTTTCGTTCCAGCCTACAATAATATAATGTCCTTTTTCTTTCACCTTTGCACCACCAGCATCCTTTTCTTGCTTTGCTAATACTGTTGAACTAGCAAGATTAGTAATGAAAAAAGAAAATAGTGCAATCCCTCCTAAAATGAGAATGATTCCTAATATTCGACCGAAAATACTCTCGGGAACAAAATCACCATATCCAACAGTAGATATAGTAACAACAGACCACCATATCCCATCAAAAATACTCGGAAAGTTATCTGGTTCAATTATGTGCATCAAGTTTCCGATGAAAAGTGCGAATAGGAATACAATAAAAGTCATCTTTATGAGAGAATAAAACCGGGAATAAGACTCTACAATAAAATCAAATCGAAACACAAACATCTCAACTCCTTACATATTACTTGAGTCTCCTTCACCATTATTGGCAAAACGTAGTGCATCTCATTCATTTATTTGATAAGATGATAAACGGGAAAGGAGAGAAGTCGATGTTTGAAGCAATTGTGTTTGCAATCACTATTTTCATTGGTTGGGTTATATTTGATGCAGTAAAGCACAAAAAGGTAATTAAAGAAAATGTCTTTTCAGGATTAGTTGCTGCAATAGTTGCGGGGATTGTGTGGTATGTATTGTTTATCATTTTTTAATAGTTCATACAATTCGAAAAATGACTTGATATACAAATTTAAAATCGTTATAATATTTTCATGTAAGAAATAAATTGCTTGGTGCATATCGTTTTTTTATAATATATGTTCAAATAAGAGCATAGATTATATCTATGACCTCCACCAATATTGAAATGTAGTCGAAGTAGAACAACGAGAGACGTCCTTTACTATGTATCATACAATTGACGGGGCATTAGCTCAGCTGGGAGAGCGTTTGGCTGGCAGCCAAAAGGTCAGCGGTTCGAGCCCGCTATGCTCCACCAATAAAGTAACATATGTTAGAAACATTACATACTTTGTGTACAACGACACGGTCTTTCGCAAAAGCGAGGGGTTGTGTCGTTTTTTAATTTTCATAAGGTATTACCGAAAATATGTAGTTATTTTCGGAATATTAGTATTGATTCTATGTAACTAGCGATGTTTAATTATTATTAAATATTTTCTAACTATTTTATAGTAATTTTATACGATATATTTGAGTTTAAGATAGAAAATAACTAGCGAAAACTTATTTAGTGGATTAAAAAATTTTTAAAATAGACATAAATATAAAAAAAATAATACTACCTTTTTGAAAAATCATGCTATAATGAAAACGTATTCACCGGTGATGCTACTGTTTTTTCTTTTTTTTATCACTTTATGAAAACGTTTTATTACAGTGAATACAAGAAATACTACGAAATAGGAGGGATCAATTAAAAAATAGTAGACTACTTGTGTTTTATAGTAAGAGTGTCGAATTTTTTTTACCACATTGCGAAAGCCTTTTAGTAGTATTTTAGTTTTATTTTCGGATTTCGAAATCTTCATAATACAATAACATCCTATCAAAATCCGAAATTGCAACAATTAGTAATCCAAAAAATGTTAGGAGGTTTCAACTTGAAAAAGAAATTAAGAAAGTTTTTAGCAGTAATGATGACGTTTTTATTAGTAGCAACCTTATTTGCACCGATGGTAAGTGCGGAAGAAAATGGGAATGGAGAAGAGGAAGCGCCATTAGTTAATCCACTTCCAATTAGTCAAGATCCACACGTATCAAATTATGAGAAATATCCTGCTTTATTAGATAATGGTGTTCCAAAAGCTTCTGAAGGTGGAGCATTATCACTTAAAGAAGTAAATGGACAGATGACATTAGTAGACAAAAACAACAATCCTATTCAATTACGTGGAATGAGTACACACGGTTTACAATGGTTTGGTGAGATTGTGAATGAGAACGCTTTCGCTGCGTTAGCAGACGATTGGGGTTCAAATATGATTCGTCTAGCACTCTATGTTGGTGAAAATGGTTATGCAACGAGACCAGAATTAATTAACAAAGTATATGACGGAATTGATTTAGCTATTGAAAACGACATGTACGTAATTGTTGACTGGCATGTGCATGCTCCTGGTGATCCACGAGCTGATGTATACTCTGGTGCAGAAGAATTTTTCTTAACAATTGCAGAAAAATATCCTAACAATCCAAATATACTTTATGAGCTTGCAAATGAGCCAAGTTCAAATAATAATGGTGGCCCTGGAATTACGAATGATGAAGCTGGTTGGGAAGCTGTAAAAGAATATGCTGATCCAATTGTTGAAGCACTTCGAAATAGCGGTAATGCTGATGACAATATCATCATTGTAGGGAGTCCTAACTGGAGCCAACGTCCAGACTTAGCAGCAGATAACCCTATTGATGATCACCATACAATGTATACAGTGCATTTCTATACTGGTACACATAATGGTACTAATGACAGCTATCCAGAAGAAACACCTAGCGATAAGCGTTCAAATGTAATGGCAAATGCGAAATATGCATTAGATAACGGTGTAGCAGTTTTTGCAACTGAGTGGGGAGTTAGTGAAGCTAATGGAGATAACGGTCCTTATTTAAATGAGGCTGACATCTGGCTTAACTTCTTAAATAAAAATAATATTAGCTGGGCTAACTGGTCATTAACAAATAAAAATGAAACATCTGGATCATTTACACCATTTCAGTTAAATGTTTCAGAAGCAACTCCTCTTGATCCAGGTGATGGACAAGTATGGACGAAAGAGCAATTAAGTCTCTCAGGTGAATATGTACGTTCACGTATCATTGGTGAAGAATATGAGCCAATTGACCGTACACCAAGAGAAACTTTCACTGAAGTTATTTGGGACTTCAATGATGGTACGACTCAAGGATTTGGGGTTAATGCTGGTAGCACATTAGAAGGCTTCACTGTTACAAATGAGAATAACGCACTACAAATAGCTGGAATTAGTGAAGCTAATAGTGTTTGGGATGTGCGTATATCAGCTGATAATTGGGATGAAACTGTTGATATTGCTGGTGCACAAGAATTATCGATGGAAATTATAGTTGACGAACCTACTATGGTTGAAATTGGTGCAATTCCACAAAGTGCTTCTGCTGGATGGGCAAATCCAGTTGAAGTAGCAGTATCTCCAGAAGATTTTGATTTACAAGAAGACGGGAATTACATGGCAGTGCTTACTTTAACTGCTGAAGATGCTCCAAATTTAAGTAATATTGCTAATAGTTCTGAAGATAGTTTGCTGAATAACATTATTTTACTGATAAATACTGAAGACGCAGATGCTATCTCTTTAGATAACATTTCAGTGTCTGGGGATCGTGAATCAATTCCAGAGCCAGTTGTTCATGATGAAAAAGGAACTGCAACACTTCCTTCAACTTTTGAAGACGGTACTCGCCAAGGCTGGGATTGGCATAGTGAATCTGGAGTTAAAACATCTTTAACAATTGAAGAAGCTAATGGTTCAAACGCGCTTTCTTGGGAATATGCTTACCCAGAAGTAAAACCAAGTGATGGATGGGCTACAGCTCCACGCTTAGATTTCTGGAAAGATAATTTAGTACGCGGAGATAATGAGTTCGTTGCATTTGATTTTTACATTGATCCAGTTGAAGAACGAGCAACTGAAGGTGAGATTTCAATTAATTTAACATTCCAACCACCTTCAATGGGATTCTGGGCACAAGCTCCGAGTACATTTGACATTGATTTAGAAGCATTAGATGAAGCAACATTAACAGAAGATGGATTATATCACTTTGAAGTAGAAATAGACATTACGAATATTACTAATTTACAAGACGATACAGAGTTACGTAATATGATGCTTATTTTTGCTGATGGTGAAAGTGATTTTGCTGGTAGAGTTTATGTAGATAACGTAAGATTTGATATGTCTCTAGAGAAAAAAGTAGAAGTTCTATCAAGAACAATTGCTGAATTATTAGAGCAAATTGAAACTATTGAAGCTGATAATGCTGAAAGAATAGCAGAATTAGAAGATCAGATTGCTGAACTAGAAGAACAACTTAACGAATTAGTTGATTCATCAGTAGTAGAAGAACTTCAACGTATTATTGAGGATTTACTAGCTCAAATAGCGGCTCTTGAGCAACAAGTACAGGAATTAAAAGATGCTGCAAACGGAGTAACACCTCAACCAGGTAATGGTGATGGTTCTTCTGACGATGTAGACAATGGTACTACTGATGGAGGAGACAATGGTTCTACTGACGGAGAAAATAATGGTTCTGAAGAAGGGGAATCTGGATCTACAGAAGATGAGGACAGTGACTCTTCAGATGGTGCAGAAGAGACTGGATCTTCTAGTAAAGAAGGTAAAGATGGTGAGAAATTACCAAACACTGCTACAAACATGTTTAACTTCTTAATGGTAGGTTTAATGTTACTTGCTATTGGGATTGTAACTTTTGTTATTAAGAGAAAAAATGTAGCAATTAAGTAATAAAATTAATTGAAAAGTGATTGATACTTCATCGTATCAATCACTTTTTTGTTGTTTTATACGACCTAGTTTCTATTTACGAAAACACTTTCGTTATTATTTCGAAAAAAGAAAGGGTTTTCTCTAGCGTATTATGTAAAAGGTTGTTATAATGAAATCGTATTCATTTACTTCCGTGAAATATTAGACACTACTAAAAGTAAATGAAAACGTAGTCAAACTATGGTATTTCTAGTTTTCTTACAAAAAAGGGGGTGTTCTATAAATAGTAGATGACTAGACTTCTAGTTCAGCTTACTATTTTTGGAATAGCGAAATTTTTATAATGGTTTACGAAACCACTTTCGTATTTAGGTTACATTATTTTGATTGTACGAAAGTTACATATTTTATTTCGTTTTAAATATTCCGAAACGTAAAGGTGGACTCCGATAAGTGACAAACGACATTAATGGGAGGGTTCATAGTGAGGAACAAATTAAGACGTTTATTAGCAATTATGATGGCTGTTCTTTTAATTACTTCATTGTTTGCACCAATGGTGAGTGCAGAAGAAGGTGATAATGGAGATGACGATGATTTAGTAACTCCAATTGAAATTGAAGAAAGACCTCATGAGTCAAATTATGAGAAATATCCGGCGCTATTAGATGGAGGACTAGATGAAAGAAGACCTTCAGAAGCTGGTGCATTACAATTGGTTGAAGTAGATGGACAAGTTACTTTAGCAGATCAAGATGGTGTTCCAATTCAATTACGTGGGATGAGTACACACGGTTTACAATGGTTTGGCGAAATCGTAAATGAAAACGCTTTTGCAGCGTTAGCAAATGATTGGGGATCTAATGTAATTAGATTAGCGCTATATATCGGAGAAAATGGCTACGCTTACAACCCAGATCTTATTGAAAAGGTATATGCAGGGATAGAATTAGCGAAAGAAAACGATATGTATGTCATTATTGATTGGCATGTTCATGCACCTGGTGACCCTAATGCTGACATTTACCAAGGTGGCGTTAATGAAGATGGAGAAGAATATTTAGGAGCTAAAGATTTCTTCTTACACATTGCTGAAAAGTACCCAAATGACCCACATCTAATTTATGAGCTTGCAAACGAGCCAAGCTCAAATAGTAGCGGTGGCCCTGGGATAACGAATGATGAGGACGGATGGGAAGCAGTTAGAGAATATGCTCAACCTATCGTAGATGCACTTCGTGATAGTGGAAATGCTGAAGATAACATTATTATCGTAGGTAGCCCTAACTGGAGTCAAAGAATGGATTTAGCTGCTGATAATCCAATTGATGACCATCATACAATGTATACACTACATTTCTATACTGGTACTCACGAAGGAACAAATGAGAGTTATCCAGAAGGTATATCTAGCGAGGATCGCAGTAACGTAATGGCTAACGCAAAATACGCACTAGATAAAGGAAAAGCAATCTTTGCAACAGAGTGGGGCGTAAGTGAAGCTGACGGTAATAATGGTCCTTACTTAAATGAAGCAGATGTCTGGCTTAATTTTCTAAATGAAAACAACATTAGCTGGACTAACTGGTCTTTAACAAATAAAAATGAAACTTCTGGTGCATTTACACCATTTATTTTAAATGAATCTGATGCAACTGATCTTGACCCAGGTGAAGATCAAGTATGGTCTATGGAAGAATTAAGTGTATCTGGTGAATACGTACGTTCACGTATATTGGGAGAAGAATATCAGCCAATTGATCGTACACCAAGAGAGGAATTCTCTGAAGTAATTTGGGACTTTAACGACGGGACTACACAAGGGTTTGTACAAAATAGTGATAGCCCTGTAGATGTAACTATTGAAAATGTAAATGACGCACTTCAAATCACCGGTTTAGATGAAAGTAACGCTATTGCTGGAGAAGAAGAAGATTACTGGTCGAATGTACGAATTTCTGCAGATGAATGGGAAGAAACATTTGACATACTAGGTGCAGAGGAGTTATCGATGGACGTTGTAGTTGATGATCCAACTACAGTAGCCATTGCAGCAATTCCTCAAAGTAGTGCTCATGAATGGGCGAACGCATCTAATTCCGTTTTAATAACGGAAGATGACTTTGAAGAACAAGAAGATGGCACATACAAAGCACTCTTAACCATCACGGGTGAAGATGCACCAAATCTTACAAACATAGCAGAAGACCCGGAAGGTAGTGAGCTTAATAACATTATTCTTTTTGTGGGCACAGAAAATGCTGATGTGATTTCATTAGATAATATTACTGTTACAGGAGACCGTGAATCAGTACCAGAACCAGTGGAACATGACACTAAAGGAGATTCAGCACTTCCGTCTGATTTTGAAGATGGTACTCGTCAAGGCTGGGAGTGGGATAGTGAATCTGCAGTTAGAACAGCATTAACAATTGAAGAGGCTAACGGATCAAATGCTCTTTCATGGGAATATGCATACCCAGAAGTGAAGCCAAGTGATGATTGGGCTACTGCGCCAAGACTAACATTATATAAAGATGATTTAGTTCGTGGCGATTATGAATTTGTAGCCTTTGATTTTTACATTGATCCAATTGAAGATAGAGCTACAGAAGGTGCTATTGATATTAACTTAATTTTTCAACCGCCAGCGGCAGGATATTGGGCTCAAGCATCTGAAACATTTGAAATTGATCTAGAAGAACTAGATTCTGCTACGGTAACAGACGATGGCCTATATCATTATGAGGTAGAGATTAATATTGAAGATATCGAAAATGATATTGAGTTACGTAATCTAATGCTTATTTTCGCAGACGATGAAAGTGACTTTGCTGGAAGAGTATTTCTTGATAATGTAAGAATGGATATGTCTTTAGAAACAAAAGTAGAAGTACTAGAAAGAAATATAAATGAATTGCAAGAACAGTTAGTAGAAGTAGAAGCTTCTAATGAAGAGCAAATCGCACAGCTTGAAACACAAATTGCAGATCTAGAAGCACAACTATCAGACCTTGCTGATGAGTCTGTTGTTGCAGACCTACTAGAAGTGATTGCTAGTCTAGAAGCACAATTAAATGATTTAGAAGCACAAGTTAATGAACTAAAGTCTGAAACTGGTGAGTCTACACAATCTGATTCTTCTGCAGAAGAATCTGCTGAAGATGAAGGAAGTGAAGCATCCGAGGCTGATGAAGAAAAGCAAGCTGCTGAAGAAGAAAAAGAAGGCGACAGATTACCAGATACAGCTACAAACACATTCAATTTCTTAATAATTGGTGCGCTATTATTAATGAGCGGTGTTGCATTCTTTGTTATTCAAAGAAGAAAAGTAGCTACAAACTAATATATTTTCGATAAAAGAGGCTCTCTGTCATTAGACAGTAGAGTCTTCTTTTTACATAAAGGAATGTAATAGAAGTTCAGATCCCTTTTAGCTTCATACTGTTATTTCAATTTTTCACCCCGCACCGATCTGACAGGGCGATTGTACTACTATAATCTTCAATGAAATAGTTAAAATTGCAAAACTGTAGTAACGAGAAATACACACTTTATAGTCGTTTTTAACATCGTCCACATTTTGATATACTTAACCAAAATATACGGAGCAAGAAAGAATATTCTTTTTAGGAGTGAAAAAGATGAAGATGACGGTAGTTGGGTTTTGGCATGGTTATCCAGAGGCAGGGGAAGCGACTTCAGGTTATTTGTTAGAAGCAGACGAGTATAACGTATTAATTGATTGTGGTAGTGGAGTCATTTCCAACGTACAAAAGTTTTGTAATCTAAATGACTTAAAAGCAATCATTTTATCCCATTATCATCATGACCATATGGCAGATATTGGCGTATTCCACTATTCGCAAATATTAACACAATCGAAAGAGAAAAAAATCATTTACGGACATACAGAGGATGAAGAAAAATTTCAAAAGCTACACTTTCAAGATCTAGTAGTAGCAAAAGCTTTTTCTGAGAAGCATGTGTTGACATTAGGACCATTCAATATCAACTTTCACAAAACTGTTCATCCCGCATCTTGTTATGCTATGAGAATAGAACGAAATGGGAAGATAATGACATATACAGCCGATACTAGTTATCAGGAAGAACTAGCTGACTTTGCGAAAAATAGCGATGTACTGATTGCAGAGTGCAGCGCATATGAAGAGAATGATGTTTCACAATTCGGTCATATGAATAGTAGAGATGCTGGGAGGCTTGCACAAAAAGCTGGTGTAAAACAATTGCTGCTATCACATTTACCACACCATGGCGATCATCAGCAATTAAAGAATGAGGCGAGTAAATATTTTGATGGTGAAATTTTGATAGCGTCTTCCGGATTATCTATTTCTTTATAGACCTTGGATAGGTAATGAAAGTATATCCATCGCTTTTTTATTTCCTAATATAAATATGATGAATATGTGAAATAATACACTTTTATAATGCATGAATAAGTTGATAGCTATATAATGTGTAAATAGTTAACAGTAAAAGTGATGGCTTTCACTTTATTTTAGACATCTCGGGAGATGATGGGTAATGGACGTATTATCGTTTCTAGAAGATCCACTAGTACTGATTTTCGTCATTTTATTGTTAGGTTCAGTTTTAGGACAGCTTTCGATTAAAGGATTAAATTTAGGTGCATCGGGCGTGTTACTAGCCGCAATGGTGTTTGGCCATTTTGGCTATATTATTCCTAGCACTGTACAAAACTTAGGACTTAGTCTTTTTATTGTTGCAGTCGGCTTACAAGCAGGACCGCGTTTTTTTAAGATGATAAAAAGTACAGGAATTGTTTTTGGCATTTTAGGGTTTCTTATCGTATTGATTGCTTCCATTACGACGATTATCGTCGCACAAGTTTTTCAATTGTCAGCCCCATTAAGTATCGGCTTAATGACAGGTGCACTAACGAGTACCCCAGGTCTTGCAGCAGCATTAGAAGCTACGAATGATCCTATTGCGTCAGTTGGTTACGGAATTGCCTATCCATTTGGTGTTATCGCTGTCGTATTATTTATACAGTTGTTGCCGCGAATGTTAAAGACTGATTTGAAAAAGGATTTAAAACGTACGACTGGTCCTGTAAAGCATAAAGGATCACCGAAATCAAAGATGTTTAAAGTTGAAAATGAACAACTGCATAAGAAAACTTTAAAGGAGCTAAAGCTAAATCAAAATAGTTCTGTCGTCATTAGTAAGGTGATCCGTGGTGATCGTAGCTTTTTAGGACGTAATGATACTGTGATTTTAAAAGGAGACGAACTAATTGCTGTTGGATTTTCTGAAGATCTAGACACCTTAAAGGAAAAAGTCGGATCTGAAGTACGTACTAGAATAGAGTATAAAGATAATTTAAAGATAAAAAAAATACCGGTAGAATCTGAAGAGTTAATCGGTAAAAACTTACGCGAAATAAAGCTTCGAGCAAATTACGGTGTGAATGTAACACGAATGGAAAGAGGAGGGTTCGAATTTAATCAAAATCCTTCTTGGAGATTTGAGCGTGGAGATATTTTGACTGTCGTTGGTAGTGAACGAAGGTTAAAGCTTGTTGAAAATCTCTTTGGTAAAAGACAGCATTCAGAAACGAATGTCCATATATTGTCGCTCAGTCTTATTTTACTTTTAGGTATTTTTGTAGGTATGATCCCAATTACTATTCCAGGGATTGGAAGTATGACATTAGGAGTTGCTGGTGGCCCTCTTTTCGTCGCAATTTTGATTGGTCACTTCGGGAAATTAGGTCCGATTCATGCACGTTTTTATCAGCCTTCTAATCGCGTCATTCGAGATTTAGGACTCGTTTTATTTTTAGCTGGTGCTGGGACGAATGCAGGGAGCGGCTTAGTAGAGGTCGTGATAAATGAAGGGTTCCGGTTAATCATTGGCGGCGCGATTATTACAATTGTTCCGATATTTCTCGGCTATTTTATTGCGAAAAAGCTATTTAAACTCAGTATTATCCATTCACTAGGAGCACTATGTGGTGGGATGACTAGTACACCTGGTCTCGGTGCTTGTAACAATCTCATCGACACAGATGATCCTGCTATTGCATACGCGGCAGCTTATCCGTTTGCTTTATTTTTTGTAGCATTAGCAGCGCAAGTATTGGCGCTAATATTGTAGTAAAGAAAGAGTGTGTCATAAATGTCATTTGACATGAATAGACATGCTCTTTCTTTTTTCTGGCGGAGTATGCTACAATGATAACAGAGGTAATAACAAAAATAACTCCCGTTTTTTTGTAGACTAGGTACTTTAAAGTAGGCTCATTTCGCATAGATTGTTGTTTTTAAGAATATTTATTTGCTTGGCTCCACTACAGGTGGACGCTTTCCGCGGGCAATGCTTCAAGTGGGACTGGAAAAGGTCGATATTTACCTTTTCCAATCCCTCCCCGCCCCGACGGATCTTCAGCTCTCAACCTGTCTCTTCCTCTACATGCAATGCTCTGGAGTTGTATCCGTCGAGACAACTCGAAGCTTAATCGTGATGTAACGCTCGTCGCTGGAGTCGCCACCTTTCGTTTCACCAAGCCTAAAAAAACAACAAAGTTTACGAAAACAGCTTTAAATTATATCAATAAATTAACTTATTGAGGTGAACAATGTGTCAAGAAGAAAAGTAACGATGCAGCAAATTGCCCACACTGCAGGTGTTTCAAAATATGTAGTTTCTAAAACATTAAATGGGAAGCCAGGCGTAAGTGATAAAACGAGACAAAAGATATTATTCGTTGCGAAACAGCTAGGTTACTTTAAAAATAATGAGAATGTCCCAATGCAACCCGATAGCGAACCGAATGATCATACATCCTTTGTTTTAGGGGTTATTCCAAATCGTCATTATGAAAACCAATCCTCCTATTGGGGGAAGATTATTGAAGGATTATCAGATGGTGTTCATGACAAAAATTGGGGACTTGTCATTGTTACTGAGGAGCAGCCTTTTAAGGACATGATTAATACTAAAGGGGTCAAGGGGATTATTTGCGTAGGACATATTTCTACTGAGATGATGCTAGATTTGCAGCAGTTACACGTTCCGATGGTTTTAGTGGACCATGAGGACCCATTGATTGCAGCAGACTCTGTATTTATTGATAACTATGACGGTACATATAAGCTTACGAAACACCTCGTCACTATTGGACATGAAAATGTACTTTTTGTTGGTGACATTGGATTTGCTTCAAGTTTTTATGATAGATTTTTAGGCTATCGAACAGCATTAGAGCAAGCTGGTCTTCAAAGTTCCGTTCAAGAACCGTTAAAAATCGCCTATACGGATCAATTTGCAGAGCAGTTTTCTAATTGGATTGAAGAGGAGAAAGGGAATCAGGATTTCCCTACTGCCTTCGTTTGTGCTAATGATGATATCGCACAAAGAGTTTTGGAAACGTTACATCAACATCATATCCGTGTTCCAGAGGAGTGCTCAGTTACAGGCTTTGATAATTTAGATATTAGTTTGTATACAGAGCCACCGTTATCTACCGTTCAAGTGTTGAAGGAAGCAATTGGAAAGAGAGCTGTGGAAAAATTGTTTTGGCGTTTTAATCATGCTGATTTCCCAATCGAAAAGATTTTAATAAGAGGAGAAATAATAATAAGGCGATCTGTAGCCTCAAAATAAAGAAAAGTAATGAGCATGCTAAATGGTTTCTTCCATCATTTAGCATGTTATTTTCTACGTTGTATACCGTAGTGAGGTATCGTATAATAGTATCTGTATGACGTAAAAATTTGGGGGAAACGATATGTCTGAAGAAAAGACGATACCACTAGCGGTTAATGGAGGTATTGGGTTTGGCGCAAAGTTGACACCTCAGCAATTAGTCGCTTTAGGTTCATATTTAGATTCAAATTCTGAAGTGGAAATGACGACATTTCAACAGCTTATCATTCATGTGAAAGAGAGTCATGTGGATGAAGTAACACACTCATTAGAAAAAGAAGGATTTAGCGTATACAAAGTTGGCTCCTACGTCAAAAGCTTAAGAACGTGTAATTTCTGTAAAGGAGCAGAAGAAGAAGGGATGCCAGTAGCAATAGAACTTAACAGAAGAATAGCGGGACAAGAAGTTCCTTTTACATTACGCCCTGCCTATACTGGGTGTCCAAATGCATGTGGAGAACCACTAATTAATGACATTGGTGTGATAAAAAGGAATGAACATTATGAATTATATATAGGTGGTCAGGCAAAGGGTGAAGATGCACGTACAGCAGTCTTATTACAAGATAATTTAGAGCCTACTCAATTGTATAGCTTAACAGATGCTGTATTAGAATTATATAGACAAAACGGTAGAAAAAGAGAGAGAATGTCAAAGTTTATAGATAGGTACGGGTTAGAAAATATTAAGAAACACTTAAAACTAGGTTCTTGACGCTAGTATTAAGTGTTTTTTTTTAGAAGACAAGAAAGAAATTTGAGGTGGAAAAGATGGCACGCGTAGTAGTGAGAAGAGTAATCACTCCAACTTTAAAGACATGTGGCATTATTTCTTCACCGCCTCTAAGAGACTTAAAACGAATTCCTCCAAGCTTGTTTTAAGTTTTTCTTATTATCTATCGTTCTATATATAAGTTAATTAAGAGATATGTGGAGATTTATGGAGTTTTAAGGAGATAAGTGTTGATTAACATCGTTAAACAGTAATATATAATCGTTTACAATATGCGATAATAACATATATACTCATCATGTGTTCTTTATATGGAACAAAAATAGGTGATGGGGTGAGTCTAATTATGAAAGTGTTATACATAACGGAAAAGGTGCCGTACACTCCCGGAACGGCAGATCAAATTCGAGCAGTTCAGCAAATCGAAGGCTTAGTACAAGCAGGTATAGAAGTCGATTGTCTTTTTTGTCATGAACAACACCTATATAAGCTAACAAGTGACAAAGTGCTAGCAAAACTATTCAATACGAGTACAGGAAACGTGTGGAGCACATCTCTAAATAAAAAAAGAATCCGACAAAAAATAATGAGTTTGTTTAATGGCACCCCCTTTCGTTTTTCCGCATTCCATATACCAGAGCTCAAAACAGTCATAAAAGAACTTATTGATGAAGCTAACTATGATTTGATACAAATCCAAGGGAGACTTGCACATAACATTATCGACTTACAAATCGATATCCCTGTTTTAGTAGATTATATCGATGTAGATAGCACATATTATAAGCAGCATATCGAGAAAACACAAAACAAATTGAAATTGCTTTATTACAAGGAGCAATTTAGGAGAGTTTGTAACATAGAAAATAGTGTCTATTCGAATTTTAAAGCAGGAATGGTTCATTCCAATAAAGATAAAGAACAAATTCTTAAAAAAGTAGACTATGGAAAAATTAAAGTCATTCCTACATATTTGGAAGAGACCGAGTGTGAAGAGCATACTAGCAATAGAAAAGTAATTGTATTCTCATGTATGATGAATAATCAAGCAGAAATGGAAGCAGCGAATCGGTTAGTAAAAAATATATTTACACCATTAAAACGGAATATAGAAGATCTTGAATGTTGGATTGTTGGTACTCATTTACCAAAAAAAATAGAAACACTTGAAAAAATAGAGGGGGTAAAGATAAACAACAATGTAAAAGACTCCCATCAATTTTATTCTGATGCTTTCGCGTATGTTAACCCCGCGGATTTTGGAAGTGGTTACCAATATGCGGCTTTGCATGCAGCCGTTCACAAGTGCCCAATCGTGACAACGCATGTTGTTAACGAGAGCATTGGTTTAACTGACGAAAAGGATGCATTCATATGTGAAACAGACGATCAATTTATAAAAAGTATAATAGAACTATTAGAAAACCAATCACTCGGGAAACGGTTTGCACAACGAACAGAGCGCTACGTAAAAAACATTTATAAAAAAGATTATTCGATGATGCAGCTAATTGCTACTTATAAAGAACTAGTGGAAGAGAGTGATGACACAGTCATTCATCCAAAGAAGGATGATAGTGAAAAAATACTTAATTAATTTGCAACTGCCCACTGTGGCAGTTGTTGTTTTTTTAGAAAAAAGCCATGCTATTGTAATAAGTTTCTAGATTGTGCAAGCGAACTACATTCGCTATACTTCATATGTAAGGAAGCTACTAAACTATTTGTTTAAGTTTTGTAATTTAGGAGATGCATATGAATATTTTTACATCAGTTGTATTACCAGTTTTGCTCGTATTTTTACTCGGATTCGTAGTTCAAAAGTGGAAGAAGGTTGAGATTAAACCGATATCAACGGTAGCTATTTATTTAATGGTACCAGCACTTGTTTTTCGGACTTTTTATACTGCCGAATTAAACATTCAATATGTTTATATGATTATTTTTGCATTGGTTTTATTATTTTCACTTATTCTCATTAATAAGGTATATTGTCGCTTGATGAAGTACCCTGTAGAACTAGAGAGTGGGTTAATCTTATCAACTGCATTTAAAAATGCAGGTAACTATGGAGCCCCTATCATTTTATTTGCTTATGGAGAAGTAGGCTTTGCCTTTGCAGTATCTTATATGGTTTTGCAATCAATCATCATGAACGTTTTTGGTGTGTACTACGCATCGAAAGGAAGCGCAGGAATGAAGAGCTCCGTTATGGCTGTATTACACATGCCCGCTACTTATGCTGTGCTACTTGCTTTACTATTAAGATACGTACCTTTTCAATTACCAGGAAACTTATTTTTAACTATAGACATTATTGCAGAAGCAACTATTCCAACCGTAATGATCATTTTAGGAATGCAGCTGGCTAAAATTAAGTTAGGGCAGTTTCAGTGGGGGCACATTTCCTATGCTGTTACTGTTAGGTTATTTATTTCTCCACTTATCGCTTTTTTTATCACGTTAGTTTTGCCAATGGATCCATTATTAGCAAAAGTGTTAATTGTTTCGGCAGCAATGCCTTCAGCGGCAACGATTGTGATGTATGCGATAGAGTTTAACGCCAAACCTAAGCTTGTATCAAGTGTAACTTTAATTTCGACTTTATTAAGTATCTTAACCATCACAATTTTACTGTTATTGTTGCAATAATACACTTTAGGAGGTTACATGAATGAAGCTAAAACAAGGTGATCGTATAGTTTTTATCGGAGATAGTATAACACATGCCGGAAGAAATGAAGATCCTAATGGTCTAGGTTTTGGATACGTTAAAATGATCAGCGATGAATTAATAAAAGCTGGCATGCATATCAAAATAGTAAACAAAGGGGAGAATGGTGACCGTGTAATAGATTTAGCCGATCGTTGGCAAGAAGATGTTATCGACATCCAACCAGATTGGGTTTCCGTTTCAATTGGAATCAATGATGTGTGGAGACAGCTAGACCAACCAAGTATTTCTCAAATATATCCTGAGGCATTTACAAACATATATGAAGACCTCTTGGATCAAGTGAAAAATAAAACAGCTGCAAAGATTATTTTAATGGAACCGACTATTATAGAGGAAGATGTAATGTCAAAAGGAAATGAGCTTCTAAAGCCTTATGTACATGCAGTTCATCGGTTAGTTGAAAAATATGATTGTATTATCGTTCCAACGCATTATGTTTTTATCGAAGCATTAAGAACAAAATCACATGGAGCTTTAACGACGGACGGTGTTCACATGACGCCAGAAGGAGATAAATTAATAGCACATACATGGTTAAAATCAATTCGTTAGTACTTATATAAAAAGGACACTGAAAAAGTGATGTTCATTTACTTTTTCAGTGGCCTTATGTTCTTTCACTTTTTCAGTGTCCTAGATATTTACCTTTTTTAGTCCTTCAATGCAGTGAAGCGGAGTCGATGCAATCTTTTGAAACGCTACTATGAGTTGGTATCTGATGGTAGTCGAGCAACGAAAGGAGACATTGTCATTGAATTTATTGGTGCTGAAATAGTTGCTCATACTTTATCAGTGTATGAGGATTAGACATGATGAGATTCTGAGGTGAGGCTTACCTTAGCCTCATCTTTTTTTGTTAGATTAAAGGAAGGAATTGGGTGAGTGTCATCTGTTAGGCGGGTCATCTGCCTTTGATCAAATAGAAAGTGTGTGAAGATAAGATGGGGGGGCTGCCATCTGCCCTTGAGCAAAAAAATTAGGAGCCGAAGGTAAGATGGAGCAGCGCCATCTGCCCCTGAGCATAAAAAATAGAAGCAGAAGGTAAGATGGAGCAGCCATCCTCCCTTGATCTCCAAAAAGAATAGCCGAAGCTAAGATAGCAAGGTCACCATCCGCAATGCTTTAATAAACTGTCCCATCAAATATGTGAAGACCTGGCAATGGTACACTCACCGTGCCCACATAATCCCCTTACTAGCACCCCACTTTTAGTAAAAGCTACGCACTGAGAAGTGAATTCAAAAACTAGCATTCAACCATTGAGTTAACCACTCCCTCACCCTGCTCAATATAAAGTAAACATGAAAACAGGTTGTTAATGAATACATATAATTAAGTTTACTAGAAGTCTTATGTGAGGAATATATGAGTAATCACAACCTGTAGACAAAAAGCTAAAGGTGCTTTAATGGGGGGGATTCAATGAGTTTATCTGTAAAGGATATCGTCCAGCTGCCAATTATGAAGACGTCAAAAGTAAGAACCGGCAAAGAATGGTTAAAAAGTAGAATGGTTGAATGGATTTCTGTCATTGAAGTGCCTGTGGAAAACTTTGTGAGAAAGAATGAATTTGTGCTAAGTACAGGGATTGGTTGTGAAGGGGACAATTTACTACTCGAGAAGTTCGTGAACGACATTATCGATTCAGGAGCATCTGTACTTGCATTTGCAACCGGTAGGTACATTAATGATATTCCAGATCGTGTCATAGAGCTCGCAAATAAACATCACCTTGTGTTAATTGAAATCCCTTGGGAAGTAAGGTTTGGTGAAATACTCCAAATCGTTCTTGAAGAGATCCATAAAGAAAAGCAGGGCGAACGGCAGCAAGCAGAAGACGTGAGACAAGAACTCATTAATTGTGTACTCCATGAGAAAGGGCTTGAAGATATATCAAGCATCCTATATAAGCATATAAACATGCCTATAGCGATCATTGATCACTCTGGGCAATTGAGGGCAAACAAAAAATTCAACGAAGAATTGCTAGCAGTTTTTAATGGGGAGAAAAAAGGTACCGTTCAACAAATACCGTCTTCGGATGTATTATATAGCGAGCATCCACTATTTCATCAAATGAAAGAATACTTAGTTCATAATCACATTTTTTTTCTACTTCCAATTGTTAATAATCATCACAATCAAGGGAGCTTGCTCTTTCACCCGGTCGACCGTGAAAAGCTCACGACTTTTGTGATGAATGTACTCGATCATAGTTTAACAGCTTGTGCACTTTATTTTGTAAAGGAAAATGCAGTCGAGCTAACAGAAGTTCGTTTGAAAGATAATTTCATTTTAGAGCTAGCACAAAAATATTCTGAGGTGACAACGCAGTTGATATCAAAGGCTCAGTTATTAGGCTATGATTTAGCAAGGCCGTATCTTTGCTTAGTTGGAGAAATGACCCATAACGATCGAAAAAAAACGCTTAAAGTGCAGGGGGAGAGTCTAGGTAGTTCTTCACTACAAAGTAGGAACTATTATTTACAAAAAGAAATCACGCGAGCCGGTAAAAATCTTAGAAGAAGGACGATGACGACTTTTGATGAGGATGAAGTTATTATATTTTTAGAAGCCGATAACCAACCATACATGGAAACAGCGAATCAATTTTTAGACAACATTGAAGAAAGGTTATATGAGTTATTATCTCATATCACTTTTTCTTGGGGCATTGCTACCCATAAAGACGGACATTATGCTTTTCATAATAGTTATGAAGAGGCAAAGACAGCGTTAAAAATTGGTAAGCAGCAGAAAGGGTTAGGGGAGAGAACATTTTTTAGCGATACGAGAATAAATCGTTTGCTCATGGCAATTTCTCAAGAAGATGCAATAGCAACAATTGTAAAAGATACGCTACAACCATTATTAGATTATGATGAAAAAAGACAAACAGATTTAATATACACGTTTATTATTTACAATAAGTATAAGGGGAATGTGAGTCAAACCGCACGAGCATTAAATTTACACAGGCAATCATTGCTTCATCGATTAAGAAATATTGAATCACTGACAGGCTTGTCCCTAGTCGATTCTGATGACTTATTTTTATTGGAGTTAAGTGTCAGGTTATGGATGTTAAAAAAATTCAGTTAAAAAATCTAACAATGTGAAGCGCTATAAAAGGTAGATTTTCTACATTTTATAGCGCTTCGTTACTTATTTTAAGCGATTTTACACACTTCTGTCTAAAAATTGTATAAAAGTACATTTGAAAAGTTCATACAAAATGAACATTACGAATAACGTGATTTTTTAATATGGTAATAGTAACAAAAGATATAAGTTTAATAAAGGGAGGAGGAGCCTCATTGCTACCGTTTGAGATGGCGGAATATCAAGATCGGTTACGGAAAACGAAAGAGAGAATGGTTAAATCGGGGGTTGAGGTTTTACTAGTAACAGATCCTGCTAATATAAATTATCTTTCAGGTTATGACGCTTGGTCGTTTTATGTGCATCAAATGCTTGTCGTTTCGCTGGAGGATCTCCAGCCGGTATGGATTGGAAGATATCAAGATGCTAATGGGGCAAGAGCTACGACTTGGATACACGATGATAATGTGATTTCCTATCCTGATTATTACGTACAATCATCCTTTTATCACCCAATGGAGTATATCGCTCACAAGTTAGAGCAAATGGGACATAGGAAGAAATATATAGGTGTAGAAATGGATAATTACTATTTCTCCGCAAAAGCTTACGACGTATTAAAAACGAATCTACCAGACGCGACATTTAAAGATGCAGGACTTCTAGTTAATTATGTTCGCCTCGTAAAATCAGATCAAGAAATAGAATATATGAAAAAAGCTGGCAAAATAGCGGAAGAAACAATGTATAAGGCGGTACAAAGTGTTAAGCCGGGAGTAAGAGAATGTGATACAGCAGCGCAAATATACTCTCAACTGATATCGGGTACCGATGAGTATGGAGGTGATTATCCAGCGATCGTACCTCTGTTACCTTCAGGAAGGAATACTTCTATACCACATTTAACATGGTCTGATAGAGCTTACCAGGAGGGTGACACAGTTATTATTGAGTTGGCAGGATGCTATAAACGGTATCATGTACCGATTGCACGTACTATTTCTGTAGGTTCTACTTCTGAACAGCTAAAAAATATTAGTCCAGTAGTTGTTGAAGGAGTAAATGAAGTATTAAATGCGGTTAAGCCAGGTGTAACTTGTGGGGAGCTAGAAAATGTTTGGAGAAACAGTATCTCAAAACGTGGATATGAAAAAGAAGCAAGATTAGGTTATTCAATAGGTTTAAATTATCCACCAGATTGGGGAGAGCATACTGCAAGTATTCGAAAAGGTGACAATACAGTGTTAGAGCCGAACATGACTTTTCATTTAATTCCTGCGTTATGGTTTAACAATTATGGCATTGAAATAAGTGAATCATTTAGAGTCACAGAAAATGGGTGCGAGACGTTTACAAATTTCCCGAGGGATATGATTATCCATCCACCATTTATGATGAATCAGCATGACGGAAAAATAAGTTAGCTTTGAAGGTGCCAAAAAGTGTGGTGAAGAGCTTTTTGGCCTTCAAGCATAATGAATGATGATCATTAAAGGAGGAGTAGAGAATATGAGAGATTCCAAAATGGGTACTCGATCTATTTGGGCTGGCGAGAGAGACTATCTAGCTTTTGGTGCAACACAAGTGCCAGTTGTGCACAGCGTTTCCTATGGGTATGAAGACATGGATGAATGGTATGAAGTAGCAATCGGAAATAAAAAGGGGCATATTTATGGGCGAAATACAAATCCCACTGTTGAGGCTTTTGAGGAAAAAATAAGAAATCTAGAGGATGCAGATGCTGTTACAAGCTTTTCAACAGGAATGGCAGCGATTAGTAACACTTTAGATACATTGTTATTCCCTGGAGATCGAATTGTTTCAATAAAAGATACGTATGGGGGAACGAATAAAATTTTTACTGAATTTTTACCAAAGAAAAAGGTAGAAGTCGTTTTATGTGACACAGGTGATCACGAAGCGCTTGAAAAAGAAGTTGAGAAGGGGTGCAAAGTGCTCTATTTGGAAACTCCAACAAACCCTACTGTTAAAATTACTGATATTGAAAGAATGGCGAAGGCAGGAAAAAAAGTAGGAGCGACTGTCATTGTAGATAACACGTTTGCAACACCAATTAATCAAAACCCACTTGCATTAGGTGCAGATCTCGTCATTCATAGTGCAACGAAATTTCTCGGAGGGCATGCAGATGCATTAGGTGGAGCTGTCTGCGGCTCAAAGGATTTAGTTGAAGCTATCTATCATTATCGTGAAATAAATGGCGCCACAATGGATCCGATGGCTGCTTATTTACTGTTAAGAGGAATGAAAACATTGAAGCTTAGAATTGATAAACAAAATGAAAATGCACTTGCCATTGCAAAATATTTAAAAACTGTAGATGTCGTTGAAGATGTATTTTATCCGGGTTTAGAGGAGCATATAGGGCATGATATTGCAAAGAAACAGATGCGCGGATTTGGAGGCATGTTAAGTTTTTCGGTCAAAGGTGGCATGGATACAGTTCGTCATTTCTTACCGAAGCTACAGTTCGCCAACAGAGCTGCAAATCTAGGTGCAGTGGAGACAATCGTTGGTCCAGCACGAACGACGAGTCATGTGGAATGTACACCTGAAGAGAGAGCGGCAATGGGGATTCCAGAAGGCTTAATTCGTTACTCAGCTGGGATAGAAGATATTGAAGACTTAATTGGTGATTTAGATCAAGCCTTTCAATCTTTACCATCCAAATTATGAAAATAATAGAACGGGAGGGTATCTGTTGAAAACTATTGCAAAGTGCGCAGAAAATTTAAAGCAAGAATTAATAGAATGGCGTCGTTATTTTCACCAATATCCCGAATTAAGTTTTGAAGAGTCTAACACGAGCGACTATATTGTGCGAGTGCTAAAATCTTTTGGCATCACTGACATTGAAACAAATATTGCAGAACATGGAATAGTAGCTACGATATCAAATGGTCCTGGGCGTGTTATTGCTCTTCGTGCAGATATGGATGCCCTTCCTATACAAGAGAAAACAAATTTGAAATATGCTTCTAAAAATTTGAACGTGATGCATGCTTGTGGGCATGATGCACATATGTCGATGCTACTAGGAGCATCGAAGTTATTAAACGAAGAGATGAAGGATGACAATTTGAAAGGCACGATAAAATTTATTTTCCAGCCTGCAGAAGAAAGTGCAAACGATGAAGGGCTAACAGGAGCACCTTACTTTATCAAGAACGGAATATTGGATGAAGTTGATGCAATAATTAGCGTGCATGTTTGTCCTTGGAGAAAAGTAGGGGAAATACAAGTAAATGAAGGTCCTAGCATGGCGAATATCGATAATTTTGAATTAACGATTTCAGGAAAGGGTGGTCATGGTGGCTATCCGCATCAAACAGTGGATCCAATATGGATTAGTAGCTTTGTTTTACAAGGGATATATAGTTTGATAAGCAGAAAAATAGACCCATTACACGTTGGAACGATTAGTGTCGGGGAGTTAAAGGCAGAAGGATCTAAAAATGTTATACCTGAAAAAGTAACCATTGGTGGTACGATCAGATCCTATAAATCTACTATTCGATCTCAACTCATCAAGGAATTAGAAGCGGTAGCGAAAATTTGTGAAGCTTTTGGTGGAACCTTTGATTTGACCATTCAACGAGGGGAACCAGCCCTATATAATGATGCTGCTATTACAAGACTCATGAAGAAAAATGCAAAAAGGTTGTATCCTGACATGAAGATAATTGAGGAACCGTTTGGTATGGGTGGTGAAGATTTCGGACATATGACAGCTGTTGTTCCTGGATCTATGTTTTTCTTAGGTAGTGCATTTGAGGAGAAAGAATTTCAGCTGCATACACCTCAATTTCAATTAAATGAAAAAGCACTTCCGATAGGCGTGGCAGTATTGACAGCGTGTGCTTGCGATTTAATAAATACTGAGGTAAGGAGGGAAGCGGATGACAACTAAAATTGCCTTTATTGGTTTTGGTGGAGTCGGTCAAACTTTAGCAAAATTACTGTATGAGAAGAAAGATGAATTCTTTAAAAAATATGATTTGGATTTTGAAGTAGTCGCGGTTTCGGATGTAATGAAAGGTTCTCTCTACAACCCTAATGGTCTTAATGTATCAAGATTGATTGAAACCATAAATAAGACAGGAAACTTGAAAGCGTATTCAGATGAGAGTGGTCTTGTAAGGGGGATGGATAGTCTAGAGACGATCAAGAAGAGTAATGCAGATGTAATTGTAGAAGTAACCTTTACTGACGTGGAAACGGGGCAACCAGCAATTGACCACTGCAAAGCTGCATTTAAAGAGGGAAAAAGTGTTGTTACCACAAATAAGGGGCCAGTAGCATTAGCATACAGAGAACTGAGCAAATTGGCAAAAGAAAATAATGCGTACTGGGGATTTGAAGGAACTGTGATGAGTGGAACACCAGCTTTAAGGTTACCGTTAGTCACACTTGCTGGCAATAAAATTAAGGAAATAAGAGGTATTCTAAATGGAACTACAAATTATATGATTACAGAAATGGAAAAAGGTTGTTCTTATGAGGAAGCTTTAAAAAAGGCACAAAACCTTGGTTATGCAGAAGCAGATCCAACAAGTGATGTAGATGGTTTTGATGCCAGGTACAAGGCGACAATTTTGGCTAACTACGTGATGAATACGGAGTTAAAAGCAAATGATATCCCGTGTGTTGGCATCCGTAATATTACGAATGAGAAGGTGAGTGAGGCGTTACGAGAAAACAAAGTGTGGCGATTAATTGCCAAAATAAAAGGTGATGAGAATGGGCAAGTAAAGGCATCAGTACAACCTGAATTAATCGAAATTAACGACCCACTTGCTGGTGTTTCTGGAGCAACAAATGCGATTGTATATGAATGCGATTTAGCGGGTTCAATTATGCTAACGGGGCCTGGAGCTGGCTTAACTGAAACAGCCTATTCATTATTGATTGATTTACTTCATTTTAAAAATCAATAATGGATTAGGAAATTTAAGGAGGGTGGTGCAAGATGCATACAGATGTATTGGTGGAAAAGATGCTCATTGCTGGAGACTGGGTGGATGCTGAGGAATTCTTTCATGTTTATAATCCAGAAAACAACGAGATCATTGCAAAAGTTCCTTTAGCCTCTAATAAACAAATGCTATTGGCAATTGATAAAGGGCATTCTGTCTTGAAAAATCATGCAGCTTGGCCCACGCACGAAAGAATTCGCATTCTTAATAATGTTGCTAACTACATTGAAGAAAATAAAGAAAAATACGCGAGGACAATTGCTACGGAAGGCAGTAAAACAATCAAGGAGGCAAGAGGAGAAGTAAAGCGCACAATCCAGACGATTAAAATAAGTGCAGAAGAAGCAAGAAGAGTGAATGGCGAAACGATTAATTTTGATCAAATGGAAGGTAGCGAAAACCGAGTGGGTTATCATTATCGTTTTCCAATTGGTGTGATAGGTGCGATAACGCCCTTTAACGACCCATTAAATTTAGTTGCACACAAAATTGGTCCCGCTATTGCAGCAGGAAATCCGATTGTTGTAAAGCCTGCTTCTGTTACACCTTTGAGTGCACTATTGTTAGCGGAAGCATTTGTAAAATCAGGCTTACCTAAAGGGTATTTATCGGTCCTCACCGGTTCTGGTAAGGACATAGGTGAAACACTCATCACTCATCCAAATGTAAAAATGATATCTTTTACTGGCGGACTTGAAACAGGAGAGAAAATTGCAAAGCAAGCTGGCTTAAAGAAAGTGAATATGGAACTAGGATCAAATTCGCCCGTCATCGTTCTAAATGATGCGAATCAATCTGAAGCAGTTGCAGCATGTGTCTCAGGGGCATTTTCTGCAGTAGGGCAAAATTGTATCGGCGTTCAACGAATCTATGTAGAAAAAGAAAGCTATAATCAATTTTTAACGGCACTAGTAGAAGAAACGACGAAACTAAAAGTCGGTGATAAACTACTAGAGTCTACGGATATGGGGCCGCTTATAAATGAACGTGAAGCAAAGCGAGTAGAAGCGTGGGTGAATGATGCACTGTACAGAGGAGCAAAGCTCCACACAGGGGGAAAAAGAACAGGTGCATTTTATGAACCTACAATATTAACGGATGTTCCAGAAGGTGCGAAAATAGCAAAGGAAGAAATATTTGGACCAGTCGTTCTTGTATTTCCTGTTAATAATGTAGAGGAGGCCGTAGCACGTTCTAACAGCGTAAACTATGGGTTGCAGGCAGGGGTATTTACTAATAATATTGACAACGCCTACTATACGATTCAAAACATGGCAGTAGGGGGCATTATGGTAAATGATAGCAGCGATTATCGTATTGATGCAATGCCATTTGGAGGTATTAAAGGATCTGGCCTAGGAAGAGAAGGTGTAAGATCGGCAATTGAAGCGATGACAGAGCCAAAGGTAGTCTGCTTTCAATTACAAAAATGGCTATAGTGCCTCAACGTGTAGACGTGGATGTCTCGAAAAAGTAATAGTAAGGATGACTGAAAAGGAAAAATGCAACCTTTTGAGTCATCCTCGCCTCTTTTACACAATTTAATGTATATGAATTAAAAATTTTGAAATTCCTATTGACTATATATCTTTATGTATGGCATGATGTAACAAAGAATTTTTATAATATGAACCTTATCAAGAGAGGTTTAGGGAACTGGCCCATAGAGACCTCGGCAACCATTGAATTCAAAGGTGCTAACTCCAGCAGATGATTTTCTGATAGATGAGGGGACGATTTGCTCAGTTAACGAGAATATCGACCTCTGCATAAGAGGTCTTTTTTATTTCGTTTAATTCATAGTAAACATGTAGGAATTACAAGAATTATAGGTTTTGTAGGTTGGTGGTTTGAAGAAAGGGTTGTGGGAAATGTTTTTGACATACGTTGCGATCATTATTGCGTTATTTTTTGCTATGAATATTGGTGCTAGCGGAGCGGCTGCGACGATGGGTCCTGCATATGGGGCAGGAGCAATAAAAAAGAAAAGATTAGCGCTACTATTAGTTGGATTAGGTGCTTTTTTAGGTGCTGTTATTGGAAGTGGGCAAGTGGTAAAAACAGTAGGGGAAGGAATAATCCCAGCAAATATCTTGTCCGTTGAGGTAGTGCTCATTATTTTATTCTCAGCAACCCTTACTTTATTTATCGCAAATATGATCGGGATTCCCCTATCGACTAGTGAAGTGACAATCGGATCTATTGTAGGAGTTGGCGTAGCTTTCCAATCTTTATTTGTTAATAATGTTCTATTTATTGTCTCCTTTTGGCTTATTGTTCCAATCGCAGCATTTGTAATAGCTTATTGCATTCAGAAAATGATTAGTTACTTCGAAAAAAAATATCCAGGAAGACTGAAAGGAGCAAAGTGGAAGAAAATTCTTTCTATACTACTTATACTTACTGGATTTGTGGAAGCTTTTTCAGCAGGGATGAACAATGTAGCAAATGCAATTGGCCCATTAATAGGGGCTGGCATCATGGAAGAAACTTTAGGAATATGGTTAGGTGCACTGTTTGTAGCACTTGGTGCTCTCTTACTAGGTGGGGCAGTGTTAGAAACAAATGGAAAGAAAATCACAAAATTATCAAAGCTACAAGGTATTGCGGTCTCAGGAACAGGTGGAGCTTTAGTCATTGTTGCATCCATTTTTGGAATCCCAGTACCGTTAACGCAAGCAACTACTTCCGCTATTGTTGGGGTCGGTACAGCAGAAACTGGATTTCAATTATGGCAGAAATCAGTTATTCAAAAAATCATAAAAGTGTGGATTGTCTCACCTGTGATGTCACTCGTTGTCTCTTTTAGCTTAATACATACACTATTAATGCCTAATCCGTATATGATGATTATCGTAATAAGTATTTTTGTCACAACCTTTGGCTCAATTAGTTTATACAGGTCAACGAAGGAAGAAAAAAGGTCGGTGCATAACGAAGGAGGAGGAATTTAATGATGAGTAATCAAGTATTACTCTATGAAAATTTGAAAGATCAGGATTACGCTGATCTTAACGCGAAAATGAAAAATGACGCGTTGCATGTTATCAAATGGGCATATGAGCAATTTAACGATGATTTAGTCTATGCGTGTAGCTTTGGTGCAGAAGGGATCGTTCTCATAGATCTCATTAGTAAAGTAAAGAAGGATGCAAAGGTCGTATTTCTTGATACGAACGTACATTTCGATGAAACGTATGAATTAATTGAACAGATGAAGAAAAAGTATCCGAGTCTTCGTATTGAGTTGAAACAGCCAGAAATAACTTTAGAGGAACAAGCAGATCAATATGGTAATGAATTATGGATAAAAAATCCTGACCTTTGCTGTAAGCTCCGAAAAAATACTCCGCTAAAGTCTGTATTGTCAGGGAGTAAAGCATGGTTGTCGGGGTTAAGACGAGAACAATCACCGACGAGAGCAAATACGCAATTTGTAAATAAGGATGATAAGTTTCAATCTATCAAAATATGTCCACTTATCCATTGGACATGGGATGAAATCTGGGAGTATATTCATTTGTTTAACTTGCCGTACAATAAGCTACATGATCAAGGCTACCCAAGTATTGGCTGTAGCAAATGCACTTTCCCAGTAGAGGAAGGTGAGGACTTAAGGGCTGGAAGGTGGTCCGGGAGTAATAAAACCGAATGTGGATTACACACAAAATAACATGAGAGGGGAAATAAGCATGACTTTGAGTCAACCGCACGGAGGAACACTTATTCATCGCATAAATGAGCAATATGATTATTCAGATGTTTTTCAAACGATAGAGATTGATAGAACAGCACTTTCAGATTTGGAACTAATCGCCAATGGGGCATACAGTCCTCTAAAAGGATTTATGAGTGAAGCAGATTATACATCCGTTGTTCAAAATATGAGGTTGGCGGATGGGACCGTGTGGAGTATTCCTATTACTTTACCAATCTCAGAAGAAACGGCAAATAGTTTGAAAGTTGGTCAAAAAACAAAGTTATCCTATGAGGGTACTATTTATGGCATAATAGAGTTATCTGAGCTTTTTACCCCGAATAAATTGGAAGAAGCCGACCATGTGTATAAAACAACAGAAACGGCACATCCAGGTGTAAAGAAGCTCTATGATAGAGGTAATGTTTATGCAGCTGGGCAAATAACGTTGGTAAAGGTTCCGAAGAAGGAGTCGTTTGCGACATATTACTTAACACCAATAGAGACGCGTAAAACATTCGAAAATCGTGGTTGGAAAACAGTTGTTGGATTTCAAACACGTAATCCAGTTCATCGTGCACATGAGTATATTCAAAAAACGGCTTTAGAAATTGTAGATGGGTTATTTTTAAACCCACTAGTAGGTGAAACGAAGGCGGATGATATTCCTGCAGATGTACGGATGGAAAGTTACGAAGTGTTACTAGAAAACTACTACCCAGCTGATAGAGTATTTTTAGCAGTTTTCCCAGCATCGATGAGGTACGCAGGGCCTAGAGAGGCGATATTTCATTCACTAGTCAGAAAAAATTACGGTTGCACGCATTTTATTGTAGGTAGAGATCATGCAGGTGTAGGTGATTATTACGGTACTTACGATGCGCAGCTCATATTTAATCATTTCACACAGGAAGAGTTAGGTATAACACCGTTGTTCTTTGAGCATAGCTTCTTCTGTAAAAAATGCGGTAATATGACATCGACGAAAACGTGTCCACATAGTAAAGAAGATCGTGTCATCTTATCTGGAACAAAAGTGAGAGAAATGCTCAAAAATGGAGAAACACCACCACCAGAGTTTAGTCGACATGAGGTTGTTCAAGTGTTGATACGTGGAATGAAGGTGACGGTATGAGCCAACAGGAAAAAGTTGAAAACATTCATTGGCATAACACGACGGTTTCAAAGGAAGATCGCCAATCGCTCAATAATCATAAAGGAAGTGTCGTATGGTTTACTGGACTATCGGGTTCAGGAAAATCAACATTGGCGAACGCAGTGGAGAAAAAGCTGCATGATCAGGGTATTAGAACGTATGTCCTTGATGGGGATAACATTCGCCATGGTTTAAATAAAGGGCTCGGTTTTCAACCTGACGATCGAAAAGAAAATATTCGAAGAATTGGAGAGGTATCTAAGCTATTCGTTGATGCAGGTATTGTTGTATTAACTGCTTTTATTTCTCCTTATCGAGAAGACCGCCAATTAGTGAGAAGCCTTCTAGAGAGCGGCGAGTTTCATGAAGTCTATACAAAATGTGCGTTAGATGAATGCGAGCGTCGTGACCCGAAAGGCCTTTATAAGAAAGCGCGTGATGGGGAAATTCCAGCATTCACGGGAATTAGTGCACCGTATGAGGAACCAGAAAATGCTGAGGTTGTAATTGAAACAGACAAGGAACTGATAGATGATTCAGTTAATAAAGTTGTAGCACATTTGAAAGAATTAAAAGTGATTTAATGGAGGGTGACGATGAGTTATACAAAAGTTTGGGCTGATAATGAAAAACTAAGTAAAGAAGAAAAGTTAAAGCTAGAGAAAGATGGACTAGAAATACTAAATGATATTCCTCAATATGCAAAAGATGGTTTTGAATCAATCCCTAAAGATCAGTGGAATCTATTTAAATGGGCAGGTCTCTACTTACAAAAGCCAAAGGAAGACGGCTATTTCATGATGCGAGTCAATGTACCATCCGGGATCTTAACAAATGAGCAGACTGTTGCGTTAGCGGAAATTGCAAAAGACTATGGTCGCAGCGTTGTCGACATTACGACTCGCCAAGCCATTCAATTCCATTGGCTAACGATTGAGCAAATCCCAGATATATTTAGTCGCCTAGAAAAAGTAGGTTTATCCTCTGTAGGGGCATGTGGAGATATTATGAGAACGATCGTCGGTAATCCTTTAGCCGGTATTGATCCAAATGAAACGGTAGACACAAGAAATATTGTCGAGGACGTATATTGGTCATTTCAAAAAAATGAGCAGTTCTCAAACTTGCCACGTAAATTTAAAATTTCGATATCAGGAAACGTTCAAAATGCTCAAAATGCAGAAATTAACTGTCTGTCCTTCGTTCCTGCTACTAAAGTAATTGATGGAGTAGAAGTAAATGGATTCCATGTATACGTTGGTGGTGGTCTATCCTCTAAGCCATATTTAGCAGAAGAGGTAGATGTTTTCGTTCGACCAGAGCAGGTAAAGGAAGTAACAACTGCTATTACGACTATTTATAGAGATTTTGGTTACCGTGAGAAAAGACATCGTGCAAGACTTAAGTTTTTAATTGCAGATTGGGGAACAGAAAAGTTCAAGGAAAAGCTTTTAGAATATGTATCTTTATTAGATAAAGGTGAAAACAAACTTGGGAACTGGAACGCCGGCTATTTTTACGGTGTTCACCAACAAAAGCAAAATGGCTTGAGCTACATCGGTTTTAACGTTCCTGTTGGTAGAATGGATGCAAATGAATTATTAGAGCTTGCTCGTATCTCGAAGCATTATGGAAATGGAGAGCTCAGAACGTGTAACTCACAAAATATTGTCATTCCTAATGTAAAAGATGAAGATGTAGAGTCGCTATTACAAGAATCTATTTTTAATAGAATTACGCTAAATCCACCTAAATTTATTGGCTATTCTGTTTCATGTACAGGTATTGAATATTGTAATTTGGCATTAGTAGAAACGAAGGAAAGAATGAGAGATATTGCTAACTATTTAGATGAAAAAGTCTCCCTAGACGTACCTGTACGAATTCATATGGTTGGATGCCCGAATTCCTGTGGTCAGAGACAAATTGCTGACATTGGTTTACAGGGAATATTGATGAAAAATAAAGAGAAAAAGATGGTAGAGGCTTTTGAAATATACGTAGGTGGAACGCTTACGACTAACGCACAATTCAATGAAAAATTAAAAGGGAAAATATTGGCTGAAGATCTAAATGAAGTACTACGCCAGTTTGTAACTTACTTCGCTGACGAAAAATTATTAGGGGAAACATTCCATGATTTTTACAAGCGAATTGGGGTTGAAAGCTTACAGGAGAAGTTGAATACGATTTTAAACAGTGAAAGCTTTGTCAATAGTTAAGGAAGAGGATCATAATACCATGAATATATATCGTTTTGAAGCGTTAATCAATAGAGACCATACAGCTAATATTATTGTTGTCGCTAATGACGAAGAAAAGGCATTTCAATTGGCTGAAATTGAGCTTGAAAAATCATATATGAAAATCCCTCAAATAGAAGAGCTAACGTTATTTGAGAAGAAAAAAGTAGGAAATGGAGCAGCTTACGTACTGAACCAAGGGGTGGAGTAAAACAACATGAGAGGGGTGGATGAAGTGAACCAGCATAGGGGAAAAGTGTTTTTTGTTGGCGCAGGACCAGGCGATCCGAAGCTGATTACAGTGAAAGGTGCTGAACTGTTAAAGGAAGCGGATGTGATCGTTTATGATAGATTAGTAAATCAAGAGTTACTCGTCTATGGTAAAAAAAATGTAGAACTTATTTACTGTGGGAAGCTCCCGAAATATCATGCAATTCCACAGGAGTCTATCAATCAAATACTTGTTGATCATGCGAAGCTTGGTAAAAGGGTTGTGAGATTAAAAGGTGGAGATCCTTGTATTTTTGGTAGAGTTGGAGAAGAAGCGGAATGCTGTGTAGAAAATCATATCCCATTTGAAATCGTTCCAGGAATAACATCTGGTGTTGCTGCACCAGCTTATGCTGGCATCCCTCTTACTCACCGAGATTTAAGTTCCTCTGTCGCAATTGTCACGGGACATCAGCGAGAAGATGGGAAGGAACAAGACATTAATTGGAAGAGCCTAGCTAGAGGAATCGATACACTTGTTTTTTACATGGGGGTTCATAATATAGCTTTAATTCAAAAGAAGCTAATTCAGTTTGGTAAGCCACCAGAAACACCAGTTGCTTTAGTAAGGTGGGGTACTTGTGACAATCAAGAAACGCTAACGGGGGAGCTTTATAATATCGTTGACCGTGTTCAAGAAGCAGGTTTTCAATCACCAGCCATTATTGTTGTAGGTGAAGTCGTGAAAATGCGTGAAAAAATAGCTTGGTTTAATGAGATAGAAACTCATCAATACTTTTCCGAAGTCGTTCATATGTAATATGAATCGTATAGGGCTAGATTAGCGTACAAAAGTATCATTGATTTTGTAAACTTGAGTTAACAAGCTACATACTAAAAGGAGGAATTTGACATGTCATCTGTACTACAAAGACCTAAAATTGCTAGAAAACTAACTGAATTGATTGGAAGAACACCACTTTTAAGATTAAATGCGATTAGTGATGCTACAGGTGTTGAAGTTCTTGCAAAGCTAGAGTATTTTAATCCACTTGGAAGCGTAAAGGACCGTATTGGGAATGCAATGATCGAAGCGGCAGAAACAGAGGGTCTCATTACGAAGGATACAGAAATTATTGAACCGACTAGTGGCAACACAGGGATTGCACTTGCATTTGTATGTGCAGCAAAAGGATACAAACTAACGCTAGTAATGCCGGATACGATGAGTATCGAGCGAAGAAATCTACTAAAAGCATTAGGAGCAAATCTCGTTTTATCTGAAGGTGCCAAAGGGATGAAAGGAGCGATCGCAAAAGCGAACGAGCTAGTGCAATCTACTCCTCATGCATTTATGCCACAGCAATTCTCAAATGCAGCGAATCCAGAAGTACATCGTAATACGACAGCTGAAGAAATTTGGGAAGATACGGAAGGTAGTGTAGATTTTCTCGTAAGTGGTATCGGAACTGGAGGGACAATCACTGGCGTATCTGAAGTCATTAAGGAAAGAAAACCATCATTTAAAGCAGTTGCTGTAGAGCCTACTGATTCTCCTATATTAAGTGGTGGAACACCAGGACCGCACAAAATTCAAGGGATTGGACCTGGTTTTGTACCTGACGTTCTAAATACGGAAGTGTTTGATGAAGTTGTAAAAGTAAGTAACGAAGCTTCTTTTAAGGCGTCTCGTCAAATTGGAAAAGAGGAAGGACTATTAGTAGGGATTTCTTCTGGTGCTGCCATTCAAGCAGCAAAGGAAGTTGCAGAGCGACCAGAGAATAAAGGGAAAACGATTGTTGTTATACTACCAGATACAGGTGAGAGATACTTATCGACAGCATTATTTCAAGAAGACTAAAATAGAGGTTGACTCAAAAGGTCGAATTTTTACTTTTTGAGTCAACCTCTAAGGTGTGTGCTGAAGATACTCCAACTTTTAATTATTTTCACAAAATATTCGTTTTTCATTGACTTCAAGTTTTTCGGAGTATATAATCACCTATAAATAAATATTGATGGACTCTTATCAAGAGAGGTTGAGGGATCTGGCCCTTTGACGCCTCGGCAACCATTGAACTTAATTGTTCAACAGGTGCCAAATCCAGCAGAACAATACGTTCTGAAAGATGAGGGGTCCGACGTGGATTACTAACCATTCTCAACTATTCTACTGTCGACCTCTTCTAGCAGAGGTCGACTTTTTAGTTTACGCACTAGCTTCATAATCAAACATCTATTTAAAGAGTCATCAAGTTAGGGAGGAACAATTAATGAAAAGAAATCAAGGTGAAGATTGTTGTATAGAAACAAAACTTGTTCAAATAGGAAATAAAAAAGATCCTGTAACTGGTGCTGTAAATCCACCTGTATATTTTTCAACAGCTTATCAGCATACAGGAATTGGTGAGTCAACAGGGTTTGATTATACAAGAACCGCTAACCCTACGAGAAAAATACTAGAAGAAGCGATTGCTTCACTAGAAAAAGGTGATAGAGGATATGCTTGTAGCTCAGGAATGGCAGCTATCCACACTATTTTTGGATTATTTAAGCAAGGGGATGAAATCATCGTATCCCAAGATCTTTATGGAGGAACGTATCGACTATTTGAGCAGCTTTTAAATCAATATGGATTGAAGTTTTTCTATGCTGATATAAGAAGTCCTAAATCATTTGAAAACCTCATTACAGAGCGTACGAAAGCACTGTTTATTGAGTCACCTACGAACCCGCTCATGCAGGAGGCTGACCTTGAAGCATTCGGTGATATTGCAGAAAAATACAATTTATTATATATCGTTGACAATACTTTCTATACCCCTCTGCTACAGCAACCAATCGATGCTGGCGCACATATCGTTATTCACAGTGCAACGAAGTATTTAGGCGGCCACAATGATGTGCTTGCAGGATTAATCGTAGCTAAAGGTGAGGAGCTTAGTGAAAAGCTTTTTACTCTCCATAATGCTATAGGTGCTACATTAGGACCATTGGATAGTTGGCTATTAATTAGAGGAATGAAAACATTAAGCTTAAGGTTAAAAAAGCATGAAGAGAATGCGAAAAAAGTAGTACAGTTTTTACAAAAACACGACGGAATATCAGATGTGTTATATCCAGGAAAAGGTGGGATGGTATCATTCCGTGTAAAAAATGATCAATGGATTAATACGATCTTGAAAAATTTAAAGCTTATTACATTTGCAGAAAGCTTAGGCGGAGTAGAAAGCTTCATCACATATCCAGCTACACAAACACACATGGATATTCCAGAAGAAGTTCGCATTAAAAATGGAGTATGTAACCACTTATTAAGGTTTTCTGTAGGCATTGAAGAGGCGGAAGACTTGTTAAATGATTTAGATCATGCGCTAGCAATTGCTTTAGAGGAGGCGGAGACAAATGAGTAAAGAACAATTTCACTTCGAAACGAAGCTGATTCATAACCAACATTCTGTCGATAAGGAGACAGGTGCAGTTAGTACACCGATTCATCATACGTCTACATTTCATCAATTTGATCTAGACGAATTCGGCAAATACGATTATGCTCGTTCTGGGAATCCGACACGAGATGTGTTAGAGGAAACAATTGCCGAGCTTGAGGGAGGAGTGAGAGGGTTAGCATTTTCTTCAGGAATGGCTGCTATTTCTACTGCATTTATGCTTCTTTCCAAAGGAGACCACGTTCTCATCGCTGAGGATGTATATGGGGGTACATTCCGGTTAGTTTCCCAAGTGTTACAACGTTTTGGTGTCGATTATGACTTTGTAGATACGACAAATTTAGAAGAAGTAAAACAAAAGCTACGTCCGAATACGAAAGTGATTTATATAGAAACACCGTCAAATCCAGTATTAAAAATTACAGACATCAAAGCAGTTTGCGAAATAGCAAAGGAAAACAATTGTTACACTTTTGTTGATAATACATTTTTAACACCAAGCTTACAAAAACCGCTAGAATTAGGGGCAGATGTCGTATTACATAGTGCCACTAAATTTATTTCAGGGCACAGTGATGTTGTAGCAGGCTTGGCTGTTGCGAAGGATAAAGAGCTTGGCGACCAGCTAGCTTTTTTACAAAATACGTTCGGAGCAGTGCTTGGTGTACAAGATTGCTGGCTCGTTCTAAGAGGTTTAAAAACGCTTCATGTACGAATGAAAGAGTCACAGCAAACTGCATTTGAATTAGCAAAATACTTAGAGGAAATCCCAGAAGTAAAGAAGGTTTATTATCCTGGCCTAGATAATCATGAAGGCAGAGAGATACATTTTAGTCAATCAAGCGGAGCGGGAGCTGTATTATCGTTTGTGTTAGAGGATGTAGATGCTGTGAGAGAGTTTGTAAATGCTGTAGAAATACCTGTTTTTGCGGTAAGTCTAGGAGCTGTAGAATCGATCCTCTCTTATCCAACTAAAATGTCACACGCGGCAATGCCGGAGGAAGAACGTTATAAAAGAGGAATTGAAGACGGCTTACTAAGACTATCTGCAGGCTTGGAAAATACAGAAGATTTAATTAAAGACTTTAATCAAGCCTTTCAACATATAAGAAAAGCAACTAAAAAGAAGGAAACTAACTTAGCGGTAGATAGGGGAGCTTTGTAATGGGGCTTTTAGACGATTTAAAAAAACAAGTCATTGTTGCAGATGGAGCAATGGGAACACTACTTTACTCTTATGGTGTAGGGAATTGTTTTGAAGAAATGAATCTGTCCCATCCCGATCAAATTAAAGAGATTCACGGAGCATATTTAGCTGCTGGCTCCCAAGTAATTCAAACGAACACTTACGGAGCAAATTATGAAAAATTACTGCGCTACGGTTTAGAAGATCAAGTGAAGAACATCAATACGAAGGCAGTAAGGCTTGCAAAAGCAGCTTTGGAAGAGCATCGAAGCGACTTGTCGTCATTTAGTTCAGAAGAGAACAAATATATACTTGGAACATTAGGTGGCGTGAGGGCTGTCCCAGGAAAACCTATTTCATTAACGGAAATAAAGCGAAGTTTTAGAGAGCAGCTATACTGTCTCCTTATGGAAGAAGTAGACGGTATTTTACTTGAGACCTACTATGACTTCGAAGAGTTAAAGACAGTTTTACAGATTGCTAGGAAAGAAACACAATTACCTATAATCGCACAAGTATCATTACACGATATAGGAATCGTTCAAGGTGGGATTTCTGTAGATGATGCAATGAAAACGCTAGACGACTTAGGTGCAAATATTGTTGGTCTCAATTGTCGAATGGGGCCACATCATATGATTCGTTCACTTGAACAAGTATCCATTCCTGAAAATGCTTATTTATCAGCGTATCCTAATGCAAGCTTACCGAGCTATTCTAATGGTAGATATCATTACTCATCTAATTCTGAGTATTTTCAACAATCGGCAAATTTACTTTGGGAGCAAGGAGTAAGTCTTATAGGTGGATGCTGTGGTACAACGCCTGAACATATTAAAGCAATTGCAGATGCTGTAAAAGGAAAGGCGCCTATTACAGAAAAAGAAATAACGGTTAATCAGAAATCGGTTGTTCATATTGAGACGCCAGAGCCACCGAAAGTAGAAAAGCTAAATGAAGTTGTAAAAACGAGAAGTTCTATTATCGTGGAGCTCGATACACCTAAAGATTTAGTAACGACGAAGTTTCTTGAAGGCGCAAAAGCTTTAAAAGAGGCAGGGGTAGATGCTGTTACTTTAGCAGATAATTCTTTGGCGAATCCTCGTATTTGTAATTTAAGTATGTCGACAATATTGAAAGAAAAATTACAAGTAACCCCACTCGCTCATATTACTTGTCGCGATCGAAATTTAATTGGATTACAATCTCACTTGATGGGGCTGTCAACGCTAGGAATTGATAACGTGTTAGCAATAACAGGCGACCCAGCAAAGGTTGGCGATTTTCCTGGGGCTACATCTGTATATGATTTATCTTCGTTTGAGCTCATTCAAATGATTAAGCAATGTAATGAAGGACTGTCATTTACAGGGAAGCCGCTAGGTAAAAAAACGAACTTTACAGTCGCAGCTGCATTTAATCCGAATGTGCGCCATTTAGATAAAGCAGTAGAACGGCTACAGAAAAAAATAGATTGTGGCGCTGATTACTTTATGACACAGCCTGTATATTCGGAAAAACAAATTGAAAATATATATGAACATACGAAGCATATTAAGGCCCCAATATATTTAGGGATTATGCCACTGACTAGTTATCGGAATGCAGAGTTTTTACACCACGAGGTACCTGGAATAAAGCTAACCGATGATATTCGCCAGGCAATGGCGCTTCATAAAGAGGATAAAGCAAGATCACAGCAAGAGGGGATCGCCATTGCGAAGAACTTAATTGATACGGCACTTCATTATTTTAATGGCATCTATTTAATTACGCCATTTACTAAATACGAAATTACGGTAGAGTTGACGAATTACATTAAGGAAAAAACGAGTGCAGCAACAGATCGACAAGCAGGGCCAATAAGGAAGGTGTATGATGGCAACATTATTTGAACAACAGCTAAGAAAGAAAATCTTAATTTTTGACGGTGCTACAGGTACGATGTTCCAGCAAGCAAATTTAACCGCAGAAGACTTTGGGGGCGAAGAGTATGAAGGGTGTAATGAATATTTAAACATTGTATCGCCCCATGTTGTAGAACGCATTCACCATGAGTATTTTAAAGCAGGTTCAGATATCATTGAAACAAATACTTTTGGTGCAACAAGTATTGTTTTAGATGATTATGACTTAGGTCATATAGCAGAAGAAGTTAATTTTAAGTCGGCTCAGCTTGCAAGAAGAGCAGCTGATGAATGGTCTACGTCTGAGTGGCCAAGATTCGTTGCTGGTGCTATGGGACCGACGACAAAGGCTATTTCAGTCACCGGGGGCGTTACATTCGAACAGCTCATTGACACATATGAGGAACAAGCGAGAGGCTTAATTCGTGGTGAAGTTGATGTGCTACTTTTGGAAACGTCTCAAGATATGAGAAATGTGAAGGCTGCCTTTTTAGGAATTCAGCGTGCATCTGAAAAACTAGGTAAAACATTACCGCTAATCGTTTCAGGTACGATTGAACCGATGGGAACAACATTAGCTGGTCAAAGTATCGAAGCATTCTACTTATCTTTAGAGCATATGAATCCAGTAATGGTCGGTTTAAACTGTGCGACTGGGCCTGAATTTATGAGAGAGCACATTCGCTCCTTATCCAATTTAGCAACAACAGCTGTAAGCTGTTATCCGAATGCAGGTCTACCAGATGAAGAAGGAAATTATCACGAATCACCTGAATCGTTAGCGAAGAAGATTGCAGGCTTCGCAGAAAAAGGTTGGCTTAATATGGTCGGTGGCTGCTGCGGTACAACACCAGCTCACATTAAAGCTTTAGCGGACGCAATTAAACCATTTAGTCCAAGAAAGGTTCCAGAGGACCACCCACATGCTGTTTCTGGTATAGAACCGCTTATTTATGATGAAGATATGAGACCTCTTATGGTAGGGGAAAGAACAAATGTCATCGGTTCACGAAAATTCAAAAACCTCATCGCTGATGGAAAGTACGAAGAGGCATCAGAAATTGCAAGGGCACAAGTGAAAAACGGTGCACACATTATTGACATTTGTTTAGCCGATCCTGACCGCGAAGAATTAGAGGACATGGAGCATTTTTTACAGCAAGTCATTAATAAAGTAAAGGTTCCTTTAATGATTGATTCTACAGATGATGCAGTCATCGAAAAAGCCCTTACGTATTCGCAAGGAAAAGCGATCATTAACTCTATTAACCTAGAGGATGGAGAAGAACGCTTTGAAAAGGTTGCTCCCTTAATCCGTCAGTACGGTGCTGCGGTAGTAGTAGGGACGATAGATGAAATTGGAATGGCAACGACAGCGGATAGAAAACTAGAAGTTGCGAAAAGAAGCTATGATTTACTTGTTAATAAATATGGTTTAAACCCAAAGGATATCATTTTTGACCCATTAGTTTTCCCAGTAGGTACTGGTGATGAACAATACATTGGGGCGGCAAAGGAAACTGTCGATGGTATTAAGTTAATCAAAGAAGCACTACCTGATTGTTTAACGATCCTTGGTGTAAGTAACGTGTCCTTTGGTCTTCCGCCTGTAGGAAGAGAAATTGTAAATGCGGTGTATTTATACCACTGTACGAAGGCTGGACTTGACTATGCCATTGTAAATACAGAAAAGCTAGAGCGTTTTGCCTCAATTGCGCCTGAAGAGATAGAAATGGCAGAAACACTTTTATTTAAAACGAGCAGCGAAACGTTAGCGAAGCTTGTAGAGTTTTACCGAGGAAAAAAATCGACTGTCAAAAAAGAAGTAAATAACCTTCCTTTAGAAGAAAGACTAGCTCATTACGTCGTAGAAGGAACGAAGGAAGGACTCATTCCTGATTTAGAAAAGGCATTAGAGAAGTTTTCCGACCCACTTGAAATTATTAATGGTCCACTCATGACTGGAATGGCAAAGGTAGGGGAATTATTTGATAAAAACCAATTAATCGTTGCAGAAGTACTTCAAAGCGCAGAAGTCATGAAAGCGGCAGTTGCATATCTTGAAGACTTTATGGAAGTGAAGGACGATAGTGGAAAAGGAAAAGTAATTCTAGCGACAGTGAAAGGTGACGTACATGACATAGGAAAAAACTTAGTAGAAATTATACTGAGCAATAATGGTTTTAGAGTCGTTGACCTAGGAATTAAAGTCACTTCACAAACGCTAATTGATGCAGTTCGTAAAGAAAAACCAGACATGATTGGTCTATCAGGACTACTTGTAAAATCAGCTCAACAAATGATGCTAACAGCACAGGACTTAAAGCAATCAGAGGTTTCGATCCCGATTCTAGTAGGTGGTGCAGCACTTTCACGTAAATTTACAGATAATAAAATTTCTCCAGAATATGAGGGGCTTGTCATGTATGCAAAGGATGCAATGGATGGTTTACACATTGCCAACCAGCTACAAAAGCCAGAGGAGAGGGAAAAGCTCGTAACCGCTCATAAAGAAAAACTTGAAAACATTGCTATTAGCAAAGCGAAGGAAACAAAAAAGGCTGAGCCAGAAGTAGCTGTAAAGGTGAGATCAAACGTCTCCCGTACAGCACCAATACACACACCACCTGACTTAGACAAGCATATTTTAAGGAACTTTTCTTTACCGCATTTAACACCGTATCTAAATTGGCAAACTTTATTGTGTAGTCACTTAGGTGTACAAGGAAATATAAAAAGAAGGCTAGAAAAAAAGGATCCGAAAACACTGGAACTTAAAGGTCTAGTAGAGGAACTGCTTGTTCAAGGTGACAAAGAAGGTAGCATCTCTGTAAATGGCATGTATCAATTCTTCCCTGCACAATCCGACGGTGATGATATTATCGTCTACGATCCGAATGAAAAAGGGAAAGTGCTTGAAAGGTTTACCTTTCCACGGCAAACAAAAAGCCCTTATTTATGTCTGGCTGACTTCCTTCGTTCGGTAGATAGTGGGGAAATGGATTATGTAGGATTTTTAGCCGTCACAGCAGGTGGTGGCATTAGAGAGCAAGCTCGTGTATGGAAAGAACAAGGAGATTATTTAAAGAGTCACGCGATTCAAGCATTAGCATTAGAACTCGCCGAAGGTTTTGCAGAGTATGTCCATCATTTAATGCGAGATCAATGGGGTATCCCTGATCCTGCTGACTTTACAATGCAACAGCGCTTCAGTGCTAAATACGAAGGAGTGCGTGTGTCGTACGGATACCCGGCATGTCCTAATCTAGAGGATCAAGCTAAATTGTTCAACTTAATCAAACCAGGTGAAATAGGCATTGAGCTAACGGATGGATTTATGATGGAACCAGAAGCATCTGTTACAGCAATGGTATTTGCTCATCCTGAAGGCAGATATTTTAGTGTGTAAAAATATAACTAAAAGGGTGACTACAAGGGTTTTTGTACCCATTAAGTCGCCCTTTTTAGTGCGCAGCCATCTGCCCTTGAGCAAAGAAAAAAGTAAGGTAATGCGCCTCCATCCGCCCTTGAGCAACCAAAAAGATAGCAGAAAGACAAATGGCACAAACCTTACTGTCAGTACATCATTTTCATTAACTAACTTATCATAGAATCTATGTTCTTAAACTCTAGCTCTGTGAATTTCTCTATCATTTTAGTCCGATTGACGTTAAAGGCTGCTGTATTTAATGGGCACGATACTTCCACTTCACAGTGGATTTTAGCTAGCTTTCTTGATAAGTGCAGCATGTCTAAATCTGTTTCAATTTTATTGCGCTGTGCTTTCGTTAAGCTAGGTAAATTCTCTAATATACCTTCGATCGTACCGTATTTTTTTAATAGTTGAAGTGCAGTTTTTTCCCCAATTCCTTTAACTCCAGGGTAGTTGTCACTGCTGTCTCCCATCAAAGCCTTCAAGTCTACCATTTGTGGTGGTGTAATTCCTTTCTCCTCTAAAAAAACGTCCTCTTTATATAAAGCGTAATTTCCATATCCCTTTTTTAAGAGAACGACATGCACATTTTCATCTATAAGCTGCAAGATGTCTTGATCACCAGTAAGTATTAATACTTCTGATTCCTCTTTAAATTGTTGAGCGAGTGTTCCGATACAGTCGTCAGCCTCAAATCCTGCTAGACCAACATTCGGAATGTCAAGCGCATCGACTACATCTTTCACGAGATCAAATTGCGGTATTAACTCTACAGGTGGTTCGCCACGGTTCCCTTTATAATCTGGAAACAACTCTGTTCTAAAAGTTTTACTACCCATATCCCAACAGCAAATCACGTGTGTTGGTTTATATGTGTTCACTGCGGTAAATAGATGCTTGATAAAACCGTGTATTGCATTTGTAGGTACACCTTTACTGTTAACCATAAAGTACCCACTCATCGCTGTTGCGTAGAAAGCACGGAACAATAAGGCCATTCCATCAACGAGCATTACTTTATTTTTCATATGAGACATTTCTCCTCTCTTAAACCTGTATTCTATTATAACAAAATTATATTTTAATACATCGTATTAGTTGCTGGTAAATTCATCTTTTACTTCCTCATCAATGAAAAGTTCCAGCTATGTTGAATATTAGCAAGCTATGTAATCATATAATTAATACTGTTTTTATAGGGTTATCTCTGTTAAAATATTTTTTTGTGCCTTAAATATAAAAGTATTACATATGAATCGTTTATATAAGAGATACTGAAATCATGTTTTCTATATAAAATGTGATGCATCTGTAGCGTAAAGGAGGGGTGTAATTGGTTGAATTACCTATTCAAGACCCTGTTAAAATATTTGCTTTAACGATGCTCATCTTCTTCTTAACACCAATGATTATGAGTAAATTTCGAATTCCTGGCATAATCGGACCAATTATTGCTGGAATTATCATAGGCCCTAACGGATTAAATATATTAGAAAGAGATCAAACGCTAATTTTACTTGGAACTGTAGGCCTTCTGTTCATTATTTTTATTGCTGGTTTAGAACTGGATATAGATGGTTTTAAAAAATATAAGCATAGAAGTATTCTTTTTGGCACCCTCTCATTTAGTATTCCATTTAGTCTTGGCATGATCGTTTGTTTATTTATGGGGTATTCCATGATGGCCTCAATACTTATTGGTTCTATCCTAGGCTCTCATACACTTTTAGGTTATCCGATTGCAAGTAGGTTAGGCATTTCTAAAAATAAAGCAGTAACGACCGCTGTGGGTGGAACGTTAGTAACTGACACGTTAGCATTACTTGTTTTAGCAGTGATTACTGGAGCAGTTCACGGTGAAATTTCGGTAAATTTTTGGATTTCGTTATGTGTGTCATTGACTGTCTTTGTTCTATTAGTATTATTAGGAGTCCCGAGGCTTTCAAGATGGTACTTTAAAAATGTAAACAGTGAAGGAATAAAAGACTTTACGTATGTGATGGTCATATTATTTTTATCTGGGTTTTTAGCATTATTAGCTGGTGTGGAACCGATTATAGGTGCATTTTTGGCAGGATTAGCGCTGAACCGACTTGTATTAGATTACGGACCACTAATGAATAGAATACGCTTTTTCGGTAATGCATTGTTCATTCCATTTTTCTTACTATCAGTCGGGATGTTAATGGATTTACGTGTACTATTTAGCGATCCTAGTGCTTCTATATTAATCGCTTTAATATTGCTAGCTCTCTTTTCGGGAAAGGCGCTACCCCCTTATATTATTGGAAAAATTTATGGATATTCTAGTACCGAAGTTAAAGTGATGTTTGGTTTAACAATACCGCAGGCTGCTGCTACTTTAGCAGCAACGTTAGTCGGTTACAATGTAGGTTTGCTAGACCAATCTACCGTCAACGGGGTAATCATTATGATATTACTCTCTTGTATAATTGGTCCGTCGTTTGTCGATAAATTTGGCCGACAATTAGCTTTTAGTGAGGAAGAGAAGCCGTATAAGAGAAACGAAGGTCCTGAAAGAATTTTAATTCCACTGTCTGACCCAAAAACGATGGAGTCTTTACTAGACCTCTCCTTTATGATTAAAGAGTCACAGAGTCAAGACCAACCATTGTATCCATTAACTGTAGTCCAAAAAGAAGAAAATGCTGCTGAAATTGGTGTAGCGAAGGCGGAAAAAATGTTAGGTCATGCAGTTATGTATGCATCTGGTGCTGATATGCCAGTAAGACTTTTAACGAGAGTCGATCTAAATGTGTCAAATGGGATCGCAAGGGCAGTTACGGAAGAAAGGATTAACATTATCGTAGCTGGTTGGGATGCTAAAATGAAACAAAAACAGCTATTTGGCGGTGTAATCGATAGAGTTATCGATAAGACAACACAAACAGTACTTGTATCAAAAATCTCAGATCCATTAAATACAGCAAAAAGAGTGGTCTTGGTAGTATCAAGAGGCTCAAATCGAAAACCTGGGTTTATTGATGCTTTCCAAAAAATAAAGTTGATAGCAAGCAAACTAAATGTTCCACTTGTTATTTTTGTCGTCAATGACGATACAAATCATTATGTGAAGCATGTGAAGGATGTAAAGCCTAACCCACCAACGACGTTAATTTATATAGAAAGCTGGAATTACCTATATGCTAAATTTGTTCCTCAAGTAACGAATGATGACTTAATTATTATTCTTAGTGCGAGAAAAGGAACGATTGCATGGAATATACCGTTAGAACACTTCCCTAAAAAGTTGGCAAAAAATAATTTAAAAAACTTTATCGTATACTATCCAGCTGAAGAAGAAGAAGTAGACGTAAGAGGAACGAGAGGTACGTACCTCCCTAGAGAATCTTTATTTAGTAAGCAGGATGAAAAATAATTTCTATTATACAGAGCAAGGGAAAACTTCAGGGTAAAAACTTTAAGATAACATATGTAAAAGGAAGGACAGATGGCGTTGCCGTCTGCCCTTTTTTAAAAGATAAGTATATATTTGCAGTGGAATTTTATCGCCTTGCGTACTAGCGAGAAGAGCACTCACTAGTACTTTATAAGAGCTACAGCGAAATTCCACTGCTTCTAAGAAAAGACTAAAACGAGCTTCACCAAGCTCGTATTTAGTTTTTCTTATCCTTTTATTCCTTGAAGCCATTCATGATAGCAATCGGGACAAAGTGCTTTTTCTATATGATCGTCTTCTTGGACAAATGCTCCATAGCGGACATATTCTCCAACTTCATTATCGCAATAAAAGCAAAAGTCATCCATATATAATCCCCCTATATTAAATTGACTGTGTTAACAAGTTGAACTATAACGCCAACCGTTATTAAATAGGGTGTACGTAAATGTGCTAAAGGATAATATAGTATGGATGGAAAACATGGTATATCTTTTATTTCGGTAGAGAATTTTGTATAAAGCTGTGCTGCACACATGGTTAAAGAGACGTTCAACATGAAAAATTAGCCTTTGACCCTTATTATATTAGGGTTTTAATACTACTTTAATACAGTCATCGTGTTTCTCATCAAAAACATCATAGCCGTATTCTGCTTTCTCTAAAGGTAAACGGTGTGTGATGATATCAGTAGGGTCAAATTTATCGTCAACAATTTGTTTATATAACTCCGGCATAAAGTGAATGACAGGTGCTTGGCCCATTTTAAGTGTTATGTTTCGTGCAAAGAAATCACCAAGTGGGAACATGTTATATCTTGTACCGTAAACACCAACAATACTAACAGTTCCACCTTTACGAACAATTCTACTTGCTAGAACTAATGGTCCTAATGTTCCACCTTGTAACTTAAGCATAGTTTCAATTGATTCAATAGCATTCTTTTTACCATCCATTCCAACACAATCGATAACGGCATCTGCGCCGCCTTTCGTTATTTCCTTTATATGTCCTCCAAGGTCAGCATGCTTGGAAAAATCAAACACTTCAACATTATTTGTACGTTTAGCATGCTCTAAGCGATATTGTACATAATCAATGGCAATTACTCGCTTCGCCCCTTTTTGCCATGCAAACTTCTGAGCTAATAAACCAACAGGTCCACAACCAAGCACCACGACAGTATCCCCACTTTTTACTTCAGCTTGTTCAATGCCCCAATAAGCTGTAGGAATAATATCGGATAAAAATAGCAACTTTTCGTCTTCTAATTCACATTCTTCAGGTACTACAAACGGTGTGAAATTCCCATATGGAACTCTTAATAATTCTGCCTGTCCGCCTGGGTAACCGCCAAAGGTTCCAGAGTAACCGAAGTATGCACCAGCTTCTCCATTTGCGTTAGAATTGTCGCACTGACTTTCTAGGTCATGTTTGCAAAAGAAGCATTCTCCACAGGCGATGTTAAATGGAATGATGACGCGATCTCCTTTTTTCACCTTTGTTACTTCTGGTCCTACTTCTTCGACTATACCCATCGGTTCATGACCAATAATATATCCTTCTGGGAAGTTCGGCACCATGCCATGTACTAAATGTAAATCAGAGCCGCAAATAGCAGTACTCGTTACTCTTACGAGAACATCGTCTTTTTTTTCTAACTTTGCATTTGGTACTTCTTTCACCTTAACGTCTTTTATTCCTTGATAAGTAACAGCTTTCACGTTAAATTCCCCTTTATGTTCAATTAGCCTTTATAACAGCATTTTTTGCAAAAAGGAGAGAATATATGTATAAATAAACTTGTTAAACTTGTAGAGTAAAAAGGGAACAGATTAATACATATAACTTAGTATTGTTATAATAAAATATGGTAAGATGAAGATTAGTGTCAATAACAATTAATTCACATTAAAAATGAAAAATGAATACATAAATATAGGCAGTAATCTAACTACAATACATCCTATCCAATTTCTTCTTTGTCATGTAAAATGAAAAAGGATATGAAAAGAATGGTTCATACTTTTATTCAGCTTTAAGGAGCGTATCGTCTATGTTCATTACTATTAATAACATGAAATTAAACTATAAAGTTGATGGAGAAGGATCGCCTGTGATTTTATTGCATGGGTGGGGTGCCAATATTCAAGCATTTAGTCCCGTTCATCAACATTTAGCAAAGCATCATAAAGTATATACGTTAGATTTACCCGGATTCGGAGAAAGCGAAGAGCCACCAGAACAGTGGGGGACAGAGGATTATACAGATTTCCTTCATGCTTTTATCCAACAATTAAAGATTAATAACCCGATTCTTATTGGTCACTCTAACGGTGGAAGAATCTCCATTTTTTATTCCGTTAAATATGGAGGAGTAAAAAAGGTTATCCTTGTGGATAGTGCGGGGATAAAGCCAAAAAGGAAATTAAATTATTACTTGAAAGTATATACATTTAAGACGTTAAAGCACATATTAAGCTTACCTATTTTAAAAAAATATAAAGAAGATATATTAGCGAAAGTAAAATCTAAAACTGGTTCAACTGATTATAAAAATGCATCTGGCGTTATGCAGCAAACGATGGTAAAGGTAGTTAATGAAGATTTGCAACATTTAATGCCGAAAATGAATATTCCTGTTCTCTTAATTTTTGGGGAAAATGATACGGCCACACCTGTTTCAGATGGGAAGCGGATGGAAGAGTTAATACCTGATGCGGGTTTAGTTGTATTAAAAAATGCTGGTCACTTTGCGTATCTAGACCAGCTACATCAGTTTTTAGTTATTGTAGATAAATTCCTAGAAAAAGATAGAGAGGGATAAAAATGAATGTATATTTGGAAATGCTGCTCATTGCCTCCTGGCTTTTAGTTATCGCATTTAAAGTAATCAAAAGTGTGCATATGCTACAGCTTAACTCTTATCGTAATGAGCGATATTTACTTTGGATATCAAGAAACAAAGATAAGGTATTTCAATTAAGGGAGTATTTATTACTCATTCCATTAATTTTGACTTTTTTCACTAGCTATCTCGTTAATACGATAGCAGCAGCGATCGTGCTTCTTTTCTTATTCTTCATTAGAACGAAGGCAGTGGAGAAAAAGAAGCTTGTATATACGCCAAGAGTGAAGCGTCTTTTAACTACTACTTCGATATTATACGTGCTCGTCATTGTTGGTGCTTATGTGTTACAGCACTTTTATGGTGAGTTTCTTAAAATTTCCGTATTAGTATTAAGCATCGCTCTCTCTTATTATTTCTTACTGGCGGCGAATACAATTAATTTACCAATTGAAAAGAGGATTAATGAGTATTATTTTAATGATGCAAAGCAACGCATTAAGTCTGCCCAACATTTGAAAGTGATTGGGATTACTGGGAGCTTCGGTAAAACAAGTGTAAAACACTTTATGCACGCAGTGTTATCAGCGAAATTTAACGTACTCATGACACCTGAAAGCTTTAACACGAAGCTTGGTGTCACTAGAACTATTCGTGAGAAGTTAAAGCCTTATCATGAGGTTTTCATAGCTGAAATGGGGGCAAAGCAAGGCGGAGATGTTGAGGAAATATGCGAACTCGTAGACCAGCAATATGGTGTATTAACAGCTATTGGAGAACAACATTTAGAAACGTTTAAATCGTTAGATAATATTAAAAAAACGAAGTACGAGATTATTGAGACACTCCCAGATAATGGTGTTGGTGTTTTAAACAAAGATGACGAAAACATTATGTCTTATGCACCGTATCAAAAGCGTGATGTCATTTATTACGGTATCGACGCACCAGACGTTGATATTCGGGCAAAGGATATTTCCTATAGCAGTAAAGGGATGGACTTTACTGTTGTGTTGAAAAACGGAGAAACACAGACATTTAGAACGAAGCTACTAGGTAAGCATAACGTTTATAATATATTAGCCGCAATTGCGATTGGCTTACAACTAGGAATGAAGCTTTCAGAAATGGTAAAGCCGATCCGTAGCTTGGACGCTGTTCCACATAGGTTAGAATTAAAACGATCAACGGGTAATATTACAATTATTGATGATAGCTTTAACTCGAACCCTGTTGGTTCAAAAATGGCTGTGGACGTCCTTGGAAGTATGGAAGGATACAGAATGCTTGTTACACCAGGAATGATTGAGCTTGGCGAAAAAGAGTATGAATTAAATAAAGAATGGGCAACATACGCTGCTAATAAATGTGATTATATTATTTTAGTCGGGAAAAAGCAGACAAAGCCGTTACAAGACGGTTTAAAGGAAGCCAATTACCCAGAGGCACAACTGTATATTGCGGAAAACTTACAGGATGCGATCCAACAAATGCACAAAGTGGCTAAGGAAAAAACGATCGTCCTATTAGAAAATGATTTACCGGATACATTTAATGAATAAGGAAGGTGTTCGTATGAGAACAAGAGTTGCTGTTATCTTTGGTGGCATGTCTGTAGAGCATGAAGTTTCTGTTATTTCGGCATTACAAGCAATTCAAAATATGGATGAAAGTAGATATGAAATTATCCCTGTATATATCTCTAAAGAAGGTGCTTGGTATACAGGAGATACATTACTAGACATTGAAGAATATAAAAATTTAAAAGGTCTACTTGCAAAATCACAGCGAATACAACTACTTCGTGAAGGTGATAATCGCGTTATTATTAATAAGGAGCCTAAGCCAAAATTTGGGAAAGCATACATCAATGAAATTGATGTAGCATTTCCAATCGTTCACGGAACGTTTGCAGAAGATGGAGTACTCCAAGGCTACTTAGAGTTGTTAGGATTACCTTATGTAGGCTGTGATGTAGTCTCTTCAAGTACAGGTATGGATAAAGTCATCATGAAAAATGTGTATAGAGATTCAGGATTACCAATTCTTGATTACGTATGGTTTTACTCAACGAAATGGAATGAGGATCAAGATGAACTAGTGAAAAAAGTAGAGGGAAAATTACAATATCCTGTTATTGTAAAGCCTGCTAATTTAGGATCAAGTGTCGGAATTAGTAAAGCGGCAAACGTTGACGAACTTGAAGAAGCAGTGGAACTTGCTTCACAGTTTGCCAACAAAATCGTCATAGAAAAAATGGTCCAAAATATGACCGAAATAAACTGTTCCGTATTGGGAGATTACGAGGCAGCGGAAGCATCAGTATGTGAGCAAGTACTAGGTAATGATGAAATTCTGTCTTATGAAGATAAATATGCAGGTGGAGGCTCTAAAGGCGGTGGTGCGAGTAAAGGGATGGAATCAACGAATCGCATCATTCCAGCTGACATTAGCGAGGAAAAGACTAAGGAAATTCAGGAACTTGCAGTCGCTGCATTCCAAGTATTAGGTTGCAGCGGGGTTTCCAGAATTGACTTCCTCATAGATAATGATACAAACAACGTATTTATAAATGAAATTAATACTATTCCTGGCTCCTTATCGTTTTATTTATGGGAGCCAACAGGAAAGCCTTATAAGGAGTTAACGAATGATTTGATCCAACTAGCGCTTAAAAGAACGCGTGAGAGAGAGCAGTTAATGTTTTCAATTGATTCTAATTTGTTTTCTTTAGGGAAGCTAAGCGGTGGAAAGGGATCTAAAAACTGATAAAAGAATAAATGAGGGTGTCATATAGGGATGTTTATCGATATCCTTTTGTGGCACCCTTTTTCTTACTCGAACAAAACGTTCAACGGTAATCTGCTATATTTTCTAGAAGAAAATGTCATGATTTATTATGATATTCATATAGTTGAATAGGTTGTCCTTACATAAAGTACATACATCTTAATACAAGAAAAATGGGGGAGATATGTTGAAGATTGCTTATTATAAAGTAAATACGAAAAAAAAGTCAAAGTTATTTATGCTTTTCGGAATCGGTATAAGCGTCATTGCTATTATATGGGCTGCCATTTTCTTTTTTCCTGTATCTGAGAGACCTGAAAAGTCTTTCTTTCAATTAGAGGATGATAGGCCGATGGTAATTGCTCATCAAGGAGGAGAACATTTAGCGCCATCTAATACCCTCGTCGCATTTGATCAAGCAGTTAATTTAGGTGTTGATGCAATAGAATTTGATATACATATGACAAAGGACGGTCATTTAGTCGCAATTCATGATCCTACTGTTGACCGAACGACAGACGGTAAAGGTAAAGTAAATGACATGACGTTAGAGGAAGTAATAGCATTAGATGCGGGATATTATTTTAACGATTTAAACGGAGAATATAGTTTCAGAGGGTTGGGGATACGGATACCGACTATTGATGAAATATTTACTCATTTTTCTAATACAAGGATGGTCATTGAGATAAAGGATAGTAATCGTCCTGAATTATACGAATCTATAGTCGACGAGTTGTGGACAAAAATTAATCAGTATGATGTACAGGATAATGTTTTAGTTGCTTCCTTTAACCAAGACATCATCGAGATGTTTATCGATAAAGCAGGAGATGAAGTGGCCATTAGCGGGGGAAGATCCGAAATTAAACGTTTCGTTATTTTTCATAAACTGCTTTTAAACAGTTTATATTCACCGAAAGTGGATGCTATCCAAATTCCTATACAAGAAGGTAATTTTAATTTAAAAGATAAAAAGTTAATTCGGGGTGCACATGCAAGAGGTATGGATGTTCATTATTGGACGATTAATGACCGAACAACGATGGAAAAGATTATTGAACTTGGGGCAGATGGCATTATTACTGATCGTCCTGATATAGCACTTGATCTTTTAGGAGAATAGATGTTTTCCCCTCATAGGCAAAAATCGCTTTCCAATATATAATGGGAAGGAAGAGGGGATTATATGATTAAAAAGATGATTTGGAGTACTCTTATTACTTGTTGTAGCATATGTGTGATCGTCGTTATGCTATTTCGAAATGATATGAGTTTTACATTTGGACATCAAATGGATGAAGTGAACAAACCACATACCTTTGAAAATGAAGACTATATATTTTTTTTAGATGACACAACTATTGAATCGGTAATTAAGCAGGCTGTTTCTACTACAAATGATCCATTAATGGACTATTTACTCCCTGTTAGTAACCAAGAGAGTGACATTTTCTTTGCGTATATTGAGACGCCAAAGTATCAAATAGAAAGCTTAGCCCGTATGACCTACTATAAGTTTGGAAGAGTCATAAGCGTATCAGAGGCAAAAAATAATGTTACCGATCAATATATCCCATTCAGTATTAGGTTTAAAAATAATGCTGAAAATGACTATGAAAGTATATTGATTCAAGATGATGAAGTTATTCAGCCAAAAAGAAAAGTAGTGAAAAATAACGGGAACTTTATTACTATATTCTTTTCAGTAGATGACATTAACGTTGCAAGAGAAGCAACATTAAAACTACTAGGTGAAAATAAGGATAAAGCTTTTACAATTGACTTTTCTAGTTATGAATAAAACTGGGGTGACTAATGTTGAATAGGCCACTGAAAAAGTGGTGTTCTTTCACTTTTTCAGTGGCCCTAAGCAATGAGCGTAGTCGTTGCAATCTTTTGAAAGACTACTATGAGTGGGTTGCTCATAGTAGTCGTGCAACGAACGAAGCCATTGCCAGTACTTTCTACCATTTATGAGACAACCTCTTCATAGAAAAAGAAGTAAAACTCACTACTACTTTAAAGACATGTGGCATATTTCTTCACCGCTTCTAAGAAAAACCAAAAACGAGCTTAAACAGCTCGTTTTTTAGTTTTTCTTATTAATCATTTAATAACTCTGGATACGTGTCAATCATGTATTCAATAATTTTCTGTTCAAATCTTAAATATAATCTAAATGAATATTCCTCGTCTGTTTCGCCAACTTGCTGAGATTCTTCCGCGCTATATACATCTTTAATCGAATGCCAGATGAATGATTTTAAATAATGATACTCAAGATGACGGTGATAAACGACTTCGCTCTCTTCTTTTAGCTCATGAAGCATTGTCGTAGTAGCAAGGTCGTCATTTTCAATAAGCGCTTCAGATGAGACATAGTTTAAAAACGCTTCCTCGTTATATTCAAAATCTCCCGTTTCCTTAGCAATGTGCATCCATGTAGATAATTCTTTTGCCATCCATTCTGCTTCAGCATCTACATCTTCATCCTCTGATAAGCGTTCGCCTATCAAGCCCATATATATTTGATTCAGTCTAGCGTGCTCTAAAAATGCTTGCTCTCCAGGCTCTGTTAAGGATATGGATAAGCTAACTTTACTAATTGCTTCTTGTGCAGCTTCGATAGCAACTTGTTCACGTTCCTCTAATTCCTCTTCGTAATCCCCAATTGCTTCAACGTCCTCTTGAGCGTTAGGGTTATTTATAGAATCCATATTTATTGAAGTGGAATCACTTCCTTCATTATTAGATCCGGTTGCTTCGTTCATTTCTAGCGTTTTTGGTTGTGGGTCATCGGCACTTAAAAAGAACATAAGGCCTGATAATACGATAAATAAAACGCCACCTATCCCATAAAATATGGTTTTACTATGCTTCATAATGTCACCTCAAGTGAGTGTATCAAAATTTTAATACTAAAATTAATTATAATAGATATATTCAATAAACGAAATAGTAATATAACGTTGATATTGAGTAGATGGATTGAAAGATATTACATTTATTTTTTACGTATATCGAGTGGAAGATACATGTTGTTTTATTTTTACAAAAACTAACCATACTCGGTTCATATAGAGCGCAATAAAGCTCTGTATATCTTTTTTGAGCAATGAAAAAATTCGTATATAGGTAAAGGCCCACACAAATAGGCTTTTGTCGCATACAATGACATTGGTCTATGATAAAGGAGGGAGCAACATGTACGAACAAAATTATGCTTATCAGGAAGACAACCGTGGTGGAGAAGTAAAATATGTTTCCTTGTATGATCCATTCCTTATGCAAACATTACAATCACTATTAGGTAGAATGGTTGTTGTTGAGACTAGTAAAGGTAGTGTTCATGGAAAACTAGCAGATGCCAAACCTGATCATGTGTCTGTACAAACAAAAGAAGCAACGTTTTTTATACGAGTACAGGAAATTGTTTGGGTTATGCCTAAATAAATTATTCATATGCTATTAAAACGTAACAGGGGTTAACCCATTAGCGCTTCATCTGAAGGCACTGAAAAAGTGGTGTTCTTTCACTTTTTCAGTGTCCTCGATCTTTCCCTATTCATTCAACCTCACTTTCCCGTAACTCATAGTCATCAATTGTCACAAACTCAAAGCCCTGTTCTCTTAATAATGGGATAGCCGCCATAACACCTTCAGCTGTTCCACTAGAAGGATGATTCATATGCAACAATGCTATCGAACCAGGTCTAGCTTGTAGTAAAGACTCTTTTACTTGCTCAGAGGAATAAGTAGCACCAGCATCACCTAAAATATCATAATTGACTACTTTTAATCCTAAGTCCTCAACAATTTGAACAGCAATCTCATCATAAAATGCGGTACCCGAACGGAAATAAGTAGGTTTTTCGCCAGTAAGTGAGTAAATATATTGTTGGTTAACCATGACCTCATTTACAACATCCACAGGGCTGTCTGTGCCGCTTATGTTCCATGCAGATTGGCCAGTAATTGAGAGAGGACGGTGCTCAGTTCCATGATTTTGAATAGAAAAGAGAGGATCGCTGCTAAGATCCATGAAGATTTCTTTATTTTCCTCAATCCACCTAGCATTGAAAAACAGTGTTGCTCGTATTTGTTCTTCTCTTAAAAAGGAGATTAATTGCTCATCATAGCCGTTACCTGTTGGGCCCCCACAAGCATCAAACGTTAACGCAATAACATTATCCTCGGTATTTAGCTGATGATGTACACCGGGGACATTTTCTCCCCATAAAGTGGCGTTTAGTGATTGATTGTTCCACTTTTCAATAATAGGATCAATATTGACTTTTTCTTCATCGGCTTGAATAGGTGCATCAGGGAGTATCATTCTTTCTTTATAAAGGAAAGAGTGAGGATCAATGACCGAAGCAGAAGATGATACCTCTTTATCTTCTTTAGAATGGAAAAAAATGATCGAGGCTATAACCACGACAGATAAAAGGCTAATAATCATTACATTACGCACGTCTTAATACCACCTATTTCGAGACTTTTCTTCTATTCTCACATGACTTGAAGTCGGAGACAAGGAAAAAGTGGACGATCATAGACAACATTCTGATTAGAACGATATAATAGAAACCAACCTAAAACATAGGGCGGTGAAGAAATGGATCCGAACACAGTGTCTGAAGATTACGTGCAATTACAATTAGAAATTATCGACGTTCAAGCGAAGGTGAGAGAGAATGTTCAAGAAAATTTTCAGCTTCAGATTGATAGTGATGACATAAATAAGGATGTTGCTATATTACCACAGCTTCAAAAGTCACCAATACGGACTCAATACTACAAAGAAGCTTTAAGGGCAGTGGCAGAAACAATACATAATGAAACAACAGACTTAACGCATTTAATGAATATCATTAGTCAATTAACAGATGAAAATATCGTCAAATGGATAAAGGCTGCAATCACCTTTGATACTCAGTTCTTTGAGAATGTTTCGGAACAAAACGATGTAGCACAATGGGTCCCACACTTTATAGCAGAACAGGCGATTAGACCGTTTCTACATATTGTCTCAGAAGCTTGCAAAAGCTTTATTAATGATATGGATGTCATGGGAACTTGTCCATGCTGTGGTGAGCCTCCGAGAATTGCAGAAATGGAGAAAGATGGCGATAAAAAACTCATCTGTCCTAGATGTGAAACAGTATATGATCTCAAAAAGCATGCATGTGTACATTGTGGTGAAGATCGAGAAGGAAAGCTATTTTATATTTCAGTTGAAGAAGAAGATGCATCCATGGTGGAAGTTTGTAAAACATGTAGGAATTATTTAAAGCTAATTGCTCCCGATGAGGATGAGAAATCAAAGAAAGTTGTAGCTGCAATGGTTGATATAGAAACGCTTTATTTAGACTTTATTGCTCAAGAAGAGGGTTATGGGGATGATAGATAATCATGATGCCACGAAGAGAAATCTCCTCCCTTTAACTGGAGTGATTTTAGCAGGCGGCCGTTCGAGACGAATGGGCAAGGATAAAGCATTACTAAAAGTTTCAGGAAAAACAACGATTGAGCGCATTACGAATATCGTAACGAAAACGTGTCAAAAAACGTTAATCATTTCAAATGACATCGATAAATACCAATTTTTAAATAAAAAGATAGTGAAAGATATGTATGTTGGAAAAGGTCCTTTAGCAGGTATTCATGCGGGATTGAGGGCAGCAAATACAGAATGGTGTTTCTTTATTGCTAATGATATGCCCTTAATCACTAGATCTATCGTTTTTGACTTATATGAAATTAGTAAAGAATATTCACAATGCGATGCAATAGTACCACGAGTTAAGGGAAGAATACATCCACTTTGTGCCTTTTATAAAACGAGTGCATTACGTAAAGTAGAGAGCTGCTTAGAAAAAGAGGAATTAAAAATGTCCAACTTTCTCTCTAAAATAAACGTGCATGAAGTGGTTGAAAAACCACTATATGAGAAAGGATATAGTGAGGAAGAACTAGACCGGATTTTTTTTAACATGAATGAACCTTGTGACTACCGCAAAGTTTTAGAAGTCTTTAAATAAGTGAAGACTATTCATGTGTTTATGCTTTACATGATTTGCCGACAATATGATTAAGGAGGTGGTCAAAATGAATAAGACATTTTACGATTATTATAATAATGCAGTTACCTACTCTACAAATGACCACCCTTTTTCAAGAGAACCGAAGCACGTATGGATCATTTGTCAATTTCGAGGAAGTTGGCTTCTTACATTACACCCGAGTAGAGGATTAGAGTTTCCTGGGGGGAAAGTAGAACCTGGTGAAACAGCCGTTGAGGCAGCAAAGAGAGAGGTATTTGAAGAAACAGGTGGAATCGTTTCTGAATTGTATTATATAGGTCAATATCAAGTAGAAGGTAAAAGTGATACTGTTATTAAAAACGTTTATTACGCCATCATAGATGAGTTAATATCGAAGAATAATTACTTTGAAACGAAAGGGCCGAAGCTGTTAAAAAGCTTACCTGATAATATTCGTACAAACAATGAATATAGTTTTATTATGAAAGATGATGTGCTGCCGTTAAGCTTGCGAGAAGTTCGAACTAATTTTCAACACCTAAAACCAATAAGAAAAGAGGTTGACTCAAAAGGATAATTTTTTTCCTAATGAGTCAACCTTTATACTATGAATAGCTTTTGGATCAGCTTCTATTATTCTTACGTGTTATGCCTTTTTATAAGTTTTTTCTCCAATAATTCAACGAGCTGATACATGATTGTTGCGAGAATAGCAATGATAATAAGAGATAGCATCACTAGTGTGAAATTAAATACTTGGAATCCGTATACAATCATATAACCTAGCCCTTGTTTTGATACTAAAAATTCCCCAACAATGACACCTACCCATGCAAGACCAACATTTACTTTTAATGTGGATATAATTGTTGGATATGAAGCGGGGAAAATAACAGAGAAAAAAGATTGTTTTTTAGTAGCCCCGAAAGATTGAATTACTTTCAAATAGTTTTCATCTACACCTTTAAAGGCGTTATAAACGACTAATGTTGTAATGACGACAGAGATGAGCGCCCCCATCGCAATAATAGATGTGAATCCAGTTCCGAAAGCTACAATCAAGATAGGTCCTAAAGCTACTTTAGGCATAGAATTAAGAATGACTAAATACGGGTCTAGTACTCTGGAAAGAAATGGTGACCACCACAGTATTGCGGCCATCATCGTTCCAAGCACTGTACCTAATAAGAAACCAGCAATCGTTTCAAAAAGGGTGACGGAAGTATGCATAAATAAACTTCCGTCCTGTACTCTTGAAACAAATAGCTCCCATACTCGTGTGGGAGAACTAAATAATAGTGGATCAATCCATCCTAACCTTGTGCCAATTTCCCAAAACGCAAAGAAGAAAATGAAAATACTTAGTTGAGTCATCCTTACATATCGTTTTTCACGTGTTAATCGTTGTACGTATTCTTTGTGTAGTTGCTCATTACGTTTGCTCAAGAGATTCCAACTCCTTCCAAACCTCTTGGAACCATTCGTTATATAACGAATGATTACGGACGTCAAAAGGTAGCTTTGTTGACAATTGATTTGGAATCTTAAAAACATTTTTGATTTGTCCCGGACTATGCCCTATTAAAATAACTCTATCACTCATTGCTATTGCTTCACCTATATCGTGAGTGACTAAAATTGCTGTCTTTTTGTGCTCCTTTATCGTGGAAAACACGAGGTCCTCAAGCTTTAGCTTTGTTTGATAATCTAAGGCAGAGAATGGCTCATCTAGTAATAATAGCTTAGGTTGAGTAGATAACATCCTTACTAAAGCCACTCTTTGCCGCATACCACCTGATAGCTCGCTAGGATATTGTTTTGCAGTTTCTGCTAAACCCATTTCATTTAATAAATACTTGGCATGCTTTTTTTTGTCTTCAGTTAATTTCCCCATTGTTTTGAGGCCAATCGTAATATTTTCTTCTATTGTTAGCCAAGGAAACAAATAATCTTGCTGAAGCATATATCCAGTTTCCGGTGTAGGCTTTTTTATTTCTTTTCCATCAAGCAAAACGTTACCGCTTGTTGGTCGAATTAAACCAGAGATGAGTGAAAGTATTGTTGATTTACCACAACCACTAGGACCTATTAAAGAAATAAACTCTCCTTCGTTCACCGCAAAATTTATATCCTTAATTGCTTCAGTCATTGAATCCTTTGAAAAAAATGTTTTTTCCACTTTCTCTAGTTGTAAAAATGACATGTTAACCTCCTCCTATCGAAGGCATTTATTCATTCACTATTTGATTTGGTATATCTGTATTGACTAAATCCTCATATGGTACATCCATTGGTAACTCACCAGACTCATCCATCATTTCTTGTAATAAATACCAACCATCTTCATCTAAAATTGGCGTTTCTGCATAAGATCCCTGATCTCTATAACGTTCAATCACTTGTTCAATTGTTTCTAAAGAAGTGTCTTCAAAGAAATCTACTATTGACTCTGCAACAACCTCTTCTGGCTGTTCTTGAACCCACTGCTGTGCTTTATATATTGCTCTAGTAAAGCTTTCTAAAGCTTCTTCATTTTCCTCTAAATAGCTCTGTTTTGACATAAACACTGTATAAGGAACATTTCCGGATTGTGTACCGAAAGAATCGATAATATACCCTATACCGTCCTCTTCAAATTGTGTCGCTTGTGGTTCAAACAATTGTACATAATCGCCCGTTCCAGAAGCGAATGCTGAAGGTATATTTCCAAAATCTATATTTTGAATAAGCTCTAAATCCTCATGTGGCTCAATACCATTTTGTTTAAGGACGTATTCACCTACCATTTGTGGCATACCACCAGCGCGTTGCCCTAAGAAAGTACTTCCTTTTAAATCATCCCATTCAAAATCTTCTACTGGCTCACGTGATACTAAAAAAGTACCATCAGTCTGTGTCAGCTGAGCGAAGTTTATAGCTGGATCATTAGCACCTTGTGCATACACGTAAATAGATGTTTCTGCACCAACTAATGCAACATCAGCACCATCTGACAATAATGTTGTCATTGTCGTGTCTCCACCCCAAGTAGTTGTTAAATCAATTTCAATGCCTTCTTCCTCAAAAAACCCTTCTGAAATCGCTACATAAAGGGGAGCATAAAAGATAGACCTTGTAACCTCTGCTAAACGAATTTCTGTTGTTTCTTCATCTGAACTACAACCGACGAAAAGAGAAACTCCTAAAAGGAATATAAGTGAAAGGAACCCGTATTTCATGAATTTCATTTGTAAATAACCTCCTATAATAGGTGAACGCTGATGTGATAAATTATGATGATATGTTGAAAAATGTGCATGCATATAAAAATAAATAAACTGATGAAATAAAATATTCATTGATGATAAAATGGTTACGGCAAAACCGTGTTTAATTATAAGAATGTAGAAAAATGTGGATATGTAGCCGTATATTAGTTGACAGTGAGTAGAAAATCAGTTATCCTTTTTGCGAACGGATACTCTTATCCTGAGATGGCGGAGGGACAGGCCCAAAGAAGCCCAGCAACCATCACCGTGTTGACAAGGTGAACGGTGCTAACCTGCAGGACATGTATTTTGCGTGTCTTGACCGATAAGAGGTGAAAGGCGAATGCAATGATAACCTTTCCTCTATAGGAAAGGTTTTTTTATTGGAGATTTAGCAAAAAAGTGCAAACAATAACAACTATCATTCGTCCAAATCGGCATTTGTCGATTTGTACCATTTAGTAGGAGAACGAGTACCGTTGATTCATTTAACATATCCTATCCATAGGGAACAGAATTAAGGAGGTACGTACTGTGTCAGTAAAACGTCGTTTATTTACATCTGAATCTGTAACAGAAGGGCATCCTGATAAGATTTGTGACCAAATTTCTGATGCCATCCTAGACGAAATTATGAAAAATGACCCAAACGCAAGGGTAGCGTGTGAAACATCTGTAAACACGGGGCTAGTATTAGTAGCGGGGGAAATTAGTACATCAACTTATGTAGATATACCTAAGATTGTAAGAGAAACAGTGAAAGGTATTGGGTACACAAGAGCGAAATATGGTTTCGATTACGAAACTTGTGCTGTATTAACTTCTATTGATGAGCAATCACCGGATATTGCACAAGGTGTTGATCAAGCGTTAGAAGCTCGTGAAGGCCAAATGAGTGATAGTGAAATTGAAGCGATCGGAGCTGGAGACCAAGGTTTAATGTTTGGTTATGCTGATAACCAAACGCCTGAATTAATGCCACTGCCTATTTCTCTTTCGCATAAATTAGCGAGACGACTTAGTGAAGTAAGGAAAGACGGTACAGTTGGCTATTTACGCCCTGACGGAAAAACCCAAGTAACAGTTGAGTATGATGAGAACGATCAGCCAGTTCATATCGATACAATCGTCATTTCAACACAACACCACCCTGAAATAACAAATGAACAAATTGTTGCTGATCTAAAAGAGCATGTCATTAAACCGATTGTGCCAGCTCAATTAATAGATGAGAAAACAAAATATTTTATTAATCCAACAGGCAGATTTGTCATTGGTGGACCACAGGGAGATGCAGGGTTAACTGGAAGAAAAATTATTGTTGATACTTATGGCGGCTATGCTCGCCATGGAGGTGGAGCATTCTCTGGTAAAGACGCAACAAAGGTTGACCGCTCTGCTGCCTATGCAGCTCGTTATGTAGCAAAGAATATTGTTGCTGCTGGTCTAGCAGATCGATGTGAAGTACAACTTGCATACGCGATTGGTGTAGCGCAACCAGTTTCTATTGCAATTGATACGTTTGGTACTGGTTCTGTTTCGGAAGAAGTACTAGTAGAAGTTGTCCGCAACAACTTTGATTTGCGTCCTGCCGGCATCATCAATATGTTAGATTTACGCCGTCCAATTTATAAGCAAACGGCAGCTTACGGCCACTTTGGAAGAACAGATGTAGATCTACCTTGGGAAAAAACGGATAAAGCTGCTTCTTTAAAAGAACAAGCATTAAATAGTGCTGCAAAATAAGAAATGTGTGACCGCCCAGTCTTTTCGATAAGGAAATTGGACAACCTCCAGTAAAATAAAACTGATTATATCGGAATTCGATGTTGCATACTTTAATGGTACTGAGACACCGTGCACGCTAAGGATAAGAGTACTCATTAGTTCTTTATTAGATACACGCAACGCAATTCCACCACTAATAATAGAAAAGACGCGACTGTCTCAAAAGCTAGAGGTTGACTCAAAAGGTAAAAATTCGACCTTTTAAAAGAAAAGACTAAAAACGAGCTTGAAGCTCGTTTTTAGTTTTTCTTATTGTGCAATACGATTAGACCTCTGTTCGTTTTCATATATAACTTGCTCGTACTCACTCACTAAGTTAGAAAATATATGATTCCATGATTGTGTTTTAGCGTACGCTCTTGCTTTCAAACTCATTTTTTTATTTAAATCCTGCGTAAATAATATAGTCGTAATGCTTTTTAGAAATGCATCTGCTTTTTTCCCAGGACATATCATTCCAGTTTCTCCGTTTGTCACGATCTCTTTTACTCCACCGCTATTAGAAACGATGGCTGGTGTACCTGAAGCAAGAGATTCTAATACGACATTCCCAAATGTTTCTGATGTCGAAGGGAAAACAAATAAATCGGCAGACGAATACGCACTTGCAAGTTCTTCTCCATCTAAATAGCCAGTAAATATAACATCATCCCTATGCTTTTCTTTTAATTCATCCTTCATCGGACCCTCTCCAACGAATACCCATTGAATCAGTTCTTTTTGATGTGATGGCATATTTGAAATGACTTCAGAAAGAATGTGAAGATCCTTTTCAGGTGCAAGTCTCCCAACGTAAAGTAGTATATATTTTTTGTTAATACTGTACTTCTGCCGGAAATATTTAGGATCGTAATTAGGATGAAATAAATCGCAATCAACACCTCTTTGCCACAGTGATAAATGTTGAAATCCCTTTTTTTCTAAATGAGACATTGTTTCTTTAGAAGGAACAAAAACTCTTTTTGCATCACGATGAAACCATTGCTGATATTTCCAAATCCAGGGGAGCATAAAGCCCAATTTATAGTAGTGTAGGTAATGATCAAAATGTGTATGGTAGGAAGCAACAAAAGGTACGTGATATTTGTTGGAATAGTGTAAACCACATAGCCCCATATTAAATGGAGTAGCAATATGGATAAGCTCTGGCTGTAAAGCATGTAGCCGTTGTCGAATTGTTAATACGTTAGGGAGTGCTATTCTGCATTCTGGGTAGAGGATAAAAGGTAAACTGGCAAATCGGTGTACATTTCCGTTAAATAGCGATTCATCGTCATTTAGTTCAGGAACAAAAATATCATAATCAATCTTTTCCTTTCCTAAATAATGAACTAATCGATTCATTGTTTTAGAAACGCCATTTACTTGAGGAGTGAAAGTATCAGAGAATAAAGCAATACGCATTTTTTTTCCTCCTTATTGTTAAAAAGGGTAAACATACATGATGCTAATAACGGTAATAAAACCTAGAAATGCACCAGCAATAACATCAGATGGATAATGTAATCCGATCGTAATTCTTGAAATGGCAACTAGTATTGCAATAGGGAGTAATATAGGTATTAAGATGTTAGCAAAAAACATGTAAGGTAAGAGTAATGAAAAAATAGCTGTCGTATGCCCAGATGGAAAAGATGAATCCTTTAAAGGGTTTTTCGCAACATAAGAATAATTTATAGCTAGGTATGGGCGAAGTCTTGGGACAATTTTTTTAATCATGATTGCCAGGGCATGGCTACAAGCTAAAGATAAAGATGAAATAATGGCAATAGCTTTTAATTCGTTTTGAAAGAAGATAAGTGTAATAACGCAAAAAAGTATTGTAAATCGTGCACCACCTAAATGAGTAATCATTCCCATGATTCGATGGTAAAAGGACTCTTGTTCTGCACGGTTAATAAGACGAAAGATTGAACAATCTTGTTCGTAAAACCAGTAACGGGCTTTTTCCACTTTTTTAAACCTCCCTTATTGTTCTACTTAAAATTCTAATAAAAAAGTTTTAAGGAAATATAATGTAAATGTGAAGCTTTTGCTAAGAAATTTAAAAATATAGATAAAGGTGGACTCAAAAGATCGATTTTTTACCTTTTGAGTCCACCTCTAAGCAATGTGCGAAGTCATCGCAATCGTTAAAAAGCCTGATAGGATTCGGTTTCTCCTATCAGGCGAGCGACTGCAATACAAATAAATGCCCTGTAAAAGTGCTCTGTATTTTTTAGTGACCACTGAAAATCACTAACTAGTACTTAAAGATGCGGAGGAATTCCTCTGCTTTAAAGATAAGTTAATAGCAGTTATAACGTTTTTTGTAATATGTGCGCAGCGAATGTAGCCATTGGCAGGACTCCTATTCACTTTTGGGACAATGATTAGTCTTTGAGTCCTTTATAATATTGTCCTTTTTCTACGTATTCTCTTCTAATTCTGTCCATATCCATCATGTCGTTGTCTGATAATTTTCTGACCACTTTTGCTGGGCGGCCAAATGCTAGTGATCGAGGAGGGATTTTTTTCCCTTGTGGGACGAGACTTCCAGCCCCTATAAAAGCACCTTCTCCAATTTCCGCGCCATCTAAAATGATTGAACCCATTCCGATTAGTGCATGCTTTCTTATGACGCTACTATGTAACGTGCATTGATGTCCAATAGTAACACCATCTTCAAGAATAAGTGGGTTATTTGGACTTTGATGCAATACGCTATTATCTTGTATGTTCACGTTCTTACCAATAATTGTGGGTGCCACATCTCCTCGGATTACAGTATTAAACCAAACGCTTGATTTTTCTCCGATTGATACATCCCCAGTAACTACTGCTCCATCAGCAATAAATACAGAGTCATCTATTTCTGGAGATTTATCTCTATATGGGTAAATCATTGACTTACGCCTCCTTTTCCATATAACATTTTATGGATAACTTTTATCAGTTAATAACATATTACCAAAATGTTATTGTTCAGGGAAATGTCAATAGTATGTCACTTGACGAATAAGTATGAGAAAGAGAAGATATGAAGGAAGGGAGTTTTTGCGATGTGGAAATGGGAAGTTGAAAAGCCTAAAGGTGTTTTTGTTATCGTGCATGGAGCTGGTGAATATCATGTACGCTATAAATGGGTGAGAGAACAATTGAACAAGCTCCAATACAATGTCATACAAGGAGATTTGCCTGGCCAAGGGACGACAACTGGACCAAGAGGCCATATTAACTCCTTTCATGACTACATCCAAGTCGTAAAAAAATGGTTAAATGAAGCAACAAAGTATGATGTGCCAATCATATTACTTGGACATAGTATGGGATCACTGATTTCTATTCACACGTTGATGTCGTTACAAAAAGCTGCTTTGCCACATGCTGTAGTATTATCATCCCCGTGCTTAGGATTAGTGAATGAACCTGACTTTAATAAAAAAGTTGCTGCTCATATTTTAAATGTTGTTTATCCAAGCTTTCGGTTTCCATCTGGATTAGTACCAGGATCAGGCACTAGAGATGAGTGGATGCGAAGTCGTGATAAGCATGACGATAAGCTAATCAAAAAGGTGAGTGTTCGCTGGTACCGAGAATTAGACAAGGCGATGACAAATGCGATTGAGAATGTAAATGAATTTCCGGATGTACCTCTTTTAGTAACACAAGCTGGAGGAGACTTAATTACGAATAAACATAAGGCGAAGGAATGGTTCGACCGTTTACCTATATCAAATAAATACTATAAAGAATGGGATCATTTATATCACGAAGTATTAAACGAGCCTGAGCGCCATAAAGTATTAGCTCACTTGATAGGGTTTGTAACATTACAGCGATCATGATAAAGTAAAAGGCAATGTTGAAGGAAGGAGACGAAGTATGAAAATTCCAACCTCCTCATGGACATTAATGTTCCATGTGTATAAATTTGTTTTACCAAAAGTCCATGAATATTTACAATTCTGGAAAAAGAAAGCACAGGAAATTCCTAATGAAGAATTAAGGAAGCAGGCGTTAGCTAGCATTGAATCAAAAACCTTTCACTGTGAGGGTGGCTCTATTTACGGAATATTGGCAAAAGAAAGAAGAGATGAAGTAATTGAATTTGTAGTAGCATATCAAACGATAAGTGATTATTTAGATAACTTATGTGACCGAAGTACGTCTCTTGATCCAAATGATTTTCGTGCATTACATGAGTCGATGCCAGATGCACTGACTCCTGGAGCAGAAGTGAAGGATTACTATCGTTTCCGTGAAGAAAAAGATGACGGCGGCTATTTAGAAAGTCTTGTGAAAACTTGTCAAAAATGTATTAGTAAATTTCCAAGCTACAAAGTCGTAAAAGAGGCGAATATACATTTAGCCAATTTATATAGTGATCTCCAAGTACATAAGCATGTGAAAAAGGAAGAACGTGTTCCACGATTAGAAAAATGGTTTGCAGAATTTGAAAAGGAAGTCCCACCAATGACGTGGTATGAGTTTTCGGCTAGCACAGGGTCAACGCTAGGTATTTTCTGCTTAACCGCTTACTCTACATATGAAAACTTTACAGAAGAAAAGGCTTTGAAAGTGAAGGAAGGATATTTTCCTTGGGTACAAGGCTTACATATTTTAATGGATTATTTTATAGATCAAGAAGAGGACCGACTTGGTGGAGATTTAAACTTTTGTTTTTATTATAAAGATGAAGAGGAAATGATGGACAGGCTCGTTCACTTTTTCCGTCAAGCAGATAAGAGTATTCGCGACTTGCCAGATTGGAAATTTCATAGATTGATCAATAATGGCTTACTAGCCATCTATTTAGCAGACGAAAAGGTAAAACAAGATCCGCATCTTCGTAAACAAGGGCATCGCTTTATCCGCAGTGGAGGAGCACCAACGATGTTCTTCTATGTGAACGGTTGGCTTTATCGAAGAGCTAGTGGTACGTAATAAAGTGAGAAGAACTGCAAAGTGGCAGTTCTTTTTTTAAAAGATACGAAAGTATAATTGGCAGTGGAATTTTTTCGCCGTGCGTACTAGCGAGAAGATCACTCACTAGTACTTTAAGAGCTACAGCGAAATTCCACTGCTCCAAAGAAAAGACCGTATTATACAACGTAATAAAGAAAGAGGATTTTTCTTGTTGATATGGAAATTATACTTATCACTGTAATGGAGGTTTTAATGATAAGAACCGTAAAAGTAGATGATGTTATTTTTTCATTAAAGGAAGTAGAGTCTTTCGATTGGTTAAAAGGTGTAGGTAAAGTGTTTCGCGTTTTTTCAGAACAAGATTCAGGAAATTTATGCTTTGGTGTTATGGATGGTGGAGTGAAAAAGTTTGTTAAGTATGCAGGAGCAAAAACCGTCAATTATGAAGGGAAAAGAGAGGATGCTATCGCAAGACTTAAAAAATGTATTCCTATATACGAGCAATTAAAGCATGATAGTTTAGTCAATTTAATAGATCACTTTGAGGTTGAAAATGGATATGCGCTCGTTTTTGATTGGTTTGAAGGAGAAAGTCTCCATTCTCCTGGGGATTTTCCACCACCACATAAATATAAACATCCAGATTCTCCATACTATCGTTTTAAGCAAATGCCTGTTAAATTACGATTAAAGTCACTAAATACGATTTTTCAATTTCATATTCATGTTGAAAAAAACAAATATGTTGCAATTGATTTTTACGACGGTAGTATCCTTTATGATTTTAAAAATAACCAGACAAAAATATGTGACATTGATTTTTATGAAAAGAAGCCTTATGTCAATGAAATGGGGAGGCTTTGGGGATCAAAAAGGTTTATGTCGCCTGAAGAATTTCAATTGGGAGCGGCCATTGATGAGAAAACGAATGTATTTAACATGGGTGCTGTAGCATTTGCATTATTAGGGGGAGAGCTTGATCGTTCCTATTCTAAGTGGGAAGGAAGTAAAGCGTTATATGCTATAGCAAAAAAGGCAGTTGAACAGGAAAAACATAATCGGTACACATCAGTTGAGGCGTTTTATAATGCCTGGATAAGTGAGTGTGGTCTGGACTGATATAGTTTATTCGTGAGGTGATTATTACCTCCCGTAGGAACGAGCAAAGCTTATTCGCCAATGCTTTCGGATTGTCTCGACAGATTAACTAGTAGAGGAAGATAACTCCTAGATTCCTGTCATATCAACTTCTATATAAAAATTGTATTGGTTTTGGTTACTTAATAAGCATGATAAACTGATCATTTCACAGGCTCAGAACCTTGAATAAAGGTTGACTTAAAAAGTTAAAAGCAACTTTTTAAGTCAACCTCTTTTCTCAATCGCTATAATAAATGGTGGATTGTTAATTTGGTTTGTAAATTGATATTCAAGAACATGGAAATGCTCTTGTGGTAAGGCTCTGATGAAGGGGATGAGCGCATCTTTCTCCACTTTACCTTCAGCATGGCCGTGGTAAACGACGAGTACTAATATGCCTTCTACCTTTAAATGCTTTATAATATGTTCTATCGCTTTTATCGTAGTCTCCGGAGTAGTGACTACTGTTTTATCGCTTCCAGGTAAATAGCCTAAGTTGAAGATTGCCCCTGCTATGTTCTCATAATCATCTTGATCTAAATAGTTTAACAACTTTTCGTGGCCATCATGAATCAATTGTACATTGCTATCTTGATTATTTTCAGCTAGTTTTTTTCGCGTTGCTGTAATGGCAGCTTCTTGTATATCAAAGCTATATACTTTTCCGGTGTTACTAACGAGCTTCGATAAAAATAGCGTGTCATTACCTTTTCCAGCTGTGGCGTCAATAACAACATCTCCTTCAGTAACTGCTTTCATCAATAGTTCTCTTGCAAATGGTAAAACGCCTAAAAGCTTCATCATTAAATGTACTCCTTATTACGAACATAATGTTTTCCTTGCCAGCTATTGCGGCGCTTCAGTTCAGCATCAATTCCATTTAGAACTTCCCATTTGTTTAAGCTCCACATAGGGCCAATCATCAAATCAGCTGGACCATCTCCGGTAAGACGGTGAATGATCATTTCAGGAGGGAGTACCTCTAATTGGTCACATACGAGTTGAATATATTCTTCACTACTCATAAACTCAAGTAGTCCTTTTTCGTATTGCTTTACCATAGGTGTTTTCTTTAATAAATGTAGTAAATGAATTTTTATGCCTTGGACATCGAGCTTTGCAACTTCCTGTGCTGTTTCCAACATCATATCTTTTGTTTCTAGAGGTAAACCGTTTATAATATGCGAACAAACACGAATATTGTGCTTTCTTAGCTTGTCTACGCCTTCTTTATAGCATTCGTAATCGTGCGCTCTATTGATAAGATCAGCAGTTCGCTCGTGAACTGTTTGTAAACCTAATTCAACCCATAAATATGTTCGTTTATTTAACTCGGCTAAATATTCAACAACATCGTCTGGAAGGCAATCTGGGCGAGTAGCTATCGACAAACCGACAACATCATCTTGTTCAAGAATGACTTCAAACATTTCTCTTAACTCTTCGACTGGTGCATACGTATTAGTATATGCTTGGAAATAACCGATATATTTACCAGCTTTCCATTTTTGATGTAGTTTTTCCTTAATCGTCTTAAATTGTGTGACAAGGTCGTCCTTTCGATCGCCGGCAAAATCACCTGACCCACGCTCGCTACAAAACGTGCATCCACCATGAGCTACTTTACCGTCACGGTTTGGACAATCAAAACCACCATCAAGGGGAACCTTGAATATTTTTTCACCAAATTCAGCTCGTAAATGTGCATTCCACGTATAATACTTTTTATCGCCGAAAAAAGCAGGTGCTTGTTCGTTCATTATGATAACAACCTTTCAAAAGTGTATTTAAAGATTCTTTAATGTTGAAATAACTTCATCGATATCTTCCTTTGAAATATCGAGGTGGGTAGTAAATCTAATTACTGTTGGAGCAAAGGCAACGGCCAAAATACCTTTTGCTTTGAAAATTTGTAACCATTCTTGAGAAGAATTTTCAGAAGCAGAAGTTTCAACTAAAATAATATTTGTTTCCACTTTGTTAACGACTTTTAGTGCCGTATATTGTTCAATTGCTTTAGCGAGCCTTTTTGCATTTTCATGGTCTTCGGTAAGGCGATCGACATTTGATTTTAATGCTAATAATCCAGGGGCTGCTATCACACCTGCCTGTCTTAATCCGCCACCGAGCATTTTACGTTTTTTTCGAGCACGGTCGATAAAGGCCTTATCTCCTACTAAAACGGATCCTACTGGAGCACCTAGCCCTTTTGATAAACAAAACTGAATCGAATTAGCGTAAGCTGCATATTCTTTTATCGCTATGTTACTCGCTACTGATGCATTAAATATTCTTGCACCGTCAATATGAACTGGAACATGATAAGAGCGAGCTAGTTGATAAACCTCTTTTATATACGTCAAAGGTAAAATTGAACCGCCACTACGGTTATGAGAGTTTTCAAGCCATATAAGGGAAGTCTCTGGAAAATGAATATCTTCACCTCTAACCGCGGCTTCTATATCGTCAATGGCAATTTGTCCACGACGATGTGCTAACGTCCTCGATTGTACACCTGCAAATGCAGAAGTAGCAGCTCCTTCATATAGAAAAACGTGTGATTCGTTATCCATTATGATTTCCTGCCCAGGCTGCGTATAGGATAGTATCGCAGCTTGATTCCCTTGTGTACCGCTTGTAACAAATAATGCTGCTTCTTTTCCAAATAGTTGAGCGGCATATGTCTCTAGTTCATTTACTGTAGGGTCCTCGCCATATACGTCATCACCAACGAGTGCTGTCAACATTTTTTCGCGCATCTCATCGGATGGTTTCGTTACTGTATCACTTCTTAAATCGATCATTATCGTCCCACACTTTCCGTTATTATCTGTAAAACATCCTACCATACATTCGTAAATATACACCAGTATGTTTAAAAGGAAAGAGGGGTAACAGACATTAAGGTAAAAATCTAGTATTGATAAAAGATCTAACATCGACTAAAATTTACTTAGTATTACGAAATAAGGAGGGCGCTTTATGCCTAAAATGCCTAAGGCCATCTGGATTCTCGTTATTGGAATGGCAATCAACGTGACAGGGGCTTCTTTTTTATGGCCTTTAAATACAATATATATTAACCAAGTACTTGGACAGTCATTGACAGTTGCAGGTACTGTTCTTATGTTTAATGGATTATCAGGTATTATCGGTAACTTAATTGGTGGCAAGCTTTTCGATAAAATTGGCGGTTATCGTACTATTTCAATTGGGCTTACAATTACAATGACTAGTGCATTTCTTTTAGCATTCTTCCATTACTCCTTTATTGCTTACATTATCTTTCTCATGGGCTTAGGCTTTGGAGCAGGTTTAATGGTTCCATGTATGTATGCAATGGCTGGTGCAATTTGGCCAGAAGGGGGCAGGCGTCCCTTTAATGCGATCTATGTTGCACAAAATGTAGGGGTCGCTGCTGGTTCAGCGATTGGTGGCTTTTTAGCAAGCTATCGCTTTGATCTCGTTTTCTTCGGTAACGGAATGATGTATGTTGGGTTTTTCCTCCTAGCATTTTTTGCGATTCGTCATATTAAAGTAGAACAGGATAGTGCAGCTACGACAAATGTATTTGAGCAAGGTGCAATAATAGAAAATAAAAAACGATTCCATGCATTACTCATGTTGTGTTTTGGTTTTCTTATTTGCTGGGTGGCATATGCACAGTGGGCATCCACTGTTTCTGTTCATACGCAAAACCTAGACATCCCACTTACGCAATACAGTTTATTATGGACAATAAATGGGTGTATGATTGTTTTTTGTCAGCCTATTATTAAATACTTTATAAATCGATTTGTTCATTCTTTAAAATCACAGATTTATGTAGGATTAGCAATCTTTATGGGTTCATACTTAGTGTTATCCCAAGCAGAGGTATTCACAGCCTTTTTAGCAGCTATGATTATATTAACGATAGGTGAGATGTTCGTATGGCCTGCGATACCAACAATCGCTCATCAGCTAGCACCAAAAGGAAAAGCAGGATTTTATCAAGGGATCGTGAATAGTGTAGGAACAGGTGGCCGTGTTATCGGTCCGTTATTTGGCGGCTTTTTAGCAGATATGTTTGGAATGGCAATTTTATTTTACGTCATAGCCTTTATGTTCGTTATTCCATTTATAACAACACTCATATTTGATCGAAAAATAGCAAATACGACGTTTTCAAGAAAAAAAGTAGAATCATCTGCATCATAAAAAGTTTAAAATTGAAAAAATAGGTAAATGATATTCGTAGAATGCTTGACACTACAGTGTTGGATGCATACAATAACAATAATTAAAACTATTTGAATATAGTCGAAAGATGACGACAAGGACTAGTAGTCAACGAACACGTTTTCAGAGAGTTAACGGGTGGTGGAAGTTAACCGTGGAATTTGATGAACTCGCCTTGGAATTGTAAAGAGGAACAGAGTATCACAATATCTCATTACTCTTTAACGAATAACCTACGTTACAGGTCAAAGAGAGCGGCTATTTGCTTTTTCACCGCTAACGTGGGTGGTACCGCGGGAAGGATTTCAACCTCTCGTCCCTGTTTTACGCTAGGGATGGGAGGTTTTTTGTCATCTTAAGATGTATAATGGGAGGTTTTGGCGATGGCTTTTGACCATCAGTTCGTAGAGCAGAAGTGGCAAAAAGTTTGGGAAGAAAACAAAACATTTAAAGTTGAGGAGAACACAACGAAAGAGAATTTTTATGCGCTAGACATGTTTCCGTACCCTTCAGGATCTGGACTTCATGTAGGACACCCTGAAGGTTATACTGCAACGGATATTCTTTCAAGAATGCGCCGTATGCAAGGGTACAATGTACTTCATCCAATGGGGTGGGATGCGTTCGGACTTCCAGCAGAGCAATATGCATTAGATACTGGAAATCATCCAAATGAATTTACAGTGAAGAACATTGATGTATTTCGAAAGCAAATTAAAGCACTTGGTTTTTCCTACGATTGGGACCGAGAAGTAAATACGACGGATGAAAGCTATTATAAGTGGACGCAATGGATATTCTTAAAGCTTTATGAGAAAGGACTTGCGTATGTAGATGAAGTAGCAGTAAATTGGTGCCCAGCGCTCGGGACAGTATTGGCTAACGAAGAGGTCATCGATGGAAAAAGTGAACGCGGAGGTCATCCTGTAGAGCGTCGCCCTATGAAGCAATGGATGCTACGCATTACTGCTTATGCAGATCGTTTACTTGAGGATCTAGAAGAACTCGATTGGCCGGAGAGCTTAAAGGATATGCAGCGCAACTGGATCGGACGTTCGGAAGGTGCAGATGTAACATTTGATGTTGAAGGCGTCGATAATACAATTACTGTTTTCACTACAAGACCAGATACACTATATGGCGCAACATACATCGTACTAGCACCAGAGCATAAGCTAGTTGAAAGAATTGTAACACCAGAGCAATTCGAGGCTGTTGATGAATATCAAAAGAAGGTAGCAACAAAAAGTGATTTAGAAAGAACGGAGCTTGCTAAAGACAAAACCGGTGTTTTCACTGGTGCTTATGCGATACACCCAGTTAGTGGAGAAAAGCTACCAATCTGGATTGCTGACTATGTACTCGTAAACTACGGAACAGGTGCAATTATGGCTGTACCGGGCCATGATGAAAGAGACTACGAATTTGCACAAGCATTTGATCTTCCAATCGTTGAAGTAGTTTCTGGGGGTGACCTTTCTAAAGAGGCATATACTGGCGATGGTCCGCATGTTAACTCGGATTTCCTAAACGGGCTTGATAAGGAAGAAGCCATTAGCAAAATGATCGAATGGTTAGAAAATAACAACCGTGGAGAAAGAAAGGTAACATATCGCCTTCGTGATTGGCTATTTAGTAGACAACGTTATTGGGGTGAGCCAATTCCAATCATTCACTTTGAAGACGGTACGATGAAGGCTGTACCTGAGGAGGAGCTACCTTTAACACTCCCAGAATTGGAAGAGTTTAAGCCATCTGGAGAAGGCGAATCTCCGTTAGCGAATGCAACCGATTGGTTATATGTAACAGATCCTGAAACTGGTAAAAAAGGTCGACGTGAAACGAACACGATGCCACAATGGGCAGGAAGCTGTTGGTACTATTTACGTTATATTGATCCACATAATGACGAAGCACTTGCGGATCCTGAATTATTGAAAAAGTGGTTGCCAGTAGATATTTACATTGGCGGAGCTGAGCACGCTGTTCTCCATTTACTTTATGCACGGTTCTGGCATAAATTTCTTTACGATATTGGTGTTGTTCCAACGAAGGAGCCATTCCAAAAGCTATATAACCAAGGAATGATTCTTGGTGAAGGAAATGAAAAAATGAGTAAGTCTAAAGGAAATGTTGTGAATCCTGATGATATCATTAAAAGCCATGGTGCGGATACATTAAGGTTATATGAAATGTTTATGGGGCCATTGGATGCATCGATAGCATGGAGCACAAATGGTTTAGACGGTGCACGCCGTTTCCTTGATCGTGTTTGGCGATTAATTGTATCTGATAATGGAGAGCTAAATCACGCCATTGTTGATAAAGAGGGATCTGCACATATGACACGGGCGTACCATCAAACTGTAAAAAAAGTAACAGAGGACTTTGAAGGATTACGTTTTAATACAGGAATTTCACAAATGATGGTATTTGTAAATGAGGCATACAAACAAGAGGAATTATGTAAGTCTCATATTGAAGGATTTGTGAAATTACTTTCACCAGTAGCTCCGCATATTAGTGAAGAGCTTTGGAGTAAGCTTGGACATGAAGAAACAATTGCATATGCTACGTGGCCAATATATGATGAGTCATTGTTAGTAGAGAATGAAGTAGAAATTGTTGTCCAAGTTAATGGTAAGGTGCGTTCGAAGCTTGTTATCGCTAAAGACGCAAGTCGTGAAGACATGGAGCAAAAAGCAGTTGAAATTGATAAAGTAAAAGAAGAAATTGAAGGGAAAACAGTTCGAAAGGTTATTGCAGTACCTGGAAAACTTGTCAATATTGTAGCTAACTAAGGTTGAATCAAAAACGATAGAAAAGTCTTGGCAAAATAAACTAATACCTAGCTTGCAATGAAGTTAGGTATTAGTGTTTTGCTATATATATTGTGTTAAGTACTTAATAGGGTTAATGTCAACCTATTAGTCAGTCTCTATTCCCACATATTCATTGCGGCAGCTTGTCCTGCTGTATATCCTGTAGAAAAAGCAACAGTTATATTGTATCCACCAGTATAGCCGTGAATATCCAGTACTTCCCCACAGAAGAATAATCCCTTCATTAGCTTAGATTCCATTCGTTTAGGCTGCAGTTCTTTTACTGAAACACCACCACCAGTGACGAATGCTTTTTCAAGTGAAAGTGTTCCTGTAGCTGATATATGAAAACTTTTCACTACATTTGCTAAAGACCTTATTTTTTCTTTTGATATTTCTGGCTGTATCATAAGTGGATCAATATCGCTTATTTTAAATAATAATGGTAATAATCTCTCTGGTACCCAGCTATTTAGTACATTTTTGACTGCCTTTTTCGGTTGTTCCACGAGTAGGCTTTCAATCTCCGTAATAACAGTGTCTACATGCTTATCAGGAAATAAATCTAAAGCCAGTGGTACAGCTTTAACCTGATACTTTTTTTTAGCTTTCACAACGTATTGACTACAACGAAGAACGATTGGACCAGAAATACCAAAATGAGTAAAAATCATGTCACCTACGTGACCTTTTACTAGCTTCTTGCTTTTCGGATCAAGTACTGATAATTTAACGTTGCGAAGTGATAATCCTTGTAGTTCTTTATTTTTAATAAAACGATCATTAGCTGTAATCGGCACTTCTGTAGGGTATAGTTCAGTAATAGTATGACCTGCTTTTTTGGCCCACGGATAACCATCACCCGTACTACCTGTATGAGGAACTGATTTTCCACCAACAGCGATAATGACATTAGGTGCTTCAATTACCTCTCCTGAAACGAGTTGTACCCCTTTTACCTTTGAATTTGAAAAATCATATAGCACTTCATTCACTTCAGTTCGAGTTCTAATACTTACTTTAAGGCTTTGGACTTTTTCAATGAGTGTTTTAACAACAGTTATCGCTTTGTCACTTACAGGGAACATCCTTCCATTGTCTTCCTCTTTTAATTTGATTCCTAAGTTTTCAAAAAACTGTATAATATCTTCATTATTGAATACTGAAAAAGGACTATACATAAAGCGCCCATTACCTGGGATATGCGCGATAATTTCCTCTACGTCCGCTCTGTTTGTAACATTACAACGGCCTCCACCAGAAATCGCAAGTTTACGGCCTAGTTTACTTCCTTTATCAAGTAGAACGACTTTTGCTCCATATTCAGCAGCGGCTACCGCAGCCATTAAGCCTGCTGGGCCACCACCAATAACGATTACGTCAGCATGCATATTTTTCACCATCTTTCCTATTTCAATATAAAGAGTATCATTTTTTAAATCGAAAACAAAGCTGCGACTAGGCTAGTTAATGTATTCAATAAATAAATTATAGAAAAATGAGCCTAAATACTATCTCTAAATTCACCAAATAACGGTATATTACATCATATATAATGGTGAGAAGAGGTTAGTTCACATTAAGTACTTAATAATTAGTATTTTTTACAAAAACTCTGTTTTATTTCTATTTATAATATGTTACACTTCAGTTGGTAAAAAAATTAACAGCAATTTGGAAGGAGGAGAGGCACATGTTTCAACACTTAATTAAGAAGTTTGAAGCGAAACGCGCTGTGTGGGCAGAAGAGACACAGCAAAGAATTATGGCATATGCTGAACAGGAAAGGTTAGAAGCCTTGAGGCGTATGAAAAAAGAAGAAGAGCAACAATGTCTATTGAATAACGAGGTTGAGAAGTACCTGAGGACAGTTCATCCAACCTTTTTGTTGAAGCCAGAGGTTCAAAAAGCATTATTGAACATGTTGCAGGCTCGCTCCGAAGGTACTGTTAGTGTAAATATTAGTATGACTAAGGAAATGAGAAAAGCATATTCCTATTATCATAGTGAATTTAAAATCTTTGTTCAGCTTCTTGAACACAAAGGATACAAAGTTTCAAATAATGAAGAACTATTTTTAAATACGTTTATAACTAAATTAAGAGAGAAAAATTATCAACTATGTATGGAGAAATATGGTGATTTTGTACCGGATAATGCTACTATTTATGAAGCATTTGAACACTACTTTGAAATTGTGGAAGATCAATTTAAATATGAAAGTGGTAACGTTGATTTCTTTGCAATCTATTTAAACCAAAAAGGGATTGCTGGTGATGATTGGACGAAATCTCGCTTAAAGAGAAAGCTAAAGCATTATGAAAAGGCGAATAAAGATGAAGTGAGAATGAAGCGTTTAGAAAAAAGGTTAGAAAATATTAGCTAATACTAAAAGATGACTCAAAGGCAAAAATTTTAAGGGCTACAAAAGGTAAATATCGGATTGACACTGATAAAGTGAAAGAACACAATGGCACTGAAAAAGTACAAAACAACTTTTTCAGTGCCTTTTATTTGTATTGCAATGGCTACGTTCGTTGCGCGCCTGATAGGATAAACCCACTCCTATCAGGCTTTTAAACGATTGCAACGACTACGCACATTGCTTAGGGGCACTGAAAAAGTGAAAGAACGCCACTTTTTCAGTGCCCTCAAAAAAATCTCTACTGAGTCACCTTTTTTTCGAGATGGAGATATCTATCATGCTAGGTTCCTTTTCTTCTGCATTCTATCATGATAAAGTGAGACATGTAGAAGGAGGGATACATCGATGAAAACGAATATACTCATCGTTGGTGCCGGTAGAATGGCCGAAGCAATTATTTCTGGATTAGTAAAAAAAGAAGAACAATTAGGAAAACTGACAGTTGCAAACCGTACGGACAAGGGTAGATTAAATCATTTAAAACATACATATAACATTGCTATAACCGAAGATTGGACGAAGGAAGTAGAGGACAATTCATGCATTATTTTAGCAACTCCTCCTAAATCACAAGAGGAACAGCTGAAAATATTAAGTGGAATTGTGAATGGTCAGCTCATTATTACTGTAGCTGCAGGAATTGATCCTACATATATGGAAAAGAGATTGCCTAACGGAACGTCAGTTTGTTGGATTATGCCAAATACGGGGGCTCAAATAGGGAAGTCAATGTCTACATTTGTTTGTGGTAAACATGTTAATCATACAGAAAGAAACCTCATTCATTTTATTTTATCTGCAATTGGAGAAGCTGAGGAACTGACAGAACAGCAAGTACACGATATGACGGCAATTACAGGAAGTGCACCAGCATTTGTTTATACTTTCGTACAAGCGCTAGAAAAGGCGGCTATGAAAAGTGGTGTAACACGAGAACAAGCGAGAAAGCTCGTAACAAAAATGGTTAGTGGCTCCATTGCGATGTTGGAAAGTGGTTCGGAACCAGAACAGTTAATTTCTCAAGTTGCTTCACCAGGAGGGTCAACAGCCGAAGGGTTAAAAGTACTCGAGGAGGCAAACTTTCAGCAAATAATCGAAGGTGCAGTTGAAGCAACGAACAAGCATGCTAGAAATCAAGGGAAATAACGATGGATAATGTGGAGGGTTACACATGCTTAAAAAAATGGCACTAAAAACGAATACGAGAGATGAAATGCTTGATATCACTAATGAAGTACAAAACTTCGTAAATGAGCAGGGGGTTCATTCTGGTGTCGTATATATTTATTGTCCCCATACGACTGCAGGAATTACAATTAATGAAAATGCAGATCCTGATGTAAAACATGATATGATCATGCGACTAGATGAAGTATATCCATGGACACATCGTCAATATAGACATGTTGAAGGAAATTCAGCTTCGCATTTAAAAGCAAGCACAGTTGGTGCTTCGCAAGTTGTGATAATAGAGGACGGGAATCTAATCTTAGGAACATGGCAAGGTATTTATTTTTGTGAATTTGATGGACCAAGGAATCGTCATATATATATGAAAATAATGAAGGAAGGATAGCTAGGGAGATGTGACTCCCAAAGCTACTCCTTCCAAAAGTATGTTAGTTAATCATTATCATTTTCATTTTTCTCTTCTGACTCGTTATTGTTAGTAGAGTTTTTTCTTTTTCTCACTTGTACATAAACGATAATGCAAATAGCTATCATAACTGGGAGCAGCACAGGTGAAAGGCCAATTAAAAGAACTGTCGCTGTTGAGAGGAATGACAGTATAAAGTTAATTGTATCAATAAATAAACTCTGTGCCTTTTTCCACGTATTAAGTGATTCTCCCTCGTTAATGGAAGGGACCGAAATTTGCCTTTCACTAATATGGATGTGCACGGTTGAATAATCAACATGATTTTCTAAAAAGTTCATTCTACCAGTAACTTGTTCAATTTCTTCTTGTACTTTAGCTAAGTCATTCGAGATTTTCAATAAATCCTCTGTATTCTCTGCACCTTCTAAAAAGGATAAAAGCCTTTCCTCTACAGTTCTTTTTGATCGTAAACGAGATTCAAGATCAACATATTCTTCTGTTACATCATTACCGCTTATAGAACGATCTAACACTTTTGTACTTTCAGAAGCGAGCTCATCCATAAAAGGATGGAAGTAATTTTGTGGTATCCTTACAGTTAAAGTACCAAATGCTTGTTCACGTTCACTATGATAAAGTGTAGATTCTACGATATATCCTCCTACCTTTTGCACAAACTCTTGTGTTTTTTGCTGTATAGCCTCGTAGCTCTCTACCTCAACAGATATATCTCCAGTGTAAATAACCATTCTTTCTGTAGTAACACTGTCTACTACATCAATAGAAGTCTCCACGCTCTGTTCATCAAAAGCTCTACCTTCTAGTTCCGAAAATCCAGCATCGCTGTCATCATAATCATAAACAGCCTCTTCTGGCATGCTATCTCTAGCTTCTAAAGAGATGTCGTTGTTACCAGCACTACAAGCAAAAAGAATAGAGGTTAAAAGGCTAAACAAAGCGAGCATATAGAAACTGTATTTTTTCATAAATGACGCCCCTTTCGTGTACGCCCATAAAAGATGCGAACATACACTTTTTTCTTTTATAGTCGTTAAGAAATAAAAAAGGTTTCCGTTATTTGTAAAATAATGATAGTGCGAATCTTTTTCGGTGTTATGTGTGGATATATTATGATATTCGCATAAGAAGTATGGTAAAATGCTACCAGGTCGTTTCATTTTATAAGAATGAATCATAATAGACATTAAGTCTATATTATTGAAGGTAGGAGAATAAAAATGTCAGATAAACAGCTTTTACGTGGGACGATGATATTAACTGCCAGTATCATTATTTCTAAAGCGTTAGGCCTCATATATATATTTCCGTTTAAAGCGATCGTAGGTTTAGAGGGGCTAGCATTATATCAATATGGATATGGTCCATATACATTAATTCTTAGTTTAGCGACTCTCGGAATACCGCTCGCTGTATCAAAGTTTGTGTCTAAGTATAATGCGCTAGGAGACTATAGAACAGGACAAAGGTTATTTAAGTCTGGAATTATAGTGATGTCTATTACCGGCGTTATTGCATTTATTATTTTGTTTTTACTTGCGGAACCAATTGCAAATCATGTCCTAGATCCGGGGGAACTTCAAGGGAATACGATTCAAGATGGTGTGTTTACAATTAGAATGGTAAGTGTTGCTTTACTTATCGTTCCAATTATGGCTTTAATACGTGGTTACTTTCAAGGCTTTGGCTCTATGGGGCCAACTGCAATCTCACAAGTGATTGAACAAATTATTCGGATCATTTTTATTTTATTATTAACTTACATTATTCTTGAAGTGTGGCAAGGTACAATAGGGACAGCAGTAGGTTTTGCTACATTTGGAGCCTTTGTAGGGGCGCTCGGTGGACTTCTAGTTCTACTTATTTATTGGTGGAAAAGGAAGGGATACATCAATAAGCAAATTGAAACAAGCACGATGGATCACCAAATACCTTTATCAAAAATGTATAAAGAGCTTTTAACATACGCTTTGCCAATATCATTTGTTGGCCTTGCTATACCGCTTTATCAAAATGTAGATATTTTATTTTTTAACTCAGCAATGCGAGCTATCGGCTATGTACAAACGGAAGTAGATATGTACTTTGGTGCATTTGCACAGGCAGCACATAAACTTATATTAATCCCAGTTTCTGTTGCAACAGCAATGTCCTTGACGATTTTACCAACTGTTACAAAGTCGTTTATTAATAAAGAGCATGCTACCTTACAAAAACAAATAACACAAACTTATCAAATTATATTGTTTTTAAGTATTCCAGCGTCTGTTGGTCTCGTGTTACTATCTGATTCTGCATATGCAACATTATTTGGATTAGAAGATATGGAAATTGGCGCATATATGCTTAAGTACTATGCACCTGTAGCAATTTTGTTTTCAATATTTGCGGTGACATCTTCTTTATTACAAGGGATTAATCGTCAAAGATATGCTGTTATCGCATTATTAGCTGGATTGATTTTTAAATTAACTTTCACTTATTTAATGATTGTATGGTTAGGTCCAGCTGGAGCTATTTTAGCTACAGGAGTAGGGTACGTCATCGCTATTGGGGTGAATGTGTGGGCAATTGGAAAATTTGCGCAATATGATTATCAATTTTTAGCAAAGAGACTGTTACTTATCGTCATGTTTGCTAGTTTGATGGCGCTTGTCGTTTTCTTAGTAAGGAATCTTATTGGAGCGATCCTCCCACTAGAAACTTGGATAAATGGAGCAACCATTTTGTTTACTTCGATAGTAGCAGGATTACTCACATATGGGTACTTAAGTGTTCGATCTGGATTAGCTGGACAAATTTTAGGTCATCGTTTCAAATTTTTGAGTAAAAAACGTCGTGTCGCAAGATCGTCAGATTAATATAAAATGAGTAAGGGAGACTCAATAGGTAAATATCAACCTTTTCGAGTCTCCCTTCACTTGGCGGAATTGGCGCTGGAAATGATGCCATGCGTACTAGCGAGAAGAGCACTCACTACTACTTTAAATACATGTGGCTTCATTTCTTCACCGCTTGAGGGTGTCCCAAAAGCTATAAAAAGTTTTGGCAATGGCTCCACTCACCGCGCGACCACTATAAAAAAACCACTTATAGTGGTCTTTAAGGGATTGCGGCGGCTACGCACATTGCTTAGAGGTTGACTCAAAAGGTAAAAAATCGACCTTTTGACTCAACCTTTCTTATATCCAGTTTTCTGCCCAAGTTTGTAGCTCGTTCATTGCAATTTCTAGCGCTTTGCCTTTTTCAGTTAGTTTGTACTCTATCCTTACTGGTGTCTCTGGATAAACGGTTCTCTCTACTAATCCAGCTTCTTCAAGTTGTTTTAAACGGTCAACTAGCATTTTATCACTCATGCTTGGGATTACAGCAGATATATCTTTAAACCGTTGTGGGCCTTGTAATAGAACTCGTAAAATTAACCCATTCCAACGCTTACCTAATAATTCAAATGCAGATTCAAACTTAGGACAAAGATTAATTTGAACCATGAACATCATCTCCTTAACCTTCAGTATAGCATACCTCACTTATTTTTTGTAAGTTGCCCTATTTGCTAGATGTACGTAATATAAGTTGTAAAGTAAAGAGTGAAGTATCTTTTAGAGTGATAGATCATCTGATATAATGTAAGAATTAGTAAAAGCGATCAGGATGGTGAGCTCCTTGGAACATGAGGAAAATAAGGGTCTTTATATAGATTGGGTATTAATCACAGCAGTAGCATTAATTTCGGTATTCGGTCTAGTGATGATATATAGTGCTAGTTTCGTTCAAGGATACGAAACACAAGGAAATGTTTCACACTTTTTTGATAGACAGCTTCAGTGGATTATTGTATCGTCCATTTTATTTATATTTTTTATGTTTTTTCCGTATCGTCATTTTAAAAAACTATCTTTTTTCATCGTACTCGCTTGCTTTATTATGCTAGGTCTCATTTTTATTCCTACAATGGGCGTAACAGTAGGTGGTGCGACTCGTTGGTTTAGTATAGGTGGCTTTCAAATTCAGCCCTCTGAATTTGTTAAAATAGGCTCAATCATTTATTTAGCATATGTCTATTCGCAAAAACAATCATACATTAATACATTAAAAGGCGTGTTTCCACCTCTGCTTATAGTGGTCATTTTATTTCTACTAATCATGAGACAACCAGATCTCGGTACCGCGACGTCTATTGTCATGGTAGCTCTGTTAATTGCATTTTGTTCTGGAGCTAGATATTTACACCTCGTATCGATTGGGAGTATAGCAGTGTGGGGACTATATCAATATGCGCATTCTGCAGAATACCGTTTAAATCGCTTAATTGGTCATCGTAATCCTTTTGAATTAGAAGCAACAGATGGCTACCAGCTTGTTCAATCTTATATTGCTATTTCACATGGTGGGCTATCCGGAGCAGGACTTGGACAAAGTGTTCAAAAATTATTTTACTTACCAGAAGCACATACCGATTTTATATTAGCGATTATTAGCGAGGAGTTAGGAATAATAGGGATAGCATTTGTATTTACATTTATGCTAATAATCATTACACGGGGAATCATAATCGGAGCAAGGTGTAAAGATACTTTCGGTTCGTTATTAGCATTTGGTATTGTATTTCAGTTGGCGATTCAAGTAATATTTAATGCAGGAGCAGTAAGTGGTGTATTACCGATTACTGGTATTCCTTTCCCATTTTTAAGCTATGGCGGATCTTCTTTAATGGTTACTTTTATTTCTATGGGGATATTAGTCAATATATCTAGGAAAGTGGAGAGAGAAAGAAAAGAACAGCTCGTAAATGAAGAGGAGTATGAAAATGATGAAACTGAAATACCAGTTAAAACTCCGCTTCGTCCTGTTAGATAAATTTGTGAAAATTAGAAGGTGGAGTAAATGCAAGAACGTAAATCACCGTTACAACAATTAGATTTTACCCTATTATTTTTATTATTCTTGCTGATGTGTATTAGCCTTATGGCAGTATATTCAGGTAGCGCTGCAGTTACTGATAGATGGAGTTTAGACCCACTACACTTTGTACAAAGACAAGTCATATGGTTCGGAATCGGGACCCTTTTAATGCTTGCAGCCATGAGTATTGATTACGAAGTATTTAAAAGCTTTTCCATTCCACTTTATGCTATAGGAATGTTATTACTCCTTGGTGTTCACTTTTTTGGAGAAGAAAGATTAGGTGCACAAAGATGGTTAGAGATTGGCCCTATTGCTTTCCAACCATCAGAGTTTGTGAAAATATTTGTCATTATTGCTTTAGCTCACTTATTATTTAATATTACGAAAAAGCCAAGAGAAAAATCGTTTAAAAGTGATTGTTACGTTGTTGGCCTTATTCTTGCGGTGGGGATGCCGCCATTTGTTCTAATCCTCATTCAGCCAGATTTAGGGACATCATTAGTTGTTGCTGCAATCATGTTTAGTATGATATTGCTATCTGGCGTTACTTATCGAATGATAGGGTTATTAGGAGCGTTGGCTCTTTCAGCAATTGGTTTTTTAGTGTGGCTACACAATAATTTTTTCGAAATCTTTATTGATATTATTAAACCACACCAATTATCTAGGATTTATGCTTGGTTAGATCCTTCTGCTAACATAGCAGGTGATGGATATCAATTATTTCATGCAATTCAAGGAATAGGTGCTGGACAATTGTACGGAAGTGGTCTTGGCCAAGGTGTGAAAACTGCGAGTGGAGATATCCCAGAGCTGCATACTGATTTTATTTTTACTGCCATTGCCGAAGATTTTGGGTTTTTTGGGGCTACGCTGCTCATTGTAATTTATTTTTTGCTTCTTTATAGATTAGTGATTATTGCATTTAATTGTAACAATACGTTTGGCACTTATTTAGTAGCTGGTGTTGTTGCGCTAATCGTGTTCCAAGTATTTCAAAATATAGGGATGACGGTTGGGCTTGTACCAATAACAGGATTAGCTCTTCCATTTATAAGCTTTGGAGGAAGCGCCTTGATGGCGAATATGATTGCAATAGGTATAGCTTTAAATGTCAATATTCGGACGAAACACTACATGTTTGGTGAAGAGGAGTAAGAAATATAGACAGATGTAAGAACATATGATGTTCAGAGAGTGTCCCTGTGCAATAGAAAATCTTGACAATGGCTACACTCGCTGCGCGCCCACTATAAGAATCTGTTTATAGTGGGCTTTAAGGAATTGCGTGAGATCCGTACAGGGCTTAGAGGGTGACTCAAAAGGTAATAATTAGACCTTCTGAGTCACCCTCTTTCATTGACTAGTAGATCAGTTCACTACATTTTGAGGTTAACACATTAGAAAAAAAACCCGCTTGTGGATTGGAAAACGAGTGATCTTAAGTCAAATCAACAATGAATTTTCAAACTGTGTACATATAAATGGGGGGGACAACGATGTTTGTTGGATACGGACAGTTAGCAAAAGCAATGATAGAAATATTACCAAATGATCAAATTATTCAAGTGTTTTCTAGATCGAAGGAAGCTATATTACAGTCTAAGAGGGAAAACATAAAATGGATAGGACGAGAAAATTTCTATGAAGAAAAGGAAGTATGGCTGTTTTTACCGGAAAAAGCGATCCCACGCTTTCTTCAAGAGCATGTGGAAGACTTACATCCTCATGCAAAAATATATTATTGTGCGACGAAAGGGAAAGCTAAAGATGTTCAGTCGCTTATAAAACGTACACAAAGCATCATACCAGTAAAATTCATTACCCAGGCAACCCAATTAATGAAGGATAGAAAAGGTCTCGCCGGTATACCTAGGGCAAATGTAGGTGAAATGGAGTCGATAAGAACTTTTTTTAAAGGGGCGATCGATATTGTTAGGGCAGAGGAGGAGGAAGTTTATTTTGTTAATAAGATAGCAACTAAAATTGCCATTGAAGCGATATGTGAATTTGAAGAGGAATTGAATAATAGAGACATTTCTCAGGAGATCATTGAGCATGCAGGGAAACAAATGATTCCCGGAGTTATTCATGCTTATTTACATAATAAATTAGGTGGTTTTGGCCAACAAGTTCTTAAAGAAAGGAAAAGTGACCAATGAGAATTGATAAACTCTTATCTAATACTGGCTTTGGTTCTAGAAAAGAAGTGAAGGGCTTGCTAAAAAAAGGTGGGGTAACTGTTAATAGTGAATTAATAAAAGATGGAAAAAGGCAAATTGATCCTTCGGAAGACCATATTGAAGTTTTTGGGGAAGTAATCGAATATAAGCCGTTTATCTATCTTATGATGAATAAACCAAAAGGGGTTATTTCCGCTACAGAGGATGTTACTGATAAAACGGTTGTCGATTTATTGGCTACTGAACATGCTTTATATGATCCTTTCCCAGTTGGACGATTAGATAAGGATACTACAGGTTTCATGTTGTTAACAAATGATGGGAAACTTGCACACCAGTTAACATCACCTAAGAAAAAAGTGGATAAAACGTATCGTGTACATATTGATGCCCCCTTAACATCAGCAGATGAGGCATCTTTAATAGCTGGAGTTGAATTAGACGATGGATATATAACAAAACCGGCCAAGCTTACATATGGAAATGATAATACAGTGATTTTCTTAACAATAACAGAAGGTAAATTTCATCAAGTGAAAAGAATGTTTCAGGCTCTTGGAAGAAAGGTAATTAACTTAAAGAGAGAAACTATTGGTCCCCTTAAATTAGACCCATCATTATTACTTGGAGAGTATCGTGAATTAACAGACGAAGAGGTGGCAGGTTTGAGAGAACAAAATAAAAGCTAAACGAAGCCTTGCATCAAAAGTTTCGTTTAGCTTTCATTAAATGACGATGGTATTATGATACCTTAATCTTTTTATTTGTAGTTGTCCACTTCCCACGTTGCCGACTAATGACAAGGTCATTATACTCTAGTACATTTAAATCTCGTTGTATCGTTCGCTGAGTTGTTCCGAATTCTTCAACTAATTCTTTGGTAGAGACGCTTCCTCTTTTTTGAATATAAAGATAGATGGATTTTATCCTAGTCATCATCCTGTCAGTTGAAGGTTTCAAGTAACCACTCCTTATTCGTTTTTTAGATTAATCAGCTTGTTAATAGAAATTTAGAATTTTCTTACTACTCATTTTAACGTTTTACTTCTGTACAGTAAAGTTTGTTTCTTACAAAAAGTGAGAAAAGTATGTTAAGTCTATTAACAGTAAACGATCCCCTCCTTTAATAATCATGTTATGAAAAGACAAGAGAAAAAAGAAGTTTATTTCATTTTTATAAATGCCTCATTTCGCATAGATGTTGTTTTTAAGAATATTTATTTGCTTGGCTTGGCTCCACTACAGGTGGACGTTCTCCGCGGGCAAGGCTTTAAGAGGGACTGGAAATGGTCAATTTGTACCTTTTCGAGCTGCTCAATGCAATAAGCGTAGTTGTTGCAATCATTTGAAACTCTACTATGAGTGGGTTTCCCTACAGTACTCTGCACATTACTTAGAGGGTGACTCAGATTTGCCCTTTTGAGTGAAAGTAACGTTTTCTTTTTTCAGGTAAAATAGGTTTATTTTTTTGGATGGAGGTAGAAAGATGATTAATTGGAATGAAGAAGTAAATGAAAGAGAAAAGGAATTAACTATTCATACACAACAATTGTTGCAAATAAAAAGCGTGCTAGATGAGGAGACAATCACAGATGGTGCTCCATTTGGAAAAGGAATTAGTGAAGCCTATCATTGGATGCTATCACTAGCCGATGGTGATGGATTTATTACTAAGGATCTGGATGGCTATGCAGGTCATATAGAATTCGGAGATGGTGATGAAATTATAGGGGTTCTTTGCCACTTAGATGTTGTTCCTGAAGGTGGAGGGTGGACTAGTCCCCCATATAGTGCAGAAGTACGTCATGGGAACATATATGCAAGAGGGGCAATCGATGATAAGGGGCCGACAATGGCTGCTTATTACGCGTTAAAGATTATCAAAGAGTTGAAACTACCAATACAGAAAAAAATTCGAATTATATTAGGTAATGACGAAGAAAGTAAGTGGAGGTGTGTTGAACATTATTTTAAACATGAGAAAATGCCTATGGCTGGTTTTGCCCCCGATGCAAATTTCCCATTAATTTATGCAGAAAAAGGTATTTGTGATTTCATGCTGCGCCCTCAGTTTAATAAAAACGAGTCTAGTGTTGTTTATCAGTTCAAATCAGGTGAACGCTTAAATATGGTTCCTGAGGTTGCTACATGTCAATTAATTAGAGCTAACAAAAATAGTATGAGGCTGCTTTTTGAGAAGTATTTAATGAGACATCAATTAGATGGTGAAGTGAGTGAGGAAGAGGGACGGTTATGCTTGAAAATAAATGGTAGATCAGCACATGGCTCTGAGCCTGATAAAGGAATTAATAGTGGGTTGTATTTAGCTAATTTTATTTACAGCCACGTACCTTTGACGGAGGAAGATGATCGGTATTTTTCTTTATTAAATCGTTATTTTTACAAAGATACGAAAGGGGAACATATCGGAATAGCATATGCTGATGAGGACAAAGGTGCAATAACGTTAAATATCGGTGTGATGGAATACTCACAAGGGGAAGGTGAAATTGGAGTTAACCTTCGGTATCCAGAGGGGGCTAACTTTGAACATATTCGTCAAACATTAGTTCAAGTTTTCTCAAAACACCAACTCGACTTGAATATTATTACGCACGAACGGCCACACGCAGTAGACTTAAACCATCCTCTTATTCAAGTGTTGAGTAAAGTATATAAGGAGCATACGGGAGATGATGGAAAGCCAATAGCTATCGGTGGAGGAACTTATGCACGGTCACTTAAGGCTGGGGTCGCCTTCGGACCTATGTTTCCTGGACAAGAAGATGTTGCACACCAAGCAAATGAATATATTTCAATTAATCATTTAAAAAAGGCGACAGCGATTTATGCACAAGCGTTGTTCGAGTTGGCAAAATAAAATATTTCAATGGAAAATAAAGAAAAGCTAGCAAGAAGGTATTTTCGTCATCTTGCTAGCATTACATTTCGTCAAGTTTGAATTATTCACTTTCGAAATCAAATAAATCAGTTGATAAGTAACGCTCACCAGTATCACAAGCAATTGCAACGACAACGTCTTCAGGTGTTAATCTCTTAGCAACCTGTAAAGCTGCAAAGCAAGCGGCTCCTGATGACGGCCCTACTAAAATACCTTCAAGTCTTGCAAGATCCCTCGTTACTTTGTATGCATCTTCATCAGAAATACAAAAGATTTCACCGTATACATCCTCATTTAAAATTGGAGGTACAAAGCCAGGGCTAGTGCCAACAAGTTTATGAGGACCTGGTTTTCCACCAGATAAGACAGGTGAACCTTTAGGCTCAACGACGTGTGTTGTCATATTTGGATAAGATTTTTGAAGTTCTTCTGCTGTTCCAGTTATTGTTCCTCCAGTGCCAGATGAGGCAACAAAAGCAGATAATGGCTTTCCAATTACATTCATGGAATCTACTATTTCTTTAGCCGTTGTATCGCGATGTGCATCAGGGTTAGCTGGGTTCTCAAACTGCATTGGCATGAATCCGTTTGGTATTTCTTTTACTAACTCATGCGCTTTGTCGATGGCACCTGGCATCTTTTTATCACCTGGAGTTAATACGACCTCGGCACCGTATGCTTTTAATAAATTGATTCGTTCTTGTGACATTGTATCTGGCATGACGAGGATTGCCCTATAGCCTCTTGCGGCTGCATTCATAGCGAGGCCTATCCCAGTGTTACCTGATGTAGGCTCTATAATGACAGAATCTTTATTAATAATTCCTTCCTTTTCTGCTTGGATGATCATATTAAAGGCAGCTCTATCCTTTACACTTCCACTTGGATTCATAAATTCTAATTTTAAATATACAGATGCACCCTCAGATGAAGGGACTTTTTGCAGCTTTACAAGTGGCGTATTTCCAATCAACTCTGCCATATTATTAACAACACGCATTCCTTCACTTCCTTTACTCTATGATTTATCACATATGATAAAAATTACGCATTGATGTTCACTTTTTATTCATAATCGCTTTCCCTATTGTAACATACTAAATTAAAATGAAAAAAGAAGGTGTTTTAATATGAACAACAAGCATCATTTTATTGGTGTAAAAGTATCTGATAAAGTTAGTCAAGTATTAATAGGTAAACAGGAAGAATTAGATGTTTCTCATTATTTTAAGAAGGTAGTTTCAAAAGAAGATTTTCATCTTACACTTCTCTTTTTAGGTGGCTGGGAGAAAACACATACATTATGGGAAAGACTTAAAATGACTCTGACGCAGCGTACTTTCTCACTTACATTAAATAGTATCGGCTATTTCGGTAAAGAAGCGGAACCTAGGGTCATTTGGGGAGGGGTAGCACAAAGTGATGCATTATTTAATCTACATAAAAATATTATATGTTTAGCGCAAGAAAGTGGTTTTCCTTTAGAGAAGAGACCTTTTAAGCCACATATCACAATAGCTAAATCATTAAAAGCTAGTTCTTTTAATCAATCGTTGTATTTAGAACAAGAAGTAAGCTGGGATGTGGACACACTTCATTTATTCGAAGTAAATCCGGGGAAAAGACCTATGTATACATCTGTATCAAAAATTGAACTTTCAAGGTAAAATAGATTTCATAACTATCGATTTTAGAATGGAGTCGAACAGATGGCGCAACTCATCAAACTATCAGATTACATTTCAAGGTATGAAATAGATATATATCGTTACCCAGGTCGTTACGTTCGTCTTAAAAAAGAAAGATGGAATCAGCTTCAAAAAGAGCATCAAAAAGATGATTTTATGAATAGCGAACGTGACGATAAAATAGGCCATGTTACAGATAAAATAGGTGGTCTTTGGAATAAAATGACACAACTTAATAAACAAAGTAAAGAAAATGAACGTACATGGCTTTCTAAAAAAGAAGTTAGTATGGAGTATTTACGTACAAGTTTTCTTCATGATCTTTTTCAATTTCAATTAAAATGGGCAAGCTCAACAATATCTGAAATATCATACGTCAACAAAAGATTTTATCACGATTCTTTGTTAACTTTTTTATTAAGGGAACTCCCCGATACTTGTTTTGTGTTGTATGAGCCAGTATTTTTAGTTAAAAAGGCGCCTGTAGATTTAAATATTATTATTATTACGCCTTTCGAGATATGGTTATTAACACCGTTATTTGGAAATGAAAAGACGGTATTTCGTCCGGACTCGGAAAGGTTTTGGTTGAGAATAAATGGAACGAAAGAAGAGAAGTTTATTAATCCAATTGTATCCATTAAAAGAATGAGAACAGTAATTGAGCCTATTTTAGTGGAAGCAGGTTTATCTTGTCCGATACGTACAGCGATTATGGCAAAGGATAGCTATATTGATGTAACTCCTTCTCAGAATACGATAAAAAAAATAGACCGTAGAACAATACAGGATTGGAAAAAAGGACTAGTTATGAAAGCTGCACCTATAAAGCATGGTCAGTTAAAAATTGCAGAAGCACTCTTGTATCATTGTGTTGCAAATGCACAGGAACGCACACCGAATATATAATAAGCAGTTGTTATATTAATTTAAAAAATAATGTCCGTGTAGTGTAGCTTTTGAGCTATAATAAATGTAAGGGAAGAATTTCTAATTGACTTTTTAAACATTTAAGTTGAACATAGGTGAAATCTTTCTTACAATGATAAAAGGCTTAAAAAATTGTTACATGGTGATTCTATGATGCGCTGCTCAAAGATCATCATCAAGATGAGGAAAATGAGGGTGAAAAGATTGATACACTTTATGGGTGATGAGTGGAACTTACGTCCTGCTGGTGGAGCAACCGGAGAAGCTTATATTGCTCAACAGGGGGAACATAAAATATTTATAAAGAGAAACTCTTCTCCATTTTTAGCTGTATTATCGGCTGAGGGGATTGTTCCAAAGCTGTTGTGGACAAGACGATTAGAAAATGGTGATGTCATTACTGCTCAAAAGTGGGTGAGTGGGAGAGAGTTAAAGTCACCTGAAATGTCCCAAAATCGTGTGGCGAAATTATTATCTAAAATTCATCAATCAGAAGAACTTCTCCATATGTTTATGCGGATGGGAAATCACCCATTATCTCCACATACATTGTATGATGAATTACGTGGGAAAATTGGTGAAATGGATATAAAGGATCCATACGTCATGGAAGGTATTCAGTGGTTAAAAAAACACATTGAAGGAATAGATGTTGGTGTAAAAGTAGTATGTCATGCTGATGTGAATCATAATAACTGGATTATAAGCGAAGATAATTTGTACTTAATTGATTGGGATGGAGCTATTGTTGCAGACCCTGCACTTGACTTAGCACCACTTTTATATTTATATATACCGAAAAATAAATGGGAAAATTGGTTATATGAATACGGTCTTAACCTAAATGTAAACTTACAAAAAAGACTAAGATGGTATATGGTAGCCCAATGTGTTGAAGCCATTTTATGGCATTGGCAGCGGCAAGAATTTCATGATATTTCTAGATGGACGGATTTATTAAGTCAACTTTTTAATGAAACGGAATTCCATCTTTCTTAAAAACAATAGGAGTTTGACTAAAAAGGTTGTTTATTACCCTTTCAGTCAAACTCCTCATTTTTTGATTCAAGCAGTATTTATTTAATAATGCTTGTTATCCATTTCCGCCTGTTGGATATCTGTGATCCACTTTTGAAGTTCATCAGGTGAAAAGTTACCTTGGTTTCCATCTTTATTATGTGCATAGGCGAACTGCTCCACGTTCATTAAAGCGCTTTTTATTGAATCTGGTACGTCATTATTTTCAAGGAGGTTACTAATTAGATGTTCGACTTGTTCATATTCGTCATGGGTACCATAGTTCTCATCTTGTTGATTTTTTAATATATCTGTTAATAATTGCAGCTGATGATGGTAATTCATTGTCATCGAAACCACTTCCTTTTAAAAAAATAAGCTATGTTATATATTGTTGTTAATTTTCACATCAGGATACTCGCTTTGTATCTTCCGCAGCGTCTCGTAACTATCGTGCAAATCAACACCATTTAACAGAGCCAAAAAATAATACTAATAAAAGGTTGTGTTTTCTTGAATTGAAATATTCAAAAAGAGATTAAATTTCCCTACCTTTACGTTGCTCATAATCTGTTGTAACCGCACCACCGCCCTGCTCTAGTAATGTTAGTTCATCAATCCACCTTTTTATATTAGGATAATTCACGCTTACATAATCTTGAACATTTTCTGACTCTGTAAAATTATCAACATAATGATTTAATTCTTGAATAGTACCAACAAAGTTTTCATTAATGTTTACTTCTTTTATTATTTTTATTTTACTGCTAATTTGATCAAAATCACCTTCCTCCATTTTTCCTGAGAATTGTTTGTCCAAAAGATACTTCAGTTCAGAGATGACTTCCTCACTGATTTTAATCATCGATATACACTCCTTTAAAAATTAAAGTTAAAATAATTCAGACAAGTTGTATGTCTTTTCCCCATGATAAGGTGAAGCTAAACACGATATGAAATTCATTTTTACATTTGCGGTTACTTTGTATATGATAAATGGAGTATGTTTAAATTGGAGTGAAGGAAATGCGTTTACGAAATAAACCATGGGCTGCACAAGTTATTTCTGAGCACCCGGAGATCGTTGTACCTAACCCTGCTGAATGTAAAGGGAGATGGAGCGAGTTGTTTAATAATCAACACCCCATTCATGTAGAAGTCGGTACAGGTAAAGGACGATTCGTTACAAGAGTAGGGGAAAAGCATCCAGAATGGAATGTTATAGGGATGGAGAAATATGATAGCGTCATTTTAACTGGAGTAGAAAGACTTATTGAAAGCCCGCAAGAAAACGTTAAGCTAATTAAAGACGATGTAGAAAAAGTAACTGATTTTTTTGCACATAAGGAAATTGATCGCCTATATATTAATTTCACTGATCCTTGGCCGAAAAATCGCCACGAAAAAAGAAGGTTGACACATGAAGGGTTTTTGAAGAAGTATATGGAAGTATTAAAAGACAATGGCGAGATTCATTTTAAGACAGATAATCAAGGACTTTTTGAATATTCGTTAGCATCTTTAAGTCAGTTTGGACTAAAGCTAAAAAACGTAAGCTTAGACTTACACAATAGTGACTTAGAAGATAACATTATGACTGAATATGAAGAGAGATATGTTGAAAAGGGCATGAGAATTTTTCGTTTAGAAGCATATCGTTAATTGGAGGGATATAATGGCCTTAGAACAATTGAAGATAGCTGATATGACGTTTACTTGGCTGAATGGTGGAGTAACCCATATGGACGGTGGAGCAATGTTTGGTGTTGTTCCAAAACCTTTATGGGTAAAAAAATATCCATGTAATGAAACAAATCAGATTGAATTGCGTACAGACCCGATACTCATTCAAGTTGAAGGAAGAAATATTCTTGTTGATACTGGCATAGGTAATGGGAAATACTCACAAAAGGCAAAGCGCAACTTTGGGATAACAGAAGAAGCAAAGTTAGAAGAAAGTCTCCTTTCCTTAGGGTTAACAACTTTAAGCATTACAGATGTGCTGATGACTCATATGCACTTTGATCATGCTAGTGGTGCTGCAATAATACAAGATGAAAATCATGTGCCACTATTTCCAAATGCTACTTTCTGGATAAATGAAGTAGAATGGGAGGAGTTGAAAAACCCTAATATCCGTTCAAAAAATACATATTATGAGGAAAACTGGAAGCCAATAGAACGGCAAGTAAAAAACTTTAAAAATGAAATAGAAATAGTCGAAGGTATTAAATTAGTTCACACTGGTGGTCACAGTGCAGGCCATTGTATTATAAAGATTAACCGTCATGGAGAACAGCTTATTCATATGGCTGATTTGATGCCGACACATGCTCATCAAAATGTTCTTTGGGTACTTGCTTATGATGATTATCCAATGGATTCGATAACGATGAAGCAATACCATCTATTACCTGCTATAAAAGAGGGGGCTTGGTTTTTGTTCTATCATGATTACAAATATCGAGCAGTGAAATGGTCACACGATGGTAAAGTGATTGAAGAGGCTGTTTTAAGAGATAGTGGAAATGAAAATACGAGTAAAGAATGTTAAGAGATGATGAGAGATTAGAGGTTGACTCAAAAGGTGAAAATGCACCTTTTGAGTCAACCTCTTAATTAATCCTCTTGTTTTTCGAGTTTTAATATCGCTCCAGAAGAAGCGTCTACATAAAATTCGTAAGCGCTCATCGAACCAGAATCATCTGTACAAGTAATGCCGCCTCTATATACGTCATATTTAAGTTGATCTTGTTCATATTCCTCTGTAATCATATGAACCCAAGATCCATCAATAGAGCCTAAAGATTCTGCTTTTCTTTTTACCATTTTTAAAGCCTTTTCAGGTGATAGTTGCCCTTGGTTTTTATCTAATTGATTTTTTGCTATTAGTGTAACTGCTACTCCAGCACCAACACCTACTGCAAAACGTTTCCAACTCAATAAATCCACCTTCTTTCCATTAAACTCACTCTTTATCATATCTAATTTTATTCGAAAACATTCTACCCTAAGTATAGCGAACTACAAATCAATTGCCAATTATAACTAATTATTTTTCTTTCCTGATTGTAAATGAATCTTTAGTAAAGAATAAAAATAAGGTTCATCATATCGGTATTTTTAAAAGAGAACTATTTCGTTAAACGAAAAAAGTGGAAAGAAGATAAACAATTCGTTAAAATGATAATGGATAACATTTCTAGATGTACTGTGAAAGGAGTTAGTTTATGAAGAAGGATACATATGAATTATTTGAAACGTTAACACAATTGCCAGGTGCACCAGGTTTTGAGCATCAAGTAAGAGCTTTTGTACGTGAAGAGTTAAAAAAGTATAGTGATGAAGTCATTCAAGACGGACTCGGTGGTGTTTTTGGTGTAAAAAAAGGTGACGAAAATGGACCTAAAGTGATGGTTGCTGGTCATATGGATGAGGTAGGCTTTATGGTTACTTCAATCACAGACAAAGGGTTAATTCGCTTTCAAACATTAGGTGGATGGTGGAGCCAAGTGCTATTAGCACAACGGTTACAGATTATTACTGATCAGGGACCTGTTCTCGGTGTGATAGGCTCTATTCCGCCACATCTATTGGACGAAGCTAAACTTAGTAAGCCGATGGAAATCAAAAACATGTACATCGATATCGGAGCGGATAATAAAGAGGATGCAATTAAAATAGGGATTAAACCAGGACAGCAAATCGTACCAATCTGTCCGATGGAAAAAATGGCAAATGAAAAGAAGGTAATAGCAAAAGCTTGGGATAATCGTTACGGTGTTGGTTTATCCATTGAGTTATTAAAGGAATTAAAAGATGAGAAAACGCCAAATATACTTTATTCCGGTGCCACTGTTCAAGAAGAAGTAGGTCTTCGCGGAGCACAAGTTGCTGCAAATATGATCAAGCCTGATATCTTTTACGCATTAGACGCTAGTCCGGCGAATGATGCATCAGGTGAAAAGGATGCATTCGGACATTTAGGAAAAGGTGCTCTAGTTCGAATTTTTGACAGAACAATGATCACCCATCGTGGGATGAGAGAGTTTATTTTAGATACAGCAGAATCAAATAATATTCCGTATCAATACTTTATCTCCCAAGGAGGAACGGACGCTGGTCGTGTGCATATGTCTGGTAACGGTGTTCCTTCTGCTGTTGTTGGGATTTGTTCACGATATATTCATACTTCAGCATCGATTATTCATGTAGATGATTATGAGGCGGCAAAGCAGTTAATTACGACGCTAGCTAGAACAACTGATAAGGCGACTGTAGAAGCGATTCGTCAAAATGTGTAATTATTAAATAAAATGGTGTCTGATGATAGGAGAAGTCTTCATGTCAGGCACCCTTTTTTTATTCATACATACTGTTCTTATTTCATTGGAGACGAATTTATTTATGTTTGAGGTGATGAAATGATAGATGAGCTATATGTTGGTACGAAAAATCCAGCTAAAATTGAAGCGGTGAAAAAGGTTTTTTCTACTCATACAAAGCTTATTACGTTAGATGTGCCGAGTGATGTATCTTCCCAGCCATTTTCAGATTTAGAAACGAAAGAAGGAGCAGTTAATAGAGCGAAGTATTTACTCGACAGTGAGAAAGCTTCTTTTGGACTAGGCTTAGAAGGTGGTGTTGTCGAGGACAAAGGGACAATGATGCTTTGCAACTGGGGGGCGCTAGCATGTTCCAGTGGTGAAGTATACGTTGCAGGTGGTGCACGAATTGTAATCCCTAAAACCATTGCAGACAAGGTAAGAGATGGGATGGAATTAGGAGATGCGATTGATGAATGGAGTAACCGCTCCGGTGTTAAGAAAAAAGAAGGAACAATCGGAATTTTGACAGATGGCGAGGTAACAAGGGTGTCTATGTTTGAACATGTTGTTAGGTTGCTCTATGGTCAATGGAAATTTACAAATAAACGATCAGATGTATAGAGATTTTATTTTATCGGTATTGGGCGTTAGGAACTTAGGTGGGGAAGGATGTTAATGAGGTTTTCCGTTTAGTAAAAAAGAGTCTTGGTAATAGATACATTCGCTAAGTACCGACTACAGACGTAATAACCGTAAGTAATTCTTTGCAGTGGAATTTTTCACCGTGCATACTGGCGAGAAGAGCAGTCACTAGTACTTTAAGAGATACGGCGAAATTCCACTGCTTTAAAGAAAAACGACTTAACAGTTCACGAAGCTGTTATGTCGTTTTTCATACAAACACATTACTCACTTTCGAAAATATATGATAAAGCTTTTAAGGCTTGATCAACAGTTTCAACAGTCACTTGTGCCTTTTCCGAGATTTCCTTTAATGGATGATGTAGTGTCTCCGGTCTAATTAAAATTAATGGCTTATTTTTAGCTATTGCAGTAGCAGCATCCATAGCGCTATTCCATTGTTTATATTTCTCGCCAAATAAAGCAATAACGACATCTGATTTTTCAAGTAAGACGTGTGTTCTTAAGTTATTTATTTTTGAAGCAGCTTCATCTTTATAATAACTATTGGGCTGTGTTCCTAAAATCTCCTCACCTATATTATCAGAACGCTCGTGATTTTCCATAGGAGCAACAAAAGTCAATGGAAGCTGCATCTGCTTTGCTTTTTCTTTAAATTCCTCACGCCAGTTATCGTGTATTTGTCCAGCTAAATATACTACTAGGTTCATGAATGATCCCTCCTATTTATCGTTATTATTATTTTATCTAAAATAAATTAGAAATAAAAATAATAAGAAAAATATAAGAAATATATCGATTTATGCTTGTTTTTTAGTCTATTAAATGTATATGATGATATAAGACCTAGATGGAAAATCCCAATAGGAGGTATTTTGTTGTTATGGATCTAAAATGGTTAGTGAAAAGTAGTTTACTTGTGATTATGCTAGTTTTAATTGTAAGTGGATGTAGTATTTCAAAAGAGGATGCTCAACAATTTGCTTCAAATTCGTTTGCAAGTAAGTTAGAGCAAGAAGCAAAATCGGCTACACATGAGCTTGATGACATTTCATTATATATTCCAAGTTATACTACTGTGGAAGAAATTGATGAATTTAATGTTTTACTTGAAAGAAGTAATCATATTTTATTACTATTCTTAAATGATATAGTGGAAAATAAAACAAAAGAGGGCATACTAGAAACGTTATTAATTGAGGATGACCCTTTTATTTTCGAAAGTGGCGAAACGACGGAAGGAAATCTAGCATATTTAGTTGTAACAGAACTAGAAGAGGATATGTATAGTGTGATAGTCGGCTATAACGGTTACAAAATAACAACGCTATCTTCTCTATCGGATATGAATAATATATCAGAAATGATGTTCGATATTGTACGATCAATAGAAGAAAAATAGTAGAAAGGATGTTTCTATAAATAGAAGCATCCTTTTATTTTTGGCTCTGTTATCGTTTAGTGTTGATTTTCATGAGGTGCGAGCAGCTTGCGGGGGTAACATTAGCTTAAAATCACAAGGGAAAGCGAACTTGCGCAGGGATCATCCATTCACTATATACAGAGTAATTTATATTATTAACTGATAATGATAGAATAAGGAGGCCACTGAAAAAGACCTGAATTTTATAGGGTAGACTAATAAATATAAAGTTGTTTGAATATAGACATTGATGAGACCTGTGCAAACTCGCTTTCCGCGGGCGGCTGGTGAGCCTCCTTGATGCTTTGCATCTACGTAGTCTCACCTCTGCCTTTGCTTCCCGCAGGAGTCTCGCTTGCTCCGGTCTCATCAACTTTTTTTCTACAATTAGGTATATTGAATATTAATGCAACAAAATAGCAAGTTTTTCACTTGTTCAGTGGCCTCCGAATAAGTACTTTTTTAGTGCCCTCGTGTTCTTTCACTTTTTCAGTCCTCAACATAGCATATTTTTTAGTAGAATATGTTTACTAATAGCTGATTGGAATACTAGAAGCAATATTATCATTGCATATGGATAATAATTGTATAATAGTGATACAGTATTTATAGATATTTTGTATTGGATGTGATGAATTTGAAAGATTTTTTAAGTAAGAAAGGTGTACATATTTCCTTTAAGACATACGTGATAGATGCATTAAGCTTTATGGCCTTAGGATTATTTTCTTCTTTAATTATTGGTCTTATAATGAAAACAGCGGGAGGAGAGCTCGCTAGAATTGATTGGCTAGCACCTAGAGTTGGATGGTTAATGGAGGCAGGCGATCTTGCTATGTCGCTAATGGGACCCGCAATCGGGGTTGCCATTGCATTTGGTTTAAAAGCACCTAGACTTGTTTTGTTTTCATCTGTCATTACAGGGGCTGCTGGTGCAGCTTTAGGAGGTCCAGCAGGGGCTTTCATATGTGCATTAATTTCTACTGAAGTAGGGAAGCTCGTATCCCAGGAAACAAAGGTAGATATTATCGTAACACCATTAGTGACTATCATTGCGGGGTTTATCCCTGCGATGTTTATTGGACCAACTATAGCTAATGCGTTAGTGCAATTTGGGTCATTTATTGAATGGTCAACAGAACTTCAGCCTTTTTTAATGGGAATTTTAATCGCCGTGTTTATGGGGCTTGCATTAACTGCTCCGATCTCAAGTGCAGCAATAGCAGTTATGCTGGACCTACACGGAATAGCTGCGGGGGCAGCTGCGGTTGGTTGTGCAGCACAAATGGTGGGCTTTGCTGTGGCTAGCTATCGCGAAAATAAATGGGCAGGTCTAATATCATTAGGAATTGGAACATCAATGCTTCAAATTGGTAATATTGTTAAAAATCCGCTAATATTAATTCCACCAACAGTGACAGCAGCTATATTAGGACCATTTGCTACTGTTCTTTTCCAATTAGAAAATAATGCAGCTGGTGCAGGGATGGGGACGAGTGGTTTAGTAGGGCCAATTATGACGATGAATGTAATGGGGAGCTCTAGTTATGTCCTTATGTCGATTCTCGTTTTATATTTTTTAGCTCCAGCAATCATTAGTTTGATATGCTCTGAAGTGTTGAGGAAGACTGGTATGATTAAATTTGGTGATATGAAAATTAATCAATCATAGGGGGATTTGTGATGAAACAATTAGAATCAAGAGAACAGTTTGAACAATTAACGAATGGAACAGGTACTGTGTTTATGTTTTCTGCTGGCTGGTGCCCGGATTGCGTCGTTATTGAACCTGATTTGCCCGCAATTGAGAAGGAGTTTCCTGAATTTGATTTTTATAAGGTGAACAGAGATGAATTTATAGAGCTATGTCAGGAATTAGAAATAATGGGAATTCCAAGCTTTGTCGCATATAAAAATGGTGTTGAAGTTAACCGCTTTGTTAATAAGAATCGCAAGACAAAAGAAGAAATAGTAAGCTTTTTACGAGAAGCGAAAAGTAAATGATGATAAAAATAGAGGGGTTTAGTAAGTGTGTATCACTTACTAAATCCTTTTTTAAAAGGTTCTGTTAAAGGCTAGTGTTCATTTTTAACGAAAGGTGCGAGACGCCTGCTAGTATAGAGTAAGCTGAATATCCGAAAAAGTGTTAAATAATTTCATTTGCTTTGGTAGTAAAGCCAATTTTTTTTCGGTGAATACATATTATGATAAAATAAAGGTGAGATAGAAGGAGGCTTCACTAAACTATGAGACCTATTGAAATAAAGAGAGAAATAGAAAGTCATTTAAATAACGAAAATTGGACTACCTCTTATGATAAAGACGCGGAAGCACTTCGCGTAATAGACAAACGGTATAATAAAGGTGTTACTATTCAATTGTCTTCCTTAAAGGATAAGTTTAAAGCAGATAAAGAAAAAACATTAGCGTATGTATTACACAACATAAACGAAGGTTTAAGCTTGTTAACTGCAGAAACAATTATCGATGGAAATGAGAAAAATATATTTCCAGTAATACGCTCGGCATCGTTTAATATTGAACTAGAAGACGGTAGGAAGCTTATTTCAACACCTCACACCGCTGAAACAAAGATACTATATGCTTTAGACAGAGGAAATTCTTACACTTTAATAGATGAAGATGCATTAAAAAGGTCACGCAAAACGATGGAAGAGATCGAAGAAATTGCACTGTTTAATGTTCGTTCTTTAAATGTTGAGGTAAAAGAGGATGTAGTAGCTGGGAACCATTTTTATTTTGTGCATACGGATGATGCATATGATGCAAGTAGAATTTTAAATGAGTCACTATTAAAGGAATTTGCGAAAAAAATAGATGGAGACTTTGGAATTGCGGTTCCACATCAAGATGTACTTATTTTAGCTGATTTAAAAAATGAAACTGGCTATGATGTATTAGCCCAAATGGTCTTTCAGTTCTTTTCAGAAGGTAGGGTGCCGATAACAGCATTACCATTCTTATATGAAGACGGAAATTTAGAACCGATATTTATTCTAGCGCAAAAAAAACCTAAAGAATCCAAGAAAGATAAATAGTAAAAAGAGCGAGTGCCCTATTAGCTATTACAAGTTTTTTCAATCGCTCCACTAGCCGTGCGCCCACTATAAGAAATCGACTTATAGTGGGCTTTAAATAGTTGCGGCGACTCATCCTATTTTAGTGACTACCACGCGTTATTAAAGGTTTACTCGAGATGTAAAAATTAATTTTTTGTGTCTAACGCTCATTTTTCACACGTTTTCAAACAGACTGAAAAAATCTTGCTATTTTCTCCAAAAAGTTAGGAAGAAAAATTAGTAGATTAAGCTAGCGTGAAACGTCCGTTCTTGTGATATACTTCTAAAGTAATTACATTATTTATAAGGGAATTTTAATAGATGGGTGATTGTTATGACAAAAAAAATAAAACTGATACATAAAATAAAAGAGTGGTTATTTCCACAAGAGGAACGTGCAGAACTACAGAAGCCTAAAAAAAACGATCTTTACGTGAATGCGAAACGGTTAGAGAATCCGAAGGTTTTACATCAATATCCACAAGCCAACTTTCGCTTTCCTGTTATTAAGGATGAGGAATGGAAGCCACCTACAAGAGAGGAACAAAGACAAAAATTGCGTAAAAGCAAACCTCAAGAGGAAGAACTTTTAACAGACGTGAAGAAGAATGAAAAAGTTGTAGTACAAAAGAAAGAGTCGAAAGTAAAAAAACAGCGTTTTTCTGTTAAAGAGACGCCATCTCCTATATATGGATATCGAAAGCGGCCAATCAATAAAGAGACAGAAGCATTTGAAGTAGAAGAGGAAATATTTAATCGTGATGATATTGTTAAAGAAAATGAAACTACGGGTCAAACAGTAGAGGAGCTCATTCCCGAGCCAGTAAAGATCTCGGTAAATGAAAAAGTGAATGAGAAAAATGTTGAGGTACAGATAGAACATCAAGTATTAACTAGAGCAGAAAGAAGAAGAGCGATGAGAGAGGGGAAAGAAGACGAGGAAGTACAACATAATGAAAAAGAAGAAGAGTCGAAAAAAACAAATGATATAGAAAGAAAAGAGATACAGCCATTTAATGTACTCATGTACCCTAAAGATAAGAGGAAAGAAGAAAAAAATAGACAATTACAAGAAACTGGCTACTCTCCTCCATCTATTCATATATTAAATGTTCCAGAGCCACTTCCAAGTGATAGTGATGAATGGATAGATGCTCAAGCTAATATACTAAATGAAACGTTCGACTATTTTAATATCCGAGCAAAAGTAGTACATGTAACGAGAGGCCCATCTGTCACTAGATTTGAGATTCAACCTGAGCCTGGGGTGAAGGTTAGTAAAATAACTAATCTAACCGATGATCTGAAATTAAGTCTAGCTGCAAAAGATATACGAATGGAAGCGCCTATTCCTGGAAAAAATACTATTGGGATCGAAGTACCTAATGATGAATCTACTCCTGTTTATTTAAGAGAAATAATTCATCATAAAAATTTTCATAAGGAACCATCGCCGCTAACTGTCGCCCTAGGAATGGATATATCCGGAGAGCCAATTGTTACGGACCTTCAGAAAATGCCTCATGGGCTTATTGCAGGGGCAACTGGTTCGGGAAAAAGTGTTTGTGTAAATTCTATTTTAGTAAGTTTATTGTATAAGGCATCACCAAAGGAAGTGCGTCTGTTACTCATTGATCCAAAAATGGTTGAATTAGCACCGTTTAATGGAATCCCCCATTTAGCTGCACCAGTCATTACAGATCCAAAAGAAGCAACAGAGGGTTTAAAATGGGCAGTTAGTGAAATGGAGAGACGGTATGAACTATTTGCAAAGCAAGGAACGAGAGATTTAAAAAGATACAATGCGAAAATGCAGAAAGAAAATATGGATAAAGACGTTCTTCCATATTTAGTTGTCGTTGTCGATGAACTTGCAGACTTGATGATGGTTGCACCACATGATGTTGAGGAGGCTATTTGTCGTATTGCACAAAAAGCAAGAGCATGCGGTATTCACCTTCTAGTTGCAACTCAAAGACCATCAGTTGATGTGATTACAGGCTTAATAAAAGCTAATATTCCTTCTAGAATTGCTTTCTCTGTATCATCACAAGCTGATTCAAGAACGATTATTGATGGGGGTGGAGCAGAGCGGCTATTAGGAAAAGGAGATATGCTTTTTCTAGAAAACGGCTCAGGCAAGCCAGTAAGAATTCAAGGTACTTTTGTCTCAGATGAAGAAATTGACCGAGTAATCGCTCATGTTAAGCAGCTTAGTAAGCCTGAATTTTTATTTGAAAAAGAGGTGCTACAGCAGCAAATAGAAATAGAAGACGAAGATGACCTTTTTCAAGAAGCGTGTTCCTTTGTTTGTGAAGTTCAAACAGCATCTGCCTCTTTACTACAAAGACAATTTAGAATTGGCTATAATAGAGCTGCAAGGTTAATTGATGATATGGAAGCAAGAGGCATTATTTCAGGAGCAAATGGGAGTAAACCTCGAGATGTTTTTCTTACAAAGGAAAATTTAGATGAAAGTATGTAAAAATGAGCAATGATTACCTACACAAATTTCTCATTTTTTAATAAAATGTGTTAAGATTATTACAACTTTTAAAAAGAAGGGAATTCATTTAAATTTTTTCGTGAATCCCTATACTTTTTATAAGTGGAGGGGGCGTAATCGAGCTTTCAAGGTGTTAAATGGGGAAGAGTGGTGAGGTAATTCATACCGAACTACTATTTCGTGATATGTTTCACTTGAGATAAAATCTAGAATCAAAATCAGGAAAGGGAGTGTGTTCTTATGCAACAAGTTCCTTTAAAAAATTTGGTTCAAACAGTATCTCCGGAGTGGCTTCACCTTTTGAAAGAAGAAGAACGATCCCAATGGGTAGTGCTACGTGATGGGATTCAGCAAGTAAATGAAGATGATTTAGTAGAAATTGTTGAAGCTGTTATTCTGGAGCACCAAAAGGTTAATTTTTATCAGTAGTAAACACTTTTCAATCATTTTAATGAAAATAGTTACAGAAATTTAGAGAATTAAACTGTAAATAGTCGGTTTATGAAGCTAAGGAGTTATGGTAATGAAAGAAAAAGAAATCTATTTAAAGCTGCAGGGAAAACTAAAGCGTTTGACGAATGAAACATTTAAATTTGACGAGCGCGTTGGTGAAGGTTGGTTCTCTGCAGTTTACTTTTTAAAAACGAAAAAAATAATAGAGAAATACAAGCCAAATAATATAGTGACGATGCAATTTTTTCAGAAGGAGCATGCAGTATTATGTGGCACGGATGAGGTCATTGCACTTTTAAACACATTTGCAACAAATCCTCAAAATCTAGATATTCGCTCACTTGAAGATGGAGATAAAATTGCACCATTTGAAACTGTATTAACGATAACCGGACCATATCAAGACTTTGGCTATTTAGAAGGTGTAATAGATGGGATTCTTGCTAGAAGAACTTCTGTAGCAACCAATGTCTATGAGGTTGTGAAAGCCGCTAAATCTTCTGGAGTCGAAAAACCAATCATTTTTATGGGTGATCGAGATGATCACTTTACACAACAATCAGGTGATGGTTATGCTGCATACATAGGTGGCTCTAAAGCACAGGCAACACATGCAATGAATGAATGGTGGGGCAAAAGAGGAATGGGAACAATGCCTCATGCACTTATTCAACTGTTTGAAGGTGATTTAGTAGCAGCTTCTAGAGCATATAAGGAAACTTTTCCAGAAGATGATCTTTTAGCATTAGTGGACTATAATAACGATGTCATCACTGATTCACTTAAAGTCGCTAGAGAGTTTGGTAAAGACCTTAAAGGTGTTAGAGTAGACACATCAAAAAACTTAATTGACCAGTATTTCACAAGGAATCCTGACATATTAGGTACATTTGATCCAAGAGGTGTCAATCCTCAGCTATTATTTGCCCTTCGGGAAGCGTTAGATAAAGAAGGTTTTCACCATGTAAAAATTGTTGCATCAGGTGGCTTCGATGCAAAGCGCATTGCAGAATATGAAAAAATGGGTGCACCAATAGATATGTATGGTGTTGGTAGTAGCTTATTAAAAATACATATTGGTTTTACTGGTGATAATGTTATTTTGGATGGAAAGTCGGAAGCAAAGACAGGTAGGAAGTTCCGAGATAATCCTCGTTTAGAAAAGATAGAACTTGGGAAATAAAAGCGAAAAACTGTTCAATAGAGCTATATTGAACAGTTTTTTTAGTTAAAAGATAAGGTACTTTAAAGAAAAGACGTTTATAGCAGCTTTGTTAATACGTTTTTTCTTTTAAAAATACCCTGTATTGTGTATTGTAATAAAGGAAGTGCGAAGTACATATCATTCCCACCATGTCTTCACTAATGGTTCCTAGGAGGGACGAATATGGATAAGGATCTCTCATCTGTTCTTGTAGATTTTCAGGAAGTAAAAGCAGATAAACAAAGCAGATTAATACATGCTTTTATTGAGTTATATAGCGCATTATTTAGCTATATAGAACAAGAAGCGAACATTAGGGAAAAAGTTCGAGCAAAAGCATTGTTTTCTAAGCAGACAGAGATAACATTTGAAAGTATTACAAAAAATAAAAGTGTAGCTCCTCATTTTGAGCACTGGTTTGCCTTTGATTATATTACCATTATAGGATCGAGAATATTTGACTTGTATTTGAGAGAACAAAAGCATACGTTAACAAAAGAAATGCTTGAAATTAGTAGCTTTATGCTTTTAATGTATCTCCACCCTGTTAAGTTAATTTCTAAGAATGATAAATCTCTTCAATACATAGACATATTTCAAGGTAATAAAATCGATGCGGAAACTTTTTTATTTGAATTAAGAGCTGAAGAGGGAGATATTATTTTTCTTAGATGTTTACAAGTTGGATTTCAAAAAATGATAATTGGACCATCCTTTATCATTGATAAACAGTGGAAAGAAGTTGTCATGAACGAACTAATGACTATAAACGACCTTGAAGAGGGGGCAATAAGAAAATACTTAAAAGAAAATGGCATGAAATATTATAAGTATAGAAAGCGGGCAAAACTATGAGGACATGTAAAAAAGGGATATGTAATGTGTAAAAATATTGCGTGGTATCGCCTATAAATTTTTGCTATAATGTGTTAGTATGTAAAATTTTAATCGCACATTATTGAAATAGGCATATAATTTAACGATATGAGGTGCAATTTTTGCCTCAGAACCATAGGATTTATGGAGGTTCAAACATGACAACTTATCATTTTATTGGAATTAAAGGTTCGGGAATGAGCGCATTGGCGCAAATATTAAGTGACATGGATTACAATGTACAAGGATCTGACGTTAATAAAGTCTTTTTTACGCAAAAGCCGTTAGAGCAAAAGGGGATTCCTTTATTCCCTTTTCAAAAGGAAAATATTGTGGAAGGGCAAACATTAATTGCCTCTCCTGCTTACAACGAAGAAAATGAGGAAATTAAAGCAGCGATGGAGCAAAACATTCCTGTTAATAAATACCCAAATTTCTTAGGTGAATTTATACAGCAATTTACGAGTATTGCTGTAACCGGTAGCCATGGTAAAACTTCAACTACGGGGTTATTAGCGCACGTATTACAAGAGGCTAAGCCTACCTCCTACCTTATTGGTGATGGAACTGGCAAAGGTGAAAAAGATAGCGAATATTTCGTCTTTGAGGCTTGTGAATATCGTAGGCATTTCCTCCATTATAGTCCTGACTATGCCATAATGACGAATATTGACTTTGACCACCCAGATTACTTTAGTGGTGTTCAAGATGTATTTGATGCATTTCAAGAAATGGCAATGCAGGTGAAAAAAGGGATTATTGCTTGTGGTGATGATAACTACTTACAACAGTTAAATGCCCAAGTGCCAGTAGTTTATTATGGATTTAATGAAGAACATGATTTTTGTGGAAAAAATATACGTTCTGATGAAAATGGTACTCATTTTGACGTTTATGTACGAAGTTCATTTTATGGATCGTTTACAATACCTGGTTATGGAAAACATAATGTACTTAACGCATTAGCTGTTATTGCACTCTGTAAGTATGAAGAAGTCGATATCAACATTATTCAATCCAGGTTAATAACGTTCTCTGGTGTAAAAAGACGCTTTAGTGAAAAGCTGGTAGGAAATCAAGTATTGATTGATGATTATGCACATCATCCTACTGAAATTGCAGTGACTATCGATGCAACAAGAAAGAAATACCCTAATCGAGAAGTAATTGCTGTATTCCAACCACATACATTTACAAGAACAAAAACATTTCTAGACGAGTTTGCTAATTGTTTACAAGCTGCAGATAAAGTTTTTCTTTGTGATATCTTCTCATCAGCTAGAGAAAACAAAGGTGACCTATCCATTCAAGATTTGTTAGAGCTTATTCCAGATGCTTCAACGATTTCTGAAGAAACGATAGATCAACTTAGCAAGTATGAAGACGCAGTAATTTTATTTATGGGAGCAGGCGACGTCCAGAAGTTCCAACAAGCATATGAAAACTGCTTAAAAAGTAAACAATAATATTTAAAAAAATGAAGAGGGAGACTCAAAAGGTTGATTTTAACCAATTGAGTCTCCCTTAAAAATAGAGCGGGTGACTCAAAAGGGAAAAATTAGCCCTTATGAGTCACTCTCTTACTTTAAATTTTCTGGATTTAGCGATTCTAAATCCTTCACTACAAATCGGCCATTTTCACGAATAAGCTCACCGTCAAAATAGATGTTACCACCACCGTATTCAGGGCGTTGGATGTTTACAATATCCCAGTGTACAGCTGAATCATTACCATTATAGGCATTATCATACGCTTGACCAGGCGTGAAATGGAAACTGCCATCAATTTTCTCGTCGAATAAAATATCTTGCATCGGATGTGAAATATAAGGATTTACCCCAATAGCAAATTCACCGATATAACGGGCACCTTCATCTGTATCGAGAATAGCATTGATCTTTTCATTGTTATTTGAAGTCGCATTAACAATTTTACCATTTTCAAATGTAAATCTTATGTTTTCAAATGTGAAGCCTTGATAAGGTGAAGCTGTATTATACGTAATTGTCCCATTTACGGAGTTTTTCACTGGTGCTGTATAAACCTCACCATCTGGAATGTTAAGACGTCCGGCACACTTAATTGCAGGAATATCTTTTATAGAAAAAGTTAAATCAGTTCCTTCACCAGTAATTCGTACTTGATCAGTGTTATTCATTCTCTTCACTAAAGCGTCCATCGCATTATCCATTTTTCCATAATCTAGATTACAGACGTTAAAATAAAAATCTTCAAAACCTGTAGTACTCATTTTTGCTAGCTGTGCCATTGATGAGCTCGGATAACGTAGAACTACCCACTTTGTTTTTGGGACTCTTATTTCTCTATGTACCTTTGTTCCAACTGTCTTTTGGTGTAAAGCCATTTGCTCATCCGGGACATCAGAAAGCTCATTTATATTGTCACCAGCGCGCAATCCAATATAGGCATCCATCTCTTTCATTACCGTTGCTTCGAACTGAGCTGTTAATTGTTGCTGTTCAGAAGTCGCACCTATAAGTAAAGACCGGTTTACTTCGTGTTCTTTTAGGGAAACGAATGGTAAACCACCTGCTTGATACGCTTCTTCTACTAGCGCGTTTACTAATTCCTTTTGAATGCCAAAGTTTTCAATAAGGATTTTTTCTCCCTTTTGTAGGTTTACAGAATAGTTAATTAAATTTTTAGCTAATACTTGAATGCGTGGATCTCTCATTCTGTACCTCCTTGAAATCGTATGATAGTGTTTATTCTACACTTAATTTGACGTTTTAACTAGTAATGTGCGTGATTGACGGGTGATTTTATTATATATGCTATGAAATATGAGAATTTCGTTCATATTTTTTGGAAGTTTGTGATAAAAAAATGTAGAATAATGTATAGTAGCGTTGTACATCATTTTTTTACTGGACAAGCATAAATGTAAATCGGAGGTGTTAAAAAGTCATGGAGTGGATTATATATGTAAGTGTAGCTATTATAGCTGTTTCATTTGCATTTTTAGTGTATTATTTAATTAGAACACTCGTTGCGATGAAAGCAACCATGATCAGTTTATCCAATACTGTTGAAAGTCTAGAAAAACAGGTGGATAGTGTAACGAAGGAATCGAAGGAATTAATACATAAGACAAATATTTTAGCTGATGATATGCAACGAAAATCTGATGCACTCAATTCTGTTTTTCATGCTGCAAAAGATTTAGGAGATTCGTTTCAAAGAATCAATCTTTCTGTGAAAAAGGTATCTGAGTCAGTTTCCAGAAGAGCAGACGAGCAATCTGATCAAATTGCGCAAGCTGTAAAGTGGGGAAATGTTGCTCTTCAGTTTTGGGAAAAGTGGAGAGCTAAGAAGTCACAAATGGACAATGAAAAACAAGAGGAAAAATAATTCTCGAAAGGGTTGATGATAATGAGTCAAGAAAAAGAAAACAATAATGGGCTTAATACAAAGGATTTTCTAATTGGTACATTCATTGGTGGTGTGATAGGTGCTTCAGCAGCACTATTACTAGCGCCGAAATCAGGTAAAGACCTTCGCCAAGATATTAATGACCAAGCAAAAATTGCGAAAGAAAGAACTACAGATTGGACACATCAAGCAATCGAAAGAGGAAATCAATTAGCAACATCTGCGAGACAGAGTACTTCAGAATTTGCGAGAACAGTATCCGATCGTTCAACTACTCTTTTAGAAAGAGCGAAGGATTTAGCACGTTCAGTTCGCAACGATGTAGATGATTTAACAGAATCAGCCGATAGCTTAACTAATGACTTAGAAGGAATTAGTGAAGAAATTGCTGCTTCGGTGAAAAAAGAAGTAGAGGATCTACAACGTTCCGTTGAGCAACTAGTAAAAGAAGTAGAAGAGAAAGAAAAGAATAAAGAATAAATAAGTGAGGGATAAATGATGAGCATCCAGAAGATTCAATCAAGTGATCAATTTCAACGTATTCAAAACGAAGGTGCTCCGTTTTTTTTATTAAAAAACAGCACGACTTGTCCAATTAGTCATGAAGCATACAATGAAACAGAAGCATTTGCAGATGATCAAAGTGACATTCCTGTTTATTATTTGAATGTTCAAGAATCACGTGATCTGTCTAATGAAATTGCCGCACAATATAATGTGAAACACGAATCACCACAGGCTTTATTGTTTAGTGAGGGCTCTGTAAAATGGCATGCATCTCATTGGAAAGTGACAAAAAAGAGCTTAAAAGATGCTTGGGCAAATATATAACAGATGATAGATAAAGCACTTCTGACGCTATAAATGGCGATAGAGGTGCTTTTTTAAATAGCGTTGTATTCTGGAGAGTTGGAATAGAGACAGCAACAACAGCTCTTGAGGTAAGGGGGGATAAAGGTAAGATGGGGAGCTGCCATCTGCCCTTGAACAAAGATAAATAGTTGTGAAGGTAAGATGTTGACACATCGCATTCCCCTAATACAGTAAAAAGCAAAAGAAAGCGAGCACTAATGCCAGCTTTCATTTTAAAAGTGTAGATGTTTCAAATGCATTAAAGTTCTAAAGGTTGGCTCAATAGGTGAATAAACTTTTGAGCCAACCTTATCATAAATACAACAAATTCAATTTACTTCTCCGTCCATTTAAGCTCTAACACATCCCCGTGCATAATACTATCAGCAAAGGATGTTTCCTCTCCATTTTTCAGCATGATTGGCTTTTTAGTCGTGTCTAATGTAAACTCGACATCAACTACTGCAAATACATCTTGATAAATAAAAGGGGATGGTTTTACTTTTTTTATAGTGATATTGTCACCATTGTTTAGTGTACTTTGCAACGTTAACTTTTCATCACCACGAAAAACTTCCACTAGCACCTGCTCTAGTACGACAACTTCTCCATTAAAAGATACTTTCATTTCATTGGCGTACAAATGGTTCGTTTGTTTTAAAACATCCTTGACTACAAAAGATGTTTCTTTTGCTGGACGGTATTCGAGTGTATCTCCATTTCTCACAGCGTCTGTATACGATGCTTCTGAACCATTAAGAAAAAGCTGTGGTATTTTATTTGGAATATCGTATTCTTCGTTATTGATGAAAATGGTTCTTTTGCTTGTGAAATTTGGTTTTTCGTAAGCTGGTTCTACTACTTTTAGTACTTCATCTACTGTTTGATAATAAACAACTTCTATTGTATCTCTGTCTTGTACAACATCCTCTAATGAAGATTCTTTATTATTTTTAAATAGTTTAGGGTTCAACGTTACTAAATCATTGTTGTACGTTATTTCTAGCTTTTTAATATCATCTAACAGATCTTTTATTTTTGTATTTGCATCTTTTCCGTTTTGTCCATTTTCAACAGTAATGACATCACCATGAGATAGTGGATCATCAAGCTTTGCATCTAGCCCATTCTTTTTAATGATAGGAGGAGTTCCATGTTCACCAGGTATTGATAAAGCTCGTCCATTTACATTTGTAATGATACCCATACCAGGCTTTCCATAGAGCTTAGAAAGCTCCATACCACTAGTAATGATGCCATCACCGATCGTTAATTGCTTAATATCAAATAAGCGAACGGTTTGATTATTGACAGTAATGCTTATATATTCGACAGGACTTTCTTTTGCAGCGATAGCAATCCCGATCGGGGTTACAAGCTCTGGTGTAGAGTCTAACGCAGTTTCAAAAGTAATTCCTTTGATCGCGTCAAGGCCCCTTATCGCAACACGGTTTTTTGGTAACTGTAAGTATTCCGCAATTTTTTCAGGTAAATAAGGAGTCATACTTCCGCCACCAACTAACATAACAGCTTTTGGGGATTGTTGATTCAATTCAATAATTTGTTCACTTATACCTCTTGCAAGTGTATCGATAGCAGGTTCGATTTCTTTAAACACTTCATTTTGTGAATACTCAGTTTCAAAACCTAAAATATCCACGATTGAAACTCGTTCTTCTACAGTTGCTTTCCTTTTCAGGTCTTCTGCTTCATTGAAGTCTAATAAAAAGTGATCGCTTATCGCTTCTGTAATCTCGTCTCCAGCAAGTGGAACCATGCCATAGGCGACAACAGTTCCAAGGTTAGTAATGGCGATGTCTGAAGTTCCGGCTCCAATATCAACTAGTGCAACATTCAGTCTTCTCATCGATGGTGGGATCAGTACTTGAATAGCAGCAATAGGTTCTAACGTTAATGCTTCCAGCTCTAGATCTGCACGCTGAAGTGCAGCGATAAGAGATTCAACAACAACCTTTGGTAAAAAAGTTGCAATGACTTCAACAGCTGCTTTTTCGCCTCTTTGATCAACGAGACTTCCGATGACTTGATCATCTAGCTGATAATTAATAACGGAGTAACCAACACAGTAATCGTTTACACGCTTATGTTTATCTCCAGAATCTTTAGCTAATGTAAATTGAGCTTTTTGCACCGCACTGAGTTCAAGGTGTAAAACATCCTCTTTATTAAAAATTGGCTTACCTTGTATAGGAAGTTCAACTTTTTCTCTAATTGTTTTTAAGGAACGCCCAGCCGCTGCTACACAAACGGTCTTAAGCTTCCCATGCCTTTCTTCTAGTCGATTTTTGATAGAATTAATAACGGTTGAAACAGCTATAACATTATGAATTTGCCCATCTAACATGGAACGTTCAGTATGCTCTTCGCGTACCATATCAACAACATGGTATCCAGTAGAACGTTTATGCAAGATGAGACCAACTACAGACCGCGTCCCAATATCTAAAGCGAAGATTGGTTTTATATCTTCATGTTCCATTAGTTGCACCACCCTAACACTTTTTCCAAGTATAAAAACAAGTTTTGATTTAATTATACATGATGCTATTGATTCCAAGTAGAAAAATGTCAAAAAAAGAAGAATAAGTTACAATTATTACTTTAACGCTTAAAAGCGTTTAATTATTAAAGAAATATCGTGACATTATTTCTTTTTTCGTTTATAATAGTCCATAATTACATTAATCACTATAATGGACTGAGATGCAATGAGAGGAGTTTTTAAAAATGGGTAATGAACAATTAGAAGAGTTGAGGGATCAATTGGACAAAGTAAATTTACAATTGATGGAGGTTATTAATGAGAGAGCTAGTCTCGTAAAGGAGATTGGCCGAGTAAAGAGTGCTCAAGGTCTGAATCGCTTTGATCCTGTACGTGAACGGAAAATGCTTGATTTAATTGCTGAAAATAATAAAGGGCCTTTTGAAACATCTACCCTTCAACATCTTTTTAAACAAATATTTAAAGCAAGTCTCGAAATTCAAGAAGATGATCATAGGAAAGCATTACTTGTCTCACGTAAAAAACATCCTGAGGATACTTTAGTTTCTATTAATAACGTAAAAGTTGGGGATGGTAGACAGAGATTAATTGCGGGTCCTTGTTCTGTTGAGAGTTATGAGCAAGTTGAAGCAGTTGCAAAAACTCTAAAACAAGAAGGAATTAAATTTTTACGAGGTGGCGCATTTAAACCTAGAACATCACCTTATGATTTCCAAGGACTAGGAGAAGAAGGTTTAAAAATCTTAAAGGATGTTGCCAAGAAATATGATCTATCAGTTATTAGTGAAATCGTTAACCCTAAAGATATTGAAATGGCACTAGATTATGTAGATGTCATTCAAATCGGAGCAAGAAATATGCAAAACTTTGAGTTATTAAAGGCTGCAGGAAGTGTAGATAAACCTGTTTTATTAAAACGAGGCTTATCAGCAACTATTGAAGAGTTTATTAACGCCGCTGAGTACATTCATGCTGGTGGGAATGGTAATATTATGTTATGTGAGCGAGGTATTCGTACGTATGAAAAAGCGACTCGTAACACATTAGATATATCAGCAGTACCAATCTTAAAGCAAGAAACGCATTTACCAGTGTGGGTAGACGTTACTCATTCAACAGGAAGAAGAGATTTATTATTACCGACTGCCAAAGCAGCTTTAGCAATTGGAGCAGACGGGGTCATGGCTGAAGTTCATCCAGATCCAGCAGTAGCTCTATCTGATTCGGCTCAACAAATGGATATTCCACAATTCCAAAACTTTGTCAGTAGCTTAGTTGAATCTGGATTATATAAGAGAGAAGAGGAAGTTGTAAATCAAAAATAAAGCATATTGATAAAAGAGGGGCTCCTTTTGGTCATATAATGGTGACTTAAGGAGATCCTCTCTTTTTTATGAATTTTTCCCACTAAAAAGAAGTAATGTCTACGTCAATACAGTATTTAGAAATGAAACACATCATCTAGTTTTAAAAAGCTTTGTTTGAAAAAACAAAGTGTTTCGTATAAATAGTGTTTATTGCAATTCCATTGTACTATTTAATGAATGAGCGACACATCTTTTGTGAAAAATAGTTAAAAAGAGAGGCCAAAATAAATATTTTTCTATAAAATTCTACAAAAAAATTTATTTTATTTTCATATACACTTAAGGATAGGGGATTTTGTGTCGATATAGATAAAGAATTGCGCCCCTCCTAAAAGTGTCGTATCATTACTATAAAATATGAAAATTTGAAAAATGATGATTGGCATAAATTAAGGAGGATCAATATGAATATTACGATTTATGATGTGGCAAGAGAAGCAAGTGTATCAATGGCTACAGTGTCTAGGGTAGTAAACGGAAATCCAAATGTAAAGCCTACAACGAGAAAGAGAGTGTTAGAGGCAATTGAGCGTCTTGGCTACCGACCAAATGCTGTTGCAAGAGGTTTGGCTAGCAAAAAGACAACAACTGTTGGTGTTATTATCCCAGATATTTCGAGTATTTTCTTTGCAGAATTGGCGCGAGGTATTGAAGATATTGCAACAATGTACAAGTATAATATTATTTTATGTAACTCTGATCAAAACATAGATAAGGAAATCCATTTAGTAAATACTTTACTAGAAAAACAAGTAGATGGAATCGTATTTATGGGCGGAGAAATCACAAAAGAACATGAAGAGGCATTTAAAACATCTCCTGTTCCAATTGTATTATCTGCAACGATTGATCAAAACAGGTTATTCCCTTCAGTCAATATTGACTATGAACAAGCTGCCTTTGATGCAGTCACATCATTTATAAAAAGAGGGCATAAAAAAATTGCTATTTTATCGGGAAGCTTAGAGGATCCTATTAATGGATATTTGAAGTTTGCAGGTTATAAAAGAGCATTAGAAGAAGGAAATCTGCCGTTAGACGATGATCTAATCGTCATCGGTGATTACACATATGACTCTGGCTTAGAAGCAATGGAAACATTGTTAGCGTTAGAGGACAAGCCTACTGCAATCTTTGCAGGAACAGATGAAATGGCTTTAGGGGTTATTCATGGAGCTCAAGATGCAGGTTATGACGTACCGAATGACTTTGAAATCTTCGGATTTAATAATACAAGGTTAGCTACAATGGTGAGACCAACTTTATCAACTGTAGTTCAGCCAATGTATGATATCGGTGCTGTATCAATGAGATTATTAACAAAATATATGAAGAAAGAAGAAGTAAGTGAGAATGTCGTTATATTACCACATCGATTGGAATTTAGACATTCTACTATAGAAGCGCAATAAGAGCGCAGCTTCCCCCTATATGTCCAGTAAAATCATCTTCAGGCTTGAAATATAAAGAAACTACAGTAGTTAGTAGGGGAGAAAATTATGAAAAAATTAGATATGTTAACTCCAATTGGTATATTCCTTGGCTTAACGATGATTTTATTGGCTATTTATACGAGTGAAATAGGTGGCGGTGGAGCTGGTTACTTTTTTCAGGTTACTTCGATTTTAATCGTACTCGGAGGATTGTCTGCAGCGATTTTAATTAACTTTTCAATGGCTGATGTAAAAAGTGTACCAATCGTTTTAAAGGAAACATTTCAAACGCAAAATCATGATATACAAGGGTTGATTGAAACGTTTGTTGATCTTTCTACAAAAGCAAGAAGAGAAGGATTACTTGCTCTTGAGATGGGATTAGAGGATGTCAATGATCCATTTATTGAAAAAGGTGTATTATTAGCTGTCGATGGCATAGAACCAGAGATTATTAAAGACATTATGATGGCAGAAGTTGTCGCTATGGAAGAACGACACCGAAAAGGCCGATCGATTATAGAAAAAGCTGGTGAGTACGCACCAGCATGGGGAATGATTGGTACTTTAATTGGACTTGTTTTGATGCTACAAAATTTAAATGATCCATCTTCACTAGGACCTAATATGGCTGTTGCACTACTTACGACTTTATATGGTTCTTTACTTGCCAACTTAGTTTTTATACCTATGGCAAGTAAATTAGCTTTAAGTACAGAAGAAGAAGTATTTATAAAGCAAATCGTTATTGAGGGAGTTATCGGAGTTCAATCAGGTCAAAACCCTAAAATTCTACAAGAAAAATTAAGTGCATTTTTACCTAACCATGCAAAAAAAGGTGAAAGTGAAAAGGAAGAAGAGGAGATTTTGAATGATTAGAAGAAGGAGACAAGGAAATACAGAAAAAGGTGCTCCTAAATGGATGGTTACATTTTCCGATCTAATGACATTAATTCTTGTATTCTTTGTCTTATTATTCTCTATGTCGGTAGTCGATGGACAAAAATTTCAAGCTGTAGCAGAGTCTTTTCAGGATCGAGCACTTTTTGAATTTTACCCATCGCTTATCCCATTCGACAATCCAGCGGAAGATAGAGATACGAAGGATGACCCTTTTGATAATGAAGTCGATCCGTTTGAGAACTTTTTAGACTCAAAAAAGGAAGAAAATAATCAACAATTAGATGATCTTCTAGTTGAGGTACTAGACTTTTTAGAAGCAAACAATTTGTACGAAAGTATATCAGCCTCACGCGATGATCGCGGTGTAGTACTAGTGTTACAGGAACAGGTTTTGTTTGAATCAGCTAGAGCGGAACTCATTTCAGACGCAACTGCATTCTTAGATAAAGTAGGTACATTAATAGAATCTGTACCTAATCCAATTATGGTAGAAGGCCATACGGATAGTAGGCCGATTGAAACATTTCAATTTCCATCCAATTGGGAATTATCTGGTGCCAGAGCGAGTAGTGTAATAAGGTACTTAGTCGATAACCATGATCTTGATCAATCTAGGTTTGTATCAGTAGGTTATGGGGATACTAGGCCAATAGCACCTAATACGACGAATGAGAATTTACAAAAAAATAGACGTGTTGTTATTGTAATTGCTGAACCTGATGCTGAAAATGCAGAAATATATTAAAATAATTGCAATAAGATATCTAGTACTTTATATTGATAAAAATTTCCGGGGAAATCTCCGGATTTTTTATTTTATTCTACAATTATGCCCCATAAGCTTATTGGCAAATGGGAAAAATATAGAGGGACTAAAAAAGGTTAATATTAAGGGCACTGAAAAAGTGGTGTTCTTTGAGACCACTGAAAAAGTAGAAATTGATATTTTATTGTATTAATATTCAATATATCTAAATTATAGAAAAGGTTGATGAGATCGGAGCAAGCGAGGTAACTGTCTCTTCCTCTACGAGCATATGCTTTGGAGCGTATCCGTCGAGACAACTCGAAGCATAAGGCGACGAAGTAACGCTCGTTCCTGCGGGAGTAAAGGCAGAGGTAAGTTGAGAAGCTTTAAACTATCGCTACTGAAAGTAACTGATTAGGAGGGTTAAAGTAATGAAAATAGGAATTATAGGTGCGATGAAAGAAGAGGTCCAATATTTTAAGGAGTCAATTAATGAACAAAAAAGTAAGAAAATTGGTTCGTTCACTTTTTTTTCAGGTGTGTGGGAAGAGCACGAAGTCGTAATAACCCAATGTGGGGTTGGGAAAGTGAATGCAGCCATGACGACACAAATATTGATCGACATTTTTCAGAGTGAGAAAATAATATTTACAGGTGTTGCAGGAGAAATATTAGAGAGCTTGAATGTTGGAGATATTGTAATTTCTACTATTTGTCAGGAGCACGATATTGATGCAAGTCCGTTAGGGTTCAAAAGAGGAACAATTCCGATGCATGACGGACCTTCAGCGTTTAAAGCTGACCCCGAATTAGTTGACAAAGCTTATGAAGCATCTATGGAAACAGTGAATAAAGGAATACAAGTCATCAAAGGGAAAATAGTTAGCGGAGATCAATTTATAGCTAATAGAGAGGATGTAAAGGAGTTATCCGAATTATTTGATGCTGCATGCGTTGAGATGGAAGGTGCCGCTGTTGCACATGTTGCTAGCTTTAATCAAGTTCCTTTCGTAGTTGTGCGTGCTATCTCAGATAAGGCGAATGGTGAGGCTGCTGATAGCTTCGAGTCATTTGTTGAGGAGGTAGCCAAGCTATCAGCAGAAATTATTGGAAATTTGATAAAAAAAATATAGTTTAGTTAGTCATAGATAGGATGAAGAACTTTGGCAGCGGTTCTTCTATTTTTTTTCTCAATCTCAGTTTTTCTAGGAATAGGTGGATACATATTAGAAGGGTCGTCCCAATATAAAGGAAGGGGATGAGGAGATTCCTTCTGCCACGTGTCAATCCAGTTATTTGGTATTGGATTTTTTAATAAATTTGTTTGGTTTGACATTTCAAGCCATATTGCTGCCCAAGCTCGTGGCACTACTCTCCAAATATCATAACCTCCTCCACCAACAGCAATCCACTTGCCATTACAGTATTCGTGAGCAAGGCTATGAGCGAGTTTAGGTATTTCTTGATATAGGCGTAGTGTTCCACAGAGGTGTGTAAGTGGATCGTAGTAATGGGCATCTGCACCATTCTGTGTCAGTATAATATCAGGCTTAAAATACGCTATGACTTCTCGCATCACACTTTCATAGGCACTTAGAAAAGAACTATCCTCCGTAAAAGCTTCGAATGGTACGTTAAAGGAGTATCCATATCCTTCTCCATGTCCAAACTCATTAACGTGTCCAGAACCAGGGAATAAAAAACGACCACTTTCATGGAATGAAAGTGTGCATACATTAGGATCATCGTAAAATGCCCATTGTACTCCATCCCCATGATGTGCATCAGTGTCTACATATAAAACCTTTGCATCATATTTTTTTCTCATATATTCAATCGCAATGGAGCTATCATTATAAATGCAAAAACCAGAAGCCTTCCCTCGAAAGCCATGGTGCAACCCGCCACCGAGATTAATAGCATGCTTAAATCCTTGTTCAAAAACTAAATCTACTGCTGCTAAAGTGCCACCTACTAGCCAAGCAGCTGCATCATGCATATAAGGGAATACCGGGGTGTCTTCTGTACCAATACCGTATGTCATTGCATACGAGGAGCGAAACTCTCCCATACTAGCGCCCTTTACTGCTGTGATAAAGTCCTCTTCATGAATGAGCGATAGTTCCTCGTCTGTTGCTTTTCTAGCTGGGTAAATATCATTTGGATTTAGTGCATGTAGTTTCTCTAGTAGGTCCTTCGTTAACGTTAATCTCTTTTGGTTAAATGGGTGATGTTCACTAAATTTATAACTTAATTGCTGTGGTGAATAAATAAATGCAGCTTCCCGATTCATTATTTCATCTCCAAGTCAGTTGGCCATAAAATGGTATAACCTTTTATTCTTAATGAATGAACAAGTATTCTTATATCCATTGTTTGTAAGCGAAAAAGAAGAATTTTTTTTGTTAAGGTTTCAGCCGGATAAACGAGGGCACTTTGGATATTGATGTTATGTTCTTTAATAACGGAGGCAACCTCGGATAACATACCACTTTTGTTAGCCACCTCTAATTCTAATCTGGAAGTTGGGACATCAACACCGGTTAGCTTCACAAATGTATTCAATAAGTCCTTCTCAGTAATAATGCCAATCAGCTTTCCATCGTCTTCTACAGGCAAGCAACTAATTTGATTTTCAGTCATCATATTAGCTGCTTCTTCAATAAAGTCATATGAAAACGCTGTCAAAACATTTTTTGTCATAATATCTAATAAAGGTCTTTCATAAATAGTGATATTATTATCATCAAATATGGATGGACATGCATCTCGAAGATCTCGGTCAGATATTATTCCCGCTATTTGTGCTGTTTTATCCAAAATTGGTAAGTGCCTAATCTTATTAACTTCCATTAAATTTAGCGCTTCTTGGATCGTTGTTTCTGTCGTTGCTGTGATTACTGATGTCACCATAATATCTTTTACTTTCAAATGATATCCCTCCCCTATCTATTAAGAGATCTTACTAGAACATGTATTTATACTTAAAGCGAACTCTATCAAACTCGTGAACGTGATCTGGTGTAACGTTTTTTCCAATTCTTGCCATTAAACAGTTTGCTGGATGAGAGCATATTTCAGGATCGTCTGTAGCATACCATTCAAGACCGCCTGACTTCATCACCTTCTCCATAATATCTCGATATTCCCAAACTGTTAAGCCAGTACCCTTAAGGTCCCAATGCCAATAATACTCTGTCGTAATAATAATATAATCTTCTACATTATCATCCATCATAGTCACTTTTAAAATGTGCTTAGCTAACGCATAGCCTCTGTAATTTGCTGAAACCTCGATAGCACCTAATTCAATTAAATTTTCTAAATTAACTTCAGACCAACGCTCTAATGGATCTGGATATAGAAGGGTGGCATAGCCTACAATGACATTATCTACTCTAGCGATAATGATCCTATTTTCTGGCAACTCAACTACCTTTAGTAAGGATTCATACTGCTTCTGGGCAGGGCGAAAGGCAACTAAACCGTCATCAAAGCTAAGACGATTCAGCGTTTCTTTTGTTATCGGACCTTCAATAACAAAGGAATGCTCTTTGCTCTTTAATTCGATCGAATGAAATTTCTTTTTATGTTTCATGAAACAGCCACCTTTTACGATGAGAAGGATTATTATAATTACTATAACACAATTTATATTACTGTTTTTTGTGATTTTCTTAAATTGGAAAAAAAGTTGTTGTCATGTCCTATACGTTATTGAAGTGCTAAAGCTGTTGACCTAAATGATCATTTTCTAATCGCGTAAAGATTTATGCAAGCTCAGATGTCGTATTCAATTAAAAGGAGGTTGACTTATAAGGAGAAAGTTTTCCTTATAAGTCAACCTCTATGAAATGTGCGGGTCAGCCGCAATCCCTTAACCCCTACTATAAATGGTTTTATGATAGTGGGTGTCCGACGAGTGGCACCTTTTTAATATAGCTTTTGATACACATCCTCAGATGACTAGTGTAGCCATGAAAGGGAATTTGTTAGCTTATGGAACTCACTGACATTATTTGATTCTATCCGTTATTATTTCGATTGCGATTTCCATTTCCATTTCCGTTTCCATTGCCATTATTGGAATCATGCTCGTTACCTTCACTGTTATTTTCATCTTCATCGTCTTCAGGCTTAGTAGCATTATCTTGTTCTCTCTCTGGTCTTCTACGCTCATCCTCCTCTGGCTCAGGCTCAGGTTCGGGTTCAGATGGTTCTTCATCTTCTGGATTGATGTATTCACCAATGATTACAACGTCACTTTGTGAGGATTCCCTACCAGCAACATCTACTGCGGTTACATAATAAGCACCATCGTGTCCTGAATAAGTGAATTCTTCATCCCATTTCACGCTATCAACGAGTGTGAAATCAGTACCTTCATCGATAGAATAATATATACGGTAGCCAATGACGTCTTCCTCATGATGATTATTCCATGATATTCGGTTACTTGAAACTGAAAGTGAAGATAATGGATCTGGTGTTTTCCCGTTATCTGGTGCTTCTCTGTCAGGAATAAGTGAACTCCAGCTCTCTGGCATAAACGATGCTACATTCACATCTTCACCAAAATCGAAATATTCTTCTTTTACAGATATTCCTTCATTTGTAAATTCTAATGGTGTCGATTCTAGTGCTCGATACAAGTCACCATCAATACTCACATAATTAACGCGCTCAAGGCTATCATCAACTTCTGTTGGGACATACTTAGCATTAAATAGATCGGTTGTTACAAAACCAGCTTCTCTACATAAATCGGAAGGAAGCATACCTGAAATACCACAGATCGATTGACTAACAATTCCTCCTGGAGATTGGAACTGATCAGAAGGACCAATTAATTCAGGATTAACTTCATAGAGCTCATTAGCCATATTTGCCCACAGCCGTTGAAGTCGAGGCGAATAATCGTTCGCTAATCGATGACCATTACCATATCCAATCCATGCGCTTAAAGTAACATTTGGATTAAGACCAACAAACCAATAGTCTCTAGCATGTCCTTCATCATTTGTTGCAGTTCCCGTTTTTCCAGCCCAATCGGCTTGGAAGCTTAAATAGCCAGGGATTCTAGTTGCTGTACCCGATCTTAGTACCTCACGCATCATGTCAATCATTAAATAGCTTGTTTGTGGTGAAAATACTTCTACTGGATCAGGTTCATGCTCATAAATAACTTCACCAGCCGAGTTTTCAATTCTTTCAATGACGTAACCCTCTAGATATTGTCCTTCATTTCCAAACGTTGCATAAGCTGCCGTATTTGCTTCGACTGTCATTTCCAATGTCCCTAGTGCAGTCGATGGATGAGGAAAAGAAGAATCATTAGGGAAAAATTTTTCAAATCCTAAATTAACTAAAGTTTCTCTTCTTAAGTCGTGTGGGATTTTCTCCGCCTCTCGAACTGCAGGAACGTTACGGGATAGTGCCAACGCGGTTCTTGCAGTAATGAGCCCACGGTGATCCCTATCAAAGTTTCTCACTTGTGTTGAATCGTTAGGTGGTGGATAAAAATAAGTTACGTCTGGTGTTATCATACCAGGCTGGATCACACCAGTATCTAAACCGAGTGCATAAGTATAAAGTGGTTTTATTGTAGAACCAGTTTGTCTTTCCGCTTGTGTAGCATGATTATAGTTTTCTTGCTCATAATCACGTCCACCAACAAAGCTTAAGATTCTACCTGTACCATTTTCAATGAGCATGGAACCGGCTTCCTCTAAAAACTCCCTTGCTTCTACTTCACCTTGTTCATTCGTTCTCGTACCACTTACACTGCTTGCAAAGCTATCCGAGTAATCAGCTACTGCTTTTTGATGTGCATCATAAAGCTCTCTATCAATCGTCGTATGAATTTTATAACCATCACGATGTAACGAGCGCTGTGCTTCTTCCCGGTACCTTTGTCTTAATAAATCTCGTTGATTTTCATCATCAATGTCTTCTAGGATGATTCCATCTGCCTCAAGTAAGGCAATTGCTAAAGCATCTGTAGCTCTACTTCGTACGTAGTCAGTGACATATGGGTAGTCATCAAGACTGCTCGGCTGTGGCTCAGCAAGATTTGCACGAATATCATATGCTAATGCTTCTTCGTATTGTTCATCCGTAATATAGCCTCTAGAATGCATTCTATTTAAAACCGTTCGCATTCTATTTAAACCTGCATCCATATTTTCCTTTACTTGCGCTTCACCTTGTTGCCTAGATGTAAAAGGTGTGTAGGCAAATGGACTTTGTGGTAATCCTGCAATAAATGCTGCTTGTGGTATGTTTAAGTCTTTTGCGTCAACTCCAAAAATACCTTGTGCCGCAGCTTGGACACCAGCAATTTGTCTCCCAGATGCATTACGCCCAAATGGAACGACATTTAAATATGCTTCAAGTATCTCATCTTTTTCAAAAAATTGTTCTAGCCGAATAGCTAAAAGTATTTCCACAGCTTTTCTGTCGTGTGTTACTTCGCTCGTTAAAATTTGGTTTTTTATAAGCTGCTGTGTTAGCGTACTACCACCAGTTTGCGTTGATGCATTTGAAAAGTCTTGATAAATTGCTCGCAGTAGCGCTTTTGGTACAATTCCGTTATGCTCTTCAAAATACTCATCTTCCGTTGCAATAACGGCATTAATTACATGCTCTGACATTTCCTCTAATGGAATTTCCCTTCGTTCTAAAGGGCTTGGTAAATCGCCTAAGTAGTCGTTTCCAGCAAAATAAATTTCCGTTGCTTCTTCATAGTCGTATATGTCTCTTCTCATGTCCTCATAGCTTCGTACAGGCTCGTCCTTTACGAGTGAAATAAAATAACCAGCCCCAGCCCCACCAACAAACAGTAAGGACATAGTACCTATAATCGTAAAAATGAGAAAGAGGTTCCATACAACTTGTGATGTTACACGAACGCTTTTAAAAACAGTTTGTGTCTCACGTCGTTGAAAAATTTTTTTTATAGAAAACCGATGATCGCTCATAATTGCATAACCTCCTAAAAAGTCATGAATATTATAGCATAAATAAGAGGATTGTTAGTAGAAAACTTGTACAATAACGAGTTGTTGTTGACAATAGTACTATAGTATGGTAAAAATTTAACATTGATAAATATTTATATTTGCATTGATGAGGATAGAGTAGTTTTTGTCTCACTGTCTCAGAGAATCGGTGGCTGCTGTGAACCGATACACAGACTAAAATGAATTACCCCCTCGGAGCAACTTCTTTGAAAGAAGAACGTATGAGAGGCGTTAACTCTATTTTTGAGAGGAGAATTAATTGATTAATTCTCAATCAGGGTGGTACCGCGAATAACTCGTCCCTAAAGATTTAGGGGCGAGATTTTTTTGTTTTTTGGACATATAGCTTTTAAAGTAAATTTTAAAGAAGGGATGTTATCAACGATGAACTTATTAGAGGATTTACAGTTTCGTGGTTTAGTAAACCAAGTAACAGATGAAGACGGATTGAAGGAGCTTTTAAATAAGGAAGCTGTTACGTTATATTGTGGATTTGATCCAACTGGAGATAGTTTACACATTGGACATCTATTAACGATATTAACCCTACGCCGCTTCCAGTTAGCTGGCCACAAGCCATTAGCCCTTGTAGGTGGCGCAACAGGGCTTATTGGTGATCCAAGTGGGAAAAAGGCAGAAAGAACGCTAAATGAACAAAATATTGTTGAGCAATTTAGTGACAAAATAAAAGGTCAATTATCCCGCTTTCTCGACTTTAAAGGAGAAACTAGCGCTAAACTCGTAAATAATTATGATTGGATCGGTTCCATGTCTGTTATTGATTTCTTACGAGACGTTGGAAAAAACTTTGGTCTCAATTACATGCTTGCGAAGGATTCTGTTGAATCTCGTATTTCTTCAGGTATTTCCTTCACTGAGTTCAGTTACATGATTCTACAATCATACGATTTCTATGAATTATACAAAAATGAAGGCTGCAAACTGCAAATTGGTGGAAGTGACCAGTGGGGGAACATTACTGCTGGATTAGAGCTAATCCGTAAAATGAATGGTCAGGAGGAGGATGAAAGGGCGAAAGCGTTCGGCTTTACGATTCCTCTAGTAACGAAGGCTGACGGTACAAAATTTGGAAAAACCGAGGGTGGTGCGATTTGGTTAGATCCAGAGAAAACCTCTCCATATGAATTTTATCAATTTTTACTAAACACAGATGATAATGATGTAATCAAGTTCTTAAAGTACTTTACATTTTTATCTCAAGAAGAGATTGAAGCGTTAGAAGTTGAAGTTGCAGAGCGCCCACACGAACGAGCTGCGCAAAAAAGATTAGCAGAGGAACTGACCGCGTTTGTACATGATGAGGCAGCATTAAAGCAAGCAAAAAACATATCTACTGCTCTATTCAGTGGCGGTGACTTAAAGCAGCTTACCGCAGATGAAGTGCTCCAAGGCTTTAAAGATGTGCCTTCCTTTACAACGGAAACTAATATAGGATTAATTGATTTGTTAGTTAATGCTGGCATTTCTCCATCTAAGCGTCAAGCAAGAGAGGATATATCCAATGGTGCTGTCTATATTAACGGAGACCGTTGTCAGGAATTAGATAAAGTCGTTGGAAATGAGGAGAAAATAGATGGTCAATTTACGATTATAAGAAGAGGGAAGAAGAAATTTTTCTTAATTCGTTACGAATAAAAGTATCGTTTTGAAAGTGTGGTTCCCATTGTCTAATAAAAAGGCCTGGAAATGGTTACACTAGCGACATTTCATAAGGGGAGACTGTATAGGTAAAAATGAACCTTTTGAGTCTCCCTTTTTTTGACTAGATGTATCAAATTTAAGTAGTAAGGAATACAAAAAAAAACTAACAGGTGAAAAAATAATAAGACCAGAGTTGAAATGTTACTCATTCATTCCTTATAATAACTATTTGATATTTATTCGGTCGAATCAAAATAAAGGTGATAATGCTTGGAGCAATGAGGATTAAAGAAAGCAGTGCAATGATGACACTTACCATTGCGAAGATATGATTCTATAGAAATCTCGTGTTTACATTCCCCACATAAAATAGCTTTTTTATGGAATTCCTCTTTACGCCATAATTCAGTGTGATGTTTTGCAGCTTCTTTATGACATTTGTAGCATGGATAGTATTTACGACAGCATTTAAATTTGATAGAAACAATATCATTTTGCCCGTAATAATGCTTGCATCTTCCTTGTTCATCAACAGGAAAACCATAAATTTTCATAAAATTTCACCACCCCTTTATTAATAGATTAACCGTACGTTTTAATGGAAGTTATTATGAAAAATAAAAGCCCCTTAAACGTTGATTCACAACATTTCAAGGGGCTTTTGTGGTTAAGCTTTAAACAAAGCAGATTAACGAGAGTAGAACTCAACGATAAGCTGTTCTGTGATTTCAGCAGGTAATTCAGAACGCTCTGGTAAACGTGTGAAAGTACCTTCTAAAGCGTCTGCGTTAAAGTCAAGATATGCTGGTACGAAGTCATTTACTTCAACTGCATTTTTGACAGCATCAAGGTTACGTGATTTTTCACGAAGACCAATTACTTGGCCAGGTTTTACACGGTAAGATGCGATATCTACGCGTCCACCATCGACAGTAACGTGACCATGATTAACAAGTTGACGAGCTTGACGACGAGTACGAGCAAGTCCCAAACGATAAACAAGGTTGTCTAGACGAGACTCAAGAAGAATCATGAAGTTCTCACCGTGGATACCTTGAATTTTACCAGCTTGGTCAAACAATTTACGGAATTGACGTTCGTTCATTCCGTACATGTGACGTAGTTTTTGCTTCTCTTGAAGTTGAAGTCCGTATTCAGACATCTTCTTACGTTGGTTAGGACCGTGTTCCCCAGGTCCATAAGGTCTTTTTTGAAGCTCTTTTCCAGTTCCACTTAGGGAAATTCCTAAACGGCGGGAAAGCTTCCAGCTTGGTCCAGTATATCGAGCCATAGTTAGCTCCTCCTTTATATTTAAAAAGTTAGTCAAATATAAACAGTGGCAATCTCATTCATCTAGCCATTTTACTTTCATGTATCCTCGCCTCGACAGCTAGAGGTTACGCGATACACCTCGTTTTTTAGCAGAAGACTACTTCTGCGACGTAGACACGCCTGTCCTTTACGTAGTGACAATCAAACGGGAATAAAATGAACCACATGATGTTTACCGTGGCTGCCTTATTTGCACAAATTACAGTGTATATTTTTTTTTATATGAAGTCAAGTGAATGAGAAAAATAATATATGCATAATGATAAAAAAAAATTACAGTTTACACCATTTTTGTTATACGATAGAGATGAGTATATTTTTTCCAATCATAAATTTTTTTAAAATGTCTAATTACATATTTTCCTTAATGGAATTACTGCAATATTTAATATAATGTCCTGGAGCGAAAATCAACAACAAATTTTACATAGCCAATCAAATTAAAGAGATGCTTGTATTAAAAAAGGAGAGGGTACAAGTGAAAAGTATAACTTATAATAGTGACTTTTCTCATTTTTTTCAAACCTTTTTTGAAAGTGAGAAACTTTACAAGAACGCTATTTTATTTTTAATAGATAGAAGTGGTGAAATTGTTTCTGTGTATCCATCATCCCCTCTACCTTTTATGGAGTCTTTACTCAATGATGTGTTAAGGACGATGAAAACAGGTGAAGCGCATTGTTCGAACGATCAATTTCAATTGATTACGACGGAAATATGTATGAGTAATGACACTCATCATTTTAATGGTACACTCGGTTTATTGTTTGAAAGATTGATAACAAATAAAAAGGAAGCGTTATCATTTTTAGGGAATATAAAGCTTTCGATATACTCTTTTATGAAACGGGAAAAAAGTACAATGAAAGAGGGAAATGATGTGAGTGAAGGTCAAGTGGATTCTGTTTTTTTGAAGGTAGCTAGCGTTCTTCAAAGTACTAAAGGTAGTAAGAACATGAAAATATTCGTTAGAAGCTTTTTAACCGTAGCTAAAGAGTTTTGTAAACAAGATGATATGTTACTTTTCTCATTGTTCGATAAAGAAAAAAGAATTTATTATCCTGTGGAGGCTACAAATGAAAACTTATTAAATAGTAAGAATGACTTTACATTAGAAGAAGATACTCTGCAATTTAAAGGGGACAAAGAAATTGTTGTTAATCATGAAAAGGTGAAAGCTTCAACATTCTGTCTCACTCATAAACAGGATAATATTTTAATACCTGTTTTGTACCAAGATAAAACAATTGGGTTTGTTTCGTATTTAACTAAAATTGATAGTGTAACCAACAAAATTACGTTTCGTTTAGAACGAATGATTGAAGCATTAGGGCCATGGTTTCACCAATTGGTAGAAAATGAACAAATTCTCTTTGAAAGAACAAGAAAAGATTTGTTATTAAAAGTTAACCGTACTTTTTATTCATCGATGGATGTGTCTGCCATTTTAGAAGAGGTGCTAAGCGCACTTTATGAAGCATACCCCCAATATGAAATTGATTTACTATTATCCCATGATTGGGATGTGTCGTCACATCTTCCAGTAAAGCCTTTAGAATTTAATAATAAATTACTAAACAAAGATTACGCAGCTACAGCATACTTAACAGGTGAAATTCAAGTTGATAAGAGCATCATTACGACGCTGTATGTACCTTTAAAAGGAAAACAAGGAGTATATGGTGTATTTAAAATGGCTACCTCTGAGTTGCAGTATACATTTGAAGATGAACTTGATTTTATTCAAGTTTTAGCAGATACAGGTGGAAATGCATTAGAAAATGCTGAGTTATACCAACAGTCGAAACAGCATATAGCAAACTTAAAGTTTATAAATGAAACTTCTCAACAGTTAAATGAAAACCTTAAGCTTTCTGAAGTAACTTTATATATGGTAACAAAGCTAAAACAAAATTTTGCTGCAGAAGAAGTAGGTTTTTTACTATTTGAAGATAAGGATAATGGGAAATATGAAACATTAGAAGGCAGCAGTGATTACTTTTTAACAAAAGCATCAATGATTGATTTAAAACCTTATTTAGATAAAATTGAAGAAAGTCATGATGCTATATTTCAAGGAAACTTAGACAATAACGGAAGTCAGTTTTTGTGTGATTATCAATCATTAATGGTTGTGCCGATGAGTCATAATGGGGAAGTAATCGGAGCGGTGGTTGTACTTGGTAAAGCAGCTTATTCATTTAGTTTTGATTCGTTTAAGCTTTTTCAATCATTTGTCCAACATGCAACATTGGCTTTTGTAAACTCGATTCTTCATGAAGAGCTAGAGAAGTTAGTGATAACTGACTATTTAACGAAATTGTATACACGAGAATATCTAGATAGACAAGTGATCTCTTCATTTGATAAGTATGAATCTGGTGCTTTTATTTTATTTGATATTGATCATTTTAAACGAGTAAATGATCAATATGGGCATCAAATTGGCGATGAAGTAATTATTCAAGTAGCGAAAATGATCAGCAGCACTATTAAAAGCAAGGACATTGCTGCAAGGTGGGGGGGAGAAGAAATCGCGATTTACTTACCTGAGGAGGACAAGGTAGAGGCAATGGCCATTGCTGAAATAATTAGGAAAAAAGTAGCGCAGCATTCATCTCCACATGTAACTGTTTCATCTGGTGTATCTAGTTGGAGTAAGACCGATAATCAATGTTCATTAAAAAGGCTATTTCAGGATGCCGACAAAGCGTTGTATAAGGCCAAAAGTGCTGGTAGAAATCGTGTAGAAAGCTAAGGAGCTGTTGTCGTTGACTCAAAAGGTTAATTTACCTATTGAGTCAACTTTTAAGCAATGGGCGAAACGGGCGGTATCACTGAACTACCCTACTATAATTGAGTTTCTTATGACGGGTTTACTGTGAATATAGCACCTATTAGCTTAGCGCCCCTCACAGCTAGCTTTATTTCTCTACAAGTGCTTCATCAAGGCTTGAACAAATAGTTCTAGTCCTTCCTGGTCTTCCTTAGTAAATCTATTTTTTGATGGGCTATCGATGTCCAAAACACCAAATATTTGATTATTTTTTATCATTGGTATGACGATTTCTGAATTCGATGCTGCATCACAAGCGATATGCCCAGGAAACTCGTGGACGTCATCAATTCGCATCGTTTTTTTCTCCTTTACAGCAGTACCGCAAACACCTTTACCATTAGGGATGCGAATACACGCTGGTAATCCTTGGAATGGACCTAATACTAACTGATCTTCCTTCCACACATAAAAACCAACCCAATTAATATCAACTAGAAACTGGTTAAGTAGTGCGGACGCATTACTCAAGTTTGCAGTTACATCTGTTTCTCCTTCTAAAAGAGCATTTAATTGTTTATTAAGCATGTCATATTGTTCTGAAATTGTGCCTTCATAATGTTGCTGTTGAAACATGTAAATGACCTCCTACTATTAAAAATGAATCAATTTATTTTTGAAAAGTATATCACAACTTTATTAGAATGATAGAAAAATAACGATTTACATCGTATTATTTTATAATAAGAGATAGTACATGGAGGTGAAGAAATTGACAAAAAGAGCTTCAAAAGAAAAGGTGATTAAAGCTGCAATTAATTTATTTAACGTGAAAGGATTTTCAGGGACCTCAGTGCGGGATATTGCAAATGATGCAGGTTGTAACGTTGCTCTTATATCATATTATTTTAGGAATAAGCAAGGTTTACTAGAACATTTAATCACTTCTTTCCTAGAAAGGTATATTGAAGCAATTGAAATACAAGTAAAAAGAGCTGAAAATGAAGAGGAATCTGCATACGATTGCCTTTTAAAAGCTATATGGGATGTCATGCTCTATCAACAAAATAAACATCAACTAGCGAGGTTTGTCCATAGAGAGATTACGTTAGACACTGTGCTCGTTCGGGAATTGATGACTACGTATTTAGCGAAGGAAAAACATCTTTATCACACTCTTGTTCAAATAGGCTATGAAAATGGAGAAATGGATAAACTTCCAAATGAATACTTTGAATTGCAATTACGTGGAATGCTGATCATGCCATTTCTCCACCCACAGTATATTCGAGAGGTCTATCACCTCATGCCACACGAGGGGCATTTTTTAGATCAATATTTTTCAGAAATAGCAAACTGGGTTGCTATTCATTTCAATGATGATATTACTTCTGTATGATAACTTAGACGAAATGCTCCGTGGTTGTGTTTCGTTTGTAAATACAATCAATCAAAATAATAAGTGTCGTTGAAGCTGCTCTATACCTTGCCCCAACTGCTTAGCGCTATGAGCATCTGATCCATAAACGAGTGGTATATTTAATTGTGCTGCACGCTCAACCCACGGGATTGGAGGATACATTTCTTGGCACAGAGGCTTGGTTAAACCAGCCCCATTTATATCAAGGGAGTATTCATGCTTTTTTATGAGTAGTAGTGTACTTTCAATTAAAATATTGTCATCAAAATTCCTAGGAAAACGCTTCTGAAACTTACGTATGAGCGTCATATGGCCGATTCGCCTTGGCTTAAAAAAACCTAAGTCTGCCTTAATTGACTTATGTAATGTTGCATAGTATTTTTCATAGACTCTCTCTAGAGAAGAATATTCTTTTAGTAATTGTTCCATTGATTTAGGAGAGTAATCTAAACAAATATATTCATTGTTTGGACATAGGATAAAGTGTGTAGATAAAATAGAGTCGTCAAGCTCTGTTCCCCAATCATTTAAAAACGTGGCTGTTTCTTCCTCATAACCTTCAATGTAATCCACTTCTAAGCCAACATTAATCTTTATATCTTGGGCATATATTTTTTTGAGTTTTTTTATTTTTGTAATATAATGTTCTAAATCATTTATACTTATTGCGCTGTCTTGACTTGGAACGGGATCTTTAAAAGTACTAGGGAGTGGAGCATGTTCAGTAAATGATATTTCATCATATTTTAACGTTATTGCCTTTTCTATATATTGTTCGAATGTATCTTTTGTTCCGTGAGGACAATAAGGGCTATGAACATGCCCGTCTTTTAATACTTTCATCGCTATTCACCACTCCAAACAGTATAGTTTCTCCATTTTTTTTTCTTATAACATGCTATCATATAAAAAAACATAAAAAAAAGATATATTTTGTAAATATTTATCTCATTTTGTATGGTAAAATATAAAATAATCATTATTAAAATAATTAAAAATGGATGTAAACAATATTAGTATACTATGAAAAAATAGATTATATAAAGACACATAAGAAAAATGGACAAGAAGGGGTGGCCTCAATATGTATATTGTTTATGGATTAGTTGTCCTTGTGCTGATTATCATTGGTTATGGGGCATGGTCTAGGAGACGAATATATAAAGAAGTAGATCAACTAGAGAATAAAAAAATACAACTTATGAATGAACCGGTCACAGAGGAATTGTCCAAATTGAAAGGTTTAAAAATGCTGGGAGAAACAGAAGAACGTTTCGAACAATGGCGGGAAGGCTGGGATGAAATAGTAACCCTTCAACTACCTGATATTGAGGAAAAACTTTTTGACATTGAAGAATCAGCAAATAAATATCGTTTCGGTAAAGCAAGAAGAATAAGTAAGTTTGTAAACAAAGAGCTTGATAAAATTAAAGAGCATCTTAGCGAAATGCTTGATGAGGTGGAACACCTTGTACATAGCGAAGAGCAGAATCGTCAAGATATCCACGAAGTCAAGGATTATTATCAAGAGACAAAGAAGAAGTTGTGGTCACAAAAAGGCACATTAGGAGGAACGGGTTTAACATTGGAGCGAGCAATGAAAGAGCTTCAATTACTTTTTCAAGGCTTTGAAGAATCTACAGAGCAAGGAAATTATTTGCAGGCAAGAGACTTACTAATAGAGATTCGCAGTGAGCTTGATTACTTTAATGATGTAATGACTAAAGCGCCTCAATACCTCGTTCTCATAGAAAAAGAACTGCCAAGACAGTTAGAGGAATTAGAGACAGGGATTGAAGAAATGGAAGAGAATGGCTACAATCTTGAGCATTTCTCATTCCATTTACAAATAAATGATATGAAACGCAGATTGGTCGCTCTGTTGCCTCTGCTAGAAGGTTTAAAAATAGGTGAAATTGTCGAGCCATTAGATGAAATTCAAAAAGAGATAGACACAATATACGACAAGTTAGAGTACGAGGCATTATCTAAGCAGCTTGTCGATAAGGAGCTTCCATTTATTGAAGAGCGCGTGATGAGGCTACCCAATATAGTTGAACAGTTACTAGAGGAAACAGAGAGAGTAAAACTTAGCTATAAACTGTCAGAAGATGAGGATCGAAATCGTTTAAAGATAGAAAAAGAAAAAAAGGATATTTCACACCAATTGATCGTTATTGTAGATTCAGTTAAAGAAAACAACCAATCATTCACAGCGATACGATCGATGATGAAAGAATTTAGTGAAAAACTGCAACAGCTTGAAAATGAAATTGAAGCTGCAAAAGAAAGACTAAGTGTATTAAGAAGTGAAGAAAGAACAGCTGAGAATCGCATTTATCAATTAAAAGAAAAGCTCCTCTATGGAAAGAAAAAGCTGAAAAAGAGTAATATCCCAGGTGTACCGGATGGGTTACTGTATGAACTTGATGAAGCAGAGAAAGCATTATTTTTTGCTTCGGATAAATTAAATGAAATACCATTAGCAATTGAAGAAGTGATGATGAAAGTAGAAGATGCAGAAATGCATGTCGATCGATGTATTGATAAACTATTATTAACTATAAAAGAAGCGAGCCAAGCAGAAAGTGCAATTCAATATGGTAATAGATACCGTAGACATTCTGACGAGATAAATATAAAACTCCTTCAAGCAGAAGATCTTTTCCGTCACTATCAATATAACGAAGCATTTGAATGGGCTGTTTCTGCAATAGAGCCAATTGATCCAGATGTGAAGGAAAAGTTATCCAGTCACCATATGTTAGAAACATCACGATAACAGTTGGATAAAGGAGGATTACGTTGAAAAAGAAGTGGATTGCGATGATTACTTTGAGTGTTGTTTGTGTAGTTGTATGGTTTTATGCATTCCAACTCATATTCTTTGATTCCGAATCAGTAAAGACACTGGAAGCTGATCAATTAGTGGAGCAAACGTTTGTAACTGTAGAGGAAGTTGAAAAGAAAGATACAAAAAGTACAATTGAAGAAGCTGTAAAAGAGGATACAAACAGTACTATAGAGCATGAAAATATTAGTAATGTATATGGGCATTTTCAAGAAAAGGGGATATTGGAAGGTGATTTAGATAGTTTAGCACCAGATGGGATCATCTCCATTGATAAATTACTTGAATTAGTACTTAGTGAATAAATAAAAAAGAGGCTGTGCTAAAAAGTATTAAAATTACCGGCAATGGCTCCACTCGCCGCGCGCCCATTATAAGACATATAGTGGACTTTAAGAGATTGCGACGGTTCCGCACAATGCTTAGAGGTTGACTCAAAAGGTGAAAATTCTTCCTTTTGAGTCAACCTCTTCTTTTGATGAAGAAGAGAGTCGATATAATGTGTTATTTATTTCTTTGTAAAAACTTTGCCTAACAATGTTCCGAAAATCGCAGGTATAATCCAACCAATTCCTAGATGTCCGAAAGGCAGCCATTGCATGAACGGTAAGAAGACGTCACTAAATATTGTAGTTTGGCTTAACCCATCAGGTATACTAACTATCGCAGCCCCGATAACCCCACCTTGAAAGCTTCCTTTGTTTAGACGGAGAAGATCCTTGCATAATGTTAAAATGATGAGCACAATGGCAATTGGGTATAGCATCATTAACATAGGTAATGAAAACTGAATTAGCTGATTTAACCCCATATTAGCCATTGCGAAGCTAAAGAGTGCAATTGTTCCTGTAGTAACAGGATAAGGAATTGCAGGTATAGTGCGTTGAATGAATTCACCAAAAGCGGATATTAAACCAACAGAAGTTGTTAAACATGCAATAGTAATTACTATCGACAAAAGAATAAGCCCAGCAAATCCAAGTAAATGATTTGATATATTAGCTAATATTGCACCCCCGTTATCTAGGTAGCCAATACTATCAATGCTCGTTGCACCGAGATATGCTAAAGATAAATAAACGAATATCAAGCCTAAACCGGCAATTAACCCAACTTGTATCGCCTTTTTCTTTGTATCTTCAAGTGTATGTATTCCACGTTCCCTCATTCTTGTTATTACTACAATACCAAAAACGAGCGAAGCTATTGCATCCATCGTAAAATATCCTTCTTGGAAGCCTTTGAAAAAAGAGTACTGTACATATTCTGGAGAAGGTAAATTCAGTGAACCCATTGGTTTTATTATGCCAACGACCGTTAACAACAAGAGTATTCCAATAATAATCGGGGTTAAAAGTTTACCAATCCGATTCACGAGTTTAGATGGATTTAGACTTAGCCAAAAACTGACTCCAAAGAAAGCGAATGTAAAAATAAATAATGTAAATGTACTAGTACTTTCTAAATATGGTAATAGTCCTATCTCATAAGCGACCGAGCCGGTTCTTGGAATTCCAAACAATGGACCAATAGCTAAATAAACAGCTAAAGGAAAAAAGATAGAAAAAAGCGTTCCTACATTGCTAGATACTTTTTGCAAGTCACCTCCGGACTTTGCGATGGCAAGTATAGCTAAAATAGGTAAGCCAACTCCCGTAATTAAAAATCCTATAATAGCAAACGATACGTTTGTTCCGGCTGCTTGTCCTAATGCAGGTGGGAATATTAAATTACCTGCACCTAAAAATAAAGCAAACAACATGAGGCCGATAATGATTGTGTCTTTGATTGAATAACTGTTGCTACGCATGTTTGCCTCCTTTCTCTTACAATTAGTATTATGTTTTTATACAAGTAAAATATGTAGAATAAAATAGCGACTAAAAAAATGTAACATAAGAAGGCATTGAATAACAGTGAAATTTACGTGAATATGATAGTTCTTTATGATAATATAAGTTGTTGCAGTATTTATTGAATGAAAGAAGGGGCATCTCATGATTTATTTTGATAATAGTGCTACTACTAAACCTTATATTGAGGTTATAGAAACATATACAAAAGTATCAACAGAGTTTTTTGGTAATCCCTCATCCTTACATCCTTTAGGTAAGGCATCAGAAAGGCTTCTTAATCAAGCGCGTGACATGATGGCAAACTTAATGCAGATCAAACCACAGGAAATCATTTTTACTTCTGGTGGTACAGAAGGGAATAACCTTGCGATCAAAGGTGCTGTTTATCGTTTACAAAGTAGAGGGAATCATTTAATTACTACAAGCGTGGAACATGCTTCCGTATTGGAAGTTTTTCGCCAATTAGAACAAGAGGGTTTTTCGGTTACTTACCTAGAGCCTAATAATGATGGAATAATAACAGAAAAACAGGTGAAAGAAGCAATAAATGAAGACACTGTACTAGTCTCCATTATTCATGTTAATAACGAAGTAGGTACTATAAATCCGATACAATCAATTGGTAAGATGTTAAAAGAATATCCGAAAGTTTTATTCCACGTTGATCATGTACAAGGGATTGGAAAAGTACCTCTAAATTTTCATAAATCTTATATCGACTTATGTACGATATCGGCTCATAAATTTCATGGAATAAAAGGAAATGGTGCGCTATTTATAAGGGAAGGTATTCGCCTACACCCACTTTTAAATGGAGGAAGCCAAGAGCGGAAAATAAGAGCAGGAACAGAAAATGTACCAGGAGCAGTCGCTATGGTAAAGGCACTAAGACTTTCTCTTGATAATAAAAATAAGTTAGACGATATGCGGCAAATAAACGGGTATCTAGAAAAACAGTGCGCACAAATAAATGGGGTTGTTATTAATTCTCCTAAGGAACGCGCCCCACACTTACTAAATATATCAATTCCAGGTGTGAAACCTGAAGTCTTAGTTCAAGCATTAGCAGAAAAAAATATTTATGTTTCTACTAAATCTGCTTGTTCCTCTAAACTATCGGAGCCAAGTAAGGTTTTGTTAGCAATGGGGTATGATGAAGATAGAGCATCTAGTGCAATTAGGTTATCGCTTTCTTATGATAATACAAAAGAAGAAGCAAACGAATTTTTACGTCAGTTTAAAACTGTTGTGGAGTTATTGAAAAAGGTGGTAGAAAAATAATGGAATATAATCATATTTTAATTAGGTACGCCGAGTTAGCACTCAAAGGGAAAAATAGAAAAGAGTTTGAGCGGAAATTAATGCATAATGTACAAAGGGCTTTAATTCAATTTTCCGAAGCAAAGGTGAAAAGAACGTTCGGTCGTATGTTTGTAGAATTAAATGGAGAAGAAGAAGCACTTGTTACGGATCGGCTTAAAGATGTGTTTGGCATCCATTCCTTTAGTCCAGCATTAAAGATTGAATTAGATCAAGATAAGATCAACGATGCAGCGCTATGGGCAGTAAAGGATGCACTTCCAAATGAAAAAGGTACTTTTAAAGTGTCTGTTAAAAGAATTAACAAGAATTACCCACATCGCTCTCAACAGTTAAATTACGATATAGGTTCACACATTTTGAGAAACACAGATCATTTAACTGTCGATGTTCATCATCCTGATGTAGAGGTGAAAGTAGAAATTCGTGAAGAAGCAACGTACATTACATGTAAATCATATCTTGGAGCAGGTGGACTACCTATTCATACAGCTGGAAAAGTGCTTCTCATGTTATCAGGTGGAATAGATAGCCCGGTTGCAGGGTATTTAGCGTTAAAAAGAGGCGTAGAGCTTGAAGCAATTCATTTCCATAGCCCACCATTTACAAATGACCGTGCAAGACAAAAGGTAGAGGATTTAACGAGAGTTTTGACTCGTTTTGGAGGTCACATAAAGCTCCATATTATCCCTTTTACTGAAGCTCAAAAAGCGATTCACCAACAAATACCTGACAGCTATGAAATGACAGTGATGCGCCGATTTATGCTACGAATAGCAGAGGGAGTTGCTAAAAAGAAGCATGCTTTAGCAATAGTGAATGGGGAAAGCCTCGGACAAGTTGCGAGTCAAACATTAGATAGTATGCATACGATAAATGATGTTACCAATTTACCAGTACTGCGCCCTTTAGTAACAATGGATAAATTAGAAGTGATTGAAATAGCAAAAAAAATAGGAACATACGAATTATCAATACTACCATTTGAGGATTGCTGTACAATCTTTTTACCGCCTCAATCCAAAACAAAGCCGAATAAGGAGAAAACAATTAAATTTGAACAAGAAATGGATGTTGATTTTTACGTTCAAGATGCAATAGAGCGTATGGAAACTGTAAAAATTTCAGAAAAAACAAATATAGATGAAGAGTTTAAAGACCTTTTCTAAGTATTAAAATTGGTAGAAATAAGCAAAAATTTTTTTACATGTTTTCGCCTTCAAGTACACAATATATGTGTACAAGGGAGGTGAAAAACATGGCGAACAACAATAGTTCTAACCAATTATTAGTCCCTGGTGTCCAACAAGCGTTGGATCAAATGAAATATGAGATCGCACAAGAATTTGGTGTTCAGCTAGGCGCTGATGCGACTTCTCGCGCTAACGGATCTGTAGGTGGAGAAATCACGAAGCGTTTAGTATCAATGGCTGAGCAACAAATCGGTGGAACACAACAATAATAATTAAATATTTGGATGAAAGGGGTACCTCACTTCGAGGTACTCCTTTTGATTTTTTAAACTAATATTTGTATGATAATCTTGGCAGTGTTAATTAAAGGAGGAGTGTTTTTGGGTACTTTATGGTTCGGTGGAAAAATTAGAACATTAATAAGTGAAAATGACGTCCAAGAAGCAATTTTTGTGGAGGATGGGCGAATTATTGATGTTGGGCAAAAAGAGGAGCTTATAGAAAAATACAAAGGTAGAATTACAAAATACAATGATTTAAATAATAGTGTCATGTACCCTGGCTTTGTAGATAGTCATTTACATATGATTGGTCACGGAGAGAAGATTATTCGATTGGACTTATCGAGTATTACAAGCATCGAAGAGTTGAAAAAAACATTAAAAAAGGCTGTTAATCATTTACCGGAAAATAGTTGGGTTTATGGTGAAGGATTTAACGAAAACTTATATGATGATCAGAAAATACCAGATAGATTTATTTTAGATGAGGTTACAACAAAACACCCGGTTATATTAACGAGAGTTTGTAGACATGCTGTTGTCACGAATACATTAGGGTTAAACATTGCAAACATAACCGCTTCAACTCCCGATCCTCCAGGGGGAGTAGTAGTAAAAGACAGCCTTGGAAATCCTACTGGTTACTTATTAGACCAAGCACAAGAATACTTAAAAGAAATGTTACCGAAGCAAGATTTCGCTTACGTTAAAAAAGCCCTTCAGACGTCATTAGATGATTTGTACGCAAAAGGTTTTGTAGGTGGTCATACAGAGGATTTAAATTATTACGGTGATCCAATTAAGACACTACAAACTTTTGAACAAATTATTGATGGAAAAAATAAAAAGTTCCGAGCCAATTTACTCATTCACCATGAGGTTGCTTCAGAGATATTAGATTACGCTAAAGGTAAATCTCTTCCATTTATCGAGCTAGGTTCTGTAAAAGTATTTGCAGATGGTGCGCTTGGTGGTAGAACTGCACTGTTAAGTGAACCATACAGTGATGATCCATCAACAAACGGCGTCGCTATTTATACACCTGAAATGTTAGCAGAAATCGTCAAGAATGCTAGACATCTCAATATGCCTGTCGCGATTCATGTAATAGGTGACTTAGCTCTGGAATACGCGCTAGATGCAATTGAAAAATATCCAGTAGAAAAGGGCAAAAGAGATCGACTTATTCACTTGCAAGTTACGCGTGAAGACTTAATTCAACGGTTAACAAAATTGGACGTTGTTTTAGATATTCAGCCGAGATTCGTCGCCTCTGATTTTCCTTGGGTAGAAGATAGATTGGGGGAAAGCAGGTTACCGTATTCATTCGCTTGGAAGCGTCTACTAAGCTCAGGTCTAAAATGTGCAGGAGGATCAGATGCCCCGATAGAGCCAGTTGATCCATTGCTAGGTATTCATGCAGCTGTAACTAGAAGGAAGCCAGATGAAAACCATGATGGCTATGGACGAGCTGAAAAACTAAGTCTGTTTGAAGCGCTACGTCTCTTTACCGTAGGAAGTGCAGAAGCAATAAGTAAAGAGGATGAACGAGGATTAATTAAGAAAGGGTTCCTAGCAGATTTTACGATTTTAAATAAAGATCTCTTTGACCTTGAACCGGATGAATGGTTGCAGGTAGAGGTAGATAAAACAGTAGTTGATAATACGATAATGTATGAAAAATAGGATGTGGGCGGTTAGCTATATTTTAGCTGAGGGTAAGACGGCTGGATGGCGCTAACTGGCCTTTCGCGAGAAAAAAATGTGTGAAGGTAAGATGGGAGACTGCCATCTTACCTTGAGCAAATAAAAAAAGCATTGAAGGTAAGATAGGAACGAATCAACTCTCCTTAAGTCAAGAAAAAGCCGTTTGTAAGTAAAATGGCACGACAACATCCTTAAGTTGAAAAGAAAACCACTTATTTATGTATATTGCAAACCTCGACTTTCCTACGGAAACAAAGTAAAAAACAAAAAAAGACACCCTAATAGGGTAGTCTCTTTTTCTATTATGTTTTATTTATCTTACAAAAAGCTACGTTTTACTTTGTGAACAAAGGAGTTGTCCTTTAATTTTATTGTTTTAATCATTTTATCGGACACTTTAATTTTTACCTCGTGAGAATGACGAATACTTAAAGCTTCATTATCTGCTCCTATAATTGGATGATCATTCCCGTCTTGTACAATCTTTAATACTAGTTCTCTGTCTTTATTTAAGAGTAGAGGTGACCCTAATGTACGATATTCATTATTGTTTAATGAAGCGATTTCTGTAAGCTGCATGCTTGCTAATCTAGGATCGACAATTGCGCCTCTTAAAGACTTATTATATGCTGTACTGCCTGTTGGTGTTGACACGACCATACCATCGCCCCGGAATGTTTCAAAATATATATTGTCAATATACACATCGATTGCGAAAGTTTTAATAATATTAGATCTTATAGAACACTCATTAATACAATGAAAATTTTCGTTTCCATCTACGGTAACATCGAGTATTGGATACCGAAGTACTTCAACCATGTCACTTTGAAGTCCAGCCTTTATGCCATCTAAATCATCAAGGTTAAAATCTGTATAAAAGCCTAAACGTCCATCATTAATACCAACATATAGACAATCTTCCCTAAAGCCAGTTTTTCTAATTGCTTGTAGAAAAGCACCATCACCACCAATACTAGCGATTATATTGGCCTTACTAGCATCATCCACTAATGTTAAGCCATGCTCTCTACCAAGCTCCTTAAGTTTTTCTAATTTAACTTCTACTTCATCTGTAGGAGTGTAATATAAAAATACATTGTTACGGTCAGACATGCTGCATCTTCCTTCCTATTTTGGTAAAAAACATACTAATTCTAATTTAAACTATTTCATAAAAACAATTCTATTTTTTTCAAAGAATTCCTTCTTTAATTATTACAATAGCTTCAAACAAACTAAAAGGAATTAATCACAATTACGTTTATTTTTGCAAATGTAGGTGATACTTGGAAGTGATAGGAGGGTCGATATATGAATATATTTTTATGGATTATTGGGATACTGTTTTTTCTATTATTATTAATTCCGTTTTTAAAAATGAGAGTGACGATGAACTACATACATAATGGTAAGGATGATGAACTAACCCTCCAGCTAAAAACATTTTTTGGACTTATAAAGTATGAAATGAATTTTCCGTTATTAGCAATTGATGATGAGAGTGCTTCGTTAGTTTTTGAAGAAAAATCAAAAAGTGCTTTAGGAGAGAAAAAGAAAAAAAAGAAATTTACGGTGAATGAATTTATTGATGATATCATTCATTTTGAGCGTTTACTAAAGCACGTCGTTGGCTTTCATACGATTGTAAGAAAATTTTTGAAAAAAATGTCTTTAGAAAAATTAAATTGGGAAACACATATCGGTACAGGGGACGCCGCGTTAACAGGATCTTCCTCTGGAATATTATGGGGAATTAAAGGGAATGTCATAGGAATTGTGAGTAATTACATGAAGCTAAAAGTGAGACCAAACATATTAATTCAACCACAATTTCAACAAATGGTATTAAAAACCTCTTTTTCATGCATTGTTTCTTTTAGAATAGGACATGCTATCCTTGCAGGATTGAAGGTTCTACGACACTGGAAAAAAGGTAGAACATTGTTCAAGAAAAGCACAGAACAAACATCAGGGAGGGATATAAATGTCTGATCATCCAATTCAAGGACTAATGAAAACGGCAATGGAAAACTTAAAAGAGATGGTTGACGTCAACACAATTGTTGGAGATCCTGTGGAAACTCCAGACGGAAGTGTTATTTTACCAATATCAAAGGTTGGCTTTGGTTTTGCAGCTGGAGGTAGTGAGTTTGTTTTAGAAGGTTCCCCTAAAACTCCTACTGAAACTGAGAAAAAGCATCCATTTGGTGGTGGTAGTGGTGGTGGTGTTTCCATTACTCCAATTGCCTTCTTAGTAGTAAATGGACAGGGAGTAAATATGGTTCACTTAGACCAAAATACACATTTATATGAAAAACTACTCGATTTTGCACCTCAAGTTGTTGATAAAATTCAACAAATGATTCAATCTAATCAGAGTAGTGGTCAGTCACAAGGATCAACAGGACAAGATGCACAAGATATCAATATAAATGTGGATAATGACTAATAATGTGGCTTGAGGATGTTCCTACAGGATGTGATCCTATATGGAGCATCCTCTTTTCAGGTGTAAAGTTAGATCATTACTACTATATTAATGCATATCACTATCATCACGATGGTTTATATGTTATTTTATGTATGAAAACAAATAGAGCGTATAAGGAGGAGAATTGAGCATGGCAAATGTAACTTTTAAAGGAAATGCTGTTACTTTAAATGGCACAGAAGTGAAAGTCGGTGAAAAAGCTCCTAATTTTAAAGTGTTAGCAAATGATTTATCTGAGGTATCTTTAGACACTTATGCTGACAAAGTGAAATTAATTAGTGTAGTACCTTCTATTGATACTGGTGTTTGTGAACAGCAAACGAAACGTTTTAATGAAGAAGCGAGTAAGCTTGGTGGGGTGGAAGTATTAACTATTAGTGTTGATTTACCTTTTGCTCAAAAGCGTTGGTGTGCTGCAGAAGGGATTGAAAATGTACATACATTGTCAGATCATAGAGATTTGTCTTTCGGAACAAATTATGGTGTTGTAATAGAAGAGTTACGACTATTAGCTAGATCTATTTTTGTAGTTGATTCTTCTAATAAGGTTGTACATGTTGAATATGTACCTGAAGTAACGGATCATCCTAACTATGAAGCTGCTCTAGATGCAGCTAAAACAGCACAATAATTAAAAAAGAAGTGAGGATGTCCAAAAGGATAATACCCTTTTGAGATATCCTCTTTTCTTGTAATGAGGATATTTAGCCAATTTTCCTACTTATACGTTTAAATCTTATGAAAATTCATTAAACTAAATATTTAGATAGATATAAAAGGGAGTGGAGAAAGTGACAACAACTATCGTTGAGGAATTATATACCGTATTAGATAATGGTTCTCAAATTTTACAAGATGCATTAAATATTCCATACATAGAAGCAATATCTGAAATGGGTGAAGTCATTTTTCATCAAGAAGTAACACATAATATAAAAGAGGAAAGTAAACAGTTAGTTTTAGATGAATTGAAAAAAATTACTGACTATGAAGCAATTACAAATGAAGAATATAGAAGAGCTATACAGTTAGCTGTACTTAAAGGGATGAAGGAAGCTACTCAGCCACATCACGCAATGACACCAGATGCTGTTAGCCTTTTTATTGGATATTTAGTAAATAAAATTTTAGGGTACGATAAGAAAGGAGAAACAGCTATCATTTTAGATCAAGCTGTTGGCTCTGGAAATTTGTTAACGGCTATTATGAATCAAACAGAAAAAAGTCACGGCATCGGTGTTGAAGTTGATGAAACTTTGCTGAAAATAGCATATACTAATGCAAATTTACAAAAGCATTCCGTGGATTTATTTCATCAAGATAGTGTAGCGACACCAACAGTAAAAAACGTTGATATCATTGCTTCGGATTTGCCTATTGGATTCTATCCAAACGATGATATAGCGAAAGATTTTGTGCTGAAATCTGATGAAGGGCATTCCTTTGTCCATCATTTAATTATTGAACAAGGTTTTTCTCATGTAAAAGAAGGAGGATTTCTTGTATTTTTAGTGCCTAACTTCTTATTTGAATCTCAGGAAGCAAAAAAACTCCATGATTTTATCAAAAAAGAAGGAGTCATTTATTCTTTTCTACAGCTTCCTAAATCAATGTTTAAAAATGGTCAATGGGGAAAAAGTATCCTAATCTTAAGAAAGAAGAAGCAAGGCATTAAGATACCTAAAGAGGCGCTATTAGTGGAACTACCGTCTTTTTCAAATAATAGTGCATTAACAGATATGATGAATCGAATTTCCAAATGGTTTGATAGCTACTTGTGATAAGTTCACATAAATGTCATTATTTTTTATGTGTTGAAGTGGGAAAACATGTTTTTAAGAAGAAGTATTAATATAGCAAGCTTTTTGTTGGAAAAGGCAAAGCGTTTACATTTTTCTGTGTTATAGTATCTTACACTGAAAAAGTGAAACATGTATTGCAATTCCTTATATACCATGGTTTAATAATGTAGGGAAAATTATATAACAGTTTTAAAAAAGAAATACTTGAAGGACAGAAGGAGCGGTATAAGAATGTCAAAAATTATGGCAATAAATGCTGGAAGCTCATCATTAAAATTTCAGCTTTTGGACATGCCTAGCGAGGCTGTAGTGACAAAAGGTATTGTTGAGAGAATAGGCTTAGATGATTCAATTTTTACGATTGAAGTTAATGGGGAAAAGAAAAAAGATGTTACAGAGATTGAAGATCACTCAAAAGCTGTTAAAATTCTTTTAGATAAATTGACGACGTATGGGATCATTGAAAACTTAAATGACATTGACGGCATAGGTCATCGTGTTGTACATGGTGGAGAAAAGTTTAATGATTCTGTTTTAATTTCCGATGAAGTAATAAAAGGTATCGAGGAAGTATCTGAATTAGCGCCTCTACACAATCCAGCGAACTTAGTTGGTATTAAAGCTTTTAGAGAGGTATTGCCTAATGTCCCAGCAGTTGCGGTTTTTGATACTGCTTTCCATCAAACAATGCCAAAAGAATCTTATTTATATAGCTTGCCATATGAATATTACGAGGATTACGGTATTCGTAAATATGGTTTCCACGGTACTTCACATAAATATGTGTCAGAACGTGCTGCTGAATTACTCGGACGACCTTTAGAACATTTACGATTGATTTCTTGTCATTTAGGTAATGGTGCGAGTATTGCTGCCATCGATGGTGGTAAATCGATCGATACGTCAATGGGATTCACACCGCTAGCTGGTGTGACAATGGGTACCCGTTCTGGTAACATTGACCCTGCTTTAATACCTTATATTATGGAAAAAGCAGATTTGACTGCAGAAGAGGTAATTTCCGTTTTAAATAAAAAAAGTGGGATGTTAGCTTTATCTGGATTCTCAAGTGACCTAAGGGATATTGAAATTCAATCAAATGAAGGTAATGAAAGAGCAAGGTTAGCGCTTGAAGTTTTCACTTCGAGAATTCATAAATATATTGGTTCGTATGCAGCGAGAATGCATGGACTAGATGCTGTTATTTTTACTGCAGGTATCGGTGAAAATAGTGAAACGATTCGTGCAAAAGTATTAAAAGGTTTAGAATTTATGGGTGTTTATTGGGATCCTACGTTAAACAAGGTTCGTGGAGAAGAATCATTCTTAAACTATCCACACTCTCCTGTTAAGGTAATTGTAATACCAACAAATGAAGAAGTGATGTTAGCGAGAGATACAGTACGTTTGGCTCAATAAATAGCACTCCAAGGTATTCGATAAGATTCTTATCGGATACCTTTTTTAAAAGTAAGAAAGTATAAATTTGGTAGTGGAATTTTTTTCGCCGTGCGTACTAGCGAGAAGATCAGTCACTAGTACTTTAAGAGCTACGTCGAAATTCCACTGCTTGTAAGAAAAGACTAAAAACGAGCTTTACAAAGCTCGTTTTTAGTCTTTTTTATTATATGAAGATTAAAAATTAACTTTATGGCTTATAAATTTTTAAGGGGGAAATTCGGATATATCTAAGCTGTGATGAATACTTAATAAACTAGAAGTATTTTTAAGGGAGAGGGTAGTTGGTGACACTTACAATTCGAGAAAAGGAAATATGGAGAGAGATTGAGGAGTGGGAATTTGATACATTTTATGGAAAAGAAACAGATTTCTCACGTACTTATCAGTTATTATTTGATCGAGCAGTTTTATCAATAAATGTATTAGATACGAAGAAAATGCTTTCTCGAATAGAAAATATATTATTTCACTTTCACGCAATGCTTTTACAAACACGTATTGATAAACAAGCAAAAAGCGAATTAATCGACCAAGCTAGAATTTTTCGATCAGATATATATGAAATTAAAGATATGCAAAAATTATCTATCGATCAAATTCGATTTCTTGCAAAAAAACAGTTAGCAAGACAAAGGTTAACTGCCCTTGCTCAGGGGGGACTAACAGGTGCAGGTGGTGTCATTTTTACTTTAAGCGATTTACCGTTACTGCTTATGATTAATTTAAGGACTGTTCACTTGATCGCAACAACGTACGGATATGATTTAAGGAAACCATATGAACTAATGCTCGTTTTAAAAGTGTTTCATGCTGTATCTTTACCTAGGACTTTACGAAAAAAAGCATGGGATCAATTGTTTGAAGAGTTGAACTTAAATGATGAGGATTTATTTTTTTATGAAGGAGAAGAGGATGTTTTGAGCTCAGGATGGATACAACAGCCAATGAAACATATAGTTAAGTTGTTTTTCCTTATTTTCGCAAGAAAAAAACTAATCCAAGGAATACCGATTTTTGGCATTTTAGTAGGTTCAGCATTTAACTATCGATTTACAAACTATATTGCTGTTGCCTCTCACCAGTTTTATCAGAAACGTTGGTTACTAGAAAAGAAAGGAAGGACTAGTAGTAGTTAAGTAATGAATAGGGGAGCGTCAACTTGGTATTTGACACAAAAGGCGATGATGATACTAGCCCGCGCGTCATCCCCCACAAATTGCTTAGAGGTTGACTCAAAAGGTAAAAATTTAACCTTATGAGTCAACCTCTTTACGCATGCATTTTTACTTTAACACTTTCCCCAGCACGATACCATATCCACAAATCATTAATGATAGAAGCTAATTCTGCAATGGATGAATTAAGTTCACAGCTTTTTTGGAACTCTTCTTCCTCATATAATTTTTTTTGTAGCGTATTAATTTCTTGTTCGATTTCTTTAATTCTGTCTGGTATGTCTCCACGCACTTCTTCCCATTTGTTCATGATTTCTTCTTGTTCACTTGAGGTAAGCTCATCCCAAGTAACTTTAATGTCAGGAACAGGTATTCCGAGGCGTGAATCAAAAACAAATACAATCAATGTCCGACTCCTCCAGTTAGCTTAAAGATTATTCATTACGTACAATTAATACATCACAACGTGCGTGCCTTGCGATATGTTCAGATACACTTCCTATTAAAAATCTCTCGACTGCATTCAACCCGGTAGCGCCAGTTACTATTAAGTCAACATTATGCTTTTTAGCAACATCTTTTGCAATTTTTACCTTTGGTGAACCAAAGTCAATAACCATAGCTACGTCCGTAACACCTGCATCTAAAGCTTGTTGACGATAATTTCTAAGCATTTCCTCTGCGTATTTCTCTGCTTCTGCATAGACCATCCTATCATAATGCTCTACGGCCGCAAAAGTACGTGTGTCTACAATATGACAAATAATCAAATTCCCATCGTTTTCAAGCGCAATGGTTATTGCTTTAGCCAATGCACGCTTTGCTTCTTTCGAACCGTCTACTGCAACAAGAACTGTATCATAGTTTACAGGCATACTCTTAGCCTCCTTAATTGGAAAGAGATTAGGGATATTTTTCTTATTTTTATTATATCAAATAATACTCTCTTCTAGTGGAATGTTGAATAAATATGTTTGCTTTTTGAAACTATATTCATGAGGAGAGGGGGTGCTGTTCTTGAATAAGAAAAATGAACATTCATCAATCGTATTTGATGAAGCAGGACATATGGAGACATATCATCAATTGATGAGTTCTTATTATCAATATACTGAGAGCATTGACAATGGTGATAATGTAGAGTCTGCTGAAAAAGATCATTAAAGGATTTTTCCTTTAGTGATTTTTTTTCAATGAGAGTATAAATATTGGCGGTGGAAATGCTGCCACGCGTAGTAGTGAGAAGAGCAGAGGGCACTGAAAAAGTGGTGTTCTTTCACTTTTTCAGTGTCCTCAAAGCAATGAGCGTAGTCGTTGCAGTCTTTTAAAAGACTACTATGAGTGGGTTTCTCATAGTAGTCGCGCAACGAACGAAGCCATTGCAAATACTTTCTGCAATTTATGGGACAACCTCTTCCTAGAAAAAGAAGTGAAAATATTGGCTGTGGAAAAGCTGCCACGCGTAGTAGTGTGGAGAGCACTCACTACTACTTTAAAGACATGTGGCTACATTTCTTCACCGCTTCTAAGAAAAACTAAAACCGAGCTTTACCAGCCCGTTTTTAGTTTTTCTTATTCAATCAACTTTTTTTACAAGTGTGTATGTAGATAAGTATAATGAAGTTATATAATATTATACTTTGTATAACGAAAGTAGGTGACACTTTGCGACATGCATTAATTACAGCTGGAACGAAGGGATTAGGTAAAAGAGTAACTGAGCAGCTGTTAAAGGATGGATATTCTGTAACGGTGACGCATCGAGATGATAACGACAAGTTGGATGCTGTAAAAAATGAATGGGGTCGCCACCTAGAAAGGATCCAGTTTATTCGAGGAGATGTGACGTGTAAAGAAGATTTAATTCGCATCTCCGAAGAAACCGTTAAGGCATGGGGACGAATAGATGCGCTAGTAATGAATGCTGGTCCATACATATTTGAGAGAAAAAAGCTTATCGACTATTCAGAAGAAGAATGGAACAAGATGTTGGATGGTAATTTAAATTCTGCGTTTTATTTGTTAAAGCAAGTTATTCCTATTATGCGAAAGCAAAAGTCAGGTAGAATTATTGCATACGCATTTCAAGGAGCAGATCATTCACCAGGCTGGTTATACCGTTCAGCCTTTGCTGCAGCAAAAGTAGGCTTAGTTTCATTAACAAAAACAATCGCTATTGAGGAAGCGGAGAACGGGATAACTGCAAATGTTATTTGCCCAGGTAAAATTGTCGGAGAAATGAAAGAAGCCTCTATCACGCAGTCGCGTCAATATGGACATGAGGAAACGCCTATTGGTCGCTCAGGGACTGGGGAAGATATCGGTAGAACAATTAGCTTCTTATGCGATGAAAACTCGGATATGATCACTGGTGCTGTTTTAGAAGTAACAGGTGGAATGGACGTATTGAACCGCTTCAGGTAATAGAATATAGTAGTATATTTTTACTAAAACTACCTTAAATTAAGCTAGAGGTGGTTTTAATGAAGAAATATCTTATTGCTACAGGAATCGTTGTACTATTATTATTTTTGATTACTCCTGTTACATTTGGAAAAGAATTTTCTTGGTATCAACATATGACATTAAAGATATCATTGCAATCTAAAGATACTTACTATGAATGGGAATATGAGAACCCAACCTCTTTTGAATATGAGTATGGGGATAGCATTAAGCGTGGCGAGAAAGCGAAACAATCGTTTGAAGCAATCTTAAACCATTTAGATTTAAAACAGGCTAAAATAACGGATGATCAAATTAATCAAATAGAAAAGATGGGCTACGAGGAAATAGAACGTTTTGTTGTCCGGAGTGTTGATAAAAGCGGATATACAAGAACGTGGATATGGAAAAAAGGCGAATCTTGAAGGGGAATTATTTGAAAGTTACTTCATTGTTATTGTGACTCTTTTCCACAATGTGGACGGCAAGCGACCTTATTTGTGCTCTTTACTTGTTTGTTTAGTGCCAATATGAAGGTGGGACAGGGTTGACTCAAAAGGTCGATTTTTTACCTTTTGAGTCAACCTCTAAGCTTTTAGTAGCTTTTGGGACACCCTCGTTTTTGTAATCAAAATGAATGAGCATACCTATCTATTGAAAAAATAAGAAAGGCCAGCTACAAAATGCGAGAACCTCCTATGTACAAGGAACGATAGTTAAGGCTCTTGGAAATTTAGTTAACAACTCATGTCCATCATTAGTGATGAGTACATCATCCTCAATCCTCACACCCACTTTATTAGGAACGTATATACCAGGCTCAATTGTAAAAGTCATCCCCGCTTTAAGAACACTATTATTTGTAGCATTTAGTGAGGGGTACTCGTGTACTTCAATACCTAATCCATGTCCAATTCGGTGAGGGAAATATTCAGCAAATCCGTGATCAGCTATTTTTTGTCTTGCAGCTGCATCTAACTGTGATATTTTATTACCAGGACTACATAATGAAATCGAAGCTTCTTGAGCACTCAATACAACCTCGTAAACTTCTTGATCTTCTTCCTTTACATGATCAAAAAATACAGTCCTTGTGATGTCTGAGCAATAGCCATTACAGACAACACCTAAGTCAAACAATACAGCATCTCCTTTTTTAAGCTTTCGATTCCCAGGGTTCCCATGAGGATCACCAGCTTTTTCGCCGAATAGCACCATCGTGGAAAATGACATTTCACGAATACCTTTTTTCTTCAATTCGTATTCTATTGTGGCAAGTACTTCCATTTCTGTGATTCCTTCTTTCAGTGCGCGGACCCCAACCTTTACTCCGTAATCTGCTAATTTTGCGGCTTCCTTTAAATGAACAACTTCTTCTTCGCTTTTTATTATTCTTTGATTTAAAATTGCTTCATCCACTTCAAAAAGTTCTACATCTCCGTTAAATTGCTGGATTTCTTTCATTCTATCCCAAGATAAAGACTTCTCTACAGCTACCTTTTTCATTGGTATGTTTCGTTTATTAAATTCCTCTTTGATCAATTGCCAAACATTATCTGTATCACTATAGCCGATAATATCGCCACCACTATAAATATGTTTAACTTGATTTACTTCCATATTTGGACAAACAAAGAATTCATCACCATTTTCAAATAAAAATATAGCAACTAATCGTTCGTGAGGATCCGTATCAAACCCAGTTAAGTAATAGACATTTGCTCTTGATTGGCAAATGAGAGTGTCTATTTGGTTTTCTTTCATCCAGTTTAAAAGTTCAGTGCTACTTTTTGTCATTCCTTCGTCCTCCTTCGGTTCCCTACATACTTAATCTTAACAATATGTGCTGAAACTATCTACTTTCAAATACGAAGGAAAACATTAGATAATAGTAGAATAAATATGATGAAGTACGGGTATGAAGGGTAGTAGTACATTTTTTAAAGGAGAGATGTTATATGAAAGTATCATATCATGGGCATTCCGTCGTTATGGTTAATGCAAATGGAAAAAAGATTATTATTGATCCTTTTATTACAGGGAACGGGCAGACAGATTTGAAAGTAGAAGATATACAAGTAGATGCTATATTATTAACTCACGGTCATAACGACCATGTAGGTGATACAGTTGAAATAGCTAAAGCAAATGATGCCTTAGTTGTTGCTCCATTTGAACTTGCAACATTTTTAAGTTGGAAAGGAGTACATACACATGCTATGCACATAGGTGGAGAGTATCAATTTGACTTTGGAACCGTAAAATACACCCAAGCATTTCACGGTTCGTCTTATACTGATGAGGATAGCAAACAAATTATTTATACAGGAATGCCTGGTGGAATTATATTAAAGGCTGAAGGGAAAACAATGTATCATGCCGGTGATACTGCACTATTTTCTGATATGAAATTGATTGGAGAGCAGCATGACATAGATCTCGCTTTCTTACCAATTGGGGATAATTTTACGATGGGACCAGATGATGCACTAGTTGCATCACAATGGTTGAAGGCAAAAAAAATTGTTCCTATTCACTACAACACATTTCCAGTAATTGAACAAGACCCAGTAGCGTTCGTACAAAAAGTCAATGCTGAAGGGATTGTCATGAATGCAGGAGATATCCTTCATTTGTAAAGAGAGCATTAATTCTCTTAGTGAAAAATCGTGATTAGTTCTGCTCAAGGTAAAATGGTGATTTGATTTGTCATCATTCCTTGAGCTTTTTTATGGTCAGAGGGGAGAAAATAAACCTACCTTTAACTACATAGGTGAAGAGCCAAAAGATGTGCTATCTTTCCAAGCTGATAATTTTTGTAATAAAAAGCTGTTTATAGTATTGAAGTAGAAGTCTGACATGATTATAATTGTATTAATACAGATAGTCGGGAACGATTAAAACAGATTTTTAGATAAAGGAAGTGAGTGCTCAATGACTAAGCACGAACAAATATTACAGCATATAGCATCATTAGAAGTAGGGAATAAAATTTCAGTACGTCAAATAGCAAAAGCACTACAAGTGAGTGAAGGTACAGCGTATAGAGCGATTAAAGATGCGGAAAATCAAGGGTTAGTAAGTACAATAGAACGAGTCGGTACGATTAGAATTGAAAAAAAGCAGAAGGAAAACATAGAAAGATTAACATACGCAGAAGTGATAAACATTGTCGATGGACAAGTACTTGGCGGGCGTAATGGTCTATATAAAACGCTCAACAAATTTGTTATTGGTGCCATGAAAGCAGATGCCATGATGCGTTATGTTGATGCCGGAAACTTATTAATCGTTGGTAATAGAGAAGAAGTACATAAGTTAGCATTGGAGGAAGGATCAGCAGTGCTAATCACTGGTGGATTTGACACGAGTGAACATGTGAAGCAATTAGCAGATGAATTAGAACTTCCTATTATCTCTACCTCTTATGATACCTTTACAGTAGCGGCAATGATAAATAGAGCTATTTATGATCAATTAATTAAAAAAGAAATTGTTCTAGTGGAGGACATTTTGACACACCTAGACGATACCGTTTATATGACTACTTCACATACGATTGAAAAGTGGCACGAACTTAATAATCGTACAGGGCATAGTCGTTATCCAGTTGTAGATGATAATCTGAAAATACAAGGGATTGTGACTGCAAAGGACGTAATGGGGGTAAGTCCCTTTATAGAAGTAGAGAAAGTAATGACGAAACAGCCCATCACTGTAACGAGCCAAACTTCAGTAGCTTCTGCAGCACACAGAATGGTTTGGGAAGGTATTGAAATATTACCGGTCATTGATAGCGGAAAGAGGTTATTAGGAATTATAAGCCGTCAAGACGTTCTAAAAGCGTTACAAATGCTACAAAGACAGCCTCAAGTAGGAGATACAATTGAAGACCTTGTAACGCGTCATTTTGATGATGTATCGACATCACAGGAACATTGCTTCCAACTGGAAGTAAACCCACAAATGACCAATCATTTAGGAACAATATCTTATGGGGTAATTACGACGATTGTAACAGAAGCAGGAAGTAGAGTATTGAGAAAATATAAGAAAGGTGATTTAGTAGTAGAAAACATTACGTTATTTTTTATTAAGCCAGTACAAATAGATAGCAAAATAAAAATATATCCAAAGGTATTAGAGGTAGGACGAAAATTTGGGAAGGTAGATGTTGAAATTTTTCACGATGGACAAATTGTTGGCAAAGCGATGTTAATGGCTCAATTAATTGACAGATAAGTCTTCTACATAATACTATCATTGAAATGCAAGGTGTCGTAAAAGGAGTAACCCTTTAGGACACCTTTCCACTTATTCTGATTTACTTAATTGTTCTACTTCTTCTCTTGCTAAAGGAAGAAATGTTCTATATTGTTTAAAGCCAAAGATCACATTAACAAGGCCAAAGATTACAAATACTAATGCAACAATAGCAGCAACTTGTGAACCGAGGCTATTGTAAGAGTTAATTCCAAACGAAATGAAGAATATGCCGATGGCAATACTTCCTTTAGAGGAGTACCAATACTTTTCCATAGGCCCTCTACCTTTCGTTTGTTGAACTTTATAGTAAACAAAAAGTACTAATGAAACAACAATAATCATGACTAATACCATAGTGAAGTGCTCCTTTTTACCACACTAAACAATCTATATAGTGCTACGTTTTTTCTTTCTCTAGTAAAGTAGCATAAAAATAAAGAAAAATCCAAGGATGTTAATAACAATTTGCAAATAATAATAAAATATATAGTGATTTAAACAAAGGCTTTTTTCGCATAGATTGTGTTTTTAATAATATTTATATCTTTGGCTGTACTAGTCGCCACCTTTCGTTTCACCAATCTGAAAAAAGCAACAATTTTTACGAAAACAGCCTAAACAAAAAAACAAACTTAAAAAGATATGAGGGATAAAATGAAAGATATCATCTTTGAAAAAATTAAAGAATGGGATTCAATTATCATTCATCGTCACGTGCGGCCTGATCCAGATGCTTATGGCAGTCAAGGGGCACTGAAGGAGTTAATAAAAACTCACTTTCCAAATAAAAAGGTTTATATTGTAGGGGAACATGAAAAGTCATTACAGTTTTTAACTCAAATGGATAATGTAACTGATGAAACGTTCGCACGCTCGTTAGTCATTGTATGTGATACAGCTAATAGAGAACGAATTGATGATGAACGTTATCGAAATGGTGCTTTTTTAATTAAAATAGATCATCATCCAGAGGTTGATGTGTATGGTGATATTGCATGGGTCGATGAAACAGCAAGTTCAACGAGTGAAATGATTTGTGAGCTATTCATTGAATTTGAGAAAGATGGCGCTCAAATATCAGAAGAGGCGGCAAGATTATTATATGCTGGAATGATCGGTGATACGGGGAGATTTAAATTCCCTAATACAACGGAGAGGACGTTTATGTGGGCTGGTAAGCTAATAAAAAAGGGGTTCTCAAGAGAACAACTGCATGATGCAATGTATGAAACGACATTACCTATACTCCGCTTAGAAGGTTATGTATTATCTGAATTAAAGCTAAGAGAATCAGGTGCAGGTGTCGTTTATTTGACTAAGGAGACGCTTGAAAAATTTCAAGTTACTTCTAAAGAAGCAGCAAGTATTGTCAATTCTTTCTCTACATTAAAAGGGATTAAAGCATGGGTTTTCTTTGTAGAAGAGGAAGACATTATCCGAGTGAGGTTACGCTCAAAAGGTCCTGTTATTAATAAGCTGGCAGAACGTTATCATGGTGGTGGACACCCGTTAGCATCTGGTGCTCAAGTAAAGGCGTGGGAAGAGACAGACGAAGTGATAGCTGAATTAGACTCACTTTGTGAGGCTTATGAATAGAGTGGTTATACAAATTTACTCGCACACTATATGAAACAGAGATATAAGTGATAGTTTCTGGTGACCGCTCCTACCTTCTTTCGCTGCATAGGGGAAGACTCAAAAGATAGACATTTAACCTTTTGAGCCTTCCTCTCTTATTTCTTAATCTACCTTTTCAATTCTCAAATTCATCTCAAGCGTCGTATATAAAACTAATTGTTCTACGATCAGTTGATAGCTCTGTGATGGCGTAACAAACTGTTTATTCTCGACCATACCTAAAAGGAGTTCTTTTGAGCCTGCTACCGTCTCAATATCTTTATTACGAACGCGTTCTAATTCCTTTTCCACCTCGCTTCTTAGCTGATGGAGCGTTAGTTCACTTATTTTTATATCTTCTTCATTTACAAATTTAATGCTAACGTCTTGAATCGTTAAGCTCTGCTTAATATCATTGTTCCTTTCATCTTGCTCCTTACGTAAATTTTCAATCGTATCTTCTTGGTTTTCAATCGTCGTTTTTTGTTTATTTATTTCAAGCACTAAATTTTCATGGATGGAGCCAAAATTGTGAATAAAGAAAAACCAACCGATGATCATACCTAAAATAACGCCGGCAAAAAAACGTTGCCAGCTCTTATCATGATAAAGAGGGGGGATTCTCATCCCGACCCCTCCTGAGTAATCCATTGAATGATGACACTACCAGAGTGCGCACCACTTAAAGCTGCAAAAATCATCATTAGTGTTTTAAAAATATCGCTATGCGTTCCTTCGAATATACCTCTTTCTAGGCTAGAGATAGCATCAAAGGTACCACCAATTGCAGCTACAAGTGCCCAGATTTTTAAGCTTGAGGATAAATCATACATGATGGAAAGAGGAGGCTTACCAATTAAGTAGGCACCTATACCACCAACAATTGTTCCTCCAATTATTACTCCGAACGCAACAAAATAGTCAATAACTAATGTTGCCAGGAAATCTTTATCCATTTCTTGCTCCTCCTTTGCCAACCTCTTTGTACATTTTTATGGACAAAGTAGTGAAGATATGCAAAGTACATTTGATATTTTAAAAAAACGTAATCTATACGTCTAGAAAATCTCAGTTTTGGAAGAGTTGCTAGAAAATTTGATGCATAAAAAAAGTGAAAAGAACAAGTGTTTCCGTTACAATGAAATTATAAAATATTCTCCAGAATGAGGGGGAACAGCGATGTCTTTTGTACATCTTCATGTTCATAGTGAATATAGTCTTTTAAGAAGTACGGGTAAATTAGAAGAATTAGTAAAACAAGCAAAACACTTAGGATATGAGGCGTTAGCTATAACAGATATAGATGCCATGTATGGTGTCATTCCTTTTTATAAAGCTTGTCTAAAAAATAATATAAAACCGATTATTGGTGTTGAATTGGCATATGTCAAAAACCAAGACGAAGTAAAAAAGGATCATCACCGACTTTTATTTTTAGCGGAAAATAATGAAGGCTACCAATCACTTATTAGGCTTACGACGAGAGCACAGGAAAAGTCGTCAAGCTTTGGTCCATACGTAACTTATGAGGAATTACAGGCTAACAGTAACGGTGTGATCGCTATCTCTCCCTTTGCGGAGGGGTTAGTTCAACAATACATATATGACAAACAAGATGCGAGTGCCCTTCAACATTTTGAATGGCTACAAAGTATTTTTGGGAAAGAAAATGTCTTTTTAGAATTGCAAAATCATTGGCGCCAAGAGGAACGAGAGAAACTTCTAGCTATATCCAATTGGCTTAAAGGAAAAGAAGATGCAATACGAGTCATAGCGAGTAACCATATTCATTTTACACATAAGGAGCAGCATGATGCGCATCGGGCAATACAATCGATACGTTTAGGTATTAAGCTTGATGAACTACCTCATGATTACTCATCTTCTGAATACTATTTAAAATCAATCGATGAAATGCATCACCTTTTTAAAAAGGATGGAGAGGCAAGTCGCAATACACTAAGGGTAGCCGATAAATGTAACGTAAAAATTGAATTAGGGAATATGATTCTACCTCATTTTCCTCTTCCGAACGAAACAACAGCTACTGAATACTTGCGTGAATTATGTTATAAGGGTATTCAAGAACGCTATGAAAATCCATCGGAAGAGACATGGAAAAGACTAGATTATGAACTAGAAGTCATCTCTGAAATGAAATATGAGGACTACTTTTTAATTGTTGCAGACTTTATGAGATATGCCCATGAGAAAAAAATATTAACTGGGCCAGGTCGAGGCTCCTCTGCAGGATCAATTGTTGCATATGTACTTAAAATAACAAATGTTGATCCAATGAAATATGGTCTCATTTTTGAGCGTTTTTTAAATAGAGAAAGAATTTCGATGCCAGATATAGATATTGATTTTCCAGATAATCGTAGAGATGAAGTAATCCGCTACGTAAAAGAGAAATACGGGAGGACACATGTTGCACAAATAATCACATTTGGGACGTTAGCAGCAAAAGCTGCGATACGTGATGTCGGACGAGTTTTAGGTATTGAACTACCTATCATTGATAAAATTTCTAAAAGTATACCGTCTAGACCGAACATCACGCTAGAAAATGCTTTGAAAGAATCAACTGTATTACAGGGAATGATAGAGAGTGAAGAGAAGGTGGCAGAGCTATTTACGATTGCGAAAGAGGTCGAGGGACTTCCTAGACATTCTTCTATTCATGCTGCTGGAATAGTAATGAGTAAAGAACCATTAACCAATGTTGTCCCACTCCAGATTGGGAACGATGAGATGTATTTAACTCAATTTCCAATGGGCGACATTGAAGATATTGGTTTGTTAAAAATGGACTTTCTCGGTCTAAGAAATTTAAGCTTCATTGAGCAAATTTTAAAGCTCATTCATAACCAACAACACATCGATATAGAGTTAAATAACATCCCTTTTCATGACGTTAACACCTTTACTTTACTAGGTAAAGGGCAAACGAGTGGTGTATTTCAGCTAGAATCTACTGGTATGAGAAGTGTTTTGAAGAGATTAAAGCCTACAGAGTTTGAAGACATTGTCGCTGTAAATGCTTTATATCGTCCAGGACCGATGGAAAATATTCCTGTATATATACGAAGACTCCATAAAGAAGAGAAGGTGACATATCCACATCCTTCTCTTGAGGAGATTTTATCGCCTACATATGGAGTTCTAATTTATCAGGAACAAATCATGCAAATTGCTTCTAAAATGGCTGGTTTTTCTCTTGGAGAAGCGGATATTTTGAGAAGAGCTGTCGGAAAAAAGAAAAGGGATGTATTAGAAGAACAACGGCAGAAGTTTGTTCAAGGATCTATTAGTAAAGGATATGACGAAAAAGAAGCAAATGAAATGTACAATCTCATCCTTCGCTTTGCTGATTACGGCTTTCCGAGAAGTCATGCTGTAGCATACAGTATTATCGCCTATTACCTTGCCTATTTAAAAGCAAATTATCAGTTAGAATTTATGACTGCGCTTATGGGATCAGTGATACATCATCACGATAAATTAGGTGAGTATATTACCGAAGCGCGGCGAAGCGGAATGAAAGTTCATCCACCTTCTATTCAACAAAGTGAAGCACAGTTTTCTATAAAAAATAAGGACATTTGGATTGGTTTACATGCGATAAAAAATGTTGGAGTTCAAGCCGTTCAGGCCATTTTAGAGGAAAGAGCAAAATCTGATTTTGACAGTTTATTTGATCTTTGTGCACGTATTCCTACTAGGTTGTTACCTAAAAGAGCATTAGATGCTCTCATTGTAGCAGGAGCACTTGATTGTATTCATGATGATAGAGCACAGCTCTTAGCTAGTGTAGACGACGCAATAGAGTATGGTGAAAAATTACGTGAGCAAGAAAAAAATGCCCAAACAGAGCTTTTTATAGAAGAAGTGAAACAACCAGAATATATGTCTGTTCCACCTTTATCAAGTAAAGATCGCTTAAACTTTGAAAAACAAGTGCTTGGTTTTTATGCGTCTGGGCACCCGATTGAATCGGAGTTAGCACTTGTAGAAAGCTTTGGAAGACTTTCGGTTATTGATGCGAAAGAAAAAAAGTCTACGTTGCGAATAGCAGGGATGATTGAAGATGTGAAAGTCATTAAAACGAAAAAAGGAGATCAGATGGCTTTTGCCCAATTATCAGATGAGACAGGCGAGATCGATTTAACATTCTTTCCAGAAGTGTATAAAGATTGCCGCTTAAAACTCCAAAAGGGAGAACTTGTTTTTGTTCAAGGAAATGTACAAGAGCATAAAGGAGAAGGAAAGGTTGTTGTAGAAAAGTGTACAACAATATCTTTGTTGAAATCCAAGAAGGCAAAAGGGACGGAACCAACGCTATATTTAAAAATTAATGCGCTACATGAAAAAAAAGGATTAACAGCGTTAAAGAAAGAATTGGAGATGTCTCCAGGTAACGTAAGCGTGATTATTGTTTACGAAAGAACAAAGAAAGCATTACATTTATCGGAAATGTGGAATGTTTCTGCTGATGAGAGATTATTATTAAAACTAAGAAGTCTATTAGGAAAAGAAAATGTTTATTTAAAAGGTCATAAATAATCAGCTAGTTTCAGGGGTTAAATACATTCTTAAAGCTTACATCGATGGATAAGAGAATATTAAGGGATGTATAAGCTAGAATATTTTGTTATAATGTTAGTTGCTCAAGTGGTCAGACCACTTTCATTTTGTAAAAAGGGAGAGTTGGAATTGACGAACCTACGTGAAGAAGCATTACATATGCATCGGTTAAAGAAGGGGAAGTTAGAAACGAGAGCAAAAGTACCTGTTCGAAATTCCGAGGATTTATCTTTAGCGTATTCACCAGGAGTAGCCGAACCTTGTAAAGAAATTTTTGAAGATCCCCAATCAGTATATGAATACACTGTAAAGGGAAATATGGTTGCTGTTGTATCTGACGGTACAGCAGTGTTAGGGTTAGGGAATATTGGACCTGAAGCAGCAATGCCTGTGATGGAGGGGAAAGCAGTTTTGTTTAAATCCTTTGCAGGAGTAGATGCTTTTCCAATTTGCTTAAACACAACGGATGTAGAGAAAATTGTAGAAACTGTAAAGGTTTTAGAACCAACTTTTGGTGGAGTAAATCTGGAAGATATTTCAGCACCTAGATGTTTCGAGGTTGAAGAGCGCTTAAAAAAAGAAATGAATATTCCAGTTTTTCATGATGATCAACATGGAACAGCCATAGTCACTGCAGCGGGATTATTAAATGCCTTAAAGTTAACAAATAAATCTTTACAAGAAATAAAGGTTGTTGTTAATGGCGCAGGAGCAGCGGGAATTGCTATTATTAAGCTTCTAAAAAGTATGGGGTGCAAGGACTTCATATTATGTGATTCTAAAGGAGCAATATATGAAGGGCGCCCATATGGGATGAATGACTTAAAGCATGAACTTGCACTAGTGACTAACCGAGGTAAAAAGGAAGGCTCTCTTGAAGACGTGGTTAAAGAAACAGATGTATTTATTGGAGTATCTGTTGAAGGAGCTTTAAGTAAAGAGATGGTTCAAAGTATGAATGATGACCCTATTATCTTTGCAATGGCAAATCCAATACCAGAAATTATGCCTGAAGATGCAAAAGAAGCGGGTGCTAGTGTCATTGGTACTGGTAGGTCCGATTTTCCAAATCAGGTAAATAATGTTCTTGCCTTTCCTGGGATTTTTCGCGGAGCTTTAGATGTTTACGCAACGCACATTAATGAAGAAATGAAGGTTGCTGCAGTAAAAGCTATTGCCGATTTAGTGAGCGAAGAAGACCTAGAAGCTGACAAGGTTATTCCAGCACCATTTGACCCCCGCGTAGCACCAGCAGTTGCTAAAAGTGTTGCACAAGCTGCTATGGAGACTGGTGTCGCTCGTAGAAAAGTAGACCCAGAAGCTGTTGCAAGAAAAACGAGAGAACTAACAATCATAGAAGATGGTTAAAAATAATAAGGCAGGTGCCCTTTTTAGTGTCTAAAACGAACAAAGTTTATTTAAATATATTGAAAGAAATTGATCGAATTATTCATGCAGATCAATTGTCACCAGGAGATAAGCTTCCTTCAGAAAGAGAACTAGCTGAACGGCTAAACGTCGGCAGGTCTTCGGTGAGGGAAGCGCTACGCTCCCTAGAATTATTAGACTTGATAGAGACGAGAAAAGGAGAAGGGACGTTTATCGTCGAATCTGGGGGACATAAACTTGCAGAAATATTAGCTAGCTTTTTTTTACGAGACATAAAAGCTCGGCAAGATGTAGTAGAAACAAGAAATATAATAGAAACTGAAGCAATTAGATTAGCTTGTAAAAGAATTACAAGTGATCAATTAAATAAATTGCGTGATATTATTCAGCAAACAGTTAGTAAATGTGCTGGAGGCAAGTATCCAATAGAAGAAGATTATTTATTTCATAAATTGCTAATGGAAGCGAGTCACAATCGGTTAATGCTCAACATTTGGCGTCCTCTTGTAGCGTTTAGTAAAGTAGCACTAAAAGTTTCATTAGCACAGGATGAAAGTAAAATAGAACACAATATTGTAGAGGAGCATGATGCTATATATCAAGCCTTAGTTAGTAAGGATGAACCATCTGCGGTAGCTTCATTACAATATCATTTAAAAAATAGTCGCCTTTAATGAAGTAAGAATAGTTTTCATAGTCTTTGATGTAGAAAGGTGGGATTGACAGTGACAAAGATACGAAGTTTATTTTCAAAAAAGAAAAAGTATGCAACAATCCCTTCAGAACAAGCAAAACAGGAAGTTCCAGAGGGCCTCATGACTAAATGTCCAAGCTGTAAGACAATAATGTATACGAAAGAATTACGTAAAATTAAAATGGTATGTAACGGCTGTGGATTTCATCATAAAATCACAGCAATAGAAAGACTAGAAATGACTTTAGATGAAGGAAGTTTTAGAGAATACGATAAGGATATGATCGCTACAGATCCATTAAACTTTCCGTCATACAAAGAAAAGTCTGAGTTAGATCGTAAGAAAACGAAAATGAACGAAGCAATAGTTACAGGGGAAGGGACGATCAATGGTTTTCCCACTATCATTGGTGTAATGGATTCTAGATTTAGAATGGCAAGTATGGGATCAGTTGTAGGAGAAAAGATTACGAGAGCAATTGAGCAAGCAATTGAACAGGACAAGCCATTTATTTTATTTTGTGCATCAGGTGGGGCAAGGATGCAAGAAGGTGTATTTAGTTTAATGCAAATGGCTAAAACATCAGCTGCATTGAACCAACTTCACGAAGAGGGACAACTATTTATTAGTGTGATGACACACCCAACTACAGGTGGGGTATCAGCTAGCTTCGCATCCATAGGTGATATCAATTTAGCCGAACCAGGTGCGTTAATTGGCTTTGCAGGTCGTAGAATTATTGAACAAACAATACGACAAAAGCTGCCTGATGACTTTCAAACAGCAGAGTTTTTATTAGATCATGGTCAACTGGATAAAGTCGTATCAAGGCATGATATGAAAGCCACTTTAACGACTATTCTGGAACTACATCAACCTCAAACGAAATGATAAAGGAGGAAGTACGATGGCGGAGCAGCAATTACCTTTCGAAAAGCCAATTATAGAATTAAAGACTAAAATAGCAGAGCTAAAAGAATTTACTGCTGAAAAAGGGATTGACTTATCTGGTGAAATAGAAAAGCTAGAAGGTAGGTTAGAGCAGTTAGAGAAGGATATATACGGAAACTTAAATCCATGGGAAAGAGTACAAATAGCACGGCATAGTAAACGTCCGACTACAAAAGATTATATCGAACGTCTCTTTACTGATTTTATTGAATTCCATGGTGATCGTTTATATGGTGATGATAAAGCAATTGTTGGTGGAATCGCAAAATTTAATGATACACCAGTTACTGTCATTGGGCACCAACGAGGTAAAGATACGAAAGAAAATATAAAAAGAAATTTTGGAATGCCTCATCCTGAAGGGTACAGAAAAGCTTTGCGTCTCATGAAACAGGCCGAGAAATTTAATAGGCCGATAATTTGTTTTATAGACACGAAAGGAGCAGACCCGGGTATTGAATCAGAAGAAAGGGGGCAAAGCCAGGCCATTGCAAAAAATTTAATAGATATGGCTGGATTGCGTGTTCCAATTATATGTGTTGTTATTGGTGAAGGTGGAAGTGGTGGAGCACTTGCATTAGGAGTTGGGGACCGAATATTTATGCTTGAAAATTCTACTTATTCTGTTATTTCTCCTGAAGGTGCTGCGGCGTTACTATGGAAAGATTCAAGTTTAGCAAAAAGAGCAGCAGAAACAATGAAGATTACAGCACCTGATCTAATGGAGCTTGGACTAATAGATAAAATGATTCCTGAGATTAGAGGTGGTGCTCACCGAGACATCGACAAGCAAGCACTTGAGATTAAAAAAGTGATTACTAATTCTTTGAAGGAATTGAAAAATATGTCACCGGATGAAATTGTCACAAAACGTTACGAAAAATTTAAGAATATGGGAGAATATACAACTGAAAGCGATACCATGCTGATAGAATAAGGAATATGCTTTCCCAAAAATGGGAAAGCGTTTTTACATTTGCAATTCCTCGTATTGTTTTTAATAAATGAAAATGGTATTTTTAACACATATTAAAAAAAAAGAGTTAGTTTATGAAGAGGTGAAGGTATAAATGAAACGTATTGGCGTTCTTACAAGTGGTGGAGATTCACCAGGAATGAATGCAGCCATTCGTGCCGTAGTTCGTAAAGCAATTTTTCATAATTTGGAAGTGTATGGTATTTATTACGGCTACGCAGGCTTAATAAGCGGAGATATTAAGAAACTTGAAATAGGTTCTGTAGGAGATATTATTCATCGTGGTGGAACAATGTTGTATACTGCACGATGTGAAGAATTTAAAACATTAGAAGGTCAGAAAAAGGGAATAGAGCAACTAAAGAAATTTGGTATAGAAGCACTTGTCGTTATCGGTGGAGATGGGTCCTTCCAAGGAGCAAAGAAATTAACGGAACATGGATTCCCAACGATAGGTGTACCTGGTACAATTGATAACGATATCCCTGGTACTGATTTTACGATCGGCTTTGATACAGCACTAAACACTGTGATAGATGCTGTCGATAAAATAAGAGATACTGCAACGTCTCATGAACGTACATATGTAATAGAAGTGATGGGAAGAGATGCTGGAGATATCGCTTTGTGGGCTGGTTTGGCCGATGGAGCAGAGTCAATTTTAATTCCAGAAGACGATTTTAGTATGGATGATATTATAGATCGTCTAGAAAAAGGGCATAAAAGAGGAAAGAAGCATAGTATTATTGTAGTTGCAGAAGGCTGTGGATCAGGTGTTGAGATTGGTAAAACAATTGAGGAAAGAACAAAACTTGATACACGTGTTACAGTTTTAGGCCACATTCAACGTGGTGGTTCACCAACTGCATCAGACCGAGTGTTAGCAAGTCGATTAGGAGCTTATGCAGTTGAATTATTGTTAGACGGTGAAGCTGGTAAAATGGTAGGTATTGAAAAGAATCAGCTAGTATCACACGACATTGACGAAGCATTATCAAGAAAGCATACAATCGACCTGAATATGTATAAGCTTTCAAAGGAATTATCCATTTAACATAGCCCTTCAGCTATTTGTAGAAGATGTGATGCATTTTTAATAGCTAGGACAAGCTATTTTGTCCTGGCTTTTGTATGGGAATAGGCAAATAGTTGTAGACTATATATAAGCTATTGTTTTAATTATGAGGAGGAAATAAAAAGTGAGAAAAACAAAAATAGTTTGTACGATTGGTCCTGCGAGTGAAACTGTAGAAAAACTAGAACAATTAATATCTGCTGGAATGAATGTTGCGAGATTAAATTTTTCCCATGGTGATTTTGATGAGCATGGAGCTCGTATTAAAAATATTCGTGAAGCTGCAAATAAACTAGGTAAACCTGTTGCGATTCTTTTAGATACAAAAGGTCCAGAAATCCGTACACAAACGGTTGAAGGTGGAGCTATCGAATTAGTGAAAGGCTCTGCGCTTAAAGTAGCTATGACTGAGGTAGTTGGTACGACTGAGAAAATTTCAGTAACATACCCTGGACTTGTTGATGATGTACAAGTTGGTTCAACAATCCTTCTAGATGACGGGTTAATTGAATTGAAGGTTACAGAAGTCGGTAATGAAGAGTTAACGACTGAAGTAATGAATAGTGGTACATTGAAAAATAAAAAAGGTGTCAACGTTCCTGGTGTCAGTGTTCAGTTGCCTGGAATTACAGAAAAGGATGCAAACGACATCGTTTTCGGTATTGAGCAAGATGTAGATTTTATTGCGCCATCTTTTGTGAGAAAAGCTTCGGATGTGTTAGAACTTCGTGAATTACTTGAAAAGCATAACGCTGGTCATATTCAAATCATCCCTAAAATTGAAAACCAAGAGGGTGTAGACAATATTGAAGAGATTCTTGAAATCTCTGATGGTTTAATGGTAGCACGTGGAGACCTTGGCGTTGAAATTCCTGCTGAAGATGTACCGTTAGTTCAAAAAGAGTTAATTAAAAAGTGTAATGCACAAGGGAAGCCTGTTATTACAGCTACACAAATGTTAGATTCCATGCAACGTAATCCTCGCCCAACTCGTGCAGAAGCTAGTGACGTAGCAAACGCTATATTTGATGGTACGGATGCAATTATGCTATCAGGTGAAACGGCTGCCGGTGATTACCCAGTAGAATCTGTACAAACGATGAGAAACATTGCGTTGAAAACTGAAACAGCGCTTAAATATAAAGATATTCTTCGTAAAAAGACGAAGGAAAGTGAACACACTATTACAGATGCAATTAGCCAATCTGTATCACATACTGCTCTTAATTTAAATGCATCAGCTATTATTACTGCAACAGAAAGTGGACACACTGCAAAAATGATTGCGAAATATCGTCCGCAATCTCCAATTGCTGCAGTAACAAGCAGTGAGCGTGTATGTCGATCATTAGCGTTAACTTGGGGTGTATATCCATCTGTAGGTCATAGTGCTGATTCTACTGATGAAATGCTACAAATTGCAGTAGAAGGAGCTTTACAGACGGGGTTAGTACAGTATGGTGACCTAGTTGTTATTACTGCAGGTGTACCAATTAACGAAAAAGGTACAACAAACATTATGAAGGTACATGTAGTAGGTGAAGTTGCTGCTAAAGGGCAAGGTGTAGGTCGTAAATCTGCTACAGGTAAAGTAGTTGTTGCTAACAGCGCAACAGAAGCTCTTAACAAATTAAATGATGGTGATGTATTAGTAACAACAAATACAGACCGTGACATGATGGAGGCTTTTGAAAAAGCTGGAGCAGTTATTACTGAGCAAGGTGGCCTCACTTCTCATGCTGCTGTTGTTGGACTAAGCTTAGATATTCCTGTAATTGTTGGTGTTGAAAATGTAACTTCACTCTTTAATGAAGGTGAAGAAGTTACAGTTGACGCGCAACACGGATATGTTTATAAAGGACAAGCAAACGTACTTTAAATGACTGAATAGAGTCTGTCCAAATTTGCTAGTGAAAGTTCGATAAGGTTGACTCAAAAGGTTTAGTAGAACCTTGAGTCAACCTATTTTTTTCGAATCACATAAAAGAGGGTATTTTTAGGGAAAATGTATTTTATAAACATACTCATATGTTTATAGCTTTAAACAACAAAAGATATTAATGGTATAATAGAAACATTAATTATTAAATATGAATGAATGTTTACTCGTGAGAAGTATACATAAAGGTGGGGAAGCAATATGGGGCGTTTATTTTTTTTACTTATTATTATTGTACCGGCTCTAGAAATTTGGGTGTTAATATTGTCTGGAAATATGATAGGTGTGATCCCAACGATTCTATTAATTATACTAACCGGTGTTTTAGGTGCTGCCTTAGCTAAAAGGGAAGGACTAAATGCAATAAGGACAGCACAGATGCAAGCATCACAAGGAATGGTACCGAGTAGCGTACTTTTAGATGGAATATGCATATTAGTTGGTGCAGTTGTATTACTTACACCGGGTTTTATAACGGATGCTATCGGGTTCTTCTTGTTACTGCCTTTAACGAGAGGGGTTTTCAAAGGCTTTCTCCAAAAAATGTTTCAACGCATGATTCGTTCTGGAAACATCGTGTTTCATTCAAATAAAAGGTGGTAAGAGTTTGATGTAACCCTCTCAACTTCCTTAAAAGCAACGTTCTACTTTAATAGAGACAAAAAAAGATGTTATAAGGGAAGTCCCTTTGACATCTTCTTTTTCAGGAGTGATTCTTTAATGTTACTCCCATTATCGTCCTTTTATATAATAAAACACTTCATCAATCACCCCAGCTCGAATGACTGATTGAACAAATATGAGCAATGCTGGACCAAGTAGTAAACCTAACACGCCGAATAATTGATAGCATGCAAAGAGTGATACTAATAAAGCTAATGGCGGGATTCCCATATGTTTTGACATCACTTTTGGCTCAGCTAAATTTCTTTGAATTATGACAATAGCATAAAGGATAGACAATCCTATCGCTAATCCCCAATGGCCAGAGAAAAAAGTGTATAGGATCCATGGGATAAAAACTAACCCTGTACCAAGGTAAGGTAATAGATCAACGATAGCAATTAATAATGCAGTGGTTATTGCATAATCTACGCCTATAATTAATAAACCAATGAAGACAATAACTCCAGTCATTGAAACTAATATTAACTGTGCAAATACATAACCTACAATGGCCTTTTTCCACTGCTCTGTCATTCTATTAGCTATCACTTTTATTTTTTTTGGTGTTTTCGACTCAAGCCACTGCATCATCGTCGGCCAATCTTTCGTAATAAAAAAAGCTCCAAGTAAAGCAAAAAAGAGAACAGTAATGGTATTAGGTAAAGCCATTAGAAAGTCTGCAAATCCATTGAGGACATATTGTATAATATTGCTCATTTGTTCCCCGAAGTTACTCAAAAGTCTCTCTAAGGACTGATGAATAGTGGTTTGTTGACCTGGATCTAATTGAGAAGAAAATGCGATAAGCCCTTCATATATAGGGAGTAAGTAAGTGTCGAACCATAAGTGAATGAACTCAATGCCATCATGAATATAAGTTGGAAGCTCCTTAGTTAAGTAACTAAGTCCTGCGACAATTTCAGCGACTAGTAAGGTAATGAGAGCTGAAAAAGTTAAAATAAAGAAAACAATAATTAATAAAACAGCTGAAGATCTATTCCACCCAAATTTATTTTCGATAAAATTTACTGCTGGTAAAAAAATAAGAGAAATAATCAATCCAATTAAAAAAGGATAAAGATAAATAGTAAGGATATAAATAAGTGCAATAATAAGGAGTAGGTAAGTTAATACGATACTTGCACGAATAAAGCGTTGAATATAAGTGTCCTTATGCATGATCACTCCCCCTAGACAAGCTCTTAAGACAATGTATGCTTTCTAAGGGAGAATATGCTCTTGAAAATTCTTGCTCTGAAGCTTGAATTGCAAAACATAAGTGAAAGTATGAGCAACATTTTTTTAATTATAATTTTCATATGCTAGAATGAAATAGTTCCCGTACAGTAGGAGGATTTACATTATGAGTCACGGAACAATATTTATGTTAGTACTGCTTGCAATCGGGATTTTTGCAAAAAATAGTTCACTCATTATTGCGGTTGCCTTTTTATTAGTGATACAGTGGATTGACCTTGGGGAAAAGGTTTTTCCCTTTTTGCAACAAAAAGGAATTCAAATTGGAGTTACCATTATTACGATAGCTGTACTTGTCCCTATTGTTACTGGTGAGATAGGGTTTAGAGAGCTACAGGGGGCATTAAAGTCTTCTTATGCTTGGATCGCACTTGCATCAGGCGTATTAGTTGCTGTTATAGCATCCAGTGGGATTGAACTTCTTAAAAGTGATCCACATATTACAGCAGCACTAGTCTTTGGAACGATATTGGCCGTCGCACTATTTAATGGAGTCGCTGTAGGTCCGTTAATAGGAGCTGGAATTGCTTATCTTGCAATGAAGGTCGTTGCTTTTTTTAGCTCATTTATTGGTTAAGTAGTTGTAAAGTTAAATATTCAAACAAATTAAAATAATGTTACAAGTCGGAATTTTTAGCTCTTTTATAAATAAAAAGTTCACAAAAATGTGAAAAATGGTATAATAAAAAACAAATGGTAAGTTTATTTACATACTTATTTATAATAATTAGTTAAGTAAGACGTTTGGTAACCGCTTACTTAAATGTTGTGTTATCCTTTGTTCAACAAACAATACGTTTGAAAGAAAGTATATTAATAAAATTTTATGTGAGGGTGTATAAATGAGTGATGTTTTTCATTCGTTTTTTTTGCGGAGCATTGTCTCCCAAATGATACATGATAAAATTTGAGTGAGAAAAATATACTCAAATAATATTGGGGAAAAGGAGAGGTAGATATGAGTACGACTAAGGGGTTAGAAGGTGTTGTTGCAACAACATCGAGTGTAAGTTCAATCATTGATGGAGTTCTAACGTATCACGGATATAACATTGATGATCTAGCGGATCACGCTAGTTTTGAAGAGGTTGTATATTTATTATGGAATCATCGACTTCCTAATGCAGCAGAACTTAAAGATTTCAAAGAAAAATTATCAGAAGCTGCGACTGTTCCTCAAGAAGTATTAGACCAATTGAAAACAATTCCTGTTGATTCTGTTCATCCGATGGCAGTTCTTAGAACAGCGGTTTCAAATCTAGCATTGTTTGATGATAGTGCTGACGATATGAGTGAGGATGCAAACAGAGAAAAAGCAATCAAGCTTCAAGCACAGCTACCAACTTTAGTTACAGCGTTCTCGAGAATCCGTGAAGGAAAAGAACCTGTTTCTCCTAAAAGCGACTTAAGCTTTTCCGCAAATTTCCTCTATATGTTAACTGGTAAAGAGCCTGATGAAATTTCAGAAAAAGCATTTAACAAAGCACTAGTACTACATGCAGATCACGAACTAAATGCTTCTACATTTACTGCGCGAGTCTGTGTTGCAACGTTATCAGATATGTATTCAGGGATTACCTCAGCAATTGGAGCGTTAAAAGGTCCTTTACATGGCGGGGCGAATGAGCGCGTAATGAAAATGCTTTCTGAAATTGGGGATGTAAGTAACGCTGAGTCATATATTAAAGATGCACTTTCAAGAAAAGTGAAAATTATGGGCTTTGGGCACCGTGTTTATAAAAATGGTGATCCAAGAGCAAAACATTTAAAGGAAATGTCTCGTCAATTAACACATATTACTGGAGAAACAAAATGGTATGAAATGAGTATAAAAATTGATGAAATTGTTAGTGGTGAAAAGGGCTTATTACCAAATGTAGATTTTTATTCTGCATCTGTATACCACAGCTTAGGTATTGAGCATGATCTTTTCACACCGATATTTGCGGTAAGTAGAGTTTCAGGATGGATTGCTCATATACTTGAGCAATATGATAATAATCGCCTTATCCGTCCAAGAGCTGAATATACAGGACCGTCAGTACAAAAGTGGCTTCCAGTGGAAGAAAGATAATGGTGTTGTGAATGATGGGAGGAGAGAGTACCTTATGGAACTCCTCTTCCCATTGGTTACATAAAGGGATGTTCTAGTAGAATTTCCTACTAAATCAAAATAACAAATAGAATTATCGGGAGGTATTTAGTATGACAGGAGAAAAAATAACAGTAAATAATGGGGTACTTAATGTTCCTAATCAACCAGTTATACCATACATCGAAGGAGATGGGATTGGTCCAGATATTTGGGCAGCGGCATCAAGAGTAATCGAAGCGGCTGTTGAAAAAGCGTATAATGGCGAAAAGAAGATTGAATGGAAAGAAGTACTAGCAGGTGAAAAAGCTTTTAACCAAACAGGAGAATGGCTTCCTAATGAAACGCTAGATACAATAAGAGAATACTTAATTGCCATTAAAGGTCCTTTAACAACACCAATTGGTGGAGGTTTTAGATCGTTAAACGTTGCTCTCCGACAAGAGCTAGATTTATTCGCTTGTGTACGACCAGTTAGATGGTTTGAAGGGGTTCCTTCACCAGTAAAGCGTCCAGAAGATACAGATATGGTCATTTTCCGTGAAAACACAGAGGACATTTATGCAGGTATTGAGTTCCAAAAAGGCTCAGACGAAGTGAAAAAATTAATAAATTTCCTACAGACAGAAATGGGAGCAACAAAGATTCGCTTCCCAGAAACGTCTGGAATCGGTGTAAAACCTGTTTCTGAAGAAGGGACACACCGCCTCGTCCGTTCAGCAATTCAATATGCTATTGATGAAGGACGAAAAAGTGTCACTCTAGTTCATAAAGGGAACATCATGAAATTTACGGAAGGTGCTTTTAAAAATTGGGGCTATGAATTAGCAGAGAAGGAATTTGGAGATAAAGTGTTCACATGGGCACAATACGATAAAATTGTAGAAGAAAGTGGTCGTGATGCTGCGAATGAAGCACAATCTAAAGCGGAAGCGGAAGGGAAAATTATTGTAAAAGATGCAATAGCGGACATTTTCCTACAGCAAATTTTAACACGTCCAAAAGAATTTGATGTCGTTGCTACGATGAACTTAAATGGGGATTACGTATCTGATGCACTTGCAGCGCAAGTAGGTGGAATCGGAATTGCACCTGGAGCAAACATCAATTACGACACAGGTCATGCAATTTTTGAAGCAACACATGGTACAGCTCCTAAATACGCAGGACTCGATAAAGTAAATCCATCGTCGGTACTATTATCAGGGGTGCTAATGTTACGACACTTAGGATGGACTGAAGCAGCAGACTTAATTGAGAACTCTATGGACAAAACAATAGGTAGTAAAGTAGTAACATATGATTTCGCTCGTTTAATGGAAGGCGCTACTGAAGTATCTTGCTCTGCATTTGGTACAGAATTAATTAATAATCTGTAATAAATGTGATTAATCGGAATATTAATCATTGGGGGGGGAGCAACATACATGGCTATTAAAAGAAGGAAGATTACAGTTGTTGGTGGGGGATTCACAGGAACAACAACAGCATTACTGGCAGCACAAAAGGAATTAGGAGATGTCGTATTAGTGGATATCCCGCAATCGGAAGGTCCTACTAAAGGTAAAGCGCTAGATATGTTGGAATCTAGTCCGGTACAAGGATTTGATGCCAATATTATAGGTACATCAGATTATAAGGATACGGAAGGCTCAGATATTGTAGTTATTACAGCTGGAATTCCAAGAAAACCAGGGATGAGTCGAGATGATTTAGTTGCAACGAATGCTGGGATAATGAAGTCAGTTACAAAGGAAATTGTAAAGTATTCGCCAGACTGCTTTATTATTGTTTTAACAAACCCTGTAGATGCGATGACTTATACAGTGTTTAAAGAATCCGGCTTACCTAAAAATCGAGTTATTGGTCAATCAGGGGTGCTTGACACAGCTCGATTCAGGACATTTGTTGCACAAGAATTAAACATATCTGTTGAAGATGTTACTGGGTTTGTACTAGGTGGACATGGTGATGACATGGTGCCAATGCTCCGTTATTCCTATGCTGGTGGTATTCCATTACAGTCTTTAATAGCTGAAGAACGATTAGAAGAAATTGTTGAACGTACGAGAAAAGGCGGCGGTGAAATTGTCAATCTACTAGGTACGGGCAGTGCTTATTTTGCGCCAGCGGCCTCCATCGTGCAAATGGTAGAAGCAATTTTGAAAGATAAAAAACGTATTTTGCCTTCAATCGCGTATTTAGAAGGTGAATACGGATACGAAGACATTTACTTAGGAGTTCCTACCATCCTCGGTGGCAGTGGAATTGAAAAAGTGATAGAACTTGATTTAAATGATGATGAGAAATCAGCATTAGCTAAATCAGTAGCTTCTGTAAAAAATGTCATGAATGTATTGGATAAGGCATAAACGTGTAAAATAATAAAGAGATCCAGATAATTTCTGGATTTCTTTATTTAACAATATTGTAAGCGCTTACTTTTTATCACGCAATGATTGTAAGGGGTGATTGTTTGTTTGCGAAAAAAAGAAAACTTGGCCAATTGATAGATCAATTGCATATAGGTCAAACTTTTGAAATGTCACAAGCCATCAATGATAAAGATATTTTATTATACTTAGGCTTCACAGATGATGCAAATCCAGTTTATATCCAGCATGATTATACAGCTAGAACTCCATATAAAAAGCCAATTGTTCCAAACGTGATGATAAATGGTATTGTAACAACTGTTATATCGATGCACTTACCGGGACCTGGGAGCACCATAAATAAATTAAATCTTTCCTATCCGCACCCTCTATATCACTATGGAACACTTTCATTGAAAATGAAAATAAAGGAAATTGATCATAGTAAACATAAAATCACCATTGAAGCTCTAGGAGTGAATGAAATAGAAGAAAAAGTGTTAGAAGGAGAAATAGAAGTAACTCCTCCTTATCCTTGGAAGCCGATGACACATGATGCGGGCAATTTTGAGAACTTTTAATTGATATGTTTTAGTCGAAGAGTGCGATGCTCATGGAGCAATCCGCTCTTTTTTGTTTTAATTTATTTCCAGTATTTGAGAGATATTTCGATTATCAAAAATGTGTTGTATTCTTTAGTGTTTTATCTCTCCTCAAAAGGGGAGAGTCTAAATGTAAATAAAATGAAGTTTAATCACCCGTTAGAAGAGTAACGCCATTCTGAGTGTCTATGAACAGAAGTTTAATATCCCATCATCAGAGCACCGCATGTCTGAGTGTACAAGAACTAATATTTAATATCCCATCATGAGAGGAATCCAAGTGTGAGTGTCTATGAACAGAAGTTTAATATCCCATCATGAGAGCACCGCATGTCTGAGTGTACATGAACAAATATTTAATATCCCATCATCATAGGAATCCAAGTGTGAGTGTCTATGAACGAATTAATCGCCATCAATAAAGGGAACTTACCTCACTTTATCTGAACCAACATTTAACTCCTCTTATATAGAAATGTCAAATAAAAGTAATATGTGTTCCTCTATTTTTTCAAACACAAACATTCTTTGCTATGTAGAGAAAAATTTGATTTGTCTAAATGCAAAAATATAGTAAGATAAAAGAAAATAAAAAATATAAAATCTTTTGGGGATATATAGCGAATGACATGATATCGTTGTAAACTGCAGTGATATCTATTAGGAGGAATTGTGATGGCACAGCACATACTAGTCGTAGATGATGAAGAATCTATTGTTACTTTACTTCAATTTAATTTGGAGCAAGGGGGATTTCAAGTTTCTACGGCGATGGATGGACAGACAGCACTTGATAAAGCACTAAATGAGTCATTCGATTTTATTGTATTAGATTTAATGCTTCCAGAAATGGATGGATTAGAAGTTTGTAAGCAGTTAAGACAAAATAAAATAATGACGCCTATCTTAATGTTAACAGCCAAGGACGACGAATTTGATAAAGTACTAGGTTTAGAGTTAGGCGCAGACGATTACTTAACAAAGCCATTTAGTCCAAGAGAGGTTGTAGCTAGAGTTAGGGCAATTTTAAGAAGAACGAAAGCAGCGAAGCGAAGTGAAAAGGATGATAATGAAAAAGAAAAAATAGTCATTGGTGATGTTGAAATTTATTCTGATAATTACGAAGTGTTTTTAAAAGGCAATCAGCTAGAGCTTACACCTAAAGAGTTCGAATTACTTTTGTACTTAGCTAATCATAAAGGGCGTGTCATGACAAGAGACCAGCTCTTAAATGCCGTTTGGAATTATGAATTTGTTGGTGATACAAGAATTGTAGATGTTCACATTAGTCACTTAAGAGAGAAAATAGAACCTAATACAAAAAAACCAATATATATAAAAACGATTCGAGGATTAGGTTATAAGTTAGAGGTACCGCTAAAAGATGAATAGTTTCCGAGCTAAACTCATTTTTCCGATTACACTCATAATTTTAATTGTGCTAACAAGTTTAGGTGTAATTTTAGGCCCTTTATTTAAGGAGTTTTACTTTGAGCGAATGAGTGAGCGAATTGCTAAAGAGACAGAAGTGGTCGCTTTATATATTGAAGACGTACCTTTAAGCGATCAAAAGCTTCTTGGTCAGAAAATGAATGCAATGGCCGATAGGCTTGAGATTAGAATTACAATGATTGATATGGATGGAAATGTCATTGGGGAAACGCATGGTGAAGCCGAGCTAATGGAGAACCACTTATCTCGTCCCGAAATTCAAAGAGTGAACGAACTTGGGGCAGGACAAGAAGTACGATTCAGTAATACGGTAAATAAAGAGCTACTTTATTATGCTATTCCATTTATCCAATCAGGTGAGCAAACAGCTTATATTAGGACAGGTATACCAATAGAACAATTAAATTCTATGTATCAAAATATATGGGGTGTCATTTTCGTTAGTTTTTTAATAGGATTTGTTGTGATTGTTGTTTTAATTACTAAAATAACGAATCAACAGCTTACACCTATAGAAGATGCACGAATAGTTGCTAATCAATTGGCGAAAGGAAATTTTTCTGTTAGAACGTATGAAGGTATTCCAAACGAAGCGGGACAATTGAATCGTTCTTTAAATGTATTAGCAGAAAATTTATCACATATTACGAAAACGTATGAAGTACAGCAAGATAGACTTGAAACGTTAATTGATAATATGGGCAGTGGCTTACTACTTATTAATTCTAAAGGGGATATAACGTTAGTAAATAAAACATGCCAATCAATTTTTCAAGAAAATACGGATCACTGGATTAATAAATTGTATTACCAAGTTATTAAGCATAGGGAAGTCATCAAGTTTATCCAGGAAATATTGTTAACAGAGAAAAGAATTAAAAAACATTTAGCACTACCTATAGGTATTGAGATTAGACATTTTGATGTTTACGGTGCACCAATTATCGGTTCTGATTTAAGTCTTACTGGTATAGTTCTTGTTTTTCACGATATAACCGAATTGAAAAAGCTTGAGCAGGCTAGAAAAGATTTTGTTGCAAATGTGTCTCATGAACTGAAAACACCAGTTACATCACTTAAAGGATTCACAGAAACACTTCTCTCTGGAGCCGTACATGATGAGCAGTTAAGAGAGAAATTTCTAACGATTATCTCTAATGAATCAGAAAGGCTAGAATCTCTCATTCATGATTTATTGGAACTCTCAAAGATAGAAGGATCACAATTCGTATTGAATTGGGATTTGGTGAATATCGATGTTTTATTAAGTGATGTTTTTATGATGTTAGAGAGTAAAGCTCAAAATAAAAATATTCATTTTTCAAAAGAAGTAATTGGTGACACTGTCATAGAGGCTGATGCACATCGTATAAAACAAGTTTTTATTAACATTATCAATAACGCGATCATGTACACACCGAACGATGGAGAAGTTCATGTAAAAGTCATCGAAAAGGCTGAAACAGTTATTGTGGAGGTGCAAGATACAGGTATTGGTATTAGCAAGAAAGAAATTCCGAGAATTTTTGAGCGTTTTTACCGTGTTGATCGTGCACGTAGTCGTAACTCTGGAGGAACAGGATTAGGGTTAGCAATCGTAAAACATTTAATTGAAGCTCATAGAGCAACAATGAGTGTAGATAGTGAAGTTGGTCAAGGGACGACTTTTAAAATGGAATTTAAAAAGCAACAAGAAAAGAAGTTTCATTAATTTTTTACGTTAGCTTAATATTTCATTTACAAAGGGGTGTTATAGTAAATCTAGCTATACATCCCCTTAGGAACGAATGTCTATATAGACTTCGTTCTCTTTTTTTAAGATAAGTATAAATTTGGCAGTGGAATTTTTTCGCCGTGCGTACTAGCGAGAAGAGTAGTACTTTAAGAGCTACGATTTCCACTGCTTCTAAGAAAAGACTAAAAACGGGCTTTGAGGAGGGCACTGAAAAAGTACAAAACACCTTTTTCAGTGCCCTTGCTTCAAAATCGTTTTTAGTTTTTCTTATTTTGCAATGTGAAACTCTGCGTCGCTATTTACTCCAGAATACTCGATTGTCGAAGGCATACTAATAAAAGACCTATAACAAGCTTCATGAAGCTTGTTATAAGTTTTTCTTAAATGATAAAATAAGTAAAAGGTTGGAATAATGAGCCTATACTTTTTAATGAGGTGTTTAATTATGAATAAACTCGTCTTAGTGGACGGAAATAGTATCGCGTATCGTGCTTTTTTTGCATTGCCATTGTTAAATAATGAAAAAGGTGTATTTACAAATGCAGTTTATGGTTTTACTACAATGCTTTTAAAGATATTAGAAGAAGAAAAACCGACACATATGCTTGTTGCGTTTGATGCAGGGAAAACGACATTTCGTCATAATACATACAAAGAATATAAAGGTAAACGTCAGAAAACTCCAGGAGAACTAGCGGAACAGCTCCCAGTGATGAGAGATTTGTTGAAGGCTTTTAATATTACATATTATGAAGTGGAAAACTATGAAGCAGATGACATTATTGGAACACTTTCAACAAAAGCCTCGAAAAGTAATTGGGAAGTTAAGATTGTTAGTGGTGATAAAGATTTATTACAGCTAGTGTCCGAGAATGTAAAAGTAGCATTAACTAGAAAAGGAATCACGAATGTGGACACATATGATTTGCAGATGATTGATGAAAAATATGGGATTAAACCTGAGCAAATCATAGACATGAAGGGACTAATGGGTGATGCCTCTGACAATATTCCTGGTGTACCAGGTGTTGGAGAAAAAACAGCCCTAAAGCTTTTAAAGCAATTTGGAACAGTTGAAAAGCTTTATGAATCATTAGAAGATGTCTCTGGGAAAAAGTTAAAGGAAAAGCTAGCGGAGAACAAAGACAACGCATTTATGAGTAAAAAGCTTGCAACAATTGAGTTAAATAGTCCTGTTACTATCGATTTTGAAGATACAAAGCTTACTGATCCTAACAATAAAGAAGTAACCGCTTTGTTTAAAGAGCTAGAATTTAACTCACTTCTTGAAAGGATTGACCAAGAAGAAGAGGCAGAGCAGCCATTGGTAGATGTAGACGTGGAGGTAGTTCATACTATAACAGAGGACATGCTATATAGTCCTTCGGCAATTGTTGTCGAAGTGTTGGAAGAGAACTACCACAACGCAGAAATTGTAGGTATCTCTATTGTAAATGAAGTTGGTAGTTACTACATTCCAACTGAAGTAGCAATCAATAGTGACATGTTTAAAAAATGGGCAAATGATGAGAAAAACGAAAAATGGATTTTTAATGCAAAACAAGCAATCGTATCTTTAGGGTGGAACGATATCTCTTTAAGAGGTGTTACGTTCGACATACAAATTGCATCTTATTTAATTGATCCTTCCGCTAGCTCACATGAAATGGCAGATATTTCAAATAGGAAACGAAGCTATACGGTGAAATCGGATGAAGCTGTTTACGGGAAAGGGAAAAAGCGCCAAGTCCCAGAAGAGGAAATCGTGGCTCAGCATTTAGTTAGAAAAGCTGCGGCTATTAATGTATTGAAAGAAGAGTTAGAAAGTGAACTAAAAGAGAATGAGCAATTTGAGCTTTTTAAAGATTTAGAAATGCCATTGTCTATTGTGTTAGGCCACATGGAGATGAATGGTATTAGTATAAATAAAGAAGAGCTTCTTCAGATGGGAGAAACGTTAAGTGATAAACTAAGTACGATGGAAAAAGAGATTCATGAGCTAGCAGGGGTCGAATTTAACATTAATTCTCCGAAGCAATTGGGTGAAATATTATTTGATAAACTGCAATTACCAGTTGTTAAAAAGACGAAGACAGGTTATTCGACATCGGCTGATGTATTAGAACAGTTAAGGGACAAGCATGAGATTGTGGAGAAAATTTTACTGTACCGTCAACTTGGTAAGTTAAATTCAACCTACATTGAAGGATTACTAAAAGTCATACACCAAAAGTCTGGAAAGATTCACACTATATTTAACCAGGCATTAACACAAACAGGGAGACTAAGCTCAACAGAGCCTAACCTTCAAAACATTCCAATTCGACTTGAGGAAGGAAGAAAAATAAGACGAGCATTTGTGCCTGAAAGAGAAAATGCAGTTATTTTTGCTGCTGATTATTCACAAATTGAGCTTCGTGTTTTAGCACATATATCAAACGATGAAAATTTAACAAATGCCTTCAAAGAAAATATGGATGTGCATACGAAAACAGCGATGGATGTATTTCATGTTTCAGCAGATGAAGTGACGAGCTTAATGAGAAGAACAGCAAAAGCAGTCAATTTCGGAATTGTATACGGCATTAGTGATTATGGTCTATCACAAAACTTAGGGATTACCCGTAAAGAAGCGAAAAAGTTTATTGACCGTTACTTCGATAGCTATCCAGGAGTGAAGGAGTATATGGAATCGATTGTGGAGGAAGCGCGTGTTAATGGCTATGTTACGACGATGCTTCATAGAAGAAGGTATTTACCCGAAATTACTTCTAGAAACTTTAATTTAAGAAGTTTTGCTGAACGTACCGCAATGAATACCCCTATACAGGGAAGTGCAGCTGATATTATTAAAAAAGCAATGGTGAAAATGGAAGAAGAGATGAAGGAAAAAGGATTGAAGTCTACGCTCCTATTACAAGTACATGATGAATTGATATTTGAAGTAGTTCAAGAGGAAATTGAGACGATGAAAGAGTTAGTTCCAAAGGTGATGGAGAATGCTGTTAACCTGGCAGTTCCTTTAAAGGTTGATTTTTCATTTGGAGATACATGGTACGACGCAAAGTAATGGAGCCAATGAGAAGGTGAGAAAAAATGCCCGAATTACCAGAGGTCGAAACAGTAAAACGAACGTTAAAAAAGTTAATCTTAAATGAGACAATAAAAGATGTACGAGTTTCCTGGCCAAAGATCATTAAGGAGCCAGACGATATTGATGAATTTAGACTAAAACTAATTGGACAAACGTTTCACGATATTAAAAGAAGAGGGAAGTTCCTTGTTTTTCTATTAGATGACTATGCGCTAATTTCTCACCTACGTATGGAAGGGAGATACGGCATCTTTTCTGAAGACGAAGAGCCAGATAAACATACACACGTTCGATTTATTTTAGAAAGTAATAAAGAACTACGCTATCGAGATGTGCGTAAGTTTGGGACGATGCACTTATTCCCAAAGGGAGAAGAGTACAATCACTTACCATTAATACAGTTAGGAGTGGAACCATTTTCAAATGAGTTCACGCCTGAACGTTTATATCATCTTTTAAATAAGACAACAAGAAATATTAAAGCGACCCTTTTAGATCAGACATATGTCGTTGGATTAGGAAATATTTATGTTGATGAGGCATTGTTTCGAGCTAATATCCATCCAGAGGTTGCAAGTAATGAACTTAATACCAATGATGTGAAAAAGCTTCACAAAAGTATTGTTGATACGTTAGAAGAAGCTGTTAATATGGGTGGCTCCTCTATAAAAACATACGTAAATGGTCAAGGAGAAATGGGGATGTTTCAGCAAACACTTTACGTGTATGGTCGAAAAGGAATGGAATGTAAAGTGTGTGGAGACGAAATTGTAAAAAACGTTGTTAGTGGAAGAGGAACTCATACGTGTCCATCCTGCCAAAAGGTACGTAATCATTGATGAGGGACATGATAAATTGTAAACATTTTTAAAAGATGAAGCGAACTTTCATTTTTCAAGTACATTGGAAAGGCTCTAACCATATACTATCGTATCACTGATAGGAAGGAGCTCATGCCAATGGCGGAAATGATCTCGCTTTTTCTTCTTGCATTCGCTGTTAGTATGGATAGCTTTGGAGTCGGTTTGACGTACGGATTAAGAAAAATGAAGTTACCTTTTTCTTCCTTACTGTTTATAGCTGGCTTTTCAGCTTTTTCTATTTTAATTGCAATGGCGATAGGTAGTGGGTTACAGCAACTAATTTCCACTAGCGTAGCAGAGTCAATTGGTGGCATTATACTAATAGGGATTGGTGCTTGGGCGATATATCAATCGTACCGACCAGCAAAAACTGAAAAGAAAACAAAAAAAGAAAAAGAAACATTAATTAATCTAGAAATAAAAACGTTAGGTATCGTTATAAAAATATTAAGAAAGCCTATGGTAGCAGATTTAGATAACTCGGGTGCTATTACTGGAAAAGAGGCACTATTACTAGGGCTAGCATTGTCATTAGATGCTTTTGGTGCAGGAATAGGCGCTTCTCTTATCGGACTTTCACCTTGGCTAATGGCAATTAGCGTTGGTGTAATGTGTGGGGTGTTCTTAAGCCTTGGTATGAAAAGTGGTTGGTTATTTTCAGGTATAAAGTGGATACAACGCTTTTCTTTTTTACCAGGTTTATTACTTATTATTATTGGGGTGTGGCAACTGTAATCACACCCCTTTATACATATCATGACTAGGACAAGGAGGTATCACATGATTATCGGACTTACTGGAGGCATAGCTACAGGGAAGTCTACTGTCTCCCTTATGCTAAAGGAGAAAGGATTTCCAATAGTAGATGCAGATCAAATAGCAAAAGAAGCTGTAATGCCTAAACGTGAAGCTTACATCAAAATTGTGGAAACCTTTGGAGAAGGCATTTTATTGCATGACACGTCTATTGATCGAAAAAAGCTTGGTTCAATTATTTTTAAAGATGAAGGGAAAAGAAAAGCACTGAATGATATCGTTCATCCCGTTGTTAGAAGAAAAATGAAAGAAGAAACGAATATGTATAAAAAAAATGGTTATAAAACTGTTATTTTAGATATCCCTTTATTAATAGAGAGTAACCTTCTTTCTCTTGTCGAGAAGGTATTACTAGTATATGTCCCTCAAACGATACAGTTAAGACGCCTCATGACTCGTGATTCATCAACGGAAAAAGAAGCACTTAGCCGAATACATGCACAAATACCAATTGACGAAAAGAAAAAATACGCAAATGCAATTATCTACAATGATGGCACATTTGAAGACACTAAAAAGCAATTAAATGAACTCATTCACCGCTGGCAATTAATATGCAAATAAATTTAGCATCTCCATTTGTTACTTCTGTGAATGAAAGTGTATCTTTTTACACGTTACACTTCATAATAACGTTAGACAACATATATGGAGGTAAGTGAATGAATACTAGCATTACACATTACATGATGAACGTAAAAGAGACAGTCGAGGAAGCGCAAAAGGAATTATTAGATATAAAAATAATAAGAGAATACGATCCAACAGAGTATAGTTATGCGTTCAAACAATTAAAGGAATTAGAAGAAGAGGCAAGTGTCCTTTTAGAAACCGCTACTCCTGAAGAGCAAGTAGCTATTCGTGAGGCGAGAGACCTCGTACTTTACACACAAGAAGTAATGACAAGAGGAATATAGTTTTTTGAGTGAATAAAAGTTCTTCAAACCCATACACAGCAAGCTTATGGTTGATAACATTGTTTTTCCTCGTGCTATGTGTGAAAAAGCGAATAGCAAGTTGTAAAGGGGTTGTGACTCTTATGAATACGATGGGCAGGCATGTTATTGCAGAATTAAAGGATTGTAACTTAGAAAAATTAATTGATATGCAATACATGGAAAGGGTTTTTGTGGATGCGGCACTAGAAGCGGGTGCGGAAGTAAGAGAAGTAGTATTTCATAAATTTGCACCATACGGAATAAGTGGAGTAGTGATCATTAGTGAGTCACACTTAACTATTCATAGTTTTCCGGAGCATAAATATGCTAGCATTGATATTTACACTTGTGGAGATCTAGACCCGCATGTTGCAGCAAACTATATTATGGGATCTCTAGAAGCAAAGTCGACACAATCGTTAGAATTATCTCGAGGTATAGGTCCTATCAAAATAAATCAATAAGAAAAGGGTAGATAAGGAGAAAGTGCAAAACTTTCAAAAACTGTTTTAAATTAGCTTTTAACATTTCATTAATGTGACACCAAATTACCGATGGTGTCACATTCCTTATGCATTAACTTTTCATTATTTCCATCTAATTTTAATTGAATAAAGTCTTATTTCTTGCTATTCTTAAATTGGTAAGGTGGGATGATAAAATGGGAATAATACAAAAAGCAAAATTGTATTTAGGAAATCATACAGAAACGAAGGAAAATCATTTTGATGAAAAGTTAAGGACACGGTATTACAAAGCAATGAAAGATAAAGTTATTGCAGAAATCGAAGGTGTAATAAATCAGCGCCAAGGTTATGAAATAGCTAGAGTTGAAGAGGATCGTGGAGAAGTAATTGTGAAAGTAAAGAAAGGAAAGAAGAAGTTAATTGTTTTTACTGTTATTATGGTAAGACCAAATAAAACAGCTGTGGATATTTCAGTAGATACAGATACGGTGCTATTTACTGATTTTGGACATAGTCGTCATGTTATTTATGGGATTTATGAAGATTTAGACAAGCGACTAACTTTTATAGGTAGTGGCTTAGGAGACGAGCTTATTAAATATTAATTAACGGATAAAGACCAATCGGAGATGATCAACATATGATTTGTCCAAGCTGTCATCATAATGGGACAAGGGTCTTAGATTCAAGGCCGAGTGATGAAGGGCATTCCATTCGCCGCCGTAGAGAGTGTGAGGAATGTAGCTACCGTTTTACAACCTTTGAACGTGTTGAAAAAACACCATTAATTGTTGTGAAAAAAGGTGGAAATAGAGAAGAATTTAGTAGAGAGAAAGTATTGAGAGGTCTTATTCGTGCTTGTGAAAAACGTCCAGTCCCGTTAGAAAAGCTTGAAAAACTTGTAGAAGATGTTGAAAAAGAGATTCGCAACAAGGGATTATCAGAGGTACCATCTAATGAAATTGGTGAACAAGTAATGGAGCATCTCGTTGTATTAGATGATGTTGCATATGTGCGGTTTGCTTCTGTTTATCGACAGTTTAAAGATATAAACGTATTTGTTGAAGAACTTAAAGAACTATTAGATAGGGAAAATAAAAAGTAGAATGATGATCTTGGAGCGAAGTGAACGCTCCTTTTTTATCTTTATCGACTATATATATATCTATTACTAACTTTAAAGAAGAAAAGGTGAAGGCTTTGCATTGGAAAGAAATTTTACCGTCTGATCGATTTATTGCTTATATGAAGGATCGCTTACACGAAACAGATAGAGATGTATTAACGTTACTATATCAACCGTTAATAGGAGCTACAGCTTTTAGTTTATATATGACGTTAGCAAGCGAGTTAAGTAGGCATGTAGGTAAAAAAATTGAGCGAACACATAAAACATTAATGATCTATACGGGAAAGCACCTTGATGAAATTTTTCAAGAGCGAAAAAAGCTAGAAGCAATAGGATTGTTAAAAGTATATAGAGAAAAACAGACAGATGAATTTGTTCATTATTATGAATTACAACCTCCAATGTCACCAGAATCCTTTTTTTTAGATGATATGTTGAGTGTCTTTTTATATAATCGAATCGGAAGTAAAGACAGATATATTCAGCTACGTAACTGCTTTAAAGTAGAACAAGTCGATATTAGCAATCATGAAGATATTACGAGATCATTTGATCAAGTATTTACTTCTCTACATCCTTCAGAATTAAATAGTGTACACCCAGATATGGATGATGTTTTAACAAGAAGTGACGCTCTTGAGGGACGCAAGAAGAATGAAAATTACATTATTGAAGGAATTGATTTTGACTTTAACGCCTTTTTATCATTTTTGCCTCCATTTGTAGTGAAGGATGGGCTATTAAAACGAGATAAAAAAGCATTAATTTATAAAATGGCATTTTTATATAAATTAACCCCTAATGAAATGAGTAAGGTTGTCCAAGATTCCATTTTGCATACCGATGAGTTAGATGAAGAAGAATTCAAAAAACAAGTGAAACGTAGGTACCGTATGAATGAAATCGATAAGCCACCTACACTTGGCTTACGAGTACATCCGGAAGCGCTACGTACGATAGAAAAACCTAAAACAGCAGAAGAAGAACAAATTTATTACTTCGAAACGACATCACCAATTGAATTTATGCAGGACTGGGGAAATGGTGCTAAAGTTTCGCCAAGCGATTTAGAGATAATTGAAAAGCTCATGTTTGATTATAAGCTTGAACCTGGTGTTGTAAATGTTTTACTTGAATATATTTTTATTATGCATGATAAAAAATTAAATAAAAACTTAGCATATAAAATTGCCAGTCACTGGGCGCGAGCGAATTTAAAGACGGTGAAAGAAGCGATGAATTTTGCTAGGAAAGAATATGATAAAATAGAAAGCTTCCAAAAAAGTAAAGAAACGAAGGCGGCTAATACGATAAAGAATACTTCTAAAAATGTACGCCAAGAACCTTTGCCTAAATGGATGACGGAAGATAAGTGGAAAAGCAAAACAGAAAGTGCAGAACAATTGTCAGAAGCTAAAAAGAAAGTGGAATTATATAAAGAAATGTTAAAGAACTCGAAGAAGGAGGGATAAAAGTTGGATTCGATTAGAGATTCATTACAACATTTTTCTGATGGAAAGTTTGAAAAAAGATTCCAAAAAATGAAGGTTGAAACATTAAGCAGCGAGCGTGTTCAAAACTTTTTATCCGAAAATCCACATGTAACGAATGAACAATTAGATCGTGCGATAAATGAACTATATCAATATAAAACGCAGTGGGATAACTGTGACAATTGTCCGGGTGTTGAAGCCTGTTTGAATATCATGAAAGGATATCAGCCGAAGCTATCAACATACCGGGACGATTTACAGCTAGAGTACCAGGTGTGCTCAGTAAAGAAAACGGCTGATGAAAGAAAGCGCCAATCGTCATTAATAAAAAGCTTATATGTACCAAAAGAAATGACTCAGGCAACGTTTGACGATATTCATGAAGACCATTCTTCGAGAATGATGGCAGTAGCCAATGCGCTTGAGTTTATCGTTAATGTGAAACCAGGAGAAAATGGAAGAGGATTGTACGTATATGGCCCATTTGGTGTTGGAAAAACGTTTCTGATGGGTGCCATTGCGAATGAATTAGCAGATAGAGAAGTTTCTACTCTGATTGTTTATGCTCCAGACTTCTTTCGAGAGCTAAAAAATGGTATATCTGATGGATCATATCAATCGAAGCTTGATGAAGTGAAGCAAGCTCCTGTTCTTATTTTAGACGATATTGGGGCAGAAACAATGTCTAACTGGGTGAGAGATGATATTTTAGGCGCATTACTGCAGTATAGAATGATGGAAAAGCTGCCAACGCTCTTTACTTCGAACTTTGACCTTGATGAGCTAGAACATCATCTTTCTTACACGCAAAGAGGTGGAGTAGAAAAAATGGATGAGCTAAAGGCAAAAAGAATCATGGAAAGAATACGTTATTTAAATGATGTTATTGTTATGAATGGGGAAAATAAACGAGCATAGTTTCGTATCGATAATTTTCAAGCTTTTCCAAGGAAATTACTAGGATTATATGTTACGATAGTTTTATAAGTAATAATAATTGTTATTTTATATATGATATGGCTTGCCTACTTACTAGTTTTATAGGAATGGGGGAAAATGATGAGTATTGATCATATTCTTGATCGCGCTCGTAATGGTGAACGGATTTCTGTTGAGGATGCTGTTCAGCTTTATGAAAGTGATGAAATTGAAAAAATCGGAGCAGTAGCTAACGAAATGATGCAAAAATGGCACCCTGATCCAGTAACGACATTTGTTATTGGGAGGAATGTAAACTATACAAATTTTTGTGATACTTATTGTAGATTTTGTGCCTTCTATCGACCACCAGGACATGAAGAGGGTTATGTGTTAGATGATGAGGAAATATTTAAAAAGATTCAAGAAACGATTGATATTGGTGGAACTGAAATATTAATGCAAGGTGGAACGAATCCAGATTTGCCATTTAGCTATTATACGAATTTATTAAAGGAAATTAAAAAACGTTTCCCTCAAATTACGATGCATTCATTCTCACCAGCAGAAATATATAAAATGGTGGAAGTTTCTGGGTTATCATTAGAAGAAGTATGCCGTCAACTTCACGAAGCAGGTTTGGATTCACTGCCAGGTGGTGGTGCGGAAATACTTGATAATAGAACAAGAAAACGCATTAGCCGTTTAAAAGGTACTTGGGAAGAGTGGATCGACTGTATGAAAACAGCTAAAAACGTTGGAATGCACGGAACTGCTACGATGGTTATTGGATTTGGAGAAACATTTGAAGAGCGTGCGCTTCACTTAAAGCGTGTTCGTGATGCCCAAGATGAAACAGAATGCTTCCTTGCCTTTATTTCATGGTTATTCCAACCAGATAATACTAACATGAAAGCAGAAAAGCTAACTCCAGAGGATTATTTGAAGAATGTTGCAATTTCGAGAATATTCCTAGACAACATTCCAAACTTCCAATCCTCCTGGGTTACAATGGGACCAGAGGTTGGGAAAAAATCGTTATCTTTTGGTTGTAATGACTTTGGAAGTACGATGATTGAAGAAAATGTTGTATCCGCTGCAGGGGCGACACATAAAGTAAACACTAACTTAATATTGAGGTTAATTCGTGAAGCAGGTAAAACACCTGCACAACGTGATACAAAATATCGCGTTCTGCACACTTTCGAAGAAAAAGAATCAGCAGAGAAAGACTTCATTATGCAAAACTAAAAAACTAAATGATTTACTCCAAAAGGTCGCCTAGCAACCATTTGGAGTTTTTTTATATTTCTACTCCTCCATCATGTATTTAATATTAAATTTTATATCAAATTATAAGTTTTTTTAAAATATATGATCGTTTTCAAATTCCCGATTCATAATTAAACAGTACGTCCATATATATGTATTAGATTAGATGTTTGCAAAAGAAGAGTTGAAACTAACGATGAATTACTCCCGAGACGCTCAACTCGATTTGCACGATTGGGAGGGGCTGCTGTTGTTAACGATTCAATTTAAGGATTCCTCTTTATGTGAGGCCTTCTATCATCAATTGCTTCATTCATTAAGTACATATGGTGGTGTGAAAAAATCAATTAGTATAGAGAAGACAGAACAGTATACAAATTTAAGTATCAATTTCTCTACTATTCTCGGAGGTGGAATGAGTCAAAGAAAAAAGTTAGTAGCAACCGTATTAACGAATGTAACGATAAAAAAATTTTTGCCTATATGGCTAGAAGAATGTATTAGAGGTCGGTTTTACTTTGAGGACCAATATGAGGTAGGGGCAATTATTGAGCACGCAAGAGAGGTATTTTTTAATGAAAAGCCTGATGTTCCTTTAAAAACAAACTTTATCGAATGGCAAAAAGAATTATTTATGTTGTATTACCATTTTATTAAAGAGGCTATGCACTTTTCCTTTGACTCTTTTATCATTTTTCGATTAAGGAAATTTAAACTTCAACTCGTCGATGTAGTAGAGAAAGCGATTGATGAGTATAAAATAGAACATGATTACCAAGTGATGCTTAACACGTGCAGAGAATTCTTAAGAAATCATGAATCTCGTATTGATACGATACATGTGTATTTAAATGAGAATATAGAAATACAAGATGACAGTGGCGAAAGTATATCACTTCAGCAAATTCGCAATTGGCTAACACGTGACTTAATGTTTGAGGATCCGCTTCCGTTATCTCAACGAGTAATTGGACCATTGGTTTGTATTGCACCGAAAAAAATATTTATATATCCTCATGAAAACGAATATGATGGACTTGTTCAAACATTATTGTCTATATTCGAGGAGAGAGTGAATATCGTTGATAAAGAAGATACAAATACCGTTAATTTATTGCAATCTTAAATCATAAGAGTGAAATTAGGAATTATTTTGAGTTGTAAATATACATTCGTTAAACTTCACATAAATTTTTCCATTACACACTTGCTTTTCTTAATTCGACTTATTATAATACTATCCATAAGGAAATCAAGGATCAGTAATGATGAGGACATGGGTGTATTCGAATCAACTTACAGAGAGGGAAGACATTTGCTGGAAGCTTCCTAGTTTGGCGAGACACTTACCACCTCTAAACTTCAGTACAGAACGAGTCACGACTTTATTAAGTGCTGACGGAAACTCACCGTTATATGAGAATGAAGCTAGACAGGAAAATGTTCATGTTGTTTTCTTGTTTAGGAATTAGGGTGGAACCACGTGTAACACACTCGTCCCTTTGTATGAGAGGGACGGGTGTTTTTTGTTTTTTAAAAACATTGCTCCTCAAGTATAGAAAGCTTTAACCTTGAGAACCTTTTCAAATTTAACGTAATAGAAAAGGAGTGTATTTTCATATGTCAGATCAAATTGTAATGACTTTCCCAGATGGTGCGAAGAAAGAGTTTTCTAAAGGTGTGACAACTGAGGATATTGCAGGATCGATCTCACCAGGATTAAAGAAAAACGCACTTGCAGGCAAAGTCGATGGGCAGTATGTTGATTTACGTCAACCTTTAGTAGAAAATGGGAATCTTGAAATTATCACGTATGATTCACAAGATGGTTTAGAGATTCTTCGTCACAGTACAGCTCATTTAATGGCACAGGCGGTAAAACGTCTATATGAGAACGTAAAATTAGGGGTTGGACCAGTCATTGAAGGTGGCTTTTACTATGACATCGACATGGAGCATTCGCTTACACCAGAGGACCTTGAAAAAATTGAAAAAGAGATGAAGCGAATTGTTGATGAAAACTTAGAGATAAGACGTGTAGAAGTGAGCCGAGAAACGGCTGTACAACGCTATAAAGAAATAGGTGACGACCTGAAACTAGAGTTATTAGAAGATATTCCAGAAGGTGACACAATAAGTATTTACGAGCAAGGAGAATTTTTTGATCTTTGTCGTGGCGTACACTTACCTTCCACTAGTAAAATAAAGAAGTTTAAACTCATGACTGTTAACGGTGCATACTGGCGTGGTGACAGTAAAAATAAAATGTTGCAGCGTATATATGGAACAGCTTTCCCGAAACAACAACAGCTAGAAGATCACTTAAAAATGCTTGAAGAAGCGAAAGAGCGTGATCATAGAAAGCTAGGTAAGGAATTAGGTATTTTTACAATAAACCAAAAAGTAGGACAAGGACTTCCATTATGGCTTCCAAAAGGAGCAACAATTCGTCGTACAATTGAACGTTACATTGTAGATCTGGAAGAGCGACTTGGCTACGATCATGTGTATACACCTGTTTTAGGAAGTGTAGAGCTATATAAAACGTCCGGGCACTGGGATCACTATCATGAAGACATGTTTCCTACAATGGAAATGGACAATGAGGATCTAGTACTAAGACCGATGAACTGCCCGCATCATATGATGATTTATAAAAACCAACTCCACAGCTATCGTAATTTGCCAGTTCGTATTGCTGAGCTAGGAACAATGCACCGTCACGAAATGTCCGGAGCATTAGCAGGCTTACAACGAGTTCGTGCTATGACACTGAATGATGCTCATATTTTCTGTCGACCAGATCAGTTAAAGGATGAATTTATTAGAGTAGTAGAGCTAGTACAAAATGTATATCAAGATTTCGGAATTGACGACTATTATTTCCGCCTATCCTATCGTGATCCTGAAGATAAGGAAAAATATGTGGATAATGATGAAATGTGGGAAAAAGCGCAAGCGATGTTAAAAGAAGCGATGGAGGATATGAACGTAGACTATGTCGAAGCAGAGGGGGAAGCGGCATTTTATGGTCCTAAGCTTGATGTGCAAGTAAAAACAGCACTAGGTAAGGACGAAACCCTGTCTACTGTGCAGCTTGATTTCCACTTGCCAAATCGTTTCGAGCTAGCCTATGTTGGGGAAGATGGGAAAGAACATCGTCCTGTCGTCATACATCGTGGAGTTGTTTCAACAATGGAGCGTTTTGTAGCGTTCTTAATTGAGGAGTATAAAGGAGCTTTTCCTACTTGGCTTGCACCTGTACAGGTTGAGGTCATTCCAGTAAGTGAAGTGCACATGGATTATGTAAGACGAGTGGAAGATAAATTAAAACAAGCTGGTGTTCGTGTACACGTGGATGTTCGTGATGAAAAGCTTGGCTATAAAATAAGAGAAGCACAAATGCAAAAAATACCTTATATTCTCGTGCTTGGAGATAAAGAGATTGAAGCAAGTACTGTGAATGTAAGAAAATATGGCCAGAAAGACTCTGAAGCAGTAGGTTTAGATGAATTTGTTTCGAGTATGAAAGAAGAAATACAAAACAGAAAAAAATAGTTTACAATACAGGACATTTTTAAAAGCTGTCCCAAAAGCTATTAAAAGTTTAGAGGTTGACTCAAAAGGTAAAAATTAGGCCTATTGAGTCAACCTCTTCTTTAAATATCCCTATTTAGTACGCAATATCATGAAATTAATAATGTATTGTGAATTAGTAAGAAAAACAGTAGAATATAAATAAGGTTTTTCAACATTATATTACAAAAAACGCCATTAACTTTGAAGTCGAATAGGATGTGCATATTATGTTTCAGTCATTAGGTACCGTTAGTAATTGGGTGAATAGTTTTCGAGAAAATTTAATGCAAGAATATGAAAACATTAGTGATTATAGTCACTCAATGCTTATACAGTTGGAAGAATTACTTCGCGCCTTTGACCATTCGTGCATATTAGTTCTGACTGATAGTAGTGGCAGCATTATTGAAGTGAACGATACATACTGCCAAGTCTCAGGATATTCAAGAGATGAATTAGTAGGTAATACACATAGGTTAGTCCACTCAGGCTATCATACACAAGAATTTTATCATAAGTTATGGCAGACAATCATGAATGGCGATATATGGAGTGGTGAAATTAAGAATCGTAAAAAAGATGGCTCAATTTACTGGGTAAAAGCAACGATCTACCCTATTTATAATAAAGAGGGAAAAATTGACATGTTTTTATCGATTCGTCTTGATATTACAGAAGGCAAGATATATGAAGAAAAACTGAGACAAATTATTGAAAAAGATTATTCTACCATTATTAAAAATATTCAAAATTTCATTATAAGAGTTTTACCATCTAATGATAAAGGGCCGGTTGTCTCATTATTAGAAGGTCACTTAGCAAAAGTGATTGGGATTGATACAGAAAAAGCTAAAAATAAACCAATCGGTGAAGTTATTGGGAATAGCAGAGATAAAGACATCATTACTTCAAGATTTAAACAAGCCTTTGAGGGACAAAAGGTTGAATTCGACTTCAAGCATGGATATCGAATTTTACACGCTTCAATAACACCAATTATTCATTGCAATGAAGTAATTGAAGTGATTGCAACAATCAATGATATCACTGAACTAAAAAACTCTGAGCTTGCAGTAAAGAATATGGCCTATCATGATGCACTTACAGGTTTACCTAACCGTAGAATACTTGAAGAAGATTTAATGTATCGTCTAGTCGATGCTAAAACACAACAAAAAAAGGCGAGCCTTATCATTGTAGACTTGGATAAGTTTAAATATATTAATGATACGCTAGGTCACAATGTTGGAGATCGCTTTATCATGATGGCAGCTGAAAGGCTTCAAACATTAACGTTTGATAATCATGTGGAATATTTCAGATTATACCACTTAGGTGGAGATGAGTTTGCATGGATTATTATTGGTCCAGATGAACATGTATGTATAGTGACTAGACAAATATTAACATTGTTTGATGAGCCATTTTACTATCGAAATGGTGAATTCCATCAAAAAGCTAGTATCGGCGTTTCTGTATTTCCAGAACATGCTACTAACCCTGAAGAGTTAATGAAGGCAGCTGATATGGCATTGCTTTCTGCTAAACACGCTGGTGGCAACACATTTAGAAAATTTAATTCACAAATGAAGAATGTATTTGTCTCAAAAGTGTTAATGGAAGATGATCTAAGGCAAGCCATTATAGCGAATAACCAATTCGAGCTTTTTTATCAGCCGGTAATGGATGTAAAACAGCAAAAAATAAATTCGTGTGAGGCACTTATTCGTTGGTATCATCCTAAAAAAGGACTTATCAATCCTGCAGATTTTATTCCAATTGCTGAGGAAACAGGTTTAATTATTCCGCTAGGGGAGTGGGTCATTCGTCAAGCTTGTCGAGATCTAAAACGCTGGGAAGAATCACAAATACATTTGAACATTTCTGTTAATATTTCAGCATATCAGCTTAAACAATCAGACTTTGTTGAAAGGTTAACAACAATTGTGAGTGACGAACGTGTACTCCCTAATCGGATACAGTTAGAGATAACTGAAAATGGACTAATGGAAAATACAACTGATTCCATTAATACACTACAAAAGCTAAAACAAATAGGCTTTACGATTGCTATCGATGATTTCGGCATAGGATACTCATCTTTGAGCTATTTAAAGCAATTTCCTGTTAACTGTCTAAAGATCGATCGCTCGTTTGTAAAAGATATTCCAAGCGATAATTCAGATAGTGCAATCGTATCTTCCGTAGTTAAATTAGGTAAAGACCTCGGATTGCTAGTAGTCGCTGAAGGAGTAGAAGGACAGGAAGCAAGTGATTACTTATCTTCGATTGAATGTCCATACTTACAAGGTTATTACTATAGCAAGCCAATTAAATTTGAAGATTTTACCGATTTGATGAATGAGCATGTAATGTAAAAAAACATATTTGACATAAGCAGTCTTGTATGATAAATTGTTCAAGTGGAACAAAATAGGAAACAAAGCAAGAAGAAGCGCCCGCTTCTCACCTGATTGACTAGAGGTTGACAGGTTACATGATTGTGATAAACACGTATGTAGAAGTGTGGGCGAAATATGCACCCACATTTTTTTTATGTACACATCACACCATTTTCACGTATTTGTGAAAAGTGGAGAGTCCAAGGTGTTTGATTACGTCTTGCTTTGATCCCCAAAAATTTATGGAGGTGGCTCAACATTAGTAAGGATATGATGATCAACGACGCGATTCGCGCTCGAGAAGTACGCTTGGTCGGTGCAAACGGAGACCAAATTGGTGTAAAAACAAAGCAAGAAGCTTTAGAAATGGCTCAAAATGCTAATTTAGATCTTGTTATGGTAGCGCCAAATGCGAAACCGCCAGTATGTCGGATCATGGATTACGGAAAATTCCGTTACGAGCAGCAAAAGAAAGAAAAAGAAGCTCGTAAAAACCAAAAAATTATTAACACAAAGGAAGTTCGCCTAAGTCCAACGATAGAAGAGCATGATTTTAACACGAAGCTTCGTAACGCTCGTAAATTCTTAACGAAGGGCGATAAAGTGAAAGCTGCTATTCGCTTCCGTGGAAGAGCTATTACGCATTCTCAAATTGGGAAGGTCGTATTAGAAAAACTTGCTTCGGAATGTGAAGACATAGCTACAGTCGAACAAAAGCCAAAGATGGAAGGACGCAGTATGTTCCTTATCCTTTCACCAAAAGCTGAAAAATAGACGAAATCGAATGCAATATAGGCATTTCTTGCAAGACAACAACAACTGATTTTATTTCTTTACAAGACAAACAACGAAATATGCACAAAGGGAGGTCACCCAACATGCCAAAAATGAAAACTCACAGTGGTGCTTCAAAACGTTTTAAGAAAACGGGAACTGGAAAATTGAAGCGTGCTCATGGATATACAAGTCACTTAGCAGCAAACAAATCTCAAAAGCAAAAGAGAAAGCTTCGTAAAGGTGCACTTGTAAGTAAGAGTGATCAAAAACGTATAGGTCAAATGATCTAATACGTCAATAAAAAAACACTAACGTAGAATTGATTGAGAAGGAGGGATTACGATGGCTAGAGTTAAAGGCGGTTATGTAGCGCGTCGTCGTCGTAAAAAAGTATTAAAACTTGCAAAAGGTTATGTAGGTTCTAAACATAGATTATTTAAATCAGCACAAGTGCAGGTAATGAAATCATTACTTTATGCATACCGTGACCGTAGACAGAAAAAGCGTGATTTCCGTAAACTTTGGATTACACGTATTAACGCTGCTGCACGTATTAACGGATTATCTTATAATCGTTTCATGCATGGTTTAAAGCAGTCTGGTATTGAAATGAACCGTAAAATGCTTGCAGATATTGCAATCCATGATGAAAAAGCTTTTGCTGAATTAGCAGAAAAAGCAAAATCAGGACTAAATAATTAAGTAAAAACCACAAAAGTCACTTTCGAGAGAGAGTGACTTTTTTTTTACCCATAAGAAAGTGTATGAGTAAGGGATGATTGCACCACTCGCATCATTGATGCTGCTGTTCACTCACCAATGCTTAAAAGGAGGGACTCAAAAGCTAATATCGCTCTTTTTCAGTGCCTTCGGTTAAAAGCTAGTAGTGAAATAAAAAAATCAGCGCGCCTGTGCTTAAATTAGGAACACATATGCTGGCACATATTCATACATTTTATAGAAAGGATAGAATCATCTGATTTATCTAGTATCATACTTTATATTAATAAGTATATTAACCGTATTCACAGTAGGACACGATAAGCATCGAGCGAGAAAAAGAAAGTGGAGGTATTCAGAAAAGTACCTTTTTTTACTAGCAATTATAGGTGGTTCAATAGCAATGCTCATAGCTAATCATGTATTTCGTCATAAGACTAAAAAACGCCTATTTACTCTCGGGCTACCAGTAGTGATTAGCATACAGTTAATCATTGTTTTATTTTTATATTTTTAGCTAGTAGCATAGTTTAAGTAGATAGACATATTATTTAGAAGAGAGGAGGAAGGCAACATGGATATGTTTGATGGAGCAATTCCTCATGTAATGGAAGAGGCAGGTTTTCTTGCACCTATATTATTTGTTCTTATTCATTTAATTCGTCCGTTTTTGTTTATACCAGTTATAGTAGTCTGTATAGCAGGTGGGATCCTATTTGGTTTCGTACATGGGACTATTTATAACATTATTGGCTTATCGTTAATGAGTCTTATTTTCTACAAGTTAGTAGATATTTTCCCCTCATTTCGCAGGAAAATAACAAATTTGAAGAAGAAGCTCTTTAAAGATCGAGTCATCACATTAGGGCAAGTAATGATTTTAAGAATGATGCCTTTTATGCATTTTCATTTGTTATCGCTCTATTTAATGGAAATGACAAAGTCATTTAATGAGTACATGCGTTATTCTATCGGAGGTGTCATTCTTCCATCAATTATCTATACAGCCTTCGGACAATCGGTTACTGAAATGCCTATTTACATTTCAGCCTTCTTTTTTCTACTATTAATAGGGTTATACGTCTATTTAGGGAAATATAATACGACTACTTATAAATGGAATCACTTTTTTCATGTGAAGTCTTCTGAATGATAAAGGTTAACTCATAGGGCACTAGATGCCATATGAGTTTTTTTACAATTGATTGAATTTCATCATTATCACCCCTTGCACGCTTTCCCTGGAGGGGACTGGAAAAGGTAAATATCGGAGGCCACTGAAAAAGTACTTAAAATTAAAGGGAAGACTAATTAATATAAGGTTGTTTGAATAGAGAAGTTGATGAGACCTGTGCAAACTTTCGCTTTCCGTGGGCGGCTGGTGAGCCTCATCGACCTGTGGTCTGCGGGGTCTCACTCCTGCCTTTAATCCCATAGGAACGAGCGTTACTTCGTCGCCTTATGCTTCGAGTTGTCTCGACGGATACGCTCCAAAGCATATGCTCGTAGAGGAAGAGACAGTTACCTCGCTTGCTCCGGTCTCATCAACTTTCCCTATAATGAGGTATATTGAATATTAATGCAACGAAACAGCAAATTTTTCACTTTTTCAGTGGCCTTAAATATCGACCTTTTTCAGTCCCTCTTGAATACACTGCGAGCTGTCTCGACGGATGCAGCTTCAGAGGGAAACTAGAAGAGGAAGAGACAAGCGAGTATCCTGCAGTGAAAATAAACACCCAAGTTAATAGAAAAAAAATTTTTTTAAAGTGAAATTAACTAACTTGATAAATAGGCATTTTTTCTATCATTCACTATTGTCAATCTTGCTTATTTTTTAAAGAATCGATGACCTCTAGCAAGTCTTCATTTTTTTCTTCAAAATAATGAGCAAATGGACACCCAACAGTTCTTACACGTTCAAGTACAGAAAAGAGATGGTAGTCATCTGGATTTAAATTTTCATCTACCTCTTTCCAAAAAAGTGGAGCAGCAACTGTCGCTCCTTCCCTTCCTCTTGTGGAATAAGGAGCGATAATGGTTTTCCCATGCCAATGCTGTACATAGTCAATGTACAACCTATTCCCTCTATTTTTTTTCATTCTTTCAACTGTGAAAAGGTCAGGTTGTGTTTCAACTAAATAATGTGCGATAAAGGAAGTGAATACACGTGTATCTTCATAGCTAATCGGACTTGTTGCTAATGGAACATGAACTTGTAACCCCTTATTTCCAGAGAGCTTTGGGAAGCTAATAATATTAAATTTATCAAATAGTTTTTTCATTTCCATAGCTGCAACAACAGCTAAAGAAAAATCTTCACGCGATGGAGGATCTAAATCAAATACAATTTCCCTCGGGTAGTTATCATGTAAAAGCTGAAAGGGGATGTGAAACTCTAGTGCAAGCTGATTCCCTAGCCAAAGTAAAGATGATAAATTTTCACAAACAATATAATTAATATCATCCTCCATATGCGTTCTTATAAAAGGAGGTGCATATTCAGGACAATTCTTTTGATAAAAGACTTCTCCACTCACACCATGTGGGTATCTGCGAACAGTCAATATTCTATCGTGTAAAAAAGGAAGCATGAATGGAGAAATATCATGTAGGTAACATATATATTGATCCTTTACAATTACAGGGGATTGCCATAATGGCTTATCAGGATTTGTTATCGTCACTTCCTTTTTTACATTTTTGTTTAGTAGAATGAGTTGCCCTTTAGTACATACCGTCCATGACAAATCGGTACGGAATTGTTGGAAAACTGGGTTAGTTAATTTGTCACTTATAATGCCTTTAAATGTTAACTCTACTACAATACCGGGTTCAATATGAATGAAGCTACCTTTAATAGACGATTTATTCTTTCTAACAATTTCGGTCAGTGCTTTTTTTTCTTCCTCGCTCATGCCATCTGAAAAAGACCCTATTTGTAAAACTTCTTGATTTATTAATAGCCCACAAGTAAATTCATTCGTCTTATTATTCATACCTGTAATAAAAAAGTAGCCAACATAATTCATCTTTTTAGAGAAGCTATTTAAAGTGATCATTTTGAAACCTCGTTTTCAATTCATCATTTTGGTAAGAGACATTCCGTTGGTGGTATATCGACAAATGATTGAATGCTGGGCTGTCGAATGGAACGTCCTTTTGGCCATTCTATATACTTTATTTTCACAGTTAAGCTCGGCTTTATCCATTGTGCGTCCTTAGCGCGTTCAGGCTCATTAACGAAAGGTTTTTGTGCAATTTTTAATTGGTCTACGAAATTAGTAAGTATTCTCCAATCATTTTGTGTTAGTTTTCCAGTGCCAGCATGCCCGATATAATGAAGGTTCATATCGTTGTCGTATAAGCCAAGTAATATGGCATTAACAATCCCGTTTCGGTATGTGACGCCGCCAACTACAGCAATGATATCCTGGAAGTTTTTTATTTTTAGCCACCTGTTATCTTTACCTCCAAAAGCATAAGTACTACTTAGCTTTTTTGCTACGATTCCTTCCATACCTTGTTGCTTTGTTACATCAAAAAGAGTTTCACCATCATCGTAGGAAGGGGTTAATTGTATGAACTCATTAGGTGTTATAATTTCCGATAAAAGATCTTTCCTATCTGACAAATGCCAATCGTTTACCCACTCATCATTGTAATAAACGATATCAAATATACAATAAAATACTGACAAGATTGGAATTAGTTGCTTTACTTTATCCATATTGCGAAGTGCATCTCTCCGCATCACTTGATGGAAGGATGGTTTTCCATTTTCGCCGAGTGCGATCACTTCACCATCTAATATGACAGAACTTGCCTTACAATATGAGTGAATGTCTAGTAATTCAGGAAACTGTTGTGTCCGTTCATTTTGCTTTCGATTAAAAAGACGGACATTATCACCGTTATAATAATTGATAATCCTAACACCATCCCATTTCATTTCATAAATCCATTCATTTCCTTGAGGCACGATATTTGCTTGAACAGGTTCAAAAGGTTTAATGAAGTCGATGTTCACCATGCCCCCTCTACATTACTTTGCTTGCTTTTCTGGATTCTTTGTCACTTTCGGCTTCGCTGTCGTTTTTGTTTTCGTTTTTGTTGTTGTCTTTTTCGTCGTCTTGCTTGGCTTTGCTTTTTCGATGCTTTTTTCTAATGCTTGCATGAGGTCTATTACGTTCGTTTGCTCCTGCTTTGTTACTCCTTGATCTTCCTCGACTTTTTCACGGATAAGTTCTAAAAGCTCTACTCGATATTCATCGGTATATTTTGATGGATCAAACTCTGCTGTCAAATGATCAATTAATGTTTTGGCGGTTTCAAGTTCATTCTTTTGGAATTCTGCTTCATTCGGTATGTTTGGAACATTTTTTACGTCTCTTACTTCGTCCGGAAAGTGGAGCGTTTCCATCACGATAGTGTTACCGTACACCCGAATAGCTGCTAAGTTCTCTTTTGATCTAATTGTTATTTTAGCGAGTCCAATTTTATCAGTTTCCTGAAGAGATTTTCTTAAAAGGGCATATGCCTTTGAACCTCCCTCATTTGGACTAACATAATACGTACGGTCAAAGTATATCGGATCAATTTCATCTAACATGACAAAATCAATAATTTCAACAGCTTTATCCTCCTGCTCTTTCTTTAGTTTCTCAAGCTCTTCATCATCTAAAACAACATATTTCCCTTCTGTATATTCATACGCTTTGACGATTTCTTCATTTGATATTTCTTTACCACATTCTGAACATGTTTTTTCGTACTTTATAGGTGCATGACAATCTTTATGAAGGTTTCTTAGTTTGACATCTTTATTTTCTGTTGCAGCATGCAATTTTATAGGGATATTAACTAAGCCAAATGAAATGCTTCCTTTCCAAATCGTATGCATGTCCATCATTCTCCTTTTAGTTAATTTGAATTTAGTATGCACCGATTATGATTATTCAATGAGGAGACATTCCTGGAGATAAGGAAAGGTCAATTTTAAGAATTTGAAGCTAGTGGAGAGCGTCGTTTCAGAAGTGAATGATGATGAAAGAAACGGTTCTTTAGGGGGGAAAAAGAGGAGACTTATTAGGAATATTTTTTTGATGTTATACCTGGAGAAGGGGTGGAATTGCCATCTAATGTTGCGGCAAATTTTTCTTAACAAGATCTAACTGACAAGAGGCCATCTAGCTAATTCGCTATAGGTAAGATGGCGAGGCAAACGAACTTAAAAGGAGGTCAAGTGTCTCCTTATCTTCACCCATAATAAAAGCTGAAGGTAAAATAAGACAGTGTGTCCCTGTACCTCCAGCGATTAAACTAAAATAAATCAAACCCACAGCGTTAATTATTTCGCTTAACTAGCTGTTTAATCGGGCTTCTCCAATCTATTTCCGCTTTCGGATAGTGAATCAAGATTTCTTTTTCGATAAAGTGGAAATCCTTTTTACTGAGTCCTTTCAATTCATCTGTATCTTCCGTTGAAATAATAATAGAAGTAACTTCAAAGGAGTCATCAGTTGCCCCTAAAAATTTTTCCCCTTCAAACATGACGTTTCGATATGTGAACAACAAGTTTTTTCGCACATTTTCAGGATCGTCAAGCAAATAAAAACCACCTTGATTATGGGCAGCTTCAAGCTTTCTACGAGGATCTAGAAAGTATTTAATTACACTATAAATGATAATTACAATAGCTGTTAGGAGGAACAAGCGAAATAGGATCACTGTCATCACGATCAACGCTCCTTTTATATTTTGATACAATCATCTATTCCCAATATCATTGTTTTATGAACATTTAATACATTGATTTCTATTGTATACGAATGAAAGCTGAAATGGTTTCAAAATTTTTTTCATCATCTGATATAATACATATAATATAGTTTGTTAACCAATACAAATGCATTACTAATTATCAACACTACATAACAAAATGCCGTATGTAAAGGGATTAGTAGATGTCCTGAATAGGCAAGAAAATAAAAGGAGTAAAAAAATGGACTTTCAAATGCTTTATAAAATGCAAAAACAGTTGGATAATCATATAGAAGCAAAACATCAACTAGAAGATGAAAATGTATTAGATAGAAAAATTCTTGCGTTTCATGTTGAACTAGCTGAATTGGCAAATGAGACGAGATGCTTTAAATTTTGGAGTGAAAAAGCCCCATCAGATGATGCCATTATTTTAGAAGAATATGTTGATGGTATCCATTTTATATTATCAATTGGGATAGAATATGGTTACGACAACGAAACAATGTTCGAAGCTCCTAAGCAAACTAAAAAGACAGGAGAAGCACTAGTCCCATATTTTTTTGAAGTAATTAATGCAACATCATTACTAAGAGAAAAGGGTGACAAAACATCGTTTGATCATTTATTTACTTCTTACCTAACTTTAGGAGAAGCGTTAGGATTTTCAGCAAATAATATAATAGATGCCTATAAGAACAAAAATGAAGTGAATTATCAACGACAACAACAGGGATACTAAAGGATACCAATCCGAAGTGGGTTTATCTATTGTATTGAAGGTACTTCGGGATTCGAAATTTGAGCTACTACGTAAAAGTAGGTATAATAGCTTTTAGGACATCATTATTGTTTTATTGAAAATAAGGAGGTACATAATTCATGGATGAAATGTTAAATATGTTGAAAGATCTTACTGATGCAAATGGAATTCCAGGTAATGAAAGAGAACCGAGAGATGTGATGAGAAAGTACATCGCCCCCTTTGCTGATCAAGTAGAGACAGATAATCTAGGAAGCTTAATTGCTAAAAAGGTTGGGGATCCAAATGGCCCTAAAATTATGGTCGCGGGTCACCTGGACGAAATAGGATTTATGGTAACTAGCATCGATGATAAAGGGTTTGTTAAATTCCAACCAGTTGGTGGTTGGTGGGAGCAAGTGATGCTGGCTCAACGTGTGACAATTATGACTCGTAATGGGAATATTCCCGGAGTAATTGGGTCTAAGCCGCCACATATTCTACCAGCTGAAGCGAGAAAGAAACCAGTCGATAAAAAGGATATGTTTATCGATATTGGCGCTTCAAGTAAGGAAGAAGCACAGGAGTTTGGTGTTCGACCAGGAGACTCTATCGTTCCAGTATGTGAATTTACTGTCATGAAAAATGAAAAAATGTTAATGGCAAAAGCGTGGGACAATCGCATTGGCTGTGCGATTGCAATAGAAGTGCTAAGACGTCTAAAGGATGAACAACATCCTAATGTCGTGTACGGTGTAGGAACCGTTCAAGAAGAAGTTGGGTTACGTGGAGCAAGAACATCTGCACATCATATTCAACCTGATATCGGTTTTGGTGTAGACGTCGGAATTGCAGGTGATACACCTGGAGTAACAGATAAAGATGCTCTTGCAAAAATGGGTAAAGGACCACAAATCATCGTTTACGATGCATCAATGGTTTCACATAAAGGATTAAGAGATTTTGTTACGGACACTGCAGATGAAAAGAATATTCCTTATCAATTTGACTCTGTTGCTGCAGGTGGCACAGACTCTGGTGCGATTCACTTAACTGCTAATGGTGTACCATCACTTTCTATAACAATTGCAACTCGCTACATTCATACGCATGCTGCAATTTTACATCGCGATGATTTTGAAAATGCAGTTAAGTTAATTGTTGAAGTGATTAAAAAGTTAGATAGAAATACAGTTAACACGATTACATTTCAATAAAGACTAAGTAAATATACTATCATTGTAGTACAGACCAAAGAACCGGTTTGTACTACTTTTTTATAAGGAGAAGGTGGCGAAATTTCCTCGATGCTTCTTTTACCAATCCTCTTTCCTTTTTATTCTATGCTTTTCAATCCCCTCTTTCCTTAACGATTTGTATATGGCAACGATCATGAATAACATTAAAAGTGTAAATGGTACAGCTGTTGTTATCGCTATGGCTTGTAAGCCATCTAATCCGCCACTCACTATTAATGCAGAAGCAATAGCAGATATTAAAATACCCCAGGAAATTAAAAGGACATTTTTTGGTGATAGATTTCCTTGAGACGTAAATACACCTAACACATATGTAGCTGAATTAGCTGACGTTATAAAGAAGATGGTAATCAGTACTAATGCAATGAGACTTAATATTAATCCGAATGGAAGCTCGCTCAGCACTAAAAATAAACCAGTTTCAGGACTTGAATAAATTTGTTCAGACATAGAGATGTCTTCATTCATTTCCAAGAATATACCGGAACCACCAAATGTAACAAACCAAAAAACTGTTACAATCGTCGGTATAAAAAGAACACCTATAATGAATTGCTGCAAACTTCTTCCTCTCGAAATTCTAGCAATAAATGTTCCGACGAACGGGCTCCAAGAAATGACCCATGCCCAGTAAAAGAAAGTCCAATTTCCGATCCATTCATTATCTGTATATGGAGTAGTACTATAAGTTAATGCTATAAACCCACTAATATAGCTTCCCAATGTTTTTGTGAAATGCTCTAAAATAAATAAAGTTGGTCCTAAAAATAGGACGGCGAGCAATAAAAAACAAGCAATATATAAGTTTGTGATACTTAAATACTTCATCCCACGGTTTATTCCAGTCACAACAGATACTATAAAAACGACTGTAATGACAGAGACGATCGATAATTGAAGGAATATACTGTTTTCTATACCAATTAATTCGTTAAGCCCTCCGCTTATTTGTAAAGTACTCAGACCGAAAGAGGTAGCGATACCGATAGTCGTTCCAATAATGGCAACGATGTCGATCGATTTGCCTATAGGACCATGTATTCGTTCACCTATAATGGGATAAAAAGCAGAGCTTATTAATCCTGGGAGCTCTTTTCTAAATTTTGCAAAAGCAAGTCCTAGCGCAACTATTGCATATACAGCCCAAGGGTGGATTCCCCAGTGAAATACCCCATAAAGGATTCCTACCTCAGCAGCTTCTTGTGAATGCGGAGTGATACCATGTGGTGGAGGAGAATGGTAATGGCTCATAGGCTCTGCGACACCCCAAAACACTAAACCGACTCCCATTCCTGCAGCAAATAGCATGCCAATCCATGAAAAAAAACTGTATTCGGGTTTGTCATTTACTTTTCCAAGTTTCATATGTTTATATGGACCAAAGCCTAAATAAAGACAAAATGAAATGAACACAGCAGTACTCAATACATAGAACCATCCAAAGCCATCGATAGCAAAAGATAAAATATAAGTCATTGTGTTTTCCATGTGAGAAGGAAAGAGGAACCCCCATCCACTAATGAGAATAACTATAATGACGGATATGATTAAGACGATATTTTTAAATATTTTGTTCATAGTTGCCTCCAATAATAGAGATCGATTTTAAGAAACAAATAAGCAGTATATGCTTCTTTATCCATTTGAGTTGTAAAAAAAACGTCTTTTTTTTAGGGGAAGTATAATAAGACAATAAAAACAAATGGTGTTCCGTATGAGGTTGGTTGAGAGACACCATTTGTTTTAGAGAGAAAGAACTAAAAAATTCATTTGTATAAATGATACGACAAGCAGCAGTAAGAACTGTACTATTTTTAGTAGCGGAAAATATTTGTAACCATAACGAGGGTGCCCTCTAAGCGAAATAAAGGATGACTCGAAAGGCAAAAAATCAACCTTGTGAGTCATCCTCCCTCTTATTGTAATCCTTTAGAAATTTGATTAATTACTTGTTGTTTATCGTCTTCACTAGCATTCTTCCAATACACTTCAAATAAAACCCCTAACCCAGGAAGCATTTTCTCTTCTCCACTTTGTACTGCATCTAAAATGGTTTCTTCCACTTCTTGAGCGCTATTTCCTGATACGTTTTGTAAGATTGCACCACGTAAATTAAAACTCATTGTCATCTCCCTTTCGTTATGAATCAACTTTTTACCACAACAAGTGATTTATTTCTGTTATAGTATGAGTGATAGGACGTATGAATATGTAATAAAAAGGTAAAAATTGAGAATGTTTTCAATTACTGATCTCGTAATTATATATGAGCGTATGAAGTGTGGGGAGGAATTGTTAATATGGACCCGATAGAATCAACGAGTAATCCAAGGGTGAAGACCTGGAAAAAGCTGCACTCTAGAAAAGGTAGAGAAAAAACAGGCTTATTTTTAGTTGAAGGAGTACATCTTATTGAAGAAGCATTAAAAGCTTTTATACATATGAAAGAGCTTGTTATAGATGTTGACAAAGAAATTCCTGTAGAGTGGAAAGTATCTAATGTTCCACAAGTGTTCGTAACAAATAAAGTAATGAAAGAAATATGTGAAACTGAGACACCACAAGGGTTTGTTGCTATTTGTGAATTACCAGATAATAAAAATGTACCTTTGGAGAGAGGGAAGTTTTTATTTTTAGATGGTCTCCAAGACCCTGGTAACGTGGGAGCTATTATTCGTACTGCTGATGCTGCAGGCATAAACGGTGTTGTACTAGGAGAAGGTACTGTTGACCCGTTTAACGGAAAAGTCATTCGAGCAACACAAGGATCTATTTTTCACTTGCCGGTACAACGAATGGATTTAAAAGAAGCTGTTCAGATTTGTAAAGAAAAGAATATCCCTGTCTTTGGAACAAGTTTACAAGGAAGTACATATAATGCGATCCAACCGCAAGATAATTTTGCGCTAATCGTTGGAAATGAAGGAAGTGGTGTGGAAGATACACTACTAGAAATGACAGATCAAAATTTATATATTCCGATACACGGGAAAGCTGAATCATTAAATGTTAGTATTGCAACTGGGATTTTACTTTATCATTTAAGAGGATAAGATAATAATGTTATAGCTGTTGCGGAACAAAATAAAAACATATATAATAATTAGGAAAAATAACAGCTAGTTAATAATGGAAAGACGATGAAGGAGAGTAGTACGCTGATACGTTCTCATCCAGGGAGAAAATGCCTTAGACTGTGAGCATTTTTATGAAGGATACAGCTGAATTCACTCTTGAGTTGACACTGGAGCACAGAATAGTTTTCTATTTTGTGAAGGTGATCCGGCCTTGGAGTCCGTTATCTTCGTATGAGTGAATGAATACATTTGTAATCATTAACAAGGGTGGTACCGCGAGCTTTCGTCCCTTTCAGGGAATGAAGGCTTTTTTTATATTTTCATTACTATTAAACATGTAACCATGTTTCTAATATAAAGGAGGAAGAGGATATGATAGATCGTCTACAGCAACTAAAAGATGAAGCAATCACTAAAGCAAATGAAGCAACGACGATAAAAGAATTAAAGGATTTAAGGGTGTCTTATTTAGGGAAAAAAGGGCCTATAACTGAAGTATTAAAAGGAATGGGCAAGCTTTCCGCAGATGAGCGTCCTAAAGTTGGACAGGCAGCTAACGAAGTGCGTGAGGCTGTTGCAACGGTTATAGAGGAAAAGGAACAAAAACTAGAAGAAGCAGCATTAACAGAAAAGTTAAAAAGCGAGAGCATTGATGTAACATTGCCAGGTCGTCCGATAAATAAAGGTAGCAGACATCCACTAACATCTGTTGTGGAAACAATTGAGGATATTTTTATCGGGATGGGCTTTACTGTTGCTGAAGGGCCAGAAGTAGAAACTGATTATTATAATTTTGAATCATTAAACTTACCGAAAGATCATCCGGCAAGGGATATGCAAGATACATTTTTTATTACTAACGATTTATTATTGCGAACACAGACGTCACCAGTTCAAACGAGAACGATGGAAAAGCATGAAGGGCGTGGTCCAGTAAAAATAATCTGTCCAGGAAAGGTGTATCGTCGAGATGAAGACGACGCGACGCACTCGCATCAATTTATGCAAATAGAAGGATTAGTTGTAGATGAAGGTATTCGCATGAGTGATTTAAAAGGGATTTTCGAGCAGTTCGTGAAAAAGTACTTTGGTGAGGGAAGAGAAATACGTCTTCGTCCTAGCTTTTTTCCATTCACTGAACCTTCAGCAGAGTTAGACGTGTCATGTGCGATTTGTGGGGGAGACGGTTGTAGAACGTGTAAGCAGACAGGATGGATTGAAGTATTAGGTTCAGGAATGGTCCACCCAAATGTGTTACGTATGAGTGGATTTGATCCTGAAAAGTATACTGGTTTTGCTTTTGGTATGGGTGTTGAGCGATTTGCGATGTTAAAATATGGCGTTGATGATATTCGCCATTTCTATACGAACGATACGAGATTTTTATCTCAATTTAAGAGAGTTTAATCGAAGGAGGAACAGCTGTGCTTGTATCTTATAAATGGTTAAAGGATTATATTGAAATTGATGATTTAACACCGCAGGAAGTAGCAGAGAAGCTGACAAGAAGTGGTGTTGAGGTAGATATTGTTCATGCAATGAATCAAGGGGTCAAGAACATCGTTGTAGGTAAAGTAGTTGATTGTGAGAAGCATCCAGAAGCGGATAAGCTCAACCTCTGTCAAGTCGATATTGGGGAAGAAGAACTTACGCAAATCGTATGTGGTGCTGCAAACGTTGGCAAAGGTCAATATGTCGTCGTTGCAAAAGTTGGTGCTAGACTTCCAGGTGGAGTGAAAATAAAGCGAGCAAAGCTACGTGGTCAAACATCGGAAGGGATGATTTGCTCGTTGCAAGAGCTTGGTTTTGAAGGGAAAACAGTAGCCAAGGAATATGCTGAAGGCATTTACAATTTCCCAACAGAATTACCACCAGGAACAGATGCAATACCATTATTAAATTTAGATGATCACGTTTTAGAATTAGATTTAACACCTAACAGGGCTGATTGCTTAAGTTTATTAGGTGTTGCATATGAGGTAGGTGCTATTTTAGGGCGAGACGTAAAACTACCTCGTTTTTCTGTGAATGAGGCGAGTGAAAAAGCGGACGAATACATTTCAGTAAACGTGGATGCAAAGACGGATAGCCCATATTACGGGGCAATTGTAATTAAAGATGTAAAGATTGAGCCTTCTCCACTCTGGCTGCAATCGAGATTAATGGCAGCGGGTATTCGTCCACATAACAACGTAGTTGACGTAACGAACTATGTGCTATTAGAATACGGGCAACCACTACATTCTTTTGACTATGATCGGTTAGGATCAAAGGAAGTACTCGTAAGACGCGCAGTGGCGGGAGAAAAAATAACAACGCTTGATGACGTTGAAAGAACGCTTACGACAGACTATTTAGCTATTACTAACGGTAGTGATCCAGTAGCTTTAGCGGGAGTGATGGGCGGCGCTACTTCGGAAGTTGATAATGAAACGACAAACATTTTATTAGAAGCTGCATATTTTCATGGTTCTACAATTAGAAAAGCATCGAGAGAGTTAGGTCTTCGCAGCGATGCTAGTGCACGTTTTGAAAAAGGGGTAGACCCAAATCGCGTGAGAGAGGCTGGTCTTCGAGCAGCTGCAATGATCGCCGAATTAGCAGGTGGAACAGTTCTTTCTGGCGTTGTTGAGTTTGATGAGCTCGATGCGAAGCCGAATGTGGTGGAAATATCACTTGAAAAAATAAATGCACTTCTAGGAACGAATATTGATGCTAATACGGTAGAAGGCATTATGGATAAATTACAGTTTCCTTATGAAGAAGAAAATGGCGTATTTACAATTACTGCACCTACTCGGAGGCAGGATATAGTAATAGAAGCTGATGTGATAGAAGAAGTTGCAAGGCTATATGGTTATGATAATATTCCAACTACGCTTCCAAACACAGCGACAACACCTGGTGGATTAACTACTATTCAGGTGAAAAAACGTAAAGTTCGTCGTTTTCTTGAAAATGCAGGTTTGCATGAAGCTGTAAGCTACTCCTTAACTACGGCAGAGAAGGAATCGTTCTTTACAAAAGAAAGCAGTAACAGAGTAAATGTAGCACTACCTATGAGTGAAGAGCGCAGTGCACTTCGCACAACACTTATCCCACATTTACTTGATGCGTTAAGTCATAATAAGAACCGAAGCATGCAAGAAGTTCGTTTATATGAGGTTGGTTCTGTTTTTCAAACAGATGAGGAGACGATTACGAAGCAGCCTACAGAAACGACCTTCGTTTCAGGTGCGATAATGGGTCTTTGGCATGAACATAGCTGGCAAGGAGAGAAAAAGCCTGTTGATTTCTTCGTAGCTAAAGGGATCGTTGAAGGATTGTTAGCACAGCTGAACGTACTAGAGAAGGCAGAATTTGTCCAAACGGAAGTAGAAGGTTTCCATCCTGGTAGAACGGCTAAGCTCAAAGTTTCAGGTACTGATGTTGGAGTCATTGGTCAAGTGCACCCAACTGTTGCTAAAGAATGGTCATTACACGAAACATATGTGTTTGAATTAAACTTTACAAAGCTAGTAAATATAGAAACAGAAGAAATTCGGTATAATGCTATCCCAAGATTCCCAGCAATTGATCGTGACATTGCACTTGTAGTAACGGAATCAACACAAGCGGGTGAGGTTGAAAAAGTTATTGTAGAATTCGGTGGACCTCTACTTAAAAATGTTGCATTATTTGACGTGTATCAAGGTGAGCATTTAGATGCTGGAAAAAAATCATTAGCATTTTCTCTACGATATCAAGATCCTGAGAAAACGTTAACGGATGAAGAAGTCACGAAGGTACATGAAAATGTGCTAAAAGGATTAGAGGAAAAACTAGGAGCGACACTCCGGTCGTAAGGAAGAGAACACAAAGTCTTCAGGAGTCTTTATAGCTCCTGAAGGCTTTTTTAAATAACCCTTGTATGTATATCGATCGATTAAAGTCATTTATCATAAAGCTTTGTTAAACTTTGTTGTTGATTTTCGCTTCATGGGGTTTGCACCCGTGATAATCAACACTAGCCTTTAACAGTGCCTATTATAAAAAGGAGGAGCTACTACAATGAAAATTGCTTTTATTTCGGATATTCATGGTAATGCGACTGCGTTAGAAGCTGTTCTACACGACATTGAAAGGAAGCAGGTAGACAAAATAGTCGTCCTTGGAGATATTTGTTATCGAGGTCCTGAACCGAAAAGATCTCTACAATTAGTACAACAGTTAAATACAACAGTGTTAAAAGGGAATGCAGATGAATGGGTTGTTCGAGGAATACAGGAGGGAGAAGTCCCACAACATGCATTAAATATGATGAGAAAAGAACGAGAATGGATTGTTGAAAGGCTCGATAGTCACGACCTTACATATCTCGAAAATTTACCGACTAATCATGTTCTACAATTTTCAAATGATTTAAATATTCATTGTTTTCATGCTACACCATCAAGTCTCTTTGATGTTGTCCCACAACACGAGCAAGCAGATTCATTAAGTGAAAAACTGATGTCACAGGAGGAAGCGGGTATATACTTATATGCGCATATTCATCTACCATATGTAAAGTACATTAACGGAAAGGTAGTCGCAAATTTAGGAAGTGTTGGGTTACCTTTTGATGGTACTGCAAAGTCTTCTTATTTGATTGTCGAAGATGACAATGGGCAGGTTCAGTTAACGATACAGAGAGTAGACTATGATATAGAAAAAGTAGTTGAACAATATCAATCATTGCAATACCCAAATAGTGAATTAATGATAAACGTTGTTAGGAATGCACGCTTGCCTTAGAAAAAAACGAGGGTGTCCCAAAAGAATTAAAAGTTCAGAGGGTTGACTCAAAAGGTAAAGAAATCAAGGAAACTGAAAAAGTAGAAAACAACTTTTTCAGTTTCCTTTTATTTGTATTGCAGTCGCTCGCCTGATAGGAGAAACTTACTCCTATCAGGATTTTTAACAATTGCGATGGCTACGCACATTGCTTAAGGCCGCTGGAAAAGTGAAAGAACACGAGGCCACTGAAAAAGTACTTAAATTTAAAGGGTAGACTAATTAATATAAGGTTGTTTGAATTTAGAAGTTGATGAGACCTGTGCAAACTCGCTTTCCGTGGGCGGCTGGTGAGCCTCCTCAACCTGCGGTCTGCGGTGTCTCACCCCTGCCTCTGATCCCACAGGAACGAGCGTTACTTCGTCGCCTTATGCTTCGAGTTGTCTCGACGGATACGCTCCAAAGCATATGCTCGTAGAGGAAGAGACAGTTACCTCGCTTGCTCCGGTCTCATCAACTTTCCCTATAATGAGGTATATTGAATATTAATGCAGCGAACTGTAAGTTTTTCACTTTTTCAGCGGCCTTGTTGTTAGTAAGTCACCCTCATGATTATTTCATGGCCTTTTTCGTGTTTGCGAAATGCCACTTTGTACAACGATATAATGTTTCTTTTCCTTTCAGATGCAAAATGTTTCGGGCTGCTTCGTCGACCTTTGGACCAGCACCTTTAGGTAAAGGAAGACCAATATCACGCTCTAGCTTTTCCATTTCATTTAAAAAGGAATAACGAGCTAATATAGATGCAGCAGCAACGGAAGGATGAATATTCTCTGCTTTTGTAGCAAAATACAAAGGTTTTTTCGAAGTCCATGATTTACCCTTTACTTTTAAATACTCAAAATACCTATCTGGTTGTACAAACTGGTCGATAAATACTCCGTCATATGTGAAGGATTCGTCATCACACTTCTTCATTACATTTACGATTGCTTGATGGTGAAGCATCGCCTTCATCTGACCTTGATTCATCCCTCTTTCTTGTAGCTCATTATATTTTTCATTTTTCAATACTAACAAGCTATATGTACATTGTTTAACTAGACGAGGAGCAATTTCACGAATGGTAGTATCATTGATCATTTTAGAATCGCGAACTCCCCAGCTTTCAATTGCCTTCATTTGCTCTTTACTTAAATGAGCACATACAACTGTCATCGGACCAAAGTAATCTCCAGTACCTGTTTCGTCACTCCCCAATAAAATGAGGCTTGATACGTTAGAAGGGGGTTGGTAGGAGTGCTCATCAACACTCTTTTTTCCAGTGCTTGCTGCTTTTGGAACACTAGTAGCTATACTAGTCCACTTACCCGCTTCTAGACTAGCACCTTTTCCTTGAAACAATACTTTTCCCGACTTGTAGCCCGTTATTGTACAATCTTTTGTTTTTGCTGAAAAAACAGCCCCTTGTGGAGGTGTTTTTAAATCTGCTATGTAATAATTCTTTAGCTTCGTTAGCGTTTCGTTATTGACTTTTAACACTTCATGGCTCACATTTATCACCCTTTTCATTGACCGTATTTTAAAAATAAACCTCTTTACACGAGGGACACTGAAAAAGTGAAAGAACACCACTTTTTCAGTACCCTTCTTTACATCTTCTTCACAGTATAGCCAACATAGCAGTGTTCGTCATCTCTTTGCATAAAATCAAAGAATGAAATTGGAAAATAGCCTATGGAAATAGTAATATATACTATCTTTATATTTCCATCTACTCTTCTGCATGTTATGATATAAAATAGGATTTCTATGACGAATGGAGGCCTTGTGAGTGGGAGATGGACGTGAAAAAAGTCGAACAAATGTAACTATCTATGGTCAGCAATATACCATCGTCGGAGAGAAAAACGAAGAACACGTAAAAAAAGTGGCTGCGTTTGTTGACTGGAAAATGAGAGAAATAAAAAGTAGTAATCCCTATTTAGATACAGCAAAATTAGCAGTCTTAACTGCGGTCAATATAGGGAATGATTATATTGAACTATTAGAAAAATTGGAGAAAGAAAAGAAAGATGGGGATTTATAAAGATGTTAAGCTTTTTGTTGTTTTTCGTACTTCTAATTTGCTTTTTCGTCGGGTTCCGAAGAGGGCTCATATTACAATTAGTGCACTTGCTAGGTTTTTTTGTAGCATTTTTTGTAGCCTATTTATATTACCAGGACGTAGCACATTACATACGATTGTGGATTCCATTTCCACAACTACCATCCGAATCGACATTTACATTATTAGTAGAATCATTCGGGGCAGAGACAGTATATTATAATGGTATTGCCTTTGCAATTCTATTTTTTGCTACAAAAATAGTGATGCATATTGTGGGGTCATTATTTGATTTTTTAGCACACCTGCCAATCTTAAATATGATTAATAGATGGCTTGGAGGTATTCTAGGTTTTATTGAGGGCTTATTAATTATCGTTGTGTTATTACATTTAGCGGCACTCATTCAAATAGAGTTCATTCAACAAATTATTCAAACATCTTCGTTTGCTGAAATGATCTTTGAATATACTCCTGTAATTTCTGACCAAATAAAAGAGCTATGGTCAGATGTAGATGTATAATATAAAAAGTAGAGGGTGTCTAAAAAGGAAAAAAACCTTTTTATGACATCCTTTTTTCATATACTCTATCTAGATTATTTGCACGGATTACTAGTTAGAGCTATGATGATACAAGATAAGGGAAATGGGATACAATAGAGATAGTGTTTTTTTCAAAAAGAGGGTGAAATAAATGGCAGTAATAAATAAAAAAGATATTATCAAATCGTTAGAGATGATTGCAGTGTATTTAGAAATTAAAGGTGAAAATTCATTTAAAGTTTCTGCGTATAGAAAAGCAGCAAATGCGCTAGAAAGAGATGAAAGAACGATAAATGAAATAGATGATCCGTCTAAGCTTCAAGGAATTGGTAAAGGTACAGCATCAGTGATCAATGAGCTTATGGAAACAGGGCAATCAAAGCTACTCAATGAACTTGTTGAAGAATTACCATCTGGGCTATTACCATTACTTAAACTACCTGGTCTAGGTGGGAAAAAAATAGGGAAGTTATATCAAGAGCTACAAGTTGTTGATATAGATACATTAAGAAAAGCATGTGAGGAAAATAGAGTTCAAGTACTTGCTGGATTTGGGGAGAAGACGGAGGAGAAAATTTTAGCAGCGCTTAAAGAATTTGGAAAACGACCTGAGCGATTACCAATAGCGCAAGTAATCCCTGTAGCTGAGCTTTTAAAAGACCGTTTGAAAGAAATGAATGATATTGAGAGGTTTGAGCTTGCTGGAAGCTTTAGGAGAACGAGAGAAACCGTAAAAGACTTAGACTTTATTATTTCTACCTCAAAACCAGAAAAGGTAGGAGAGCAAATTGTGTCTATGGAAAATATACATTCTGTAAGTGGACATGGTGATACAAAAATTAGTTTAGAGCTAAAATTTGACGATTTAATCGTCTCAGTTGATTTTAGAATGATAAAGGACGAGGCATTTATTACAACGCTTCACCATTTTACAGGCTCAAAGGACCATAATGTACTCATGCGTCAACGGGCGAAGGAGAATGGTGAAAAAATAAGTGAATACGGTGTTGAGAATGAAGAAACTGGTAAAGTGTTGACATTCCAATCGGAAACAGATTTCTTTCAACATTTTGGTTTACATTATATTCCTCCTGAAGTACGGGAAGGTAAAGGGGAACTGGAAATATTTGAGGGAGAGTTTCCTCTTATTCATATTGATCAAATCCGCTCTGATTTACATATGCACACGACATGGAGTGATGGGGCTGACTCTATTGAAGAAATGATAGAAGCTTGTAGAAATCGTAAATACGATTATATGGCTATAACAGATCACTCACAATTTTTGAAGGTTGCAAATGGCTTATCTGAAGAACGTTTGAAACGCCAGCATGAAGAAATACGTAAAATAAACGACAGTATGAAAGACTTCACTGTACTTACAGGGGTTGAGATGGATATTCTTCCAGATGGATCGTTAGATTATAATGACGCAGTATTACAAAATATTGATTTTGTTATTGCATCGATCCACTCATCGTTTCATCAAGATAAGAAAACAATTATGAAACGGATAAGAACGGCAATGGAAAATCCACACGTGGCGATGATTGCTCACCCTACTGGTAGAGTAATTGGTAGGCGAGAGGGGTATCCAGTTGACTATGAGGAGCTTATTGCTTTAGCTGTAGAGACTGGAACGATTCTTGAGCTGAATGCCAATCCAAACCGACTTGATCTAAGTGCTGAATGGGTAAAAAAGGCTCAGGATGCGGGAGCTAAAATTGCTATTAACACTGACGCTCATAGACTTTCATGGTTAAACCATATGGAGGTTGGTGTAAATACAGGTAAACGTGGATGGCTTAAGAAGGAATCAGTTGTCAATACGTGGTCAGTAGAACAATTACTGCAATTTATTAATCAAAATCGATAAGGTATAGAACTTGGAGGTGACCCTTGTGTTAGAAAGGGTTTGTCGCATATTAGAATACGATAAGATGAAGTCGCAACTCGTTAACCATGCCAGTAGTTCCTTAGGGAAACAACGGGTGGAACATTTACAGCCGTCTTTAAACTTTTCAGAGATAGAGCATGCTCAAAAAAGTACGTATGAGGGGGCAAAGGTTTTAAGGCTGAAAGGTCAAGCACCATTAGGTGGAATACGAGATATAAGAGCTTCTGTAAAAAGAGCAAAAATAGGTGGAGCCCTAAATGAAATAGAGTTATTAGATGTATCCTCTACCATTTATGGAAGCCGTCGTTTCAAATCATTTGTTGAGGCGATGATAGAAGATGAAGTAGAGCTTACGATTATCCCGGAGTTAGCAGAAAACATTGTTCCATTAACAGATGTCGAACGGGATATTAAGCAAGCAATTGATGAAAATGGAGAAGTACTTGATTCTGCGAGCCCAGCACTTCGTACGTTAAGACAGCAAATACGTTCTTATGAGTCGAGTGTTCGTTCTAAATTAGAAAGCATTACGAGATCTAGTAGTGGTAGAAAAATGTTATCTGATGGGATTATTACAATTAGAAATGATCGATATGTTATTCCTGTTAAACAAGAGTATCGCGGTCATTTTGGAGGCATGGTTCACGACCAATCTGCTTCGGGTGCTACATTATTTATCGAGCCAAGTTCAGTGGTAGAGATAAACAACCAACTTCGTGAAGCTCGTATGAAAGAAAAACAAGAGATAAGCAGAATATTACTAGCATTATCCGTACTTGTAAGTGAAGTAGCGGAGGAATTATTAACGATAGTAGAAGTTATGTCAGAAATTGATTTTATTTTTGCAAAGGCGCTTTATAGTTTGGAAATTGGTGGCACTCAACCGAAGTTAAATGAAGATGGCTATATTCATATGGCGAAAGCAAGACATCCATTAATAGCAAAAGATGAAATAGTTCCAATTGATATAGAAATTGGGAAGGAATACTCCTCTTTAGTCATTACTGGGCCGAATACCGGGGGTAAAACAGTAACGCTTAAAACGGTAGGATTACTTACACTAATGGTACAGTCAGGACTTCAAATTCCGTGTGAGGAAGGTTCATCCGCCGCCGTATTTCAGCATATATTTGCTGACATTGGTGACGAGCAATCTATTGAACAAAGTTTAAGTACGTTCTCCTCACATATGACGAACATTGTTGATATTTTAAAGCATGTTGATCATCGCTCATTAGTATTATTTGATGAGCTAGGTGCAGGTACGGATCCGACAGAGGGTGCTGCATTAGCGATTTCTATTCTTGACTATGTATACAATGTAGGTGCTAAAGTAATAGCAACAACGCACTATAGTGAACTGAAAGGATATGCTTACAATCGAGAAGGCGTGATGAATGCAAGCGTAGAGTTTGACGTAGAAACGCTCCGCCCGACGTATAGGCTTTTAATAGGAGTTCCTGGTCGAAGTAATGCATTCGCAATAAGTCGCCGTTTAGGACTTAGTGATACGATTATAGAAGATGCTAAAAGTCATATTACAGCCGATACAAATAAAATAGAAAATATGATAGCCTCTTTAGAATCAAGTCGTAAAAATGCAGAAAGAGAAATGGAAGAATCAGAATTGCTAAGGAAGGAAGCAGAGCAACTTCATCAGCAATTGGAAAAAGAGTTTGAAAAGCTTCAAATGGAAAGAGAGAAAATATTACAGCAAGCGGAAGAAAAAGCAGAGCAATCTCTAAACAAAGCAACTGCTGAAGCAGAGAAGATTATTTCTGAATTAAGAGAAATTCAAAGAAGTAACCCGCAAATTAAAGACCATCAATTAATTGAAGCGAAAAAGAGATTAGAAGAAGCGAAGCCTCATCTCGTGAACAAGAAATCGAATGAAAAGCCAAAAACATCTTCAAATAGTAAAAAGAAAAAACTTATCCCTGGTGACGAGGTAAAAGTATTGAGCTTTGATCAAAAAGGACATATCGTTGAGCAAGTGAATGATAAAGAGTACTTTGTTCAGCTCGGTATGATGAAAATGAAGGTGAAAGCCGATGATATACAATATATGAGTAGTCCAAAACAGCTCGAAAAACAATCACTATCTACAGTAAGAGGGAAAGATTCCCATGTGAAAACAGAGTTAGATTTAAGGGGAGAAAGATACGATAGTGCGATGATGGAAGTAGAAAAGTATTTAGATGATGCCGTACTAGCTGGCTACCATCAAGTTTCTATTATACATGGAAAAGGGACAGGTGCATTAAGAAAAGGAGTACAAGATTTACTAAAAACTCACAGAAATGTAAAAGAAACAAGAATGGGAGCAGCTGGTGAAGGTGGTTCGGGAGTAACGATTGTTTCACTAAAGTAAGAGGGGGAAATACTGCATGTGGGATATCTTCCAGCACGATTATATGTATACTGCAGGACTTTATAGTATAGTTGTAATAGCGATTATTGTGTATTTATCGATATTTGAGCTTGTTACTAAGTACAGCACTTGGAATGAGATAAAAAATGGTAATGTTGCTGTTGCGCTTGCTACAGGTGGTAAAGTGTTTGGAGTAGCCAACGTTTTTCGTCATTCTATTATGCACAATGATACCGTAATGGAAATGCTTGGATGGGGAACGTTCGGCTTTATCCTACTTATCTTCGTGTACTTCATATTTGAATTTTTAACACCAGGCTTTAAAGTTGATGAACAGCTGAAGGAAAATAATAGAGCAGTAGGATTCATTTCATTTATATTATCTGTTGCACTTTCCTATATAATAGGTGCGAGTATACTGTAATGATGTATTGATATGTATTTGATACGAAATAGTAAATAAGCTACAAAATAAAGGTGATTATAATATGGAAACACTTTGGAAAATATTAATCGTTTTATGTGGGCTATTTGTAATAGCTGGATTAGTTTTTATGTATGTATATCCTTGAGAAATGTTATACGTTCTTCTTAAAAGGTAAGGAAAAAAAGACGTTAATAACAGCTGTTATACGTTATATATTCTTGCAATGGCTCCACTCGCCGCGCGCCCACTATAAGAAAAACCACTTATAGTGGGCTTTAAGGGATTGCGGCGCTACGCACATTGCTTAGAAGTTGACTCAAAGGTAAAATTCGACCTATTGAGTCAACTTCTTCTTATTTCGTAAAATGCGGTGCATATTCTGCCGCCATCTTTATACATTCTTCCATACTAACAGAACTAGCAATTCCTTTTCCTGCAATATCAAAAGCAGTGCCATGGTCAACGGAAGTACGGAGGAAAGGTAGTCCATTCGTAATTGAGACCGTTTTTTCAAAGTCCGTCATTTTCGCTGCAATATGTCCTTGGTCATGGTAAAGGGATAATACTGCATCATATTTCCCTTGTAATGCCTGATGGAAAACAGAATCGGCAGGAACAGGCCCGACTGCATCTATACCATCTTTTACAGCTAATTCTATACCTGGTGCAATTTCATCTACTTCCTCTCTTCCAAACAAACCATTTTCACCACTATGTGGGTTTAACCCTGCAACAGCAAATTTTCTAGTCGTTACGCCTAAACGTTGTAGTGCTTCATCACAACGTTTTAAATAATCATGAACACGCTCCTTCGTCATAGCAGCAATAGCATCTTTTAATGAAAGATGGCGAGTTAAGAAAAAGATTCGCATATTTCTAACTTGAAACATCGTTAATGGATCTGGCGTATTAGTCATGTCTGCGAGCATCTCTGTGTGTCCAATATGAGGAACGTTTGCAGCTTTTAACGATTCTTTATTAATAGGTGTTGTTGCAATGACATCTGCTTTTCCTTCATTTGCTAGAGTAACAGCCTCTTTAATGTATTCAAAAGCTGCTTGACCGCATTGTGCTTGTATTTCTCCAAACGAAAAGGAATCTGTATTTACGTTGTTCAGTGAGATGACATCTACTGTGCCAAATTCATATTTCGCTTCTTCTAGAGAAGAGACTTCATTCACTTTTAAATTTACGCCAGTTAATGCAATTGCTTTGTTTAATATAGCGGTATCTCCAATAACAAACGGTTTACCGGCTTGAAATACTTCTTTTTTTGCTAAAGCTTTAACAGTAATTTCAGGACCAATACCTGCTGGATCCCCCATCGGAATCGCAATGATTGCTTTTTTAGTCATATTATCGTCTCCTTTTTCGGCAAGTGCCTACATATATTAATCTAGACATGATCGCCCTTCAATAAAAGGGTGAAAAGCATCTAGTAGCCCATACTCATATCATTGTTTTCTTCTTTAAAAAATGGATGCATTGCAGGAGTGCTGTTTCGTCTCCGACAAGCCCACCTTTAGTTACGATAGGCATCTTATTAAAAGTGCCTTCAATTAGTCTGCCGTATGCAGCTAAAGGCAATACTTCATCTATTAACTCAATCCCTGAAGCGGAACTAATCGAACAGAGAGAAGCTGTAACATCCCCACCGCTAGTAAATACCCCTTTAAAACTAAAGTTCTCATTACATAGTAAAGAATAACTAATGTGGGCTAGTGCATCCGTTATTTGCTTAGCAAGGGTTGTTACAGAAACTTTTTGTTCTTTTGCAATGGATGCTAAATCCAGGACCTCATGATCTTGGCCGTGTGTCGTGACGAGAATGAGAGAATGTTCTTGTAAACTTTCTGCTTGTAATATTGCTGTATTTACTTCTCGCTTCCATGCAATCTTACTCCCTACTAAATTATTAGGGTCGACATAAATAGGATGAGCATCCGTTTTATTTAGTAAATATGATAGTTGCTCACTCGACGTTTTTGTACTACTACCTATTGTAACGAGGAGTTGATGTTTTTCTGATTGTAAATTTCTTGTTTCGTATGCATATTGTGCTGTTAATGGCCCAGGATCAACTGAAATGATGTTAAATTCATGAATAAGTGCCATTGCTTTTGCAATTCGAGTAATGTCATTGTTGGAAACAGCATCACAAGTGATGACTTTTTTTCCTTGATAAAATAATCGAACTAATCCTTGCTTTAGCTGATCCACATTGTCATATAGAGGTATGGAGGCAACGCTGTTAACGGTTTGCTGAGAAAGTAAAGTTGAAACATGTGATTGAGTAATTGGATGAAGTGGATCTTGTGCCACTCCAGTTTTATGTAAAGGAATATTATTAACATAAAGTATATCTTCTTTTACAATACGCCTTGAATCTGGAAATGCCGGAACTACAATAGCAACTGTATCTTTACCATGTTTATCTAGCATAGTATCAAGTTCTACTCCGATATTACCTCGTAAAGTACTATCAATACGTTTTGAATAAAGGGTGGCTTCCCAGTTTGCTAACAATTCCATTTTCTCTTCTACTCTTTGTTTCGCAATAGTTCGCTCACAATAACGACTATCTGTATCTAGTATGAGTGCTTCAAAATGTTCTCTAGTAGGTATTTGGGCATCTTTTACAATGGTTGCTGAGGAGAATCCAAACTGAGTAAGACGGACTCCTGTTCCATTTGCTCCTGTTAAGTCATCAGCAATAACTCCGATTTTCATTATTTTCCTCCTTGGTAATAGTAAAAGGTACTAAGCAAAAATAACGTTGTTGTGATAGCTTTCTACATTCTCTTTTTTGCTGTTTACGTCAGTTACGATACCATCAATATCATCGAGTGAACAAACCTTAGCGAATGCTTTTTTATTAAATTTACTAGAGTCGGCAATAAGCCAAGTTTCCTTTGCTGCTTTTATCATAAGTTGCTTTGCTTTTGCTTTATCTAAAGTTGGTGCAGTAATACCAGTTGTAGGATGAACAGCGTGAGCACCTAATAACAGTATGTCAACATTAATTTGTTGTAATAAAGCCTCTGTATGTGACCCAAGCATTGCACCAATATGATTTTGCAGGTGGCCACCCGTAACGAGGAGCTGATTGTTGCTATTTATTAATTCTAATGCGATAAAGATATCGTTTGTAATAATCGTAATATTTTCTTTCATTTTTAGGTGACGGGCAACTTCTAGTGTCGTCGTACCTGAATCTAAAAAGATAGTTGACCCAGCTGAAATGAAATTTGCTGCTTCAGTTGCTATAGCTTTTTTTTCAAATAGAAACTTATTTTCCTTACTCGAATGAGCTGTCTCATTTATTAAACCTGACGTAGATACGGCACCACCATGTGTCCTTACTATTTTATTGTCCCTTTCAAGCTGCAATAGGTCGCGACGTATAGTCATTGTAGAAACATGAAACTTATTTACTAATTCTTCTACATCGACTTTTCCTTGAAGTAATAAGTACTTTTCAATCTCTTTTCTGCGGTTTTTACTATTCATTTTCTTTTCCTTTCCGACATAAAAATGAACAACAATCACTTTTCAGTATGTCTATTTTGTTCGTTTTTGTCAATATATTTACCTAAATGTTCGTTTTGAACATTCGGCTGTGTTTAATACTTATTTAAGTTAACAAAAAATAAGGATATTATCTTAAATTTTTAGTATTTTTAACTAATTAATCATATGACATAATCATAATGTAAGCGATTACAAATATACAGGGGGAGGTTCTGATATGTTTGACAAATGGAAGAAGCTGCTATTTTTTGGTGCCGTTGTTGGTCTTTTAAGTTTAATGGTTGCATGTGGGGATGAGGGGAGTAGTGGAGAAAGTAACGAAAACGAAAATGGTGAGGATGATGCTACTCCAGACAGTGGAGAAGTGGTAGAGCTTACTTTTTGGGCATCGTCCAATCCAGACAGGGCTGATTTTCAATATACAATGGAGCGTGTAGAACAATTTAATGATGAACATAGTGACATTCAAATTAACATTGAAACGACAGCACATGCAGATTATAGGACGAGATTAAACACACAAGCTGCAGGTGGTCAGTTGCCTGATATATTTCAAGTGTGGCCAGGAGCCGAACTTGAGCCATTAGTGGAAGGGAACGCAGTAAAATCATTAAATGAAATTAAAGGGAACTGGACAGATAGCGGATTAGTCGATGAAGAGGTATTACAGGATTTTACTTTTGATGGGGAAACGTATGCGATTCCATCCGTTCAAAATCCTACTAGCTTCGTTTTTTATGACGTAGACATGTTAGCTGATGTTGGCTACGATGAATTTCCAGCCACATACGATGAGTTGTTGGAGCTTATTGAAGCTTTAAATAATGAGGGGATAACGCCGATAGCATTAGGAAACTCTGCAGCATGGCCTTTACAATCTGTATATATATCGACAATCGCTGATCGTTTTACAGGTCCTGACTTTTTATCGCAAGTATTTGCTGGAGAAAGAAAGTTTACTGATGATGATTTTGTTCAAGCTTTAGGAGTAATAGAAGAGTTATATCAGGTTGGAGCATTTAATGAAGATTTAAATACGATGGATGATAATCAAATGCTAGAATACTTCCTGCAAGGAAGGTCAGCGATGGTACTTGATGGGAACTGGGGAGTAATCAACATATTGACAGATAAGCCAGAGGACAAAAATGTAGGAATTGCCATATTCCCATTAGGAGATACAAATAGTGTCTCTACCGTAGCTGGGAACTCTTGGTCTATCAATGCTGATTTAGAAGGTGAAGAACTTGAAGCTGCCCATACTTTTATGAAGTGGATGTTTAGTGAAGAGTTTTACCAAGGTTTAGCTAATGTTGGGAGAGTAGTAGCAGCAGATGTTGATCTACCAGAAGACTCTGAACATGACCAATTGTTTATTGACATGCTTGAATTAGCAAGCTCTGCACCACCGGCACCAGTGTATGACGCAACGTTACCACAAGCGGTTAATAACGTATTACAAAATGAACTGCAAGCAATTACAATTGGAAGATCAACACCAGAGGAATCAGCAGAAAAAATTCAACAAGCAGTCGAAAATGAATGATATAATTAGTAATTAAAAACGGCTTGTCTCAAAAGGTCTACGACTTTTTGAGACACCGTTATTTCTAGGCAAAATCGTGATTCTTTCCTATTCATATGTCTGACTAATATCAGGAGTTATTAGTATGGAAAAGTGGATTCCTCTACAAAATTGGAGTTTAAAATGGAAGTCTGTCATCATGTTTCTATTACTTGTCATTACACCGACAATGACTATCGGAATAATGGTATATTACCAGACGAATGAAATTTTAAAAAGGCAAGTTATAGATACTGCAAGTAGGAATTTGATACATGTAGAATCCAATTTCTTGAATGTACAGGAGGAAATTGAGGACATATCAGGATATGTTATTTATAGTAATGAATTTCGCGATTTTATGACGTTAACAACACACGATGACAATTATAATGAAATTTATAAAAACCAAAACCAAATAAAAGGATTTATTACGTTTCATTTAACTAATAAGCCATACTTTCATTCGATGGTAGTAGAGGGAGTAAATGATAACTACTTAGAATTTGGTGACTTAGTTCAAGGTGATGAAACTGAATGGATTGAAAAAGCCGTAGGAAATGAAGGTCTCTTTATATGGAGTAGTCCTTATACGATGGAGAGAAGAATATGGTCTAATGATGAAGTTTCAGTCATTTCTTTGTTTCGTGTTATTAATCATTTATACGATATTAAACGACCTGTAGGCATGGTTACAATTCGCCTAGATGAACGAGAATTGTATGATTACGTGACAAATGGTTTTTCAGATAACACGCATGAAACATTTGTCATCAAAAAGGATGGGGAAGTACTTTTACATGAGGAACCATCCTATGTAGGAGCACGTTATCGAGATGAAAATTTTGTAAAGCAACTGACTACTTCAAATGAAGATGTATTTTCATATGAACTAGATGGAGAAGTGTATTATGCCGTAAAACAGAAGATAGAAGATAGGGAACTATTCTTAGTTTCTATGGTTAAAGAAGAGTATATACTAGCGGAGCTAGCAGGAATTCGCTTAACGATGAAGATTATGATTGGGATGGGGGTATTTATTGGGGTATTGGCTGTTTTTATTTCAATACTCATGATTATTCGTCCAATATTAGAGCTAACAAATGAAACGAAAAAGCTAGAGGACGGAGATTTTCAGGCAAATGTAAAAATTCGCTCTCACGATGAAATTGGAAAACTAGGGATACGATTCAATAAAATGGTAAAACAAATTCAAAGGTTAATTGAAACAAAATATAAGTTAGAAATAGAAAATAAAGAATCAGAACTGCAAGCATTACAAAGCCAAATTAACCCACATTTTCTATATAATACACTCGATATGATCCGTTGGACAGCGAGGTTAGAGAATGCAGCAGAAACAGGTAAAAGTATCGAAGATTTATCGAGACTTTTTAGAATTAACTTAAATAATGGAAAGCTATGGATACAATTGAAGGATGAAATGAAATATGTTCATAGTTATATAGAATTGCAAAAAAAGAGATTACCAGGAAAAACAAATGTCTTGATAGTAATGGAATCAGGTATAGAGAATGCGCTAGTCATGAAAATCATTTTACAGCCGTTAGCGGAGAACAGTATTAAACATGGTTTTAAAAATAACGGTAACTCTAAGCGTGTTTATATAAGAGCATATAGAAATGGTGATGGGATTAATATAGATGTGATTGATAATGGAACTGGATTAGAAGTACGTAAAACAAATGAAAAGCTTTCAAGGAAGCATGAGGATGAAAGTGGTTTCGGATTGAAAAACATAAATGATAGAATTGTAAATGCTTTCGGAAGTGACTATGGCTTAAAGTTAATTGAACCAGCCAATAGACAAGGCACCCATGTTCAATTATTTATCCCATTTATTTGCAGTGAAGAGGATCTTAAGAAAATTCTTAAGAGGGAGGATAAGTAATGATCTTAAAGATGCTAATAGTAGATGACGAACCTATAATATGTAAAGGGCTTCATACGACTATTGATTGGAGAGACATTGATATAGAAGTTGTGGGTACTGCCCACGATGGGAATGAAGCGGTAACGCTTATGAAAGACCAACATGTAGACATTATTTTGACGGATGTATGCATGCCTGAAATGGACGGATTAGCACTTTCTGAGCACATCATTACTGAGTATCCTAAGGCGAAGATAATTATGATTAGTGGTTTTGATGAGTTTAAGTATGCACGTCAGGCGCTAAGGTTAGGGGTAGAGGATTACTTACTAAAGCCAGTAAATATCGATGAGTTACTTACCCTTGTTAAGAACATAAAGAAAGTAATAATAGAGGATAAAAAAGAAGAAATACAAAAAGAAAAAATGATCACCTCTCAATGGGTACTCCATTATTTATTCAATGCACCGCTTTCTTTGGAAATGAAACATAAAAGTCTTACTAACGCTCAACATTATCGCATAGTCGTGAGTGTAATGAAAGATTACGATCAAAAGATGCGTCACTATTCCACGAAGGAAATTGCTCATGTTCGAGAGGAATGGAAGGAACAAATAAGTCATCATCTTTTAAAAAGGGATGTAGAAAATATATCGGTATTTAGTCAAGATGATGAATTAATAACTATTTGCTTCGAAAAGAATGATCAAAAATTAGATGACATTTTATTCAAAGAGTTAAGTGATAATATACATCATACTTTAGCATTCACAATACATTTTGCGATCTCAACTCTCCAAAATAATCTATCTAACATATCTTCTGTTTACAAAGATACTTCCGCATTAATGTCAGAATCAAGAGGAATTGGTAAAACGGTGCTGTTCTTAGATCAGCATAGCGATTTTGAAAATGAGGTGACTCATCAGCATCATTGGATAATAGAGAATGCCAAAAAATATATACAGGAACATTTTAATAAAGATGTAAAAGCCTCGGAATTGGCCGAAAAGCATTTCATTACACCAAATTATTTTAGTGTTATTTTTAAGCAAGAAACAGGAGTAAGCTTTTCTGAATATTTAAACTCAATCAGAATAGAAAAGGCGAGTGAACTTTTGTTAAGCACAGCAAATAAAGTATTCGAAATTGCTGAATACGTTGGATATAAAGAATATAAGTACTTTGTGCAAATATTTAAAAGACACACGGGTGTAACCCCGACCTACTATCGGAAAATAAATAAGGTAAACATAAAATAAATAGAGGATATAATCTTAATTTTATAGGATTTTTACATGTTCGCTTTTTCTTTATAATCATTAATGTAAACGTTTTCTTTCGAGAGAAAAGGAGGGGAGAGCATGCATCTACTAAAAAGACCTTGGAAAATTGGTTTAGGTATTTTACCAGCTTTAGCGATATACAGTATTTTTAGTATCGTACCAATCTTTATATCAATATATTATTCTTTTCATTCTTGGAATGGCTTCTCACCAATGCAGTTTGTGGGTTTAAGGAATTATCTCAATCTTCTAACTGACTCAATTTTCTGGGCGTCTTTAAGAAATAACCTATTAGTAGTATTAGCTTCCGTATTTGGTCAAATTCCAATTGCTCTAGGGTTGGCTTTATTATTAAATAGAAAAATTAAAGGTGCTAAATTTTTTCGGACAATTGGTTTTTTACCAGTAGTTATTTCAACTGTCGTTATTTCTATTACATGGAGAATGATGTATAACTCAGAGTACGGTATGATAAACAATTTTTTAGAATCTATTGGCTTAGGCTTCCTGCGACAAAATTGGTTAGGGAACCCTGACATAGCGATGTATGCAGTTTGTATCGTAATTATTTGGCAGTTTATTGGTCTCTACTTTATTATTTTCCTTTCTGCATTACAAACTGTCCCAAAAGATATTATAGAAGCTGCTGAGCTAGACGGTGCATCTGAGTGGCAAAAAACACGACACATCATATTGCCATCAATTTGGAATGTCATACTAGTAGCTATAGTCTTATGTATTAGTGGTAGTTTAAAAACGTTTGATCTGATTTTTGTTATGACAGGAGGAGGACCGGCCCATACAACTGAGGTAATGGCTACCTATATGTATGTGGAGACATTCCAAGGACTTCGTTACGGTTACGGAAGTGCCATTTCAGTGCTCATCCTCATATTTAGCTTAATACTCATTATTATTAATATGAAATTTTTAAGTAGAAAGGATGCATAGAAAGGAGGCAAAAACGATGCAACCAACCGTACAAAAGAAGTCAAATACATTAAAGACTTTTCAATCAGAGAAGGCGAGGAAGAAAAAGAATTTAAAACGAATTTTAATATATGGCATATTAATTGGTTTTACTGTTGTCAATTCCTATCCAATTCTATGGATGGTGATGAACTCTTTTAAATCTCGTCAAGAGTTTGCACTAAATCCTTTTGGATTACCAACAGAATGGATTTTCACTAACTATGCAGAAGCGTGGGTAACTGCAAATATCAATACTTATTTCTTTAATAGTGTGTTTGTAGGGCTAGTAGCGGTCATTATTGCAATTTTTACAGGAGCATTGGCATCCTTCTTTTTATCAAGGTTTGATTTTAAGGGGAAAAAACTTCTTTACGTTTTCTTTGTTATCGGTTTGTTAGTTCCTATTCATGCAACGTTAGTACCTATGTTTATATTAATGCAAAATATAGGTCTTATTAATACACGGTGGGCACTCATCTTTCCTTATGTTGCCTTTAATTTACCCATTACAATCTTTCTTCTAACGAGCTTTATGAGCACATTCCCTAAAGAAATAGAAGAGTCAGCGATTATGGATGGATGCGGTGTCTTTCGAGTATTTTGGTCGATTATTCTCCCAATGACTCGACCAGCAATTGCAACGGCAGTAATTTTAAATTTTATTAACAATTGGAATGAATTTGCATTTGCTCTCGTTCTCATCAATGACGATCAGTTACGAACACTACCATTAGGTCTTGCTAATTTCGCAGGTGAATATGCAACTAACTATGTTGCTCAAATGTCAGGATTAACGATTGTTTTAATCCCAACTATATTATTTTATTTAGTAATGGAAAAACAAATAGTCCAAGGAATGACACAAGGTGCTGTAAAAGGTTAAAATTTTAATGTTATTATTAAAAATAACTTTTGCATAACAAATAAAACGAATTGTATAATAGTGATAAGTAGACCAATGTATTGAGAAAGCAATGGCTACATCGCTAAATGAGGCTGACTCAATTGTTGATTTAATGACTAGAGTCAGCCTTCGTTTTTATTTTTAAAAAATAGGCTCAAAAATAAGTAGCTTTTTTAAAAGTATCTGTTAACAAACATAGGAGGGAAAATGCTGATGTCAAAGCTTGTTTTTTTCTACGATCCATCCTTTCCTTATAAAGGAGAGCGCCCTACAAATGAGGAACTAGCTGAACTAAAAAAAATAGGAGAAGTTGTAGCGGCGAAATCATTATCAGAATCATTACAAAATGCTGACTGTCTTATTCATTTACATGGAGAATATTTTCCTAAATCAGCATGGGCATCGATTTTACATTTTTTGAAAACTGGTAAGGCAATGTTGCATGTTGGTGGTGCCCCATTTAAAATTCCAGTGAGAGAGGAAGCGGGACAATGGGTCACAGAAACAGAACAGGTCGGCTACCATCAACAACTACATATTCATGAAACACACGATGTGACTTCTGATAGAGTTGATTATTATAAAGCTGATGATAAAGTTCCTTTATTTATAGGGAAAGAAAACCTATTTGAAGTGAAGCCTACCTTCAGCTTCTCTCTTCACGTAACGAAAGCAAGAGATTTGCAACATGAAAATGGTTCTGGTGGACCAATGGATGCTCATTTTTATCCGTTAATGAAAGGGGTAACAAGTGGAGGGAGAAGTATATCTGCTCCTGCCGTCCTGTTAGAACATACGAAAGGACATTTTTCTGGGGGGCGCTGGTTATTTATCAATCAAGCACTTACGAATGTGTTTTGGAATAATGGAGGTATTGAAGCTTTAGGTGAATGGGCAAGGTACTGCGCAAAAGGTGTGACAGAAATATGGGTAAAAACGAACTATGCTACGTACTTTGAAGGTGAACAACCGAGATTACTCGTTCAACTTCAAGCATTGCAAAGAGAAATTAAAGATAATCAAGATTGGACATTTCAGGTTACAGTGACATTAGACAATCAAAAAAACGAATGGGAACATGAATTTACTTTATCTGCACGCGAACATATAGAGTACTCTCAATATACTATTCCGATAAAAGCAAAGCCAGGGTTTTATCACATTATTTGTAAGGCGATTTCGTCAGATGGACAACAACGCACTTTCGAACATGGCTTTTGGGGATTTGATGAGAAATTACTACAAGAAGGTGACCCGCTCCGTTGTGGCCGTGACTACTTTGAAAAAAATGGCCGTCCATTTCCTATTGTAGGTATGACGCATATGACATCAGACGTATCGAGAAAGTTTTTATTCTTACCGAATGTTTCTGTCTGGAATGAAGATATGGCTCATATGAAGGGAGCTGGAATTAACTTTCTACGCACTGGACTTTGGACAGCATGGCGTAGTGTGATGTTTGTTGATGGTCACCCTTATGAAGAAGTGATGCGAGCAATTGATGCTTACATTTTAACAGCAAAAAAACATGATCTTGAAGTCACGTTTAACTTCTTTTCTTTTACACCTGAGACGTGGGAAGGGGAAAATCCATACCTTGATCCAAGAAGTATAGAAGCGCAAAAGCGTTTTATATCTGCTGTTGTATCTCGTCATAAACATACGACAAATGTTCAGTGGGACTTAATTAATGAACCTTCAATGTTTGATCCAAAACGTATTTTTCAAGGGGCGAGAACTTCAGGAGATGTCTTTGAACAAAAAGCGTTTGTTGAATGGTTGAAAGAAAGACACCATTACATTGAGGTGCTTCAAGAACATTGGAACATGACTCCAGATGAATTACCAACCTTTGATTCTGTGGAACTTCCAGAGCAAGATGATATAAACTTTGGAACTACGGATAAGCAATCTAAGAAGGGGAATCGCTGGTTAGACTATAGTTTATTTTCTATGGATATGCATAATCGTTGGGCGCGTGCTTTAACAAAAACAATCAAGGCGATTGCACCGAACCAATTAGTGACTGTTGGTCAAGATGAAGCGCTTGGGGGAAAAAGACCTTCCCCATTTTTCTATGCGGAGGCAGTAGATTATACAACTGTACATTCGTGGTGGCTACTAGACCATCTCGTTTGGGATAGCTTATTTACAAAGGACCCTAATAAACCGAATTTAGTTCAAGAAACAGGCATTATGCATGTAGAGCGACCAGATGGAAGCTCTAAACGTTCTGAGCTGGAGTCAAAATCCATACTAGAACGAAAATATGCTTATGCTTTTGCAACTGGCGGTGCCGGCGCTGTACAATGGCTCTGGAATACAAACCACTATATGAATAATATTAACGAATCAAATATAGGCGCTGTACGTTCTGACCAAACAGAAAAGCCTGAAGCAGATGTATCCTATGATTTTGGTGCATTCATTCCTAAAATTCAAGATTTGTTTAAAGGAAGAGAGCTTGAGGATATCGTTGTTGTTTATCCTTACTCAAACGACTTTTCTAATCGTGCCTTTGCATTTACTTCAACGGCTAAATTAACTCGTGTGCTTAATTATGAGTTGAAGGTGCCTTTTAGAGGGATTAGTGAGTATCATTTGGATAGTTTAAAAGAGCATCCGCCAAAGCTTATTATCGTTCCAAGCGCGCATAATTTTCAAACGTCTGCTTTGGAAAAAATCATTTCTCATATAAAGGAGTATGGTGGTACTTTGCTATGGACTGGGCCGATTAGTTTAGATGAATATTGGAGATTCAGACCAAGAACATCTATTTTTGGTAAAACGTCTCGAAAAAATATATTAAGAGAAGAAAGGATAAGTATTGAAGGATACCTTTATCCGGTATCGTTCCTTACAGATCAACAAGTTTCAGTTACGTTTGGGAAAAATCGATTGGCAGAGCTGGAAACGGAGACATTAGAAGCTCGGGAACAGTCAGATTCTCAAGGGACGAATGTGTTAGAAGAAAAGGTAGGTAATGGGAAAATAATATGGTGCCCATTACCGATTGAGTTGAATCATCGAGATGAGCCTTTACTTGCACTATATAATAAGGCAATCAAAGCCTCAGAGGTGAATCCAGAATTAGAATGGTTAATAGGTGGAAATCTTCCTGGAGTATATGGTAGAAAGGTTACGTTTAGTGAAGGGTACTTGTATGTTTTTGTCTCAGAAGATGCATATAACAACGATATTAAAGTAAAAGATCCTCTAACAGATGTAACATATTCATTCAAATTACAAAGCGATCGGACTGTCATGTTTGCAACAGATTTAAAAGGGGAGGTTTTTGCCATATATCGTCCTCAAGAGGTGTCAATAAACAAAAGCTAATGTTCAAGGGTGACTCAAAAGGTAAACATTCGACCTTCTGACTCACCCCTTTTTCATTTAAGCATTTAACTTCTAATCATACTGTCATATAATACTATCTTCGTACATATATAAAACAAAAAAGTCAATACAAAACATCAATAATTCAAAAAATTGAAACATATTAGTTTCAATTTGAATGCGTTTTCATTAAAATGGAGTGTAGAGGGGAGAAGTTCGAGATGTTGTTGTTGTGAAAATGGTGGTCAATCACTTTTCGCTTAGGAAACAACAAAGTTCTTAAAGAAGGAGAGGTCATTCTACTAAGGGAGGGAAAAGGATGGAAACGTTGAATGCAAAACCGTGGTTTAAGCATTACCCAGCGGAAATTCCGCAATCTGTCGAGTACGAAGTCGCAACCTTACAAAGCTATTTAAAGAAATCGGCGGAAAAGTTTCCTATGAAATCGGCGCTTAACTTCATGGGAAAGGAAATGACGTATACCGAGGTGTATGAAGCTGCCTTAAAGCTAGCAAATCAATTAAAGAAATTAGGTGTAGAAAAAGGTGACCGTGTTGCAATTATGTTAGCTAACACACCACAAGCAGTAATTTCATACTATGGTGCATTATTTGCTGGTGCGATTGTTGTCCAAACAAACCCGTTGTATGTGGAAAGAGAGATTGAGCATCAAATGAATGATTCTGGTGCAAAAGTAATGATATGTCTTGATCTCGTGTACCCGCGTGTAGCTAGAGTACAGGAGAAAACGAAGCTTGAACATGTAATTGTCACCGGTATAAAAGACTACCTACCATTCCCTAAAAATATGATCTATCCTTTCATTCAAAAAAAGAACACAGGAATATCAGTTAAGCTTGACTATAATGAACGGTTACATTCTTTTGTTAAGTTAATTGAAAACGGTACTATTGAAGAAATTGACGTGCATATTGATCCTAAGGAAGACTTGGCTTTGTTACAGTACACTGGTGGAACAACTGGACCAGCAAAAGGGGTAATGCTCACTCATTATAATTTAGTCGTTAATACTCAGCAGTGCCAATTATGGATGCCTAAGTTGAATGAGGCCGAAGAAGTGGTTTTAGCAGCTTTGCCATTTTTTCATGTTTATGGAATGACGACAGTAATGAATTTATCCATTCGAATGGGATTTAAAATGATTATTATGCCAAAGTTCGAGCCGAAGGATATATTAAAAGCAATTGAAAAACATAAAGCAACTTTATATCCTGGGGCACCTACTATGTATATTGGTTTACTAAATCATCCTGATATTACAAAGCATGACCTTTCCTCAATAAAAGCCTGTATAAGTGGCTCTGCACCGTTACCGCTAGAAGTTCAAACATCATTTGAAGAAAAGACAAAAGGTCGCCTTGTCGAAGGTTATGGGTTAACGGAAACTTCACCTGTTGCTGCAGCAAATTTAATTTGGTCTAGTCGAAAAAATGGAAGTATCGGCATACCTTGGCCAGATACTGACATGGCAGTTTTGTCAGTGGAAAATGCTGATATAGCTGAACCGAATGAGATTGGTGAAATTATGATAAAAGGACCTCAGGTTATGAAAGGTTATTGGAATAGACCAGAGGATACACAAGCAACTTTTAAAGGCGAATGGCTATTAACCGGAGATATGGGATATATGGATGAGGACGGTTTCTTTTATATCGTAGATAGGAAAAAAGATATGATCATTGCGGGTGGTTTCAATATTTATCCGAGAGAGATTGAAGAAGTTCTTTATGAACATGAAGATATTCAGGAAGCTTGTGCCATAGGTGTTCCTGATCCTTATCGTGGGGAGACGGTAAAGGCATTTATTGTTCTTAAAGAAGGACGTCAAGTCTCAGAGGTAGAGCTTGAGGAATATTGTCGAAAGCAATTAGCTGCCTATAAAATACCAAGAATATTTGAATTTAGAGATGAGTTGCCGAAGACAATGGTTGGTAAAATATTAAGAAGAGTGCTAGTTGAAGAAGAAAAAAGTAAGTTGAAGAAAACTGCTGAGGAAACAAGTAAAAAGGTAGAATAATAATCCAACTGAAAGGAGGTTGACTTAAAAGGGGGGGACTTTCCCTTTTGAGTCAACCTTTAAGCAATACCGCGCGAATGTAGCCAATTTCAATACTTTCAATCGCTTAAGTGACACCCTCTTTTAGTCAATATGCGTTGTCAACACTTCTTTAATTCAACATGAATTGTAGTAAGATCATCTCTAGTGTTGCGTATTGAAAATAGACAATTTGTCGTATCTAACTTTTATCTTTTATAATGATCTTGATAGAAAAATAAACTTCCTACAATGACAAGCAAAATAAACAGCACTAATACTAAAATAAAAAACATAGGAAAGGCAAGCAAAGTCAGCTTTCGCAGCTAGCACGCTTGCGTATCAACTCCTTTCAACTAAAGGTACTATATCCTATTCAAAATGTATTCATTTGTATAGCTTAGTAGCGGATTTCGCTTTTTTATGAATGTGAATAAATGTCATCATTATCGAACATATTGGCCAAGTGTTTAAATCATGAAGAAAGAGTACAAGACGCCTGGGGGAAAAGCGAGAGCTGAAGACACGATGAAGAAGCTGCCATGAAAATTTATACAAGCTAAGTAGAGATGGATAAGGTCAGCATGTAAGCTTTCTTTTTTACAAAGTGAAGGATGAAATTGATTCATGTAGCAACATAATCATTTGTTGACACAATCCGGTAATTAAATTAGAATGAATATATGAATGAACAATCATTCATTATAGAAAAACCATTTATAATACAGTTCGTTATTGTATATAGATCAAGGAAGTGATAAATATGGGAAAAAAACGCGGTCAAAAATATGAAGCAATTATTGATGCAGCTGTTAAAGTTATTGCGGCAAATGGTTATCACCATTCACAAGTTTCAAAAATTGCAAAGGAAGCTAGTGTAGCTGATGGAACGATCTATTTATATTTTAAAAATAAAGAAGATATATTAATCTCATTATTTGAAGAAAAAATGGGTCAATTTGTACAGAAGAGTAAAGAGAAGTTAGATAAAGAAGTGTCTATTGAGAAAAAATTGTTCATGCTTATTGAAATGCACTTGATGCAATTAGAAGAAGATCATAACTTAGCCATCGTTACACAGTTAGAGCTAAGGCAATCGAATAAGCAATTGCGAAATAAAATTAATGAAGTGTTGAGAGATTACTTAGGCTTAATTGATTCTATATTAGTTGATGGGGTGAAAGAAGGTGTCTTTCCAGCTAGCTTAAATGCTCGGTTTGCACGCCAAGTTATTTTTGGAGCTATCGATGAAGTTGTTACTAATTGGGTAATGAAGGAGCATAAATACGAACTTGTACCTCTAGCAAAGCCGTTACATGATATGTTATTAAATGGACTCAAGAAATAAAAATAGTAATAAAGAAAGGGGTGTACCGTTTGTTTGCATACTTGGAATTAGAAGTTGACGATAAAGTTGCGCTGGTGAAAATTAATCATCCGCCAGCCAACACACTCTCTCAAGCTCTACTGCAAGAGCTGTCAGACATCTTTGATGAGCTTCATCAAAATGAGGAAGTAAAAGTAGTTCTCCTTTATGGAGAAGGTCGATACTTTGCGGCTGGTGCAGATATAAAGGAGTTTTCAATCATAAATGGAAATGCTAGTTTTTATGATTTGAGTCGTAAAGGACAATTATTGTTCGATAAAATTGAAGCGTTTTCAAAGCCGGTCATTGCAGCTGTACATGGTGCTGCACTAGGCGGTGGACTTGAGCTTGCTATGGCTGCTCATATAAGGGTTGTTGCAACGGATGCAAAGCTAGGTCTTCCAGAACTTCAGTTAGGACTTATTCCAGGATTTGGTGGAACACATCGTTTATCTTCAATTGTCGGGAAAGCGAAAGCTACTGAACTAATACTAACATCAAAACCAATAAGTGGCGAAGAAGCAGTTCGCCTAGGATTAGCAAACACGGATTACCCTGAAGAAACACTTCTAGAGGAGGCGAAAGAGCTTGCTCGATTGATTGCTACAAAGAGCAGCCTATCTGTCAAGCGTACGTTACAACTATTACGTCATGAACAAAGTAGGGAAGAAAGTAACAAGCTTGAGTCAACATACTTTCATGAAGTGATGAGGACACAAGACGCAACGGAAGGTATTCAAGCTTTTATTGAAAAGCGTACACCGATATTTAAGGATCGGTAATTTTTTACCGTATAAATTGTCTGAATAGTGTAGTTAATAAGGGTTTGATCATTACCTTTCAATACAAATAGGAGGGGATATACATGAACATTTATGTTTTGATGAAACGTACCTTTGACACAGAAGAGAAGATTCAAATTACAGACGGAGAAATATTAGTTGACGGGGCTGAATTTATTATTAATCCATATGATGAGTATGCAGTGGAAGAAGCTATAAAATTAAGAGAAGAACATGGTGGAGAGGTCACGGTCGTAACTGTTGGTGACGAAGAAGCAGAAAAGCAGCTAAGGACAGCCCTTGCGATGGGAGCAGATAAAGCAGTTCTTATAGAGGATGAAGAGATAGAAAATGGTGATCACTACTCAACACAAGCCATTCTGGGGGCTTACTTCAACGATAAAGAGGTTGATATTATTTTAGGTGGGAATGTAGCCGTAGACGGAGGGTCTGGTCAAGTAGGACCTCGATTAGCAGAGCAGTTAGGCATTAATCATGTAACATCCATCGTAAAGCTTGAAGTTACAGATGGAAAAGCGGTAATAGAAAAAGATGTTGAAGGTGATATAGAAAAAATCAAAGTGGCTCTACCGCTACTAATAACAGCTCAACAAGGGTTAAATGAACCGAGATATCCTTCATTACCTGGAATAATGAAAGCGAAGAAAAAACCGTTGGATGTATTAGACATTGATGACCTTGATTTAGATGAGGAAGAAGTAGAAGGAAAAATTAAAACAGTCGACACTTATTTACCTCCAGAAAAACAAGCTGGGAAAGTATTAGACGGAGAGCTTGACGAACAAGTTGAACAATTAGTTTCTCTATTAAAAACAGAGTCGAAAGTAATATAAAAGGGGGAGATTGTCTTGGCAAAGAAAATGCTTGTTATCGGTGAGATTCGTGATGCACAGTTCCGTAATGTTACTTTTGAAGCAATTGCAGCGGCAAAAGGTATTTCCTCCGGTGGAGAAGTCGTTGGTGTTGTTCTAGGTGAAAAAGTATCAAATCATGCAAATGAGATGGTGGCATACGGGGCCGACAGGGTCATTGTAGTTGAAAATGAAAAACTAGCACACTATACTCCAGAAGGCTATGCACAAGCGTTAAATGAAGTTGTTAATAAGGAAAACCCTGACGGAATTCTTTTAGGTCATACTGCAGTAGGACGTGACATCGCACCTAAATTAGCTGCACGTATCGGATCAGGGCTTATATCAGATGCAGTATCATATGACGTAGTAGGTGAAGAAGTGGTTTTTACGAGACCGATTTATTCTGGCAAAGCGTTTGAAAAAGTTGTTGTAACGGACGGCATGATTTTTGCGACAATCCGACCTAATAATATTGCTGCCCTTGAAAAAGAGGAAGAAAGAAGCGGGGATATCGAGTCGCTGGATGTACCTATAATGGACTTAAAAACAATGATAAAAGAAGTGGTGAAAAATACATCTACTGGTATAGATTTATCAGAGGCTTCGATCATAGTAGCTGGTGGCCGCGGAATGAAAGGGGAAGAGAACTTTAGTATTCTTTATGAATTAGCGGATGTTTTAGGTGCTGCTGTTGGAGCATCTCGTGGAGCATGTGATGCAGAATATTGCGATTACGCGTTGCAAATTGGGCAAACAGGTAAAGTCGTTACGCCAGATTTATATATTGCTGTAGGAATAAGTGGTGCTATTCAGCATGTTGCAGGTATGTCCAATTCGAAAGTAATTGTTGCAATTAATAAAGATCCAGAAGCCGAGATATTTCAAATTGCCGATTATGGTATAGTAGGAGATCTGTTTGAAGTTATACCTAAGCTAACCGAGGAATTTAAAAAAGTTCTCGTAAATTAATGAAAGTAAAAAACAACCTTCCTTTCTCCAAAAAAGTGAAGGTTGTTTTTTTGAAGCATTTTTTTTGCACTATGAGGGAATGTTATTTATTATAGGAAATAAGTTGTAAATATATAAGAAAACAATGGACATAATTATAAGCAACATATTACCAGGTAAGAATTTAATGGTGATATAATACAGTATAAGGTAATTATTTTATTGTTTTGAGGAGGAATTTTGGAATGGCAATCGTTAACGTATCAGATCAAAACTTTGCCGCTGAAACAGGTGAAGGCGTAGTATTAGCAGATTTTTGGGCGCCATGGTGTGGCCCTTGTAAAATGATCGCTCCAGTATTAGAGGAGTTAGACGGTGAAATGGGCGACAAAGTAAAAATTGTAAAGCTTGACGTCGATGAGAATCAAGAAACTGCTGGGAAGTTCGGTGTTATGAGTATCCCAACACTGCTCGTATTTAAAGATGGGCAAGTCGTTGATCAAGTTGTTGGCTTCCAACCGAAAGAACAGTTAGCAAGCTTATTAAATAAGCACATATAATATTTAAAAAACTGAGTGATGTAAAATCATTCAGTTTTTTCTTTGTTAACCTAATATTGTGAAATTTGCCTCACATCAACTTCCTCCTAGATAGTTTTATTAGCCAATAACGACTTCAAGAAATTGTAAAGTATACCTCCTATTAAATCCTGTATAATAAAATGCACCTTTATGATAAATTTATAAATATAAACGAAGTGATATTAGTAATTGGGTTCAATATAAAAGGGGAGAACAAAAATGCCAGAATTAAAGGAGAAATTATCGTTAGTGCCAGCACAGCCTGGCTGCTATTTAATGAAAAATAAACATGGAACGATTATTTATGTAGGGAAAGCGAAGTTACTAAGAAATCGCGTCCGCTCTTATTTTACTGGTTCTCATGATAAAAAAACTCAACGCCTCGTTTCGGAAATACGAGACTTTGAATATATTGTCACTTCATCAAATATAGAGGCTTTACTTCTCGAGCAAAATCTTATTAAAAAGCATGAACCAAAATATAATGTACTCTTGAAGGATGATAAAAGTTATCCTTATTTAAAAATTACGAAAGAGGAGCACCCTCGCTTAATTACTACGAGAAAGGTCAAAAAAGATGGTGGGAAATATTTTGGCCCATATCCGAATGTGCACGCTGCTAATGAAACGAAAAAATTGTTGGATCGCCTATATCCGCTAAGGAAATGCCGCACGTTACCTGATAGAGTTTGTTTATATTATCATATCGGACAATGCTTAGCTCCGTGCGAGTTTGATGTTACACAAGAAAAAAATCAAGAAATGGTGCAAGAAATTACTAAATTTTTAAATGGTGGTCATAAGGAGATTAAAGAAAACTTAACGAATAAAATGCTAGAAGCATCTGAAGAGTTGAACTTTGAACGTGCGCAAGAATTGAGAGACCAAGTACAGCACATAGAAGCCGTGATGGAAAAGCAAAAAATGACGATGACAGATGAAGTTGATCGAGATGTATTTGGTTATGCATATGACAAAGGTTGGATGTGCGTCCAAGTATTTTTTATTAGACAAGGTAAATTGATTGAAAGAGATGTTTCTATGTTTCCAATGTACCAAGAGCCAGAGGATGATTTTTACACATATGTTGGGCAGTTTTATTTAAACGATCAACATCGTAAACCGAAGGAGATATTAATTCCGGAAGTGATAGATGAGGCTGTCGTACAAGAGTTTATTCAAGTGAAGACGTTTAAACCTAAAAAAGGACAAAAGAAGCAATTAGTTGACCTTGCTAATAAAAATGCACAAATAGCCTTAAAGGAGAAATTCGATCTTATAGAGCGAGATGAGCAAAAAACGATCGTTGCAATTGAACGTCTCGGTGCTGCACTAAATATAGAAACGCCTCATCGAATCGAAGCTTTTGATAACTCTAATATTCAAGGAGTCGATCCTGTATCTGCGATGGTTTCTTTTTTGGATGGTAAGCCAGATAAAAAGAACTATCGTAAATACAAAGTGAAAGATGTAGAGGGACCTGATGACTATGAATCGATGAGAGAAGTTGTTCGAAGAAGATATATAAGGTTGCTGAAAGAAAATCAACCACTTCCTGACTTAATTGTAATCGATGGAGGAAAAGGACAAATTTCTGCTGCGCAAGGTGTGTTAGAGGACGAGCTCGGCATTTATATTCCTGTTTGCGGCCTCGTAAAGGATGAAAAGCACCGTACTTCACAACTTATGATCGGAGATCCGGCTGAGGTCGTTCCTTTGAAAAGAACGAGTCAGGAGTTTTATTTACTCCAAAGAATTCAAGATGAAGTGCACCGATTTGCCATTACGTTTCATAGAAACGTAAGAAAGCAATCAATGTTTTCTTCTATACTTGATGATGTTGAGGGAATTGGAGAAAAGAGAAAAAGGGAACTTTTAAAGCATTTTGGATCGTTAAAGCGAATAAAGGAAGCTAATATAGAGGAAATTGAAGGTGTAGGTATACCAAAGTTAGTTGCTAAAGCGCTATTCGATAAAATACAAGAAGAGGAGCAATAATCGTAATTGCAAAAAAAAAATGTATTTGATAAACTACTATTTGTGTAATATTTCCTTACAAAAAAATAAAAATTCATAACTTTTTGCTCTTAGGAGTGAAGGTAGAGGTGCGAAAACCATCAGTAAACTATGAGAGAAGGTTGAGCTTCAAAGATCATAGCTTGAAAGGGGAATTCGCCGAAGAAGAAATGTTTTCTCAACGACAATCTTCTGGATCTGTATTGAATAAGTACAGAACTGTCATGCAGGAGAACTGCATGGAGCACTATCTCACGGAGCGGCTTTGTATGTATCATATTTTAAAAGTCGTATTCGACAGTGGGATATAGCCTACTGTCGTTTTTTATTTTATTTTTGTCGAAACCTCATGAAAAATTTCAGTTTAATTAAAGCTGAATAGGGTATGTTAGCTTCATACTTTCATAGGTTTCATCCGTGAGCTATCTTTATTGATTATGTTCTATTAAATAGGGCAGAGAGTACAATGAAATGTATGTTTGAATCAAAAGAGGAGGCGTTCATGTTGGCAACGATTGTTCAGAAGTTCGGAGGGACTTCTGTAGGAGATGTAACAAAAATTAAAAGAGCAGCTGAAAAGGTGAAAGCTGCAATGGAAGCAGGTAACAAAGTAGTTACCGTTGTATCTGCGATGGGGAAATCAACCGACGCGTTAGTAGGATTAGCGCAAGATATAAGTGAGCATCCTGATAAAAGAGAAATGGATATGCTATTAAGTACTGGTGAGCAAGTAACGATGTCCTTAATGGTTATGGCTTTAAAGGAAATCGGTATTGATGCCGTTTCGTTTACTGGTTGGCAAGCGGGGATTAAAACGGAGCCTATTCACCAAAACGCTAGAATAATGGGAATTGAGACAGATAGAGTGCAATCCGCTTTAGATGAAAATAAAGCTGTAATAGTAGCTGGTTTTCAAGGGATGACGGAAAGCGGTGAGATAACAACGCTTGGTCGTGGTGGTTCTGATACAACTGCAGTAGCGTTGGCTGCTGCCCTTAAAGCTGAATCATGTTCTATTTTTACAGATGTTACTGGTGTTTATACTTGTGACCCTAGAACTGCTAAAAAAGCTCGACAACTACATAGCATTTCCTATGATGAAATGCTGGAGCTTGCAAACTTAGGTGCTGGAGTATTGCATCCTAGAGCAGTTGAATTTGCAAAGAACTATAATGTACCACTTATTGTTAGATCAAGCATGGTTGATAAAGAAGGAACGATTGTAGAGGAGGAAGCGTCAATGGAACAAAATTTAGCAGTACGAGGATTAGCTTTTGAAGGTGCAGTGACAAAAATTACAATTGAACATTTACCGAATAACTTTAATACAATGTCAAATGTGTTCTCAGCACTTGCGGAATCGGGCATTGATGTCGACATTATCATTCAACAAATGACAGGCAAAAATGAAATGAATATATCTTTTTCCATTCACACACATGAATTGACAGAAGCGCTTTCTATTTTAGAGAAAAATAAAGAGGAATTAGGTTACGAGCATATTCGTCACGAGGATAACTTGGCAAAAGTATCAATAGTTGGTTCTGGTATGGTTTCAAACCCTGGTGTTGCCGCAAACATGTTTACAGTACTTTCTGAGCAAGAAGTTTCTATTAAAATGGTAAGTACGTCAGAAATTAAAGTATCTGTTGTCATACCTGAAGTAGATATGGTGAAATCAGTGGAAGCACTTCACACCGCATTTGACTTAGATGTGCGAGAAGAAGCGAAAGTAACATCATAGTAACAATAAATGGGGACTCATAAGGTTAGCCTTTTGAGTCCCCATTTTTTTCTAAAATAAATATTTATTAGTCCTTATAAATAGGATCGGAGTTATCCCAACGAACGATGATCCGACACGTTAAAGGCTTTTTCTTTTTCACTTCATATGTGGCCTCTGTCACATACTGTGTTTGCTGCTCAGTCCATTGCGCTAAAAAACCACATTCTAAAGTCACAGGGCGTTCGTGTATCATAAGGGGAGCTACTAATTCGTAATGTTTTTCGGTCCTTTTTTCTTTTAAGAGAGAAAGTGTTCCCCAGTTCGCCTTTTCAAAAAAAAGTGAGAGGTCATCTAATTGCTCTGTTTTAAGCTTTCTCGCAACTGATTTTCCTGCCCAGTATAAAATACTTTCCTCATCTTCCCCTAATAGTTCAGGTAATAATACATGGCGAAGAAGATGATTACTATAAGCTGAAACCTCCATATTGAGTTCTTCAATTGTGTCAATCCACTGTTTCTTCTTGGCCATTGCATTCATCCTTCATTTGTTAATCTGTAAACTTATTCTTTTATTATATTACCACATACATGATTCATTCGGATAAAAATTATCCATGAATTTCTTGGACAAACTATAGTATATATGTTAATCCCGTGTTATACTATTACCCGATTTATAGGCGGAGGTAATGTTAAATGAATCTTGGTATGAGTAAGTTTTTAAGTCCTTTTAGGATTATTGTATTTTCTTACATAATAGCAATGTTTGTATTTAGTATTTTTTTATACTTACCAATATCAGCGCAGCCTGGTGTAAACGTTACCTACTCTGAGGCTCTTTTCACATCAGTAAGTGCAGTAAGTGTCACAGGACTTACTGTCGTAAACGTTTCTGAAACTTATAGTGGTTTCGGTGTTTTTATATTAGCGTTAGCGATTCAATTAGGTGGAATTGGTGTGATGACACTAGGGACATTCATTTGGCTCGTATTCGGTAGGAAAATAAATCTTTCCCAACGTATGCTTATCATGGTAGACCACAATCAAATTGCTTTTTCTGGTCTCGTTAATTTAATGCGTGGAATTTTGTTTGTCGCTTTAGGAATAGAAATAATAGGTGCATTAATACTGGGAACGTATTTCTTAAACTATTTTGATACAGTTGGAGAGGCATACTATCAAGGTGCCTTTGCCGCATTATCAGCTTTTACGAATGCCGGCTTTGACGTTACAGGAGCTTCTTTAATTCCATTCGTTGATGATTACTTTGTTCAATTAGTTTCCATTCTTTTAATTTTCGCTGGAGCAATTGGATTCCCTGTATTAATGGAGTTAAAGGAGTATTTTACTTCGAAGGATAGAAGTTTTAGGTTTAGCTTGTTTACGAAAATTGCTGCCTCTACTTATTTTATTGTGTTCGGAATCGGTGTAGTAGGTTTGTGGATCATAGAAAAAAACGCTTTTTACGATGGATTAAGTTGGCATCAGCAACTATTTTTTTCACTATTTAATTCGGCTACTGCAAGAAGTGGCGGTTTAGCGACAATGGATGTCTCTCAATTAACTTTGGCGAGCTTATTGTTTTTATCAGCATTAATGATTATCGGCGCGAGTCCATCAAGTGTTGGTGGTGGTATTCGTACGACAACGCTTGCGGTCATGTTTTTAACAATTAGAAGCTTTGCTTTAGGAAGAAAAGATGTAAAAGCATTTGGGAGAGAAATACACGAAGAGGACCGCCAAAAAGCGTTTATCGTACTTTCTGTTTTCGTTGTTGGGTTGTTTACTGCCATTATTTTAGTTAGTGCTTTTGAGCATAGTAGTGAATTAGAGCTAATGGCGATAATATTTGAAGTGAGCTCGGCGTTTGGAACGTGTGGTTTATCGATGGGAATTACCCCAACATTAACACTTCCAAGTCAAATTACCTTGATGGTGCTGATGCTAATTGGACGGGTTGGTTTAGTAGCATTCCTCTTTTCTATTAGAGGTAGAGAAAAAACGAGTCATTATAAATATCCCACAGAACGTATCATTATTGGTTAATTCACAAAAAGGTATTTCAAGAAAATTGTGTATGCATTTCTTCACACATAAAACATTTATTATATTAAATGGAAAGTAACTGTATTAATGAAAGTAAAAGAATATATAATCGCATGTAAATAAAGAGTAAGAAGGGGGATTATGGTTAATAATCCCAGTAATACCAACGTTTTAATATTTATTTGAAAAGAGTTCTTTTAAAGAGTTAATTCTTTTGAGGGCTCTTTTTTTTTAATTAAATGCGAGACAAATAAAGGTTTAATAAGGAGATTGTGTTAAGCTAAACGCTTTTTTATAAAATTAAATACTGTATCCGCTTTCTTGACGCAGCATAGGGAAGAGGGGTAAAATGGAATTGTCACACTTTATACAAAATTGTGTGCAATTTAATGATTGACAATGTTAGAATAATAGAAATTGAGAAGTTAAAGGAGGTATATTTGTTCGTTCATAAAATAGGTTATTAGTATAGTATAAAACATAATAGGGGGAGAGTTTGATGTCTACTAATCGTGAGTTTTTCTATCGGAAATTACATTCCCTGCTAGGTGTTGTACCATTAGGTGCCTTTTTAGTCGTTCACTTTTTGGTGAACTACCAGGCGGTACAAGGACCAGAAGTATATAATCAAGCTGCAGGAATGATGGAACGCTTGCCGTTTTTATTAGTATTGGAATTTGGTCTTATATATATTCCAATTATTTTTCACGGCATTTATGGTCTATATATTGCTTTTCAAGCTAAACATAATACGTCTACATATAGTTATTTTAGGAACTGGATGTTCCGCTTACAACGTATTACAGGAGTAATAACGATCATTTTTGTCGCATGGCATATATATGATACGAGAATTCAAAAAGCACTTGGAGCAGAAGTGAATTATGACATGGTAGCAAACATTGTCGCTAGTCCGATCGCTCTTGTTCTATACATTATTTCAATCGTTGCAGCATCTTTCCATTTAGCGAATGGTTTATGGTCATTTGCTGTTACATGGGGAATCACTGTATCACCAAGATCTCAACAAATTGCAACATACGTTACAATGGCTATATTCGTTGTGATGTCCTATATCGGTATAAGAGCAATCTTAGCATTTGTCTAGCCAAAGAGAAGGAGTGTTTAGAATGAGCAAAGGTAAAATTATCGTTGTTGGCGGCGGTTTAGCTGGGCTAATGGCGACAATTAAAGCAGCCGAAGCAGGTGTTTCCGTTGACTTATTTTCCGTAGTACCTGTAAAACGTTCACACTCTGTTTGTGCGCAGGGTGGAATTAACGGCGCATTAAATACAATGGGGGAAGGCGACTCTACATGGGAGCACTTTGATGATTCTGTATATGGAGGAGACTTTCTAGCGAATCAACCGCCTCTAAAAGCAATGTGTGATGCAGCACCTGGTATTATTCATTTAATGGATCGTATGGGAGTAATGTTTAACCGTACTGGTGAAGGCCTTTTAGCATTACGCCGTTTTGGCGGTACACAACATCACCGTACAGCATTTGCTGGTGCTACGACTGGTCAGCAGCTTCTATATGCGCTAGATGAACAAGTACGACGTCATGAGGTAGCGGGATTAGTCACAAAGTATGAAGGCTGGGAATTTTTACACGCTGTCTTAGATGATGATAATGTATGTCGTGGTGTAACGGCACAAAACTTACAAACTTCTGAAATAGAATCCTTTAGAGCTGATGCTGTTATTTTGGCTACAGGTGGTCCAGGGATTATTTTTGGTAAATCAACCAACTCCATGATTAACACCGGCTATGCTGCAGCAGCAGTGTACGAGCAAGGTGCTTATTATGCAAATGGTGAATTTATTCAGATCCACCCTACCGCAATTCCAGGTGATGATAAGCTTCGACTTATGAGCGAATCTGCACGTGGAGAAGGTGGGCGTGTTTGGACGTATAAAGATGGAAAGCCATGGTACTTCCTTGAGGAGAAGTATCCAGCTTATGGGAACTTAGTTCCTCGTGATATTGCAACAAGGGAAATATTCCACGTATGTGTCGACTTAAAGCTCGGAATTAATGGTGAAAATATGGTTTATTTAGACCTTTCTCATAAGGATCCAAAGGAGCTCGATGTTAAGCTTGGTGGGATCATGGAAATCTATGAAAAATTTATGGGTGACGATCCTCGTAAAGTACCAATGAAAATATTCCCAGCAGTTCACTATTCTATGGGTGGATTATGGGTTGACTATAATCAGATGACCAATATTCCAGGTTTGTTTGCAGCTGGTGAGTGTGATTATTCTCAGCATGGTGCTAACAGATTAGGAGCAAACTCTCTAGTTTCAGCTATTTACGGAGGTATGGTCGCTGGTCCGAAAGCGATTGAGTATATTGAAGGTCTTGAAAAGAAGAGTGAGGAAATCTCAGATTCTGTTTATGAGGCACAGATCAAAGCTGACGAAGCAAAATTCCAAGAAATCCTTTCTTTCAATGGGAAAGAAAATGCATTTAAGCTTCACCAGGAACTAGGGCAATGGATGACTGAAAATGTAACTGTAGTTCGCGAAAATAAAAAGCTACTAGCTACTGATGAAAAAATACTAGAATTAATGGAACGTTTCAAGAACATTAATATTGATGATACTGCAAAGTGGAGTAACCAGAGTGCGGCATTTGTTCGTCAATTAGAAGGGATGCTAAACTTAGCAAGAGTCATTACACTAGGGGCTTATAACAGAAACGAAAGCCGAGGTGCGCATTATAAACCAGAATTCCCTGAACGAAACGATGAGGAATGGTTAAAAACGACTAAAGCGAAATATAACCCTGAAACGAATACACCTAATTTCGAATATGAAGATGTTGATGTATCTCTCATCAAGCCTCGTAAGCGCGACTACACTTCTAAGAAGAAGGCGGGTGAAAAATCATGAGTGGGAAAACAATTAAAATAATCATTACACGTCAAAAGGACATGGATAGTGCACCATACAAAGAAACTTTTGAACTACCATACCGTGAAAATATGAATGTTATTTCCGCATTGATGGAAATTCGCCGTAATCCAGTGAATGCAGATGGAAAAGAGACAACGGCTGTATCGTGGGATTCAAGCTGTTTAGAGGAAGTATGTGGCGCCTGTTCAATGGTGATTAACGGAAAGCCTCGTCAATCCTGTACAGCGTTAATAGACCAGCTTGAACAACCTATTCGTCTAGAGCCGATGAATACGTTCCCGGTTGTTAGAGATTTAGTTGTAGATAGAAGTAGAATGTTTGATTCTCTTAAGCGTGTAAAAGCATGGGTACCAATAGATGGAACGTATGATTTAGGGCCGGGACCGCGCATGCCAGAATCTAAACGTCAATGGGCATATGAGTTATCAAAATGTATGACTTGTGGTGTATGTTTACAAGCATGTCCAAATGTAAACAGTAAATCAGAATTTATTGGACCTGCAGCACTTTCTCAAGTTCGTTTATTTAACAATCATCCAACGGGTGCAATGCACAAAACAGAACGCCTTCAAACGATTATGGATGGCGAAGGTGGATTAACAAACTGTGGTAATTCACAAAACTGTGTGCAAGCATGTCCTAAAGGCATACCATTGACAACATCTATCGCTTCTTTAAATAGAGAAACAACATTACAATCCTTTAAGAACTTCTTTGGAAGTGACAATGTATAAAAATAATAAGGGGAGAGATTTGTCTCTCCTTTTATTTTGAAGAAAAGCGTTAATGAGTGAGACTCACATAACGTTTTTCTTATCAAAATTTCATGAATGATTATTCATTCATTTATTAGGGGGAAGGTAAATGAATTTACCCGATTACATCGGTAATTTTCAAGAATGGAAACAAAGCTTTCGTTTTTTTCATAACATATGTGTAAGGTTTTCTGAGACTGACGCATTTGGACACATGAATAATACAAATGCATTTGTCTACTTTGAAGAGGCACGCATTAACTTTTTGAGATCTTTAGGTCTTACAATAAAAGAAGGTAGTTCTGTATTTCCGGTAACTGCAGATATTCAGTGTAACTATTTGAAGCAAATTTTTTTTGATGAGACAATAAAGGTGGCAGTGAAGGTCGTACATGTGGGCAATACTTCAGTTGAATTGCATTATATTGTTTTAAACGAGAATAATGAAGTGTGTTTAACTGGGAGAGGAAGAATTGTTCAAATTTCAAGTGTTTCTGGAAAACCAGAACCTTGGAGCGATCATGTTAAAGAGCGATTAAAAAAAGGCAGTTAATCAAATATTTTTATTCAAATACCTTCTTATATCTCTTTTTTATTAGATGAATCGTAATTTTAAAAGAAAAAATCCTTTCTTGCCTAGTAAAGTCATGTCACAGGCATTCCATTCCTTACATAAGATAATGATGACTAAATACAAACCTACTGCTTGCTATAAATTAGACAAAGCAGCCCATGCAAGAAAGGGTGAAACTATTGAAAGAACATGAGTTCCGACCTAAACCATTACTAACGAAGCGCGAAAGAGAAGTGTTTGAACTTCTTGTACAGGATAAGACAACAAAAGAGATTGCCGCAGAACTGTTTATTAGTGAAAAAACTGTTCGAAATCATATCTCAAATACGATGCAAAAGCTTGGAGTTAAGGGGCGTTCTCAAGCTGTTATTGAATTAGTTAGATTAGGGGAACTAAAGATTTAAGCTAGCAATACACGATTGCAGTAAAGTTTTCGCTTAAAACCTCAGGGAAAATCACCCTGAGGTTATTTTTAAAGAAAACAAAAGATGATGGTTATTCATCATATTCTTTTAATCTATTTTTTGGAGTATTTTTATTGTATTGAAAAAAGAAAATATGTTACAATAAAACTTGTAAATACAAGTGGTTAAAAATGTAAAAAAATAAGTAGCGTTAGTATCATAAATGAAAAGTTATCACCAAAGAACGTGTTACTGATTCGATCAGGCATGAGTAAAGAGGTGTATATGAAATTCTCAACAGCATTTATTCTTTTGTTGAGCTATCGGATTGGTTTACCGGTATGTCATATATAGTCTTTGCTCATGCCTTTTTATTTTACTCACAAAATTAGCGTTAAACTTTTATAATATGGGTACTTTAATAGCGAGAAACGCTTATGATTACATTCGTAGACCACTAGTTAAATTATAAAAGGAGTGTTTTATTATGGCAGAAAAGAAATACACAATTACAGCAGACACAGGAATTCATGCGAGACCAGCTACACAACTAGTTAATAAAGCTGGACAGTTTGATGCAGAAATTACTTTAGAGCACAAAGGGAAGGAAGTAAACCTTAAATCAATCATGGGTGTAATGTCTTTAGGTGTCTCTCAAGGAGCTGAAGTAACAATTAAAGCAGAAGGGGCAGATGCTGATAAAGCGATGGCAGAACTTGATGCCCTTATGAAGGAAGGATTAGCAGAGTAATGACAATGAAATTAACAGGGATTGGTGCTTCGGCTGGAATAGCAATAGCGAAAGCCTTCCACTTAGTTCCTCCTGATTTAACAGTAGTAAAAGAAGAAGTGAATGATATTAATAAAGAAATAGAAAAATTTGATTTATCTCTTGAAACAGCTAAAGGAGAGCTCGAAGCAATTAAAGAAAAAACGCTTCAAAGTCTTGGTGAAGAGCACGCAGAAATATTCTCTGCTCACATACTAGTACTTAGTGACCCAGAATTAGTGGATACGATACGTAATAAAGTGAGAGATGAAAAAGTGAATGCAGCATATGCATTAAAAGCTGTTGCTGATCAATTCATTGCTATGTTTGAAGCAATGGAAAATGAATATATGAAGGAAAGAGCAGCTGATATAAGGGACGTCTCTCAAAGGGTTCTTGCACATGTTTTAGGTAAGCCAATCGTGTCTTTAACAGAAATAAATGAAGAAGTGATCATTATTGCTGAGGATTTAACGCCGTCAGACACTGCTCAGTTAAATAAACAATTTGTAAAAGGTTTTGTTACTGACATTGGTGGTAGGACTTCTCACTCTGCGATTATGGCGAGGTCAATGGAAATTCCAGCTGTTGTCGGTACAAAGTCCATTACAGGTGAAGCGGAGCACGGCATCACTATTATTGTCGATGGAATGGAGGGGGATGTCATTCTCAACCCTTCAAGTACAGAGCTTGCTGATTATGAGAAAAAGAAACAAGAACATGAAGAACAAAAAAGAGAATGGGCGAAGCTCGTTCATGAAGCTACTACAACGAAGGATGGTCACCATGTAGAGCTTGCTGCAAATATCGGTACACCGAAAGATATTGAAGGTGTAAAAAATAACGGTGGAGAGGCTGTGGGGCTTTACCGTACTGAATTCCTATATATGGGAAGAGATCAATTACCTACAGAAGAAGAACAGTTCCAGGCATATAAAAGTGTCGCTGAAGCAATGGATGGAAAACCTGTCGTTATCCGTACTTTAGATATTGGTGGAGACAAAGAATTACCTTACTTAGATCTTCCGAAAGAAATGAATCCTTTCTTAGGGTTTCGGGCAATTCGTCTTTGTTTAGAACAGGATGACATGTTTCGAACACAATTGCGAGCACTTCTAAGAGCAAGTGCATTCGGAAACATAAAAATAATGTTTCCAATGATTGCGACTTTGAGTGAGTTTAGACAAGCGAAGCAAATCCTTGAACAAGAGAGGAAAGGGTTATTAGATAATGGTACTGAAGTAAGTGATTCTATAGAGATAGGTATTATGGTCGAAATCCCATCTACCGCTGTTATGGCGGAGCAATTTGCAAAAGAAGTTGACTTTTTTAGTATAGGAACTAATGATTTGATTCAATATACGATGGCTGCAGATCGTATGAATGAACAAGTTTCCTATTTGTATCAACCATATAACCCAGCGATTTTGCGGTTAATAAAAATGGTTATCGATGCATCACATAAAGAAGGTAAGTGGACTGGTATGTGTGGGGAAATGGCTGGTGATTCAGTTGCCATACCTCTATTACTAGGTCTTGGATTAGATGAATTCAGTATGAGTGCTACCTCCATATTGCCAGCTAGAAGTCAGCTAGCGGGAATCACTAAAGAGGCCGCCGAGAAGGTCGCACAAGAAGCACTACACTTAAACACTGCTGAAGAAGTGAAATCGCTTGTAGAAAAATCATTTATAAAATAGTTTTATCAAGAGGATATTCCAAAAGGTTGAAATAGTAACCTTTAGGGTGTCCTCTTTTTTTACACCTAGAATGGAGTTTTAGTAAGAATATTTAAATCGAAGTATGGCAAGCATCTTTGACAAGTTATCATGAAGTGAAAAAAAACACCAAAGTTAAATTAACAAGAAATTTTTCATGAGATGATATTATTCTGAGACTAAGATCTTTTTAGAAAGTGAATGATGAAATTGCTTCAAGTATTCAGTAGCAGCATAATTCCCCGGTTTTGTACAAAGTATTGTTGATTGAAGGAAAGGGTACGAGACGCCTGCGGGAAAAGCAAGAGCTGAAGATCCATCGGGGTGGGGTTCCCCCGATTAGCTGAAGCCTTGCCCGCGGCAAGCGAGTATCCTGAAGTGAAAATCAACAACAATGTTCAAAGTAAGTCAAAAAGAAAATTTATTAATAAGAAAATATCTTTTGAAAGTATGATGTTATTTAGTGAATGATGAAATTGACAACTATAGAACATTTCATTAAAAATGAGTATCAAAATACAAAAAAACGTCGATATTTGTGGTTTTTCACTAGTAATACGAGATAAACACTTGAAATTATTGATGAAAACAACGAAAATAAGTTTATATGGTGTTTCGTTTTTCGAAAGGAGGGAATATGGATGACAGTACAAATAGATCAAGTAGCGCATATTGAAAAGTCATTACGAAGAATTGCGGATATAGTTAAACAAAAAGGGAGAGAGATTTTAAATGAATTCCCAATCACCCCTCCGCAGTTTGTTGCTCTACAGTGGTTAAATGAAAAAGGTGACATGACGATAGGAGAATTATCTTCTAAAATGTATTTAGCTTGCAGTACTACGACTGATTTAGTGGATCGTATGGAAAAAAACGAATTAGTAGAGCGAGTGAAAGATACGAAAGACCGTCGTGTTGTTAGAATTCACCTTTTAGATAAAGGTGCTACAATCATTCGGGAAGTGATTCATCAGCGACAAACATATTTACAAGGAATATTAGAAAACTTTTCCAAAGAGGAAATTGATTTCCTTGAGAAAAGCTTGAGTTTCTTGAACGATGAAATGAAACGTGACTCCGAAACATGGAAGTCAGAGTAAATATATATAATGGAAAGAGGAAGTATACCATTGGATAGACCAATAGGAGTGATTGATTCAGGTGTAGGTGGTCTTACTGTAGTGTCTGAATTAATCCGTCAACTACCGAAGGAAGAAATCATCTATATTGGTGATACTGCACGTTGTCCGTATGGGCCTAGACCAGAGTCTGAAGTGCGTAAATATACATGGGAAATGATTGATTATCTACTATTAAAAGATATAAAGATGCTAGTGATCGCATGTAACACTGCTACAGCTGTTGTGTTAGAAGAAGCGAAACAACAATTGCCAATTCCTGTTGTTGGTGTCATTCACCCAGGGACAATTGCTGCGTTGAAGGTAACTAAAACGGACCATGTAGGTGTAATTGGTACAGAAGGTACGATTAATAGTGGAGCGTACGAGCGTGAGCTGACGATGATTAATCACGAAGTGAAAGTGGAGAGTTTGGCATGTCCAAACTTAGTTCCTCTTGTCGAGAGAGGGTTATTTTCTAGTGATGAGGCGAGTGAGATTGTTAAAGAATCGTTAGCACCAATCTTAAGTACGAGGATTGACAGCTTAATTCTTGGATGTACCCATTATCCATTACTAGCACCTGTTATTAGAGAAATAGCTGGTGAAAAAGTAGAGATCATTTGTTCAGGGGATGAAACTGCAAGAGAGGTAAGTGCATTATTATATCATCAAGAGCTCCTTTTTAAAGAAGAACGTATTCCGAAACATGCCTTTTATTCTACAGGATCGAGTGATATGTTTGAGCAAATAGCTAAACAGTGGTTGCTGATGGAAGATATAGATGTACAAAAAATTCATCTTCATGAAAAGCCTAAAAATAGTTTTTTTATAAAACTTAATAAAAAATAAATAGTATAGTTAACGGTTTGAAAAAAGGCTGCACGTAAAGTGCAGCCTTTTTTGAGTTAAAAAGATTTTTTAAGGTTGTTCAATTATATTGGTCTAAATTTTAGATAAGCTCGTATATATGTTAGTACAAACTGTCAAGGAGGGAATAGTATGCGTCGCCTAAAATTAAAATCAGGGTGGTTGCTAATCGTTGCGGCTGCTGTTACACTCACAGCTTGTGGTTCGGATCCAGTTGATGATGTTTTACAAGAGATCGATCCTCCACAACAAATAAACTTTGTGGATGAAGAGGAAGGACTTGAAGTTGATCTAGTGGTAGAGGAAGATGGTGATCAATCCTCTAGTACTACAGACATGGATGGAGACGGGGTTGCTGACGAGGCCGAAGAAAAAGGTGGAACTGTCAGTGAAACTGTTATGAGAGAATTGTACTTAGTGGATAGCAATGGCTTAGTTGCTCCTCAAAGTGTAAATCTTCCTAGGGGAGATAGTGAATTAGAGGGGATTGTACAATACTTAGTTCAAGGTGGTCCGGTTACTGAATTATTGCCAAATGGATTTCAAGCTGTACTCCCATCAGGTACAGAAATATTAAATGCAGAGGTACAACAAGGAACAGCTACATTAAATCTTTCTGAGCAATTTACTGAATATCATCCACAACAGGAAATGCAAATATTACAAGCGCTCACTTGGACTGTGACACAGCTAGACGGTGTTGATAGCTTGAAGCTGCAATTAGATGGAGAAGAATTATCTATGATGCCTCAAAATGGTACTCCGATATCTTCTTCCGGTTATACAAGGAATCATGGTATTAACCTAGAGATGAGTGATCAAGCAGACTTAGTCAATACAAAATCAGTTGTTCTTTATTTCTTATCTCAAACAGATGATCAAACATACTATGTGCCTGTAACTCGTCGAGTAAATCAAGACGACGATTTATACGAAGCAGTGGTAGGAGAGTTAATAAAAGGTCCAGGAATGATGTCACCGCTTTTAACTGAATTTTCTAATGGTGTTGAGCTGTTAGATGCTCCTCAGCTTGCGAACGGCACGCTTACACTAAATTTCAACGAGGCACTTTTAAATATGTCTGAAGGAACAGCCCTTTCAGAGTATGTATTGAATATGATTGTTTATTCACTAACGGAACAACCGACTGTTGAAAATGTCTCACTTCAAGTCGATTCAGAATCATCAATCGAAGTAAACTCTGGTGAGACGCTTACTGAACCAGTTGCAAGACCGAATATGGTCAATACTGGAGAATATTAAAGAAATAAATAAAGACTCGTAATAATCTATAAAGGGTGACTCAAATGATGAAAAACAATTGGGTCACCCTATTCAATTTCTCAAAAAGTAAGTATAAAATTAGCAGTGAAATTTAATAGACTAACTAGTTTTTAGAGGTGCGGGATTCCACCGTTTTAAACAAAAATAGTGATAAATTTTTCCCTATGTGATTTATTTTTAGCTTTATTTGAAAAAGAGAGAATAAACGATTACTATAAAAGAGGTAGCAAAAAAGCTACCTTTATTTTTTGGGAAAGACAATAATAACAGCTTTTGTGAATCTGTTATAACGTTTTTCATAAGAAAACGGGATTGGAGCGTTAGTTCTATGCTTTTTTAGGTTAAAATAGCATAGGTATGACAATATGAATTTCGTGAACTACGATTTATAAAAAAGGAGTGATACGATGCGCCACGACGGTCGTAAAACAGATGATATTAGAAAAGTTGACATTATTCCTCATTACATAAAACACCCTGAAGGTTCGGTTTTAATCTCTTTCGGAGAAACGAAAGTTATTTGTGCCGCAAGCATTGAAGATAGAGTTCCTCCTTTTATGAGAGGGCAAGGAAAAGGCTGGATTACAGCAGAATACTCTATGCTTCCACGTGCGACAGAGCAAAGAAATATTCGAGAGTCAGCAAAAGGGAAATTAAGTGGGAGAACGATGGAAATTCAGCGTCTTATCGGTAGAGCACTACGGTCAGTAGTAGATCTCGATGCAATCGGTGAGAGAACAATTTGGATTGACTGTGATGTCATACAAGCGGATGGCGGTACGCGTACGGCGTCTGTAACGGGGGCATTTGTTGCCATGGCTTTAGCTCTACATAAATTAAAGGAAGCTAAGCAAATTAAAAAGTTTCCTATAAAACATTTTTTAGCAGCAATATCAGTTGGTGTAAATGAAGGGAATATAGCGATACTTGATTTAGATTACATAGAGGATTCAAAGGCGAATGTTGATATGAATATTATTATGACAGGAAATAGTGAATTTGTAGAAATTCAAGGTACAGGGGAAGAGGCAACATTTTCACGTAAGCAATTAAATGAAATGCTTGATTTAGCTGAGTTAGGCATTAACGAGTTGTTCCTCCACCAAAAAGAAGCACTCGGTCCTATTTCTGACTATATACAAACGCCTCATCTATTAGTAGAAGGGGAGAAATAAATGAGTACGAGCTTGTTTGTTGCTACAAAAAATGAAGGGAAAGTGAAGGAGTTTACTGCATTTTTTCAAGAAAGGGGAATCGAGGTTAAATCATTATTAGATCTTGAAGAAGATATTGACGTTCTTGAAGATGGGGATACATTCGAGGACAACGCAATAAAAAAAGCAGAAACAATCGGTAAAAAAATAGGACAAATCGTGATATCAGATGACTCTGGGTTAGAGGTAGATGCATTAGACGGTAGACCGGGAGTATATTCAGCAAGATATGCTGGTCAAGAAAAAAATGATGCTGCAAACAATGCAAAGCTTTTAAAAGAGCTAGAAGGAATATCAGATAACAATAGAACAGCTCAATTTGTTTGTGTTATTGCCGTTTATATACCCGGCCAAGAGACAAGAACGATTAGAGGTACATGTAAAGGAATTATTGCAACGGCCCCCCGTGGGAATTCTGGTTTCGGTTATGATCCGGTTTTCTATTTACCACATCTGAAAAAAACGATGGCCGAACTTAGTAGAGAAGAAAAAAACAAACTAAGTCATCGTGCGAATGCAATGCTTCTACTGCAGCAACAGTGGGATAAGTGGTCGTTATAAGGTTGCAATTATCTATATTAATATAATTAATTTGTTTGAAGGTGAATAACATGCGTGCACTAATTATGAGTGATAGCCATGGCTGGGAGCAAGAAATGCAAGCAGTGATTGATCGTCATGAAAAAAAAGTAGATGCAATCATTCATTGTGGAGATTCGGAGCTTTCAAAAAGCTCTCCATTATTAAAGAACGTTCATATAGTGAAAGGGAACTGTGACTTCGGAGGAGACTTCCCTGAAGAACTAACGATCGATGTTCAAGGGACGAAAGTATTCGTTGCACATGGACACTTGCTCAATGTAAAAATGAATGAGATGAATCTCATTTATAAAAGCCAAGAAACAGGTGCAAATATTGTATGCTTTGGGCATACGCATATACCAGTTGCATTTGAGCAAAATGGTGTTATAATTATAAATCCTGGTAGCATAAGGCTACCGAGACAGTACCCCTTAGGTACATACGTGATAGTTGAAACGAGTGATGAAGGCACTTCTGTGAACTACTATTCTGTAGATGGGATGCCTCAGGAAAAATTAAATAAAACTTTTTTGAAATAAGGTTGACATTTGAATGAGGATTGTATATATTAATATATGTCGCTGATTTAATACGATCCTCATTCACAGAAAAAAGAGATAACTTTGAAGCAAAAGCAAGTAGAGGAAGAAACATGTAAGGCGGATTAAAAAAACAGAATAAAAAATATGCGGATGTAGTTTAGTGGTAAAACCTCAGCCACGAGCGTTTACATCGTCGAATGATCTACGAGTTGTCTCGACGGATACGCATCGAAGCAAAAGCAAGTAGAGGAAGAGACATGTAAGGCGGATTAAAAAAAACAGAATAAAAAATATGCGGGTGTAGTTTAGTGGTAAAACCTCAGCCACGAGCGTTTACATCGTCGAATGATCTACGAGTTGTCTCGACGGATACGCATCGAAGCAAAAGCAAGTAGAGGAAGAGACTGTAAGGCGGATTAAAAAAAACAGAATAAAAAAATATGCGGGTGTAGTTTAGTGGTAAAACCTCAGCCTTCCAAGCTGATGTCGTGAGTTCGATTCTCATCACCCGCTCCATGTCCCAGTAGCTCAGCTGGATAGAGCAACGGCCTTCTAAGCCGTCGGTCGGGAGTTCGAATCTCTCCTGGGACGCCATTTACATAATGAATAAATAGCATCATATAAGCCTTCTATATCATTTAGTGAAACGGTCAGTATAACGGTCATGTAAGAAATTACACCGTATATCGACTTATACACTTTCGGTATAGGAGGTTTTTTGTATGACGAAAAGAAAAGGTATTTTAGATGTTGATGTGGACATAAGAAAGATAATTGGAGAAATACCCGCTCCACGCTATAACGTTGCCACTGAAGGCGGAATCTTACAAAAAGTATTAAATGATTCAATTACTATTCCAAAGGCTTTAGAAGTTATTACTAGGCAAATGAAAGTGAGTGGGAATAGAAGTCGAACTATAAATGATTATACATCATGTAAAACATTTTATAATACTAATACAAATTGCTTATGTATCTGATATTAATTCAGAAAAAATATAGCGTGAATGGAAGTAACCAAACTAAACTTACACGATTAAAATGTTTAAAAGCCTTCTTATCACTTTGCTTTGATAATTGGTGGATTGAAGTTAAGTTTTGGAAAACAATATAGGGCAAGAGGGAGAAGTGGTGGAAGACCTAAAAGGAAATTGAGAAGGCTTTGAAGCTATATGACACTGAACACTTCACAGTAAAGGAAATAGAGGAATGACACAAGTTTTTAAAGCTACATTATATA